>JACZYG010000004.1 GCA_022571215.1 Fidelibacterota bacterium | reverse complement strand
GATTATTTTCCATATAATGAACTGAAAAAACCGATAGAAACGATGCGGAGAGACGTTGCTGATTTGGCTAAGGAAGCGATAAATCTAAAGAAAAAAGCATACGCCATAGTTAATAACAGGGCGGAGGGGAATGCGCCGGGAACCATAGCGGCGATTGACGCAATGATACGAAAAGATATAGAGTAGAACCGGAAATGGCGAAAATTCCTTCAGATATCGAGGTGGTGGAACTGTCGCTTGACCGTAAGCTCAATCCTTCCAAAGGATGGTCGGAATGGCATGTCGCCGATGCTTACTTTGCTGAGGTTGAGGATGCGGTAATTGCCCGTTTCTCTCAAACAAAAGAATATGACGGATTTCGAGCCTCATATAAAGTTTGGCGGGAAGCATTTTCAAGCATAGA
Source organism: Fidelibacterota bacterium (assembly GCA_022571215.1). GTDB lineage: Bacteria > Fidelibacterota > SORT01 > SORT01 > SORT01 > SORT01. The sequence continues at coordinate 121,373 of JACZYG010000004.1, read as the reverse complement.
CCTGAAATCGAATCGGCAGAAGTCCGAGTTGGCGAATTTGCTTCAATCCTTGAAACCACATAAAACGAAGGCTCTTAAAGCGCTTACTGAGTCTACCGACAGAAAAGGCGCTCCCGATCTGCTTCTGAAGCGAAAAGATAAATTCAGCTTTGCCGAGGTCAAGGTATCGGATTCACTCTCTTCCCAACAGTTGAAATGGCTCAAAGAAATGAGTAGTATCGGTATGGAGAATTTTGTAATCCGGGTGAAGCCGTTAGAGGATGGAATTCAACTGAAGAAAAGCGAATTTATCAATCGCGAATTTAAAAAGGCTATGCTCGAATATATAAATGATTCTGATTCTCCGAATGCGGCTGAAGCTTTTGCTCATGCAAAGAGAGCGCTTACAAATTTCGGAGAGTACAGGATAGACTCGACTTTAGAGTTTGAAGCCGATATTCACCGGCTGTTCGGCAGAGACAGGCTTGAAAAGACATTCGATAAATTAATCAAAGAAAAGAGCAGGGAGACCAGATGACGCCACCGGAACGAAGAGAATTTCTCAAGACAAGCGGACTCGCACTTGCCGCCGCCGCGATGGGATTGACCCACAAACCCGCATTCACAATGTCGAAGCGATCTATTCAGTCTAAGCCCCCGGATACTCCCTTACCGATTGGGAGTGAGGAATTTGTCAAAAGGCAAGCCCGCGCGCGTGAGCTCATGTTAAAAAATAAATTGGATATGATACTGTTAACGGGCGGGACTTCAATGAAGTATTATACTGGCGTATCATGGGGTAGATCGGAACGGACATTTGCCTGGCTGTTACCTGTTGACAGTGAACCGATTTGGGTATGTCCTGCCTTCGAGAGGGATAGGGCGGAAGAGCGAACCGAGCCGAATTCCGTTATCAGGACCTGGCAGGAAGATGAATCGCCTTTCAGACTAATTACCAATATTCTAAAGCAAAAAAAGAGCAACAAAGGGAGACTCGGCATTGAGGAAACGGTCAGATATTTTGTGACCGACGGCATTTCCAAAGCTGCGAAAGGCGTTAAAATTGTGTCCGCGAATCCTGTAATAAATGGATGTAGAGGGGTCAAAACAACTGAAGAAATAGGGCTGTTACGATATATAAATAAAGTAACACTTGAAGTGATACGCTCTTCTGTCAAACAAATGAAAGAGGGGATGACGCAGGGAGAGTTAAGCGGCGTAATATCCTCTGAGTATGTAAAGCGCGGGCTTCGGGGATGGGCGCTTGTTCTCTTCGGTCCTAATGCGGCATTCCCGCATGGAACGAAAAACCATGTACTGCTTACTCCCGGTCAACTTGTTTTGGTGGACACGGGAACCAGCTTCCACGGATATAAATCCGATATCAGCCGTACAACGATTTTTGGCGAGCCTACAAAAAGACAAACAGAAATATGGTCAGCAGTCAAAGAAGCGCAAAGCATGGCATTGGAAAAGGCAAAACCCGGAATTAAGGCTGGAGATGTTGACAAGGTCGCGCGTTCTGTTATTGCAAAAGCGGGATTCGGGAAAGGCTATTCTGTCTTCACCCATCGGTTAGGACATGGGATAGGAATGGACGGACATGAATTTCCGTATCTTGTGAAAGGAAACAAATTGAAACTTCAAACCGGAATGACCTTTAGTAACGAACCGGGTATATATATCCGTGGTGAATTGGGAGTGCGACTTGAAGATATAATGGTCATCACGAAGAACGGATCCGAGCTGTTGACGGAACCCGCCGTTTCGCTATTAGATGTCTGAACCGGTTTCATTGATAGAGAAATTCGGTATTCCGGATGAAGGAACAATCGTCGTTCTTGATGATGATGGAGAAATATTTAAGAAACTGACCTTATCGGCGCCGTCTAAAGTGACGCTTCAAAGGAGAATAGTCGGCTCCAAGGTCGAAATGATAATCATCCGAATCAAAGATAGGGTGGATTATAAGCAATTATTCGAACGGCTGAAAAAAGCCGTAAAACAGAACGGAATATTCTGGGTAGTAATTCCACGTCAAAGCGTCACAACTAATAGCGAAGCTACTGAAAAAAGAAATATGATGTTCGACTCTGCTAAAGACGCTAAATTGGAGGTTGGTAACACAATTGCGGTGAACGAAGAAGAGCAGGCTGTTCAATTTATGATTAAGGCGGAAAAGAATTAACTAAAGGACGAATAATTGTCTGCTTGCAAAAATCTTACATCCTATAATATATTCAAGACAATTTGAAATCTTCTACACTGATATTATTAGTTTTTCTTCAGCAGACTGCGACAGCTCAAGTCAACAGCCCGTCTGACAGTTTTGCGCCGCTGTCTGAAGAGATAGCAATGCAAGGGCTTCGTGAGATGTATAATTTTCAGTTTGACAAATCAAGAGAATCTTTTGAGAATTTCACGGCGTTAAATCCCGATCACCCGACAGGCTATTTTTATCAGGTAGTTCTTGATTGGTTCACCTTTCGGATGTTCAAAAAGGATAAAGAGATATGGAGTGAGATGAGCGATAGACTTGATAAAGTTGTTTTAATCGCTGAGAAACGGCTCAAAAAGTATCCCGGTGATGCCCTCAGCATGGTGTATCTTGGGGCTGCGAGAGGATTAAAAGCCCGAATAGCTCTATCAAAGAACGATTTTATTAACACATTTTACGACGGGTACGCAGGATATTCCATAATACAGGAAGCGATGAGAATTGACCCCACGATGATTGATCCCAAAATCGGGTTGGGTGTATTTCACTATTTTATAGCAATATCAAATCCGATGATTCGCAGTCTTTCGTATATAGCGGGAATAAGCTCGAATAAGGAAAAAGCTTTTAATGAAATTGCAGTAGTTGCTGAGCAAGGGAAATACGCTACCATTGAAGCGCGGAGTTTTCTAATGTTCATATACGCTTATATAGAGGCTGAACATTCCAAGGCGCTAAAGTTGAGCAGAGGATTGGCGAAAGAGTTTGACCAAAGTCCTTATTTCCATGGGAAACTTGCGGACATACTATTGCTTAACGGAGAGATAGAGGAAGCAAGACTTCATCTTGAGCTGATGACAAAATTAGCTATCAATTTGCCGCAAAAATACCGGATCGAGATAAAATCTCGAGTGCAATATCTTCAGGGAGAATCTCTGCGGTTAGAAGGGAAACCGGAGGAGGCGCTTGAATTGTTATTGGGTTTGCCTGGCTCATATACTCTCGAATTTAAATTCAATTTGGGATATATTTATCTCAGGACCGGTATGGCATATGATGAATTAGGGGAAAGAAAGGAAGCAAAAAAACAGTATAAAAAAGCCGTAAAACTTGATAATTACACTTCAGCGGTTAGATTATCAAAATTGTATCTAAAGAAAGCGTACGTGCGTGATGACGCGCCGAGGTGATGATATATAATTTTACAAACTATAACAGGGAGATAGGATGACCGAATTAGGATTTTTATCGCTAATACCACCTCTGGTTGCCATAGGATTCGCGATGTGGACTCGGCAGGTTTATCTTTCTTTATTTTTAGGATTGTTAGTGGGCTATACAATTCTTGCGGGATGGAATCCATTGATAGGATTTGGAGATTCGCTCGAGGCGTTGTTGAAGGTGTTTGAAAGCGAGTCGAACAGCGCCGTGATAATATTCAGCGTGCTTATGGGTGTGCTGATAAATTATACTCAAAGTTCAGGCGGCGTAAAGGGATTCGTTCAGTGGCTTGAAAACAGGGGGTTTGTTAAATCGAGAAGATCAGCAGGATTTTTAGCATGGACAATTGGAATGGTAGTTTTCGTGGAAACAAACATTACCTGCCTTGTGACCGGGACGGTATGCAGACCTGTTTTTGACAGGCACAAAATATCAAGGGAAAAGCTCGCTTACATAGTTGACAGTACATCGTCCCCCGTATGTATCATGCTCCCGCTGAACGCGTGGGGAGCATTTATTGTCGGACTTCTTGCGGAGCAAGGTATCGAGTCACCGGTCAAGGTTTTTGTGCAGGCTATACCGTTAAATTTTTACGCTATTCTGGCGTTGCTATTAGTTGTGGTCGTTATTATCACGCAAAAAGATATCGGTCCGATGAAAGATGCCGAGAAACGAGCAATGGATTCGACAAATGATGAGTATAAGTATCGTTCGTCTTCTTCAGAGCTCGGCAATATTAAAGTTGTGGAAGGCGTAACACCCAGAGCGATAAACATGATTCTTCCGATAGCGACTATGGTGTTAATGATGCCTGTCGGTCTTTATGTCACGGGCGGAGGAGATATACTAAATGGCTCGGGATCAAAATCAGTTTTGCTGGCAGTTACCGTCGCCGTGTTTTTAGCAGCGGTGCTATACAGGGTTCAAGGAATCATGAAGCTTCCGGAACTCAGCGCGAAATTTATTGAAGGGGGCAGAGCTTTGATGCCGATGGCGATAATAATGATGTTGGCGTTTGCGATTGGAAACCTTACAAAAGAAATGGGAACAGGAATCTATGTAGCGAATGCAATAGGTTCTTCCGTGAGTTATATTTTCATACCGCCGATCTTATTCATCGTATCATCTGCCATCTCCTTCTCGACAGGTACTTCCTGGGGGACTTTTGCCATCATGATCCCGATAGCAATTCCCCTCGTAATTCAGACCGGTGGAACTCTTCCATTAGCCCTAGCTGCTGTACTTGGCGGAGGCGTCTTCGGCGATCATTGTTCACCGATTTCGGACACCACAATAATTTCCAGTCTCGCTTCAATGTCTGACCACATAGAACACGTAAAGACACAATTACCTTATGCGTTGATTGCCGGTGCAGCCACCACACTTCTATTTACAATTGCGGCGGCATTTTAGGGAACATTTAATCTTTTTTTTTGATTTTTATCGAAAAATTCGCAGATAACCATTGACAACTACAATCAAATATATTAGTATTTAAACACCCACGGGCGATTCTAAAATGGGAATGTTCGGTGAAACGATCTTCATATTGAAGTCGTACATATCAAGGTAAGGAAACCAAAAATTAAATTTTGGGATATGTAATAGTTACCACGTAATAAAACAGTCGGGGAAAAAATAAATTTACAAGGAGTAAAATGAGCAACTCTACTAAAGCCAAAGCAAAAACAAAACTTGATGTGGTTGAGACATGGTTTGTAGACAAATATTTGATAATGGAGTATTCCTTTGAAGTTCACGATAAGATTAGAAAATTGCTGAAGTCTGATGTTTCGGAAACAGAAATGGTAAAAACGTATAACGAAGAAACGGAAAAATTATTTGCGGGAGATCCTGAACCTCTTTCAAGAAGAAACACCGCCTATTATATATGGGGTCACCTGAAGAACTTGGTTGATAGGAGTGAAAAGAAAAGAATATTCGGTCTTTTAGAAAATCTTGACTACGAAGATTCAGGGTTCTCTGATATTAAAGATGAATTTCATAAGCTTATATTAAAGTATGATGTTCCTAATCTGCTCAATTCGAGCTATTTTAAAGAGACAATAAGCAGCTGATAAACTTTCATTTAGGCAGATAAAGATCCGGTGGTTTTTTTCATCGGATTTTTTTTGTAATTGAAATTACTTTTTATATCTCCAAAATGATTATCTATAAAGAAAAATAAAACCCCCGGGAGTGAGTGAATTGGTTCCATGTTCACCCGGCTGCATGGAAGTAGCGCCACCCCGGGGATTTTCATCTCTCTGCTATTATAAAGATAAAGATTTCAAAGAATATTCGTTCTTGAACGCTCTTAAATAAACTTGACATCGCTGGAGTCTAATTCTATTTTGTCCGTAATGAATATATGCCGGTCTGCATACGCACTGATATTTCTCTTAACCGTTATCACTGTTGCAAACGCTCAAGGACCAAATATTGGAATGAGCGTGACGCGGAGTGCGAATGCGGATATCTTTGACGGAAATATAGCTTCCGCAAGAAAGAAATCTTTGCAATCTGCTCTCAGGGGAGCAATTGAGAATATCATGGGGTCCATGGTCGGTTCTAAATATCAGGAAAAACATGCCCGGTTAATTGAACGATATATCTTTTCTAACTCACTTAAGTATATACTTAGGTATGAAGTTATTGAGGAAAGTACAATTCATGATCAATCCTATGCCGTAAGAGTAAAGGCAGTCGTAGATTACAATAAACTTGAACAAGACCTTGACAGGATCGGCATATTGCAAAACAGATTAAGCAGTCCGGACATCGTCTTAATAATCATTGAACGGCTGCCCGATACAAAGTTGATGAATAGGGTACGACTATCCGAGAATGTTATTAGGATGGAATTGAAAAAGTCAGGGTTTTTTATTGTTGACAGCGATATGAGATTAGGTAACGCTCTGCGGAATGAAATTCGGGATACTTACGCTATCAACATTCGAGAGGCAATCGCCATTGGAAATGAATTAGGCGGAGATATATTGGTGTATGGAATTTCCGAGGTGACGTTGAAAGAAGAAACAGATGGCAAAAAAGGTAAGATGAATAATATTGAAGTTTCGATAGATTTGAAAGCTGTTAAATTGGACAACGGTATCGTATTATCCGAATCATCCGCATTAGCAGTATATCCACACTCAAATCTGCTGACAGCAACTGAAAGGGCAATAGGAAAAGCCTCGGCAAGGGTTGTGAAAATGCTGGAAGATGATATAGTGTCAAGATGGAAAACTGAAGTTAATGCCGGTAGGCAGGTAATATTGAGCATAAGCAATGTTACAAATATTTCGCAGTTTCATACGGGCAAGAATTTATTGAAAAATTACCTTACCGGTCCTGTTGAAGTGGAGAGCAGGTCATTTAATGGAATCATGGCGGAGTATAATGTGGTTGCTTCAACCACCGGCTATAAGATGGCTTCGGAACTGGAAGGAAAGAAATTCAACGGATTAAATATTAAAATCCTTCACAGTAGTTTGCACGCTCTAAGTGTTGCTCTTGTTAGTCAATAACTGAATTCAGAGTTATAAAATAATTCTTGACAATACGTCGGATGAAATCTAATTTAGTGGACTGTAAAAGATATGAAGATTAGGAATATAGGAATAAAATTTGGGAACATATAGTCCGACAAAGAACGATTTAAAGCATGAATGGCTTATTGTGGATGCCGATAATAAAGTATTGGGCAGACTTGCGGCAAAGGTCTCTCATGTGCTAATGGGGAAGCATAAACCTGATTTTGCGTATCACATGGATAACGGAGATTTTGTGATCATAATTAATGCCGACAAAATCAAGGTCACCGGTAATAAAGCGGAAGGGAAAATTTATTATAGACATACGGGATATCCTGGAGGAATCAAAAGTACCAATCTTAAAACCATGATGAGTAAAAATCCGGAGAGAGTCATTGAGATTGCTGTGAGAGGGATGTTACCGAAAAATAAACTTGGAAGAAAATTATTTACAAAACTGAAAGTCTATGCCGGTGCGGAACACCCCCACCAAGCTCAACAGCCAAAAGTATTTGAAATTTAGGAGAATATGGTAAAGAATATTCATTACGGCACGGGAAGAAGAAAAAAAGCAATAGCCAGAGTTTGGATAAAGCCCGGTAAAGGCGAGTATAGTATAAATAAACGCGAAGTTGACGATTATTTCCCAAGAAAGTCTCTTCAATATATAATCAATCAGCCATTTAACTTATTAGAATCTACCACTGGAAAGTACGATGTAATCGCCACCGTGAAGGGTGGAGGGCTGAGTTCTCAAGCGGGAGCAATAAGACTTGGAATATCCAGAGCGCTTATACTAATGGACGAGGAGCTGCGACCCAGCCTTAAGAAAGCAGGATTTCTTACCCGCGATTCACGAATGGTAGAACGGAAGAAATACGGTCTTCGCGGCGCAAGAAGAGCCTTCCAGTTTTCTAAGAGATAAATTCAAAGGATCAATTGAAAGAAATAACAATTCAGCAATTATTAGATACAGGTGCCCATTTTGGACACCTCACCAGAAAATGGCATCCTAAGATGGAGCCATATATTTTTATGGAGAAGAACTCTATCCACTTGATCGATCTTAATAAAACGAAGTCACAGATCGAAGCGGCAGTAAATATGATCGCCAAAAGTGTAGTTGATGGAGGTACTATTCTTTTCGTGGGAACCAAAAAACAAGCTAAAGATCTCGTGCGGACAGAGGCGGAAAGATGCGGAATGTACTACGTCGCCGAAAGATGGCTTGGCGGCACTCTTACGAACTTCTCCACCATTCGCAAGAGTATCAAGAAGTTGGAAAAAATTGAAGAAGAAGGCGCCTCAGCGTATGATGGCCTGACCAAGAAAGAAGTTCTTACTCTTGAGAGAAAAAGAGTTAAGCTCGATAAGGTCTTTAGGGGAATAAAAGCGATGAAACGTCTTCCGGACATGATCGTCATGGTGGATGCCAAATTCGAGGATACAGCAGTCAAGGAAGCGAATAAATTGGATATACCGATAATTGCGCTTGTTGATACAGACACCGATCCATCTAATATAGATCATGTCATTCCCGCAAATGACGATTCCCTCAGAACGGTATCCCTGGTCCTTCAGAGTTTGGCAGACAGTGTTGTAGAGTCGCTCGAAGTGAGAAGAAATAAATTGGAAGCAGAAACAAGCGAAATCGAAGTGGAGCAGAAATAAGAAATGGAAATCAGCGCGGCATTAGTTAAGGAACTAAGAGAAAAGAGCGGTGCGGGCATACTCGATTGCAAAGAAGCGCTCAAAGAATCAAAGGGCGACGTTGAGGCAGCTTTTGATTTCTTGAGGAAGCATGGAATAGCCAAGGCTGCAAAAAAAGCGGATAGAGAAGCGAACGAAGGCGCTGTTCTTTCATATATTCATCCCGGGAATAAATTGGGCGTACTATTAGAACTGAATTGTGAAACGGACTTCGTTGCGAAAACAGATGTTTTTCTCGATCTCGCTAAGGAAGTTTCTATGCAGATTGCCGCTTCCAATCCTCTTACTGTAACAAGAGATGATATCTCCAAAGAAATAGTCATACGAGAAAAAGAAGTATATTCGGGCGGTGAAGACCTTAAGGGTAAACCGGAAAATATTATAGAGAAAATTATAGACGGTAAGATGGAAAAATGGTATAAACAGGTTTGCCTCATGGAACAGGCGTTTGTTAAGGACCCGAGTAAATCGATTTCCGATCTCATAAAAGAAAGTATAAGCAAGCTCGGTGAGAATATTACAATTAAACGGTTTGCGCGTTTTCAATTAGGAGAAAATGCCTGATTCAGATTGAAATCATAACTTACGATTGTTTAATGCCGTCTTTTAGTGAGTTGGCATTTTTTATACCAAAGATTTTAATGAACAGAAAATCGATTTTGCAATTAGTTAACTGATTTCATATATTTGAGATAATTAAATTATATATTATGAATAAGTCGATATTTAAAAGGGTGGTGCTGAAATTCAGCGGTGAAGTTCTCGCAGGAGATAAGGAATTCGGTATATCCGCTGATGTAGTCAAATCCATCGCCTCCGAAATATCAGATGCCAAGGCTTCGGGAGTCGAGATTGGATTGGTGATAGGTGGGGGAAATATATTCAGAGGATTGAACGCTGAAGACTCTAACATAGATCGCGCTACCGGCGATCAGATGGGTATGCTTGCTACTATAATAAATTCTTTGGCTATGCAGGACGCATTGGAAAACGTAAATGTGGAAACACGGGTTCTAACTGCTATCAGGATGGATGAAATTGCCGAACCGTATATTAGACGAAGAGCGGTAAGACATCTTGAAAAAGGTCGATTAACGTTATTTTCTGCCGGAACAGGCAGCCCGTATTTCACTACCGACACAGCCGCGGCTCTGCGGGCAATTGAAATTGGAGCGGATATTTTGATAAAGGGCACAAAGGTTGACGGCATTTTTGACAAAGATCCGGAGAAAGACAATGATGCGAAACTTATAAAGCATTTAACCTACATGGAAGTATTAGAAAAGAACCTGAGAGTTATGGATAGTACGGCAATTAGTTTGTGCATGGAAAATAATTTACCTATTACCGTTTACAATATGAAGAAACCGGGGAATTTAAAAAGACTTTTAACCGGAGAAAAGATAGGTACAACCGTATCAGGAGAGAAAAATGCTTGAGGATATTTATAAGGATATTGATGATAGAATGAATAAATCGGTTGAGGCGACCAAACACCATTTTGCGGCCGTCAGAACCGGTAGAGCTTCTCCCGCATTGCTTGATAATCTTAAAGTAGACTATTATGGAACACAGACACCGTTAGTGCAATTAGCCAGTATAAGCACACCTGAGCCACGATTATTGACCGTGCAAGTATACGATAAAACTGCAATTCAGAGCATCGAAAAGGCGATTTCCCAATTAGATATCGGACTTAATCCGGTAAATGACGGTAACATCATCAGAATCAGTATTCCTCCGTTAACGGAGGAGAGACGCAAAGAGCTGGTCAAGATTGTGCATAAAATGGGGGAAGAGGGAAGAGTAGCAATAAGAAATATTCGAAAAGACGCAAATCATCATATAGATAATCTAAAAGAAGAGGGGCATATATCAGAAGATGATATAAAAATCGCTCATGATAATGTTCAGGAAGATACGAATAAATTTATAAAGACAATTGATGAAACTGTAGAACTGAAAGAAAAAGAGATTATGGAAGATTAAATAACTATTCTATCTCCATTCCTCTCGCATACTCGAATAGATATTGCTGAGCCACACCCGCATATTTTCCAAATTTTTCTCTACCAAATTCCGCTAATTTTTTGGCGGGGATAGCTTTTCCACTGAAATAACAGCGTTCGACAATCTTCTTTATCCACGTATCTACCGGGAAACTTTCAAGCCGGTCTAAACCGAATAATAAAACGCAATCGGCAACCTTTTCACCTACGCCGGGAAGCTTACACAGCTCTTGTCTAGCTTCGGAATAGGAAAGGGTTGCTAACTTCGAGAAATAACCGCGATCTTCCGCCACTTTCAGAGATGTATCCCATACGTATGATGCTCTAAAACCGAAACCCAATTTTTTAAAATCATTTACCGAGGCTGAAGCTAACGCTTTGCTTGTCGGAAAAGAATGATACGCTCCAAAAACATCAAATTTTTGCTCCCCGAACTCCTCGCACAACCTTTGAATATTGCCCTTGATACGAGGTATATTACTTGCGGACGAAAGAATAAATGAAATGAGCATCTCCCAGGGCTCCTGCGAAAGTAACCGTAAGCCTCTGTACTTCATAGTGGCTGCCTTTAAAATAGGATCCTTTTCAAAAAATGAGTAAATATTCTTATAATTCTTATTCAGGTTGAAATATTCTTCTATCAATGTCGATTTTTCTATCGTAGGTGATGTCTTGCACTCGAGCCGAAAGGAAGGGTTATTTGTCTTCGTTTGTCTTATGAAAACTCTATTGCCCTTAATGAATCCTCTCCACCAATCCGAATCTTCTTTTTCCCACCTAAAAGTCTGTCCGCTCGACAGCGTAATGTCCAGATTTAACGGTTCTTCGGATTCAATTTCAAATATAATGGGATCCCGCGCATCATGACCTGAAGAAAAATGCGTTGATTTTCGTAATTCGGTCGCTGTTGATGATTTCCCTTCAGGTGGCGCTAAAGACATAATATAATTTTCTATTAAGAGTTCAGTGACAGGCTAAGAGCACTTAGAGAATCCGCAGTGCTTACATATCATGCAACCGTTCTCGTGAGTCATTGTTGAGCCGCATTCCTGACAAAGAGTATATGCAGTTGCCATAGACTCCACGGTATACGATTCTTTCGCCGGGTTATTTTCATAAAAAGTAAACCCCTTTTTTTGTGTAGAATCAGCTGTTTTAGATTCGCTTTCCGTGATGAAATTCTCTAATGCCTTGCCGATTGCGTCGGGAGTAGATAGTATTACATCGCCGTTCTGCCATACCGGAGACGGTCCGCTTATTCCCTTGAGCTGCTTAATTACTTCATGCGGATTTATCCCTGAGCGTAAAGCCAACGAGATCAAGCGACTAACGGCCTCAGATTGCGCTTGGGCATTGCCGCCTGCCTTGCCAATTGTGGTGAAGACCTCACACAAGCCGTTTTCGTCTTCATTTATTGTAATGTATAGGTTCCCTTCTCCTGTTCTTACCCTCTGCGTTACGCCATTTGTGATAGACGGTCTATACCTGGGGTTTAATTCGGTTTTGTATGAGGTATCATATACTTTTTTCTTAGCTGCCGATTTTGTCTTCGTTGAACTTAAAATCCCTTCGCGGCTGCCCTCCCGATAAACGGTAATGCCTTTCAAGCCGGCTTTATAGGCGGTTATGTAAATATCGGCAATTGTTTCAACTTTAGTGTCCTCCGGTAGATTCACGGTCGAAGAAATACTGCTGTCGGTGTATTTTTGAATAACACTTTGCATTTTCACTCTGAAAAACGGGTCAATGTCGTAAGCGGTTACGACCCACTCAGGAAGATTATCATCTGATTCGAAAAGTTCCGCAATGAGAGGATGGTAAACTTTATAAGTTTTGAACGAATGTCCATCGGGGTTTTTTACTCTTCTTTCATAGCTAACTTGATAAATCGGTTCAACTCCCGAGCTGGTTTCAGCCACGATTGAGCCTGTGCCGACGGGAGGTACCGTGATCAAAGTACAGTTGCGGATACCCGAATCCTTGATCCTGCTTTTTATCGCTCTCGGAAGACTTTTTACAAACTTACTTTGAGAATATCCATCCCAATCAAAGAGCGGATAAGCCCCTTTTTCTTCCGCTAAATCAATAGAAGTGTTGTAAGCTGTGTCTCTAAGGATTTTCATAATTTTATCAACTTCAGCTAACCCTTCTTCACTGTCGTACTTAATTCCCATCTTGATCAGGGTATCTCCAAGCGCAGTGATACCGAGCCCTACTCGCCTGTCATTGCCAACCGCCTCTTTAATACTGTCTAACGCATGGTTGGCGTAGTTGTAAGAAATTACATTATCAAGGAATCGAGTAGCCACGGTGGCTACTTCTTTTAATTCTCTATAATCAAACTCTCCGTTCTCATCAACGAAAGCCGATAAATTGATATTGCCGAGATTGCAGGCCGTGAACGGGGGTAAGGGTTGCTCGCCACACGGGTTTGTGCTCGATAATGGAGTGGCGTATTCGTTATTGTGGTACTCTTTCATTGTATCCCAGAATATAATTCCGGGTTCCGCTGATGCATGTGCGCTGGTGATTATTTTATCCCAAAGATCTTTGGCACTTACAGTATTATATACTTTTCCTCCCCAACGAAGGTCGAAATCTTTATCCTCAAAGAGGGCTTCCATAAACTCGTGTGTTATCAATACGCTGATATTAGCATGTTTTACGATGTTGCGTGATTTGTCGCTCTTGATCGTAATAAATTCCTGAATATCCGGATGATCGACTCTAAGAGTCAGCATCAGCGCCCCCCGTCTTCCTGCCTGAGAAACAGTGTTGGTCGATTCGCTGAACAGATTCATAAATGCGGTGACTCCCGGCGAAGAATCTACTGTTGCGTTAACGCGCGCTCCTTGAGGTCGCAAGCCGGATAAGTCCGTACCCACTCCTCCACCGGTCCTATATACCATTGCTGAATCAGAAAGGCATTTATATATCCCCTCAAGGCTGTCTTCTTCAATTGGAATGACGTAACAGTTAGAGAGGGTAGGTCTTCTGCGGGCATCTTCCCGTCCCGCCGCGTGCATAACCCTGCCGCCGGGTATAAACCGGAAATCCTTTAGTATCTCAAAAAACTTTTCATACCATTCTTCTTTATTTTCTTCAACAGACGCCAATGATTTAGCCACGCGATGCCAAAGGTGAAGAGGTCCCTTTTCATTCGGAGCAAGATATTTGTTTCTTATAACATCCGCGGCAAGATCATTTTCGGGATAATAGGCATTGGTGTCCATTGCCTCCGCAAGAAGTGATCCGCCTTCAGTGTCAGAATAAAATTTATCTTTGATTAACTGCAATTCTTCTTCGGTGAGAAGATAGGTCTGTTTTGATTCTTTGGTTTGTTTTGATTCCTTTTTCTTTGTGGGGGTATCTTGCAAATCCACCGGTAACGGTTCGGGTTTGTTTTCGAATTGAGTTATGGTTGTTTCATTCTTTTTTGGATCCTGAAAATCAATAGAAATATTTGAGCTCATCCGCTTTTCCTCTTCGGTGGGTATGCAAACAGAAATATCTCTCTGCCGCATTTATATTTTACTTTCATAAAGTGAAAAAAATTGTGTTACAAGACACCTAATCCACTGGGAAATGAATGTAGCAACTGCGAAATTGGTAGTCAAGAAGAAAATACCATATATAGTGGTAATAGCTCCAAATTCACGACAATTTGTGTTAATAAGTTGTTAATAACCTTTCAAATATCGCATGATACTTGCAAAATATTCCATTATTGATTGTTTTTCTGACAGTTAACTGTTTATATTTAACAGTGAAATATTAGCGGTTGTAGCTCAGTTGGTAGAGCGTCAGCTTCCCAAGCTGGATGTCGCGGGTTCGACCCCCGTCAACCGCTCAATAAATGTACTACCATTTCAGGGCTGTATTTCTTTTAAGCGTCTATCTACTTTTGGTTTAAATTCTGCCTCTATCGCTTTTCTTAACACCATCACCGCTAATTTCTTATCTTTTACCTTTGCGAATCGGTTACTTTCCTGCTATTTACATTAAACGACATCCGATAATAAGGTGAATCTTTCCTTCTGTGAGGTGTGTTCACTCAACCATCACTATTACATATGTTCCACTGGTTCCACCTCTTGCGAGTATGAGACTGGCTGCGTTAATTATAAAAATACCATTAGCAGCCAATAAGTGTGTTGTAGTAAAGTCTCCCAAATCATTGGTAAATAGCGTTATGGGCAATGGTAGACATTCAGAATTAGTAGGACAAATATATACGTCAATTGAGGGCGGGTCATCGGGGTTTAGCCCCGGTATATCAACAAAATCCGAATTGTCAATTACTGTTCCCGTTAATATTGTTCTTGTTCCTGGTCCCGGCTCACCCTGTATTCCCTGCTCTCCATCGGCGCCGTTAATGCCGTCAGCTCCAGCTGCGCCCTGAACGCCCACCGGACCTACCGGTCCCTCGCAAGCCATAAATATCACCGCTATGATAAGTAAATATCTCATTTTACCTCACCCTCCTTAGTGTTCAATTAGACTTTTCGTGATCATTACTTCGCTTAATTCAAACAGATGTTTCCTTATTTCAAAATCATTGTAATATCTGTTCCATTCACTCAACCGACATGCAGCAAGGCGGCACGCTATTATCATGTCGGTTTTCATCTCTTAAATCGGGATTCACAAATATGGTATTTGGGAACATATTATACCGCCTATCAGCGAACTTCCGCTTTGTAAAAATTAAATGTTGTATCCGTTTTGAATGGCGAGGTAATATCAATGCATATAATACACCACCCTTCCGAATTATAAAACACGTTGAACATAATAAGTTAGGGATATTTTTTTAATAATCAATACCCCGTCAGTTATGTATTCTTTTTCGCCTTCATTTGTCCGCTATCTATATTAAAACCATTGAAATGGTTCAAATATTAAGCTTCTCTCGATAACCCCTGGATTAATCCAGGGGTTACTGATACGAAACGTTACGAGAAACCGTTTTAACGGTTTTTAACTGAAACTTCACAACGAAAATAGTCACAAACCACCTCCCTCAAGGGAGGAGGTTTCTCAGTTCCCTCCTTTAGAAGTAGGGAAGTTTTATTGCCCTGACAACCAAGAAAAGATGGAAAATGAGGTGTGTCTATTATGGAGTGCATCAACTGTGTTGATGCAGCGTTAAATCCTCTTGACAACTTATAAAATGCGCGTTAGATTAAGTGAACAAAAAGCGTATATAATATGACAGAAAGACATATATCAGCAGTTCAGGTACCCGCATTCCCCGTTGCGGTCGAAAGGGTAGCCGATTCGTCGCTAAGGGAAAAGCCGATTATAGTGGCGCCGGTAAATTCCGCGCGGAGCCTTGTCATTGCTGTCTCGGAAGAAGTTCGCTCAGACGGTGTATACCCCGGAATGGCTCTTCAACAAGCAGTGAGACTATCACCGTCCGCAGTGCTTTTGCCGCCCAATAGAAGGCTTTACAGGCGCGCATCGAGGGCATTGTGGAAAATCTATTCTAATTTTACCCCTCTTGTCGAGCCTCATCTTTGGGGTAATTCTTATCTCGACCTTTCAGGAACAAATCGTCTTTTCGGTCCGGCGACTGATACAGCGATGAAAATTCAAAAAGAAATACGGCATCGTCTTTCGCTTGACACCGCTATAGGCGTAGCGAGCAACAAACTTACAAGTCGCATAGCCTCAGCTGTTACGGAACCGCTGAGCATACGGGAGATCCAAACGGGTAAAGAAGCATCTTTTATCAGTCCGTACAACGTTCACAGGCTTCCGGTCGTCCGCAAATTGGTGTTTGAAGCGCTTAGGGAGGTTAACCTTATGAAGATCGGTCAGGTAGCGGCGCTCTCATTAGAGCATCTCGTTATGCTGCTCGGAGAGAAGGGGGGTGTTGTTCATCGTCAATCGAACGCTGTTGACACGTCTCCCGTGCGTCTTCCGAGTGTTGAGCCGTTTCTCCGGGAGGAGATCACCTTCGATGAGGATACGAACGATTGGAATCAACTTCTTGCTTCATTGGGAAAGATGACATTGCGCATCGGTTATGAATTGAGGAAGAAAAATGTTCATGCGGGAGAACTTCGTATTCTTGTCAGCTATTCCGATGAAAAAGAGGAACGCGGAAGCGTGAAGCTGAGACATCCGCTTTTTCTTGATGACGACATCTGCGCCGTGAGCTCGGACCTTTTCAAACGAACGGTGAAAAGACGCATCCGTATCCGCGCAATAGAGATCCAAGCTCGGCGTCTTTCACGTTCTTTAAGGCAGCTGGAACTCTTTGATGAAACGGCTGAAAGGGAAAAACAAATTTCATTGAACAGAGCGCTCGACTCACTGCGCAGACGTTTCGGGGAGGGAACTGTCCTCAAAGCCGCCTGGCTGTAGTTTGTAACACTAACGATATTAATCTTGACTGAAACTCATAAAGATATTATATACAATAGAATTAAATACGATGTTACGGTATGCATTATGTCAGTTTCATTTTGATCAATAAAAGAATCATATCATATATTCTTTTCGCGTTTGTTCTTCAATCCGCATGTGAGGATTCACCAACCGCCGAGGATAAAAACGAAGAAATAATCCCTGAAGTAATGATTTCACTAAGCCGGCTGAAAGTTGCGACAGGAGACACAGCACAGATTACCGCCACGGTGCATATAGGAGATAGCACCATTACGGGAGGAGAAAGGATTAACTGGAGCGTTCAAGATACTACAATACTCGCCATAGCGGATGACGGGATTATTAACACTAAAAAAGAGGGGAATACAGTCATTCGTGCCTCCTTTGAAGAGGTGTATGATGAGGTTATTGTTGAGGTCTTTAATTTCCTCGGCAGGGTTATAATGGAAAATCAGGTTGACCATGCCGCCGTAAAGATAAGCTGGCTTCGGAATGATAATGAGATAGATTACCTTCCCACCGACAGCCTTGGATACTATGTAATACCACAACTTGAGGACGGCGAATGGATTATCAGGGCGGAATATCCTTATTACGCCTGGCAGAGTGACACGATAGTTGTGACGAACGGGAAGCCCCAGCATATGCTGAAGACATTGTTCTTGACCCAGCAGCTTGCATTTGAAGTTATTCTGCCTAAGACGGAATACAGCATTTACGATACGCTCTGGATTGAGTTTAAAGCGACAAATCTGACTGACAAGATATTATTAATAAGAAGCTTTTCTTATCCAATCCATCAGGTTGGATATGCTATTACGGAAAATGAGGAACCGTTTGTTATCGAATCGACATTATCCGAAGGATTCGTATGGGGCTATACATTTTTAAGCGCAGGTGTCCCGGCAACGGATCATAGAGTATTTCAGCCCGGGGAAACTATTATTGAGCCCTTTAGAAATGATTTCCTAGATAAAATGTATATAGATTTAAAGGAATTATATGAACTCGGCGCGATACAACAAGGAAAAATGTACCAAATATATGCCGGCTACATAGCTGATCGCACATACCCCTGGGAATATTTTACGAGCCTTTATGCGCATATCACCAGCAAGCGCAAGCATTTAAAACTCTTTAACTATTCTTTGTACAAAAAACTGACCCCATTTTATATTACCATATCTTATGAATAAGCCGTGAGGATGTGTGTCAGAATGAACTGCTTGATCAAGACAAGGCTTTGCCTCAGTGTGAAAAGCCTTTTTATTCGGTTCTATTCTGAAATCATCACTGCGCAGACGTTTCGGGGAGGATGCTCTCCTCAAAACTGCATGGTTGTAGTTTCTGAGAGGTAGCGGTGTTATATTGTGCGGGATTAAAAAGCATAAAGCAGAGGAATATGGCTGTAGTACCGTATCAGAAAGAAAGCGGCAGTTCAATGGAAAAAGCGGAAGCTGTCCAACTTATGTTTGACAGTATAGCTCATCGCTATGATCTGTTGAATGACCTTATGACAGCGGGTATGCACCGTCGCTGGAAACTGCTGACCGTAAAGGAGGCTGTCGGCAGTGGAACAAACGGCGTATTGGACATAGCGTGCGGGACGGGGGATTTAGCGTTTCTATTTAAAAAATCAGGTGTGGAAAAAGTTATCGGTATTGATTTTTCCGAAAATATGTTAAAAGTGGCTTTGAACAGAGGAAGCGAAAACAAAGAGGAAAATGTTTTATTCAGCAGGGCGGACGCGCTTGAATTGCCGTTTCAAGACGATTTGTTTGAAGGAGTTGCGACGGGGTTTTCATTGCGGAATGTTGACGGAATAGGGAAAATGTTCAGTGAAGTTTACCGGGTATTGAAACCGGGAGGAAGATTCGCTTCCCTTGAATTAACACACATGAAGTCAGAAGTGATTGATCGTCTATTCAGAATTTACTTCAATAATATTGTTCCGATTCTCGGGGGTTTTATCACAGGCGACCGCGCGGCATACGATTACCTGCCTGACTCGATTGCCAATGTGCCGGATGCGGAAGAGGTGGGACTAATGATGGAGCAGGTAGGATTTAACTTTATAAAAGTAAAAAAGTTAGGATTTGGGAGTGTCGCGCTGGTCAGAGGCATCAAATAAACTCGAACCGGTAATAACTAATTTAACACGTCTCTCACAAAGCTGTCGATTTATTCACAAGTGTTTTGTTAATTTTGAGGGAATTGCACTTCCCGAATTATGTCGCTATATTTATAAGTTATAGTAAAAAGGAGTATAAGTTTTAATAAATGAACAGGTTAAACGAAAAAGTAATGAATTTTCTTGAACTCGAAGAGGGTAAGAAATTCAAACAAAAAGAGATCGCGAGAGCGGTTGGCGTAAAAGGTAACAATTACATAAAATTTAAGCGAATCCTTACCGGATTGAGCGAAGCGGGCAAGATCAGCAAGTATGGAAAATCTCGATATTCTTCCAAGATTGTTCTGTCCGGGAAGGTCAGAAAAAAAGGTAGAGATCAAAACGCCTCAAAAAGAGAAGGTAAGTTGGTCGAGGGTGTTCTATCGGTGACAATGAGGGGATTTGGGTTTCTTCTCGTTGATGATGGCCCTGATATATTTATCTCTTCCGACGATATGAGCGGAGCTTTAGGCGGTGATATTGTAAGAGTACGAGTCTTTCCACGCAAGGTAGGTCCAAGCTCTGAGGGAAGAGTAATTGACATAGTCGAACGGAAGAGAACGCAAATTGTTGGGACTCTAATAAGAGAAAGAGGCAAGCTTGAAGTCGTTCCCGATGAACGGGCGTTGCGTAACAATATTCCCGTCATGAAAGGAAAAGATAAAAAAGGAAAACCGGGACAAAAGGTCGTCGCTCGAATAATTGAGGGGAAACATATAATCGATAAAATTTTCGTGGAGATAGTCGAAGTGATCGGATATCCCGATGAACAGGGGACAGATTTCAGATCGATCTGCGTTCAGTTCGGATTGAACGCAAAATTTCCTCAAAAAGTAGAAAAGGAATCGTCCGAATTAAACGAGGGGATCGAGCGGGATCAGCTGAAGAAACGTCTTGATCTTAGAGACGAGCTGTGCTTTACCATTGATCCCGTTGAGGCAAAAGATTTTGACGATGCTGTTTCAATCGAAGTATTAAAGAATGGTAACTATCAGCTCGGAATTCACATCGCGGATGTCAGTCACTATGTTAACGAGGGCTCAGCGCTCGACAGGGAGGCTCTAAAGAGAGCGACAAGCGTTTATCTTATTGATAATGTTGTCCCAATGCTGCCCGAGAGAATATCAAACGGATTATGCAGTTTAGTTCCAAACGAAGACAGGTACGCTTTTTCAGTGATTTTAGAAGTCACGCCAAAAGGGGTTGTCGAAAATTATCGGCTGAGACCGTCCATAATAAATTCTAAAAGAAGATTCACATATCATGAGGTGGCGGAAATATTGCAAAAGGGAAAGGGAGATTATTTTGAGGAGCTTGAAGCAATGAATCAACTCGCAAAAACTCTTTCAAAAAATAGAAAATCATCTGGAAGTATTGATTTTGACCTATATGAAGCGATTTTCAGACTTGATAAAAATGGTATGCCGATCGACGTGTTTCGTTCTGAAAGATTAGACAGCCATCGGTTAGTGGAAGAGTTCATGTTGTTGGCGAACAAGATCGTGGCGACTCACGTATCACTTGACAGGGCGAAAGAAAATCTACCATTTCTTTATCGAATTCACGAAAGACCGAAGGAAGATGAGATTAAAAACTTTTTAGAGATGTTAAAATTCGTGGGAGTGAATATCAAGGTACCGACTCCTATAAGGTCTAAAGATTTTCGTGATATCATGACGCTCATAGAGAAACTTCCCGAAAAAAATCTATTGGAAAAAATTGCTCTGCGTTCGATGTCCAAAGCCATTTATTCAGATAAAAATATTGGCCATTTCGCTCTTGCGTTCAAGCACTATACTCATTTTACCTCTCCGATACGGCGATATTCGGACCTTCTGATTCATCGACTTCTAAAGAAATATTCAGGTGAAGATATTAGAAGAGTCCGACCGGGAAATGACAGGATGAAAAAAACAGCCGCTCAATGCACCGAACGTGAGATAAACGCGGTAAGGGCTGAAAGAGCGCACGCAAGGATAAAAGAAGTAAAATTTCTATCGGGAAAAATCGGTGAAAAATTTGAAGGAATTATTTCAGGAGTTATATCCTCGGGATTGTTTGTAGAGCTTTTGGATTTTCCGGTAGAGGGATTCATACCCGTCAGCTCGCTCAGGGATGATTATTATGATTTTGAAAAAGAGAAACATCGGTTTATAGGGAGGGATACGAGAAAGAGTTATATGCTCGGAGATAAGCTGGAAATTCGCGTTAAAAGCGTAAAAATCGCTGAAAGGGAAGTCGATTTTTCACCTGTCAAGTATCAACAGGTATAGTTTTAGTTCATGATAGAATCTACAAAATGTACTATTTGCGGTACGGAAGATAATGAGCACTATCTGACCTCAAGTGATCGCCTTTCTCCAAATGAAAAAGATAACTACAACATCGTTAGTTGCACTGATTGCGGATTTCTTTACACTAACCCTCGTCCGGTAAATCAGTCCGATTTTCTTGCTCCGTTTATTGAAGGCGGTGATGCGTTCAATTTGCTTGCCGATCCTAAATCTATCTCCGATTGGATATTCAAGATTTTTCATCCTGCTTCTGTTCGTTGGAAGAGAAAGACCATTGACAGGCTTCCAACACTCGGAAATTTACTTGATTTCGGATGCAGAACAGGAGATTTCTTATTTGAAATGAAGAGAGCCAAATGGGAGGTCATGGGAATCGAAGCAGATGAACTCGGTAAGGATTTCGCTATCTCTCACTATGGATTGAATGTGGTAAGCTCGTTGGAGGAGATAGTCGAACGAGGAGAAAAATTTGATGTAATCACGATGTGGCATACACTCGGCAGGGTACCGGATCTGAATTTCACTCTGAGTTCATTGAAATCGGTTTTGAGCAAGAACGGTTTCCTGTTGGTCGCTTTGCCGAACATTTTGAGCTATGACGCAAGAAAATATAAAGGCGACTGGATAGGATTGGACCTCCCAAGACATTTATATCATTTTGATCGATCTCATTTGGAAAAATTGGCGCAGAACAACGGTTTTAGGGTAGTCAAACAGAGAAACATCTTTTGGGACACTTTGCACAATGTGTTTATGTCGGCTCTTAGAAGAGCGCGGCAGCATCGCTGGAACGCAAAGTGGGCCATAAATTGGCCGTTGCTATTTTGGACTCTGGCACTCTCTTGGATAACAGGAAGTAAGCTGTTTTTATTCGGAAGAAAGTGCGATGGATCGGGAATACTATACTATTTGACCCACGAGAATAATAATTGAATAAACTGACATTAATTCTAACGGTGTTCTTTATATTTCTTACCGGTTGCAGCGATCGAAAGAAACTCTCCCTCGGAGCGGAAAACGAAATAACGGTCATTGCGGATTCTTCAACATGGGTACGGTTTCAACCTCTACTTAAAAAAGTATTCGAGAGAGAAGTCCTGACGCCTCAATCGGAAAAACTTTTGATCCTATCCTGGTCTCCACCCGGAATGCTGTCGAAAAGAGTTCGCCGGAAAAATCTTCTAATTCTCGGTACCCTTGACAATCGGAGAGGCACCTCGAAGATCATCAGAGAGGCTCTTGGACCGACGTTGACGGAATCGGTAAGAAGTGGTAAAATTTTTCTTATTACCGTAGACGATCAATTTGCGCGTGACCAAAAATTTATGATTTTAGCATCGTGGGACGAAACTGAATTGAAAAGGAAGATCGAGGAAAATTCATATCAATTAGCTGAAATATTCGATGATGCCGCAAATGAACGGACAAGAATACGTGTTCTTGGAAAACGAAGTCGGACAAGGCTTTCTGATAAATTATTGGAAACTAATGGTTACACTTTCAGTATCCCTCTTGACTATAAAATTATATTAAATGACAAGGAGAATCATCTTCTTTGGCTGGCGAGTCATGGAACGAGGAGATGGTTTTTGGTCTATTGGGAAGAGGTAGACGATGTTCCGGTAATCACTACTGAATGGGTAGTGAACAAGAGGAATGAATTAGGTCTTTCCCTTTTCGACAGCGTCAGAGTGAATACCGATTATCTGAAAAGTGAAAGAACGAATATAGGGGAATGGGTTGCTTTGAAGCTTACGGGTCTTTATGAAAAAATAAATGAATCACTCGGTGGTCCTTTTGTATCTTTTACTTTTTACGACGAAGCGAGCGGCAGAATTTATATGTTAGACGGCGCTGTGTTCGCGCCGGGTGAGGATAAAATACAATTTTTACGTACTCTTGAATTGATGGCGAGAAGTTTCAAAACTAAATGAGGGAAATTTATGTCAGAGAATAAACCATTGGTGATAATTATCTCCGGAAGTAAATCCGATTCAGAATTTGTAAAGGCTACGGAGGAATATCTTGCTTATTTCCAGATTCCGTATGAATCAAAAGTTTTATCGGCTCACCGAAATCCGCATCAGGTAGTTGATTATGTTTCAAACGCCCGTGATAACGGTGTCAAATGTATCATCGCTCAGGCAGGTATGGCAGCTCATCTTGCAGGAGTCGTTGCCGCTCATACGACTCTGCCTGTCATTGGAGTTCCTCTTCCAGGGTCTCACTTAAACGGAGTGGATTCACTCTATTCGACCGTTCAGATGCCCGCCGGAATCCCGGTGGCAACGATGGCTATCGGTAAAGCCGGCGCGCGGAATGCCGCTGTTTTTGTGGCGGAGATGTTATCGGTGGAAGACGAATCCGTTCACAGGCGACTTGAAGAGTTTAGAGCCAACGGAGCAAAGCTCTAATCAAATGAAAATCGGACTAATCGGAAATATCGTGGTAGATGAGATAACTATGCTGGATGGCTCACTGACTAAGAGTTGGGGAGGCGCATTTTATAGTATTGCGATTTTTGAGAAGCTGCTTAAAACAAATGAAAGACTCACTCCTCTTACTCCGGTCGGTTATGACGTATGGGATGAGCTTCAATCCGATTTGAAGAAATTCTTCAAGGTTGAGACTTCGGCATTATATCAAGAGAATGATAAAAACAACAGGGTATATTTGAAGTACCTGAATTCAGTTGAAAGAGAGGAAAGAGCAGATGATATCCTGCCTCCAATCGAAATAAAGAAATTTGAATCCGTACTGAATTCTGATGCTTTATTTTTCAACTTCATATCTGGATTTGAAATGACTATTGACGCATTACAAGAAGTCAGAAAAACGTTTGGAGGAAAGATGCTCATGGATTTTCACAGCTTAAGTCTCGGGATTGATGAGAAGGGCTATCGATATAAGAAAATTCCTCAGAATTGGAAAAGTTGGGTAGCTTGTTTTGATTGCGTTCAGATGAACCAGGTCGAAGCGGATTTGATTATTGAATATGAGGATGGTATCAGCAGCCATAAAGAACTTGCAGAATATCTATTGTCGAGTGGAGCAGAAGTCGTTAATATTACATTAGGAGAAGATGGTTCTTTCTTAGGGTACTTTGAGGACGAAAAGATAGAGCTGCGACATATGAACTCGAAGAAGGGTATAGTAGCAGTGGATCCCATAGGCTGCGGCGATGCTTATTTGGCTGCATTCGGTTTAGAATATATTCGCGGTTCCCATCCCGTGGCGGCAGCAAAAAATGCAAATAAAATTGCAGGATTAGTGAGCACTTTAAAGGGGATTGAAGAAATTCATTCAACGGATTTTAGCGTCCACGGAGATATGATATCGACGATAAGATGAAAGTAATGGTGTTCGGAGCTAATGGTCTTGTAGGTCAAAAGCTCATTATGGAGATGAACAGTTCCTACGAAATTATTGCTGTTGGTATTGGGGCTAAAACCTTTGACGGAGAGCAGAATATAGAGTATCACCGGGCAGATATTACAGATTCGGCGCGAATAAATGAACTTCTGAGAGAGGTACAACCGGGTGTTGTAGTTAATGCGGCGGCATATACCGACGTGGACGGTTGTGAAGCAAACAAAGAAAAGTGTTGGAAGGTGAACGTGGAAGGCGTGGAAAACATAGCAAGAGTGGCAAGACTTCTAAACGCTAAGCTGATCCATATATCAACTGATTATGTCTTCGACGGTAAAAATGGTCCTTATCCAGAAGAGTATCAACCGTCGCCGACAACTTACTACGGTAAGTCAAAACTTGCTTCGGAAAATGTGGTCATCGGCTCCAAGGTGAGATACGCAATCATCAGGACCAATGTTGTATACGGAAAAGCCTATCCCGCAAAGGCAAGTTTCGTTCGGTGGGTGACCGAAGAATTGTCAGCTGGTAGAAAAATAAGCGTAGTGAACGATCAATTCAATAATCCGACATTCGCGAACGACCTGGCAGCATGTATTCTCAGAATAATTCAGCTCGATGCTGAAGGATTATATAACTACGCGGGCGCCGATTATGTTAACAGATTTGTGTTTGCTCAAATGATCGCAGAAAAGTTCGGTTATTCTCCCAATCTGATATTTCCCATTAAAACCAAAGATCTCGGACAACTCGCAAAGCGACCTAAAAATGGAGGTCTAAAAACTGAAAAAGCGAGAGATAGGTTAGGTCTTAAAATTCTTGGAATAGATCATGGATTGGAAATGATGTCACAGGAGGCAGACAGGTGAAAGTCCTCGTAATAATACCGACATATAACGAATCCGATAATATTAAAAAAGTAATAAAACTGCTGTTTAAAGCGGCGAAAAATGTTGATGTACTTGTTGTGGACGACGATTCACCTGATAAAACAGCTAACGTTGTCAAAAAGCTCATGAAAAAAGATAAACGAATTAATCTCATCGAACGAAAAAAGAAAAAGGGATTGGGAACGGCTTATGTCGCAGGATTCAAGTTTGCTCTTGACCGGAAATATGAACGCATTTTGGAGATGGATGCCGATCTCTCTCATGATCCATCCGAAGTGCCGAATTTTCTTAAGGCGATTGAAGAAGCGGACGTGGTAATAGGTTCGAGATATATCGATGGAATAAACGTCGTGCACTGGCCCTTGCGTCGATTGATATTGAGCTATGGCGCAAACATTTACACTCGGGTAATTACGGGACTTCCTTTACACGATGCAACGAGCGGGTTTAAATGTTTTCGCAGAGAAGTATTAGAAGCTGTTAATCTGGATGCGCTCCATTCAGGCGGATATTCCTTCCAGATAGAGATGAACTTCAGAGCATGGTGCATGGGATTCAGATTAAAAGAAATTCCTATTATATTTGTCGACAGGACGCTTGGACAGAGCAAGATGAATTTTTCTATCATGGTCGAGGCCGCAAAGGTGGTGTGGAAGCTTAAGTATCAACAGTTATTCGGTAAGTTGGAGTAAAATCCTATTCGCCTTTCAGTAATCATAGTCAGCTACAACGTCAAGGCATTTTTGAACCAGACGCTTGAGTCGGTCTATAAATCCGTTTCAGGAATTGAAACCGAAGTCTTTGTCGTAGACAATAATTCTTTTGACGGAAGTTCTCAAATGGTGAGGTCTACATATCCTGACGTAATCTTAATTGAAAATAGTGAAAATCAAGGATTCTCCAAAGCGAATAATATAGCCATCAGAAGAGCAAAAGGTGATTACGTGCTTATATTAAATCCTGATACGGTAGTACAAGAAGATACATTCCAAACGCTCATTAAATTTTTAGAGGAGCATCCGGAAGCCGGCGCTGCGAGTTGTAAGGTATTGAATGCGGACGGTACTCTGCAACTTGCCTGCAGAAGAAGCACTCCTACTCCTCTTGTTGTGCTCCCTAAAATTCTCGGCTTGAGCGCCCTGTTTCCGAAAAGCAAACTGTTAGCAAAATACAACCTTACGTATCTTGACGAGGATGAGCTGTCAGAAGTTGATGCTGTCTCCGGTTCGTTTGTTATGGTTCGCAAGAGCGTCATAGAAGAGGTCGGTCTGTTTGATGAAGATTTTTTTATGTACGGAGAGGATCTCGATTGGTTTTTCCGGATGAGAAAGGCAGGATATAAAATTTATTATGTTCCTTATACAAAAATAATTCATTACAAGGGCGAGAGTAGCAGAGCAGCGGGATACGACAGTATCAGGATGTTTTATAAATCTCAGATCCAATTTGTCAGAAAGCATTTCAGCAAATCAAAATCAGTTTTTGCAGTCATGTTCTTGTATTTTGGAATTGTATTAAGGGCTTTATTATCCTATGTAGTCAAGACGGGGGTTTCCCTTGCTCCACTCATGATGGACACGGTTCTGATGCAGTTGTCACTGCTGTTGGCAATCAGGATCAAATTCGGTTCGTTCAATGAAATAGACGCATATATTCTGATAGGCGGAATTTATACAGCTGTATGGTTGCTTTCTTTTTACATAGTGGGGATCTACAAAAGAAGACGGTTTTCAGCTACCTATGCGGCATGGGGAGTAATTCTCGGATTTTTTGTGAACACGACTTTCACCTTCTTTTTCAATCAGTTCGCCTATTCAAGAGAAGTGCTTATATGGCTGCTTCTACTCAACATAATAGTTATTCCGGCGTGGCGGATTGGAATCAGATTGGCGAGAAAAACAGGATTAGTTCCGTTCTTCGGTACGTTGGGGAAAACGATGATTTTAAGACGTACCGCGATAGTAGGCAGTGAAGAAGAAGCAAGGCGTATAACACGGAAGATCCTTGATAGGATCGAATACGGTTACAGTATCGAGGGATTCATTGACAAGAAATCTCCCGATTCTTTACTCGAAAACCCTACGTATTTGGGAAAAGTAACTGATATTGATGAAATAGTGTCAGCAAGAAAAATAACCGATATAATTTTCTCAACCGAATCTTACAGTTACGAGGAAGTATTGGATATTATTGCCAAGGTTAAGCATAATAAAATGAATTTCAAAATTGTCCCTAAACAGATGGATTTTATCATAGGAAAATCAAGTGTAGAATCAATTGAGGAGATTTCTTTTATTGATATAGAATTCAATATTGATAAATTATTCAACAGAATCATCAAACGATCGTTAGACCTGATAATTTCATCTCTGCTCCTAATTCTGCTTTCACCATTTGCATTAATCAGTTTTCTCTTCTTTGGACGTTCAATCAGGGGGGTAGAGCTGTTATTACAGAACAACCAGGTCGGGAAAGTATATTTCCTTTCAAAAACGGAAAATATTCAAAGTGGTATCTTAACGCGCTATCCATTACTTTTGCTCGTCTTAACAGGTAAATTGAGTATTGTGGGCCGTGATTTGTTGCTTCAATCATCGAAAACACAGGAGATTCATTGTAAACCCGGTCTGATGAGTTTGGCTGAAATTATGTCACGAGGAAACAGAGATAAAAATGAGCATGAAAAATACGAGCAATACTATTTACGAAATCAGTCTTTGCAATTGGATTTGGAAATAATTATTAAGGCGCTCTTCAATCTATAAGGAAAATCTTTGTCAAAGATAACATATGATTTCGAACAGCCAATAACCGATGTCGAGGTGGAGATTGCCTTGCTGGAATCAAAGGCAATGGCTACAGGCACTGACTTAACCTCAGAAATTGGTAAGTTGAAAGAGAAGCGGGATAAGGTTATCAGGGATGTTCATTCAAAATTAAATCGATGGCAAAGAGTTCTGCTTGCGCGTCATCCCGATAGACCATATACGCTTGATTATATTGAAATGATTTGTGATAATTTTATCGAATTGCACGGGGATAGACAGTATGGAGATGACGCTGCGATGGTGACGGGAATGGCGGAAATTGACGGTCATAACATGATGATCATAGGGCATCAAAAAGGCAGAGGCACACGGGATAACATTAAGAGAAATTTCGGGATGTCTAATCCGGAAGGTTATCGAAAGGCGCTGCGAGTCATGAAATTAGGCGAAAAATTCAAAATACCGATACTGTCCCTTGTAGATACACCTGGCGCATTTCCGGGATTAGGAGCTGAAGAAAGAGGACAGGCGGAAGCAATAGCTAAAAATCTTCTCGAAATGAGCAAATTAAAAGTTCCGATACTTGTGATAATAATTGGTGAAGGCGCAAGCGGTGGCGCGCTTGGAATAGGAATTGGGGACAGAATACTGATGATGCAGAACACCTGGTATAGTGTAATTTCTCCTGAAGGATGCGCTTCCATACTATACCGTGATTCATCGAAAGCCGCAGAAGCAGCGGAGGCATTGAAACTTACGCCTGACGACCTATTGGAAATAGGCATTATTGATGGAATAATTACTGAACCGAACGGAGGAGCGCATCGTGATAAAGAAAGCGCGGCTGATTCTTTAAAAGAATCGATTTTAACAAATATCAGAGAACTTCAAAATCTACCCTCGAATATTCTAATTGAAAACCGGGTAAACAAATATTCGACTATGGGCGCTTGGATAGAGAATTAGGGATTATATTCCTCTCGCCGTCAATAACACCCCGCACTGAACATTTATCCGATTATCGATCATGACCAACCGGATTATGTATGAGAAATATGGTGACTATTCCGAGGAGAGCTTTACCGATTTATACGACTACTTGCCCATTTATTCGCAAAGAGACGATATTAATTTCTATGTTGAATGGGCAAACAGGCTTGATAAAGATGTCCTCGAACTCGGGTGTGGTACCGGACGCGTGTCCATACCAATCATCTATACCGGCGTAAACGTGATCGGATTGGATTATTCAATGCCTATGCTGAAGAAATTTAAATCTAAACTGGAACAAGAAGAATGGGATATTGCGGAACGGTTGTCCATCATTAGGGGGGACATGACAAATTTCAGGTTGAATAAAAAATTCGGTTTGATAATATTACCGTTCAGACCCTTTCAACACCTAATATCGGTGGAAGATCAATTGAAATGTCTGAAAAGTGTTCGCGACCATCTCACAACGGATGGTTATTTCATATTTGACGTTTTCAATCCTAATCCGGAGAGGCTCCTATCCCCGGCATTTGGACCTGTAATAGATATTCCGAGGTTTGAAATGTCTGACGGCAAGATGTTGACAAGAACTTCTCGTGTGCTTAAATCCCATTGGAAAGACAAATGGAACGAATATGAATTTCTATATGAAATTGAAGATTTGAACGGAATTATCAAAAAGATCGTTCAGAAGACTACAATGAGGTATTTCCATGTTGAGGAAATTGAACTTCTTTTAGATATGGCGGGATTGAAAATATTAGAACTGTATGGGGATTTTGACTCATCTCCATACGAGCCGAATTCGCCCGAAGAAATTTACGTCGCGGGCATCAAATAGCCGCTATAGATGGTCGTGCTCTAAGTCGAGTCTCTTATTTCTTAAATCGATAATTTCCGCATTCCCCTTCAGATCTTCTATCCAGTCGGAGAAAATGGTGTTCTGCTGAGCAACGAGAAGTTGTTGTTGCAATTCTTGATATAATATTTTAAAAGCTGGTTTTATGAATTTATCTTTACTTACAAGTTGAGCGATCACAACCTTGGAAGTTATTAAAATCGGTCTTGTCAAGTTCCCCGGCTCCATTATCGATAATCTGCCGGCGAGTTCACCACTCTTGCCTAATCCGGGAATATTCGAATTCAAATAAAAGGGCGGAGAGGTTTTTATGGATAATTTTGAATCGAGTTCCACAATATATTCAAGGGACATATTGGACAGAAGAGCCTTCCCGTATAATTCTTGAGCGTACGCGAGCGCTTTTTCGTTTCTCTTCTTGAACTCTAATGTTTTTTTTATCAGTGGAGATACTTCTTCGAGTTGTTGAATCGAAGCTTCGTTGATTACATCAAGTCTAAATACGTAGTAACCGCTTTCGTTCTCTAATACCTCGCTTACGTCTCCTTCTTCGGATGTGAAAGCAAATATGACCGCCTCGGTCAAGGGTCCTACATTGCCAAGATTAATGTCACTGTTCTTAATTGGGTCTGTTTTTTGAACTATAGCGTCGTTTTCTTCGGCAGCAGCTTCAAATTCCATTTCATTAGCATCGTAGGCAAACAGTTTCGCAATTGACCGGCTATTTGAAAGAGTGTTAGGACCTGCCCTCAGTTCAAGTAATATATGACTCGCTTCAATCTCTTCAACACCTTTATCTGAAGTTCTTTTGTTTTTAATATAAATTACATGAACACCAAATTCGGTCAGCACAGGCGCTACAATATCACCAATTTTGGCGCCGAATACCGCATCCTCAAACGTTTTGACCATGACTCCCCTGCCGAAGTATCCTAAATTACCTCCTTCAGAGGCTGAGGGACCATCTGAATATGCCTTAGCAAGTTCAGCAAAACCGATACCGCTTTCGGCGCGGGCTTTCAAACCCAATGCTTCCTTCATTACCATGGCAGTGTCTTCCGCCGAAGGTAATTTACTGAACCAGGCGTAACTCATTATACGTTCAGGCTCTTTTTTATAGTTCTCCAAACTTGCATTGTAAAATTCTTCAATTTCAGATTGACTGATGCTAATAGTGCTATCCTTTAAGAAAAGGGAATTATCAACCGTGACGTATCTGATATAATATCTTAACTTATTTCTCTTATAATACTGACGCACGTCCTCTTTGCTTACTCGGATGGTGGAGGCAAGCAGATTTATAATTTTTTGACGTGGAAGCGACCTTCTTATGTCGTCTTCATATATACGCCAATTATAGCCCGGATTGGAAAGAGCCTGTCGATACTTGTTCATATCGAATTTGCCGTTGGTTTGAAATATCGTGTCTTGCCTGAAGTAGCTTGGAGGGTTCTCCGTCATGTGCCATATAACTTCTTCATCGGTAGCCCTAATATTTCGCTTATCAATTTCCTGCATAATAAGTTTTTCTGTTATCAACTCATTCCAAACTTCATTTCCGACCTGCACCCGAACTGCGTCCGTGATCTCCCCATCGCCCTGGGATCTTACTTGATCGTAACGCAGATTAACAAAATTGAAGTAATCTTCCGATTTAATGGATTCACCGTTTACGATGGCAACAGCATCAATGTATTTACTCCTCCCCGTAATGATATCGAGAATGTCCGCCCCGCCTAAGACTCCGCCGATCGCCAAACTTCCAACGAATGTAATTAATAAAATCCATAAGATCACGCGGTTGCCTTCGCGAAGTGTTCCCATCAATCCCATATTATCCCTTACCTCCATAAAATCTACTATTTTGCATGACTGGTAAATATATCAGGTCTTGAAAATCTATGCAAGCGGAATTTATAATGTAAATACAGAACTCCTCTAAATTTACTTGAAATTGCGGTTTATTATGAATTCATAACGTCATTCCAAATGAGCGGAGCGACTGAGGGAATCTTGGATTGATAATGCGCGCGAGTCAGGATTTACATAGTCCCGCAAAATACGGTGATCCTGACCGAACTTCTAAAACGACTCCCGCCGATGGCGGAACTAATCCCGCTGAAAGCGGGGCACCCCTTAGTCCCCTCCTTTGGAAGGAGGGGATGTGAAAAATTCCGCTGTATCAACCAGCCCGACATCGGGTCTGGCGGGGAGAGGTTTCGTATCCTATCCTTTGTAAGGCTGTGTGAAAACGCTGTTAGACAAGAGAAAAACCGTTTGCCGAAGGCATCCCTTCGGGAGAAACGGTTAATTCATAATGATTTACATCAAAACCCCTCGATAAATCGAGGGGTTTATAAGATGTTGAGTCTATTATGCTTATCACGCAGGGGGGCGGGATTAACCCCTGATTTTAATCGGGGGACATGAATTTGCAAAGCCCATTTTGAAACCGTTTGAACGGTTTTCAGAAGGTTTTCACACAGCCTCTTGTAAGGCGGGGAAGCAGAACTTACCGGTCCGGCAGACTGACACGCAAAGGCAGATTAATTCATTTCATGACTTATAAGATGATAAAATCAGAGAACTCTTATGTAAAATAATTATACACTTAACTTGGATAAATATATATACACATGTAAAATATATATACACATAGTAGTGTGACGCTGATCAATAATAGAACTGACCAAATATTCCGTAAATCTATTATTATTATATATTAACGAGAACTTTATGAGCTGTCGGACTACAGATGGCACGCCAATTGTATGATATAAGTAAAATGAGAATAATAAAACATTCAATTAAAAGCAGTAAAGGATTCACACTGATGGAATTAGTAGTCACGACTGCAATAATGGGGACACTCGCCGCGGTAGCAGTTCCGAAGTTTGCGGAGCAGCAGGAGGAGGCCAAGGTAAGAACCACTCTTGTTAATATCAGTATTATAGGACGGACAATGTCCACCGATTTTCAAAACAGGCTGACACGTCAGGGAATGAAAGAGGCAAAATTTTCATCTCCGATCAATTCACCGGTAATACTGGCTAACGATAGTACCGATATAATTACTACACGGCTGATCCGACAGATGGAACCGATTCCCGTTTCTCCATACAATGATATGCCTTATGTATTTACGCTGATTCGAGACGGTGAGGTAAAATATATTCCTGTTCCGGGAGATATAAATATAGATTACACAGGTCCGAAATTTACAATACATGATCAGAACGATCCGATAAATCTTATTATGGAATTTTCACCCTAATATTTTAAATAATTAAAACTGAATAATCAGGAGGACAGAACAATGAATAGAGACAGCAAAGGATTCACACTAATCGAATTGGTTACTGTGATAGCGATTTTAGGCGTTTTGGCTGCTATGACCGTGCCGAAGTTCTTTTCGCTGCAAGTAAAAGCTAAGATTGAAGTTGAAAAGCAGATCATCGGGACTATAAGAGCCGGCTTGGAGACATACGCGGCTAACCAGATAGTTTTTGCGGGCAATAAGGTATATCCTGCCGCTAATACTGCTACATTGCTGACGGATATTTTGAATCCGGTACCTGAAGGATGGGGGTATGATGCAACAAACAACTTCATCTTCAACAGCGACAGTTCGTTTCGCTGGACTTACTTAAGACCATCTGACGCTTCTTATACTATCGGAGACCGCGAAGTAAATCCTTAGTAATTAGCGAGTTCAGAATCCTAAGCAGGTAATTGATATAAATGCATGAAAAACTGTGAGGGGTAGTTAATTCTGCCCCTTCTGAATTTTAAGCGTCCATAAACTGTCACTATCAGGAGAAAAGATGAAAAATTACTCGAAAGGGGGCTTCACACTGATGGAATTGGTAACGGTCATATCTATCTTGGGGATACTTGCGGCTATGGCTGTACCGAAGTTCTTTAATCTGCGATTCAAGGCTCAAATAGAGACCGAGAATCAGATTATTGGCACTATAAGGGCTGGATTGGAAACATATGCGGCGCACCAAATTGCGTTTACCGGAATAAAGAACTACCCGGTATCGAATACTTCAACCGTATTACTTGATATTTTGAGCCGGGTACCGACTGATTGGAGCTATGCCTCCGGTTCACCGGGAACGATTACGCATTCCAGAAGTGACAGCACCATCAGCTGGACTTATACGAGAAGCTCTAACGATGTTTATAGCATTGGCACAAGATCGGCAATTTAGTTGGTTATTTTGTAAGTGTTGTAATATCTTTAGTTGCACTGAGTATAACATTACAGGGTTGTGATTGTGATCAAGATTCGGATTCAAGCGCGAAATAAAAATATGAGGAGCTGTCGGAAGACCCCATATTTCAATGATTACTGATGAAATTAAATATTCTGAAATATAAAGATGGATTTACATTTGCTGAAATGATAGTAACTGTAGCGATTCTCGGAACGCTTGTATCGATTGCGGTGCCCAAATTCACCGAGTTGACGTTTGAAAGTAAGATCAGGAAATCAGAAACGACTTTGATTAATATCCAACAGGCTTTTTTTACTCATTACTTTAACACCACATTTTTGGGAAGAGCGGAATTTCCGCCAAGCCCTCAGGATAGTTTAATGACGATTGAATGGTCAAGATTGCCTCTTCTGCTCAACGGCAGATCGGTCGCAAATCTATTCAGAAATGGGAAAATTCCATTGAATCCGAATAAAAAACCCTATATATATATTCAATTACCCGCTGTCCCGGAGCTCGGTTTGACGCCAGGATTTAGATTACGTGATCCGGATTACCAACTTGGAAGCACGTATAGGTTATAATAAAGGTGAATGTATATAAAATGAAATTATTGGCAATCATGCGAACGGTTCGAGTTAATAGCAAAAAATCACCTGATGCAGGATTCACATTGATTGAATTGGTGATGGTGATCGTGGTAATGGCGGCGTTAGCGGCTGTCTCCGTCCCACGAATAAATGATTTTATCACGAACTCGAAGATACAGGCGAGTAAGAATGAGATGCTGCAAATTCGAGCCGCTATATCGGGAACACCCGACAGAACCGCGGGCGGGAGATATGTTGATAGAGGTTATATTGGCGACGTCGGCGCGGTACCCTCAACTTTTAATGATTTGCTCACAAAACCCGGCTCTGTTGACCCTTATGACTACTTTTCGAGAACAGGGTGGAACGGACCTTATTTAGTAGATGACGGAACCGGAGAGATACTTAGAGATGCATGGTTAGTGAATTATGTTCTTAATGTAGCCGACAGCACTATACGTAGTTGGGGGCCGGATAAAATCGATGATTCAGGCGGCGGCGATGACATAGTGATAAAGTTTCAGTGATTATTAAAGCGTAACATGCTTAATCGAGGACTCTCAAATGCGGTCGTCTTCTAAAGGTTTCACCTTCTCAGAGATCATAATTGTTGTGGCGATTATGGGGATAGTTACGTCGGTTGCGCTCAAAAATATGGGAAAAACCGACGACCGCGCTAATTATGAAGAGTCTCTTACCGAGCTCCAGGAACTTTTGAAGGCGATAGTGGGAGATGAAAATGCCAGAAGTAACGGTGAGCGGACGAGTTTCGGATTTGTGGGAGATATCGGCGGACTACCTTCGACACTGGACGAATTAGTTTCAAGAGGCTCGCTTTCTGCAAGCATGCTTGATACAAGCAAGCAAATAGCTTATGGATGGAAGGGACCATATTTGGAGTCTCCATTCAGCTCCGGCAGCAGCGATTTTAAAACCGACGGTTGGGGGAATGCTTACGTTTATTCGACCACTCAGTATGCGCTTGCGCCGGGAGACACGGTGGTGGCAAAAATATCAAGTCTCGGCGCAGACGGCACGGTAGGCGGTGAGGGATATGATTCTGATATATTTGTTGAAATTATGAAGGATCAAGTGCAAGCAGATATGACGGGAAATGTTATTGAATTGTCCGGAAATCCGGTACTGGCGGCTACTGTACGAGTTTATGAACCCAATGGTTTTGGAGCTCTGACTTCAAAATCGGCATTTACGGACGCTTTTGGCAGTTACACGATACAGAATGTTAGTCAGGGAGTAAGGGCTATAACTATTCAACTTTCATCGGGAGATGAATCGGAGGGATACAGGGCTACTTTAGGTGCAAGCTTTGTCACAGTTAGAACCATCAGCGATATAAGATCAATTATCCTTTCTGGGGTCGCAATTACCTTCGGTTCCGGAGGCGAAAATTTTGCTTTCGATATACAGAGTAAAATCGGCGAAGATGTCACCATTGTTGATTTTAAGGCTGTTTATACTCCGTTTGATGGAGTTACAGGACCAAGATATGAACAGAAAAATGCAGGTGCTGCAACCGTCTGGTCGGCAGCTGCAACATTAGCGGGAAGCGGAGACCAACTATCAAATTT
This sequence comes from Fidelibacterota bacterium, assembly GCA_022571215.1. Classification (GTDB taxonomy): domain Bacteria; phylum Fidelibacterota; class SORT01; order SORT01; family SORT01; genus SORT01. Next base: position 84,559 of record JACZYG010000004.1, on the reverse strand, counting down.
GAATACGTATACAAGTTGGGCTTTGAATGATGATGCTACAAAGACCATTCAGTTAAACATTTTTCAAGATAATACGGGTGCAAATGTGGACATGGTTGGTTCTGAATTCACAACAACATTTTACACTTCTGCCGGTGACGTATTTCAATTAGGTCCGTTTACGGTGGGGGGTCCTCCAATTTTTGCACTTGTAGGAGATGCAACAGGTAGAAGAGGAGTCGTATTCTTTGATATAATTAATAATACCGGTGCTGATGATACTGTTATTGATATGAAATTGGTATATACACCCTACAATGCATCTACTATAGGTCCGGAATTTGATAGAGTAATGATTGCCGGATCAACTGTCTGGACTGAGGGCGGAGGTGGCACAGTCGGTAGCGACGTCCAGCTGAGTACTGTTAACACATTTACCAATACTTTCTGGGCTAATGGACAAACTCAAGAGGTTCGTATTGACGGCTTTGTAAACATATCCACAGGTAAGAATATTGATGTAAGTGGTTCTGTATTTACCGTAACGCTATATATGCTTTCCGGTGCGGAACATGAAATAGGACCGTTTGTTGTTCAGTAAGTGTGAAATAATGGAAAAATTCAAGGACGAAAACCCCATCGGATGTAACGGATTTACAATGATGGAGATGATAATTGTATTATCCATCATTGGAATTTTGGCTTCTCTCGGTTTGAAGGCATTTGATAATGTAATATTGAATATGAAGTTTGAATCCACAATACAAGAGATGGAAGAGTTGAAAAAGGCTATGGTTGGAGACCCTCAGGCAATCCAGAATGATGTCAGAGCAAGTTTCGGTTACTTCGGTGATATGGGTTCTCTACCGTCTTCTCTCACTGATTTGATTACAAAGGGGGGTCAGCCAGCGCTGCAAGTCAATACCACGCTTGATATGGTTTACGGCTGGAACGGACCCTATCTTCGGACGACATTCACTCAGGACTCTAACGGGAATTTGACCGACGGTTTCGGGAATGCGTATGTTTACTCGACTATGAAAACCCTGAGCGCTGATGGTGATTCGGTATACGCTACAATTACGAGTTACGGTGACGACGGTTCTCCGGGGGGAGGAGGAACAGCTGCCGATATAATCATTGAGCTGTTCAAGAGCGATCTGTATGGTTCTGTTTACGGCAATATTTATGATGTAAATGATTTCGGAATGGATAATGCGACTGTTACCATTTACTATCTTAATGGAAGCGGAGGATTGGCGAGCAGTTCCGAGGTAACCTCGAACGAGGGGTTCTATTATTTCCCGAGAATTCCTTTCGGATTGAATTCGGTCAGAATCGCGCCGTTGGGCGGCATAGAAACGCATGCTCATCGCGCTGTGGTAAGCTCGACAGTCAATGTACAACCGAATATATTTGATGTCGGCTCTTTCTATCTAACGGGAACGGCAACTGCTACAGGCTCCGGTAATCAAATCGTTGATTTTAACATAAGAAACGAACTCGGTACTTCCGTAAATTTAGTTGATTATAGCGCAACTTATACGCATTCTTCCGCAACACCCACCTATGATGATTTACAATTAGACGGAACTTCGATATGGACCGCTGGTGGAACAAGAGCCGGCAGCGGAGCCCGGTTGGCGGCTGTCTCAGGGGGTACGTGGGTAAATTCGACCTTAGACAATAATACGACCTATGGTTTTACCATGAGAGATTTTCAGGATGGAGGAAACCAAGATATGACCGGCGTTACTTTTACGGTTCGTCTTTTCTTAGGCACGGGACAGTATTACGATTTTGTATTTACACCTTGAGATAAAATTTGTAGAGGAGCAGCATTAATATCGATAAGCATATTCAAGAAAATTTTAGCTCCTCCACAGGTTTGACATTCATGGAAGTAATCATAATGATAGCGATAATCGCCGTCATAATGGCGACAGGAATGAAAGCGAATCAGAATGTCCGGTTTCGAGAAAAGTTTGAGAACACTATTGTAGAAATGCAGATGCTAAAGAGAGCAATTGTAGGAAATTCTTTGCTAAGGACGAATGGTATAAGAAATGATTTCGGATACGTAGGAGAGATGGGCAGGCTTCCCACATCTCTATCCGAACTAATGACCCGCGGTTCTCAATCCGCTGTAATCTATAATTCCACACTCCATCTATCCTCAGGTTGGGCGGGACCATACCTGCAGGAAACGTTTACCAATTATACTTCCAATCCTCTCACAGATGAGTTCGACAATTTATACGAGTGGGATCTGACGGAATTACCCAATAGTGGAGACACGATTTCCGCTCGGTTAATTTCACGAGGCGCTAATAAAGCGGTCGGAGGAACAGGAATAGACGCCGATATAACGCTCGAGATATTCAAAAGTGAATGGATAGGTAATATTACGGGAAAAGTCTTCGATTCAGCAGGAAAAAAGCTGAAGAAAGCTACCGCAAAGTTATATTATCCGAATGGAAGCGGGGGGATATCGACAAATACTAAGATAACGAACGGGAAGGGGATTTTTTCATTCTATCAAATACCGTTCGGACCGAGAAGTATCTCCTTTACTCCAAAGGGGGGCGCGGAAGCGCCGCCAAGACAAGTAAGGATAGACGCCGCGGCAAAAACCTTACCCGATATAAATAATATCGGTTCGATACTGCTCGCAGGCTCTTCCGTAAGCGGTCCTTCCAATAATTATGTAAATGTGAATCTCACCAACGATCTCGGAAAAGATGTGACCGTCATAGACTGGAAGGCGGTTTACTCAGGCTCCACATTTTATGATCTGTTCAATATAGGAGGCAGCGCTCACTGGTCAAGCAGTTCACCCAAAGCGGGCAGCGATAATCGACTTTCCACAATATCCACATTTACATTCTACAATTTCGTGAATTCATCCACTATAACCTTTCAGATGCGAGCGTTTCAAGACGGTTCTTTTACCAACGTGAACATGAGCGGTACACCGTTTACAGTAACAATATATCTTAGTTCAGGAGCTTCATATGATGTATCTTTCACGCCGTAAAGATGGTTTTACTCTTATGGAGCTGATCATAGTGATGGCTCTCATCGGAATCTTGACATCAATTAGCATAAATATTGTTATTCGTACGCTTGAAGCGCAAAAGGCGGATGCAACTCTGTTGGAGATGGAAACAATAAAGAGAGCGATAGCCGGAGATCCATCTCTTATCATCAACGGCAGGAGAGCAGATTTCGGCTATTATGGAGATATGGGTATCATGCCCGCCACGCTGACAGATCTGATGGTTCAGGGTACTCAACCCTCCTTAACAAATAATACGACCTACTTTATTACCTATGGATGGGGAGGGCCGTATTTATCAAAGTCGTTCGAGGGAGGATCGGCTACGTCAATCGAGGATAGTTGGGGAAACGCTTATATATACACCGATAGCAAAACCGTAAACGCTTCAGGAGACAGCGTATATGGAAAAATCACGAGCGAAGGAGCGGACGGTAGTGTAGGAGGAACAGGTTATGATGCGGATATCGATCTTGAAATTCTAAAGAGTGAATTAGTCAGTACCGTTTATGGAAGCGCGTATACTATTGACGGGAATCCGATGGCAGCCGGTAAAGTCTATCTCTGGAAACCAAATGGTACAGCCTTTCTCCAAAAAGACTCGGTTACGACCGGATTACAAGGGACTTATTCGTTCAGCGGTGTACCGCGTGGTTCAAGAACTCTTTCATTCAAGCCTGCGGGCGGCATAGAAACGAATATAAAAAGCATATTGGCGGCGGAAGGTGGCGTCGCAGTACCTCGAGTGACAAACATCTCAAACCTGGTATTCGTTACAGGAAGCGCAACACTGGTGGGTTCTTCAAACGAGCAAGTACATTTTCAATTGCATAATCTTTTAGGACAAATTATCACCATCATAGATTATAGAGCTGATTATCCCGGTAACTATAGTCCAACCCAAGGTCCGAAATATAACCAATTGATCGTTAATGCTGTGACCGTCTTTTCAGAAACGTCGTTTCCAAAAATGGCAGGCAGTTCAGACCGGATTGATTCGAAAGGAAACGGTATGACAAATTTCGTTTTACCTGATAATCAGACAAGAACTTTTATAATGCGTGATTTCCAGAACAAATCAGCTGTTCTTCAGGACATGACCGGGACAAGTTTTACGGTCGTCCTATATTCTTCTGACGGTAAGCAATATTCTTTTGACTTTAGTCTTTGAGTAATTTAAATTCAATTCTCTACTGATGGTTTGAATACTTTTTAATATCATTGATTAATAAGAGGAGAAAACTTTGATAGCCTTCCCGATACTTGGTGGTATACTTATTGTTTTTGGATTTATGTTCATTGTACTTCCCCGTCAGTTATTGAAACTTACGAGCGTGGCCAACACTATTATCCCTGTAGATCAGAAAATATTCAAGCATAGATATCTTGTCGGTATTTTGATGTTAATAGCGTCAGTTCTGATGTATTATATATCACGCACGCTAATTCAGACCAATTCGGTCTTAGCAATAACCTCACTTGTACTTTCCGTGTTTGTATTACTGATTTCTGCTATTCTTATTTTCAACCCTCGATTAATGGAAAAGTTGAACGAAGCGGGGGGGAAGATAATAGCCACTGATGAAATTACGCTGGTATATAGAAAAACTTCCGGACTTTTCTTTATTTTAGCGGGAAGTTACATGATTTACAGCTGGATGTATTAAAGTCCGGTTCCTATAATTCCCGGTAATCATCAATCCGGATGAGGTACTGTTCAATTGTTTTAAACACTTCCTGAATATTGACTAATAACATGTCTTTTCGGTTGATATTGTTGACAAATATCGTGTCCCCCTACATTTATTTGTAAAATTTACTTGACAAAGGGCAGATGACCGCTTATCTTTAACTCCTGAACCATTGAGTATACTCCTGAACCATTGAGTGATAGTAAATGAGCGAAAAAAGAAATATGAACGAAATCTACCTAATCGGAGACCTTGCGAGGTTGTCGGGATTCTCGATAGATACCTTAAATTATTATCTGAGAATCGGACTATTCAAAGCAAAGGGAAGAAGTATGCACAACAGATACCGGTATTTTGACAACGAATCTTTAGAATTGTTAAATAAAATCAAGGAACAGAGGGCTAAACATATGCCGATACGCTATATCAAAAGAAGGATAGAAGATGGAATACTATGAAGAACTCGGATTAAGAAAAGAGCCGTTTTCGACCTCCCCTGACCCTGATTTTTTCTTTTATTCAAAAGAACATAAAGAATGTATCCAGAGATTGGAAATAAATATTCGGATGAGGAGGGGATTGAGCGTTATTCTCGGGGATGTCGGAACCGGAAAAACCACACTGAGCAGGATGATAATCAAACTGTTTGATACATTTTCAAGTCAGTATGATTTTCATCTGATACTTGATCCGGCATTCGAATCGGAGTTTGAATTCGTTAAGAATCTCGCATCTGTTTTTAACATTAAAGATACCGCAAGATCAACTTTTGAATATAAGATGCTTGTGGAAAATTTCCTTTTTAAGAAAGCGGTTGAGGAGAATAAAGTTGTGGTTTTGGTAGTGGATGAAGGACAAAAACTTACTCCGTTGCACATCGAGGCATTACGAACTTTGCTTAATTATGAAACGAACGAATTTAAACTTTTGCAATTGGTCGTTCTTGCTCAGATGGAATTTATGAATAAGATTAAGAGACAGCCGAACTTTCTCGACAGAATCAGCCTGGGCTATGTAATAAATCCGATAAATGAAGAGGATACCAGGGGCATGATTCAGTACCGGCTGAAGAAAGCCGGATATAAAGGAAAAGTTCCCCTTTTTACAACAGAGGCTATGTCCAAGATTCATGAATATACTCAAGGATATCCGAGAAAAATAATTCAATTTTGTCATAACGCGCTTGTTGATCTTTTACGTAACGGAAAAAAGCAAGTAAACGAAGAGACAGTGGTTTCTGTAATTAGAAGAGAGAGTCCGTGGCATGTCTAACGATCCTCATTTAGATAATCCCAGCGTCAAGTTATTAGAGACGTTACGCAAGAGGGACAGGTTGCAGTCTCCTGTTGAGCGTGAGACAGCTTCCTTTGTCGAAGAATCTGAAACGCTGGTAGAGATGGAGATGGTTGAAGAGGAAATCGTTAATATTCCCGGAGACCCGTTTGATGATTTGGAGGATGCCGCGAATGAACCGATAGAGTCTGCCCCTGCGCAAGATGATTATGTTGAAGAAAAACCGGTCAAGATTGTATCCTCTCAGATTGAAGAATCGAAGATACAATCTCAATTTCTGAATGCTTCAGCGGCTAAAAAGGAATCGTTTTTCGGTAAAGCTATCGGTTATTTTGTAAGATGGCTAAAAGGCGAGCAGAATGTCATAGGCATAGATATCAGTGGAAATTTCATAAAAATTGTAAGGATATCCAATCAATTTAAAGGGAAAGTTCTTTCTCATTTTGTAGCATGCGAAATAATCGGTGAATCCGGCGCAAAAGGCAGTAAGGAGATATCAAATATCATAAGCAAAATATTGTCGGAGAAAAAATTTAAAAATAACAAGATTGTTTTATCGGTTTCAGGTCCTCATACTGCCATAAAAAAAATTGTCCTTCCAAAATTAAGCAAAAAAGAGATTATACAGGCTATTGCGTGGCAAGCAAAGAAAAACATCCCCTTCCCGTTAGAAAATTCTCAGTACGATTACATCGTTCATGAGAAAGGAAATGAAAAATCCGAGACATCCCTGATAACCCTCTTTGCAGCAGAGAATAAGTACTTAGAAAGAAGCATCGCAGTGATCGAAAAATCGGGAATAAAGATAAGTAAGGTCACCGCTGCGCCGTTCGCTATCTTAGATATTCTTAAACACAATGGGAAGGATGACGGGGAATCTACTTTCGTCATCATAGATATCGGTTGGGATAAGATGTCAATTACGTTCGTAAGCGCGGGTATGATCCAATTTATAAGAGAGGTACCCGTCGGCGTTGAAGAATTGGTGGAGGGATTGCAGGGAAGTATCACATTCCGCGGAAAAACCGCCGTCGTGAGCGAATTAATGGCGAAGAGGCTTATTGATAAGTATGGAATACCACTTGAGCTGATAGACTCGTATACCGATGAAGATAAAGAGATAAACAGTATTTCTCAACAAATGAGCGGTTCGGTTGACAGGATAGTCGAAGAAGTGCTTCGCTCAATAAATTACTTCAAAAAGAAATTTCCTGAAATAGAAGAACCGGATATCTTATACATTTCGGGTCAGGGCGCAGATCTATATAACATGGGTCTGCTGTTAAGGAAAGTCACCAAGAAGCGTATCGAACGGATCAATCCCCTGCTTGGAATAGAAATCGATGAAGATTCCGTATTGCCTATAATGTTCACCAAAATAGCTTCATCGTTGTCTGTGGCGGCGGGTATGGCGCGAAACTTTTTTGACGGTCCGAATATTGCGCCTGAAGATGCGAAAGATGATATTTCATTCGGCGTGGCGAAAAGATTATTTACGATATCGACCATTATTCTCACGATAATACTCTCTTCATTCACTTTTTCCGTTAAAAGGGAGTTGGATGGCAAGAAATACGAAGCTCTGTCGAAGGAGACTGAGTTAGCATCACTATCTCCGATTCAGCAGCAATTTTTATCCTCAAGTAAAGAGATCGGGGCGTTACAAGGATTAGTCCGGATAATGGATAAAGAAAAGAAGAAGACCGAATGGCTGAGATCTCAGCTTAAGGTGCTTAGCGCCTTATCTCCCTCTGAGATGATGTTATCGCACGTAGATATCAGAACAAGCGTAAGTCAAGCGGATCAAAACAAGGGAGTACCCTTCGTTCAATTAACGGGCGCTATCTTCGCGGACGATTTTTTCTCCCGGCAGATAATCAAGGATTTCCATGATTCTCTTTTAGGCACGAACCTATACGCTAATGTAGAAATAGTAGAATCTAATTTTTCGGGAACAGGAAGCGCGCGCGCTATGTTTTTTGTTATTAACTGCTTTTTATAAAATGGGTATTGGTAGATGAACGAGGTTAGAAGAAAGCTGATAGGGTTGGTAGGAGTGTTGCTGATACTCGTTGCCGGTTGGTATTTCTTTATTCATTTTCCTATATCGGATGGGCTTGAACCCGTTGAGGCAAGGATCGAATTCATTCAAAATCAAATGGAAAAGGTCGAAGAGATGGAGGGTAGTATCAGTAAACTGATAGATGACCTTGAGGATGTAAGAGATGCGGTGATGTTATTGAAGGAGCAACTCGGTTCAACACTCACCGTAGACTCTATATTATTGCAAATTCGAACGGAGGCGGAAAAGCACGGATTACAAGTACAGACGTTGGCTCCTAAATTGTCCTTAAATTCATTTGACGATCAACACCGTTACAATAAAGAATCTGTAAATGAATTAGTGAAACTTCCTCTCGATCTGAGATTAAGGGGAGAATACTTGAATTTTGTAAAGTTTATGGATGGGATGAAGAATGAGGGAATACCATATTCAGTTGAAGATCTTCGCATCAGACGAAAAGTTGATGAACTGCCTGTCCTCTCATTTCAAATAGTGATGTATCTATATCTCATAAAAAATGAATCCGAACTGACTAATACGTAAGGGTGTAAAGAGTTGGCGACAAGACAAAAGATATTACTGGTTCTACTTGGCTTAGCAGCATCGTATTATTTTTATGATCTCTTGACAAGTGATGAAGGAGGAATATCGAACATCCCTGTAGTTAAAAATCTTCCTGTATCCATATTACCTTTGCAGGATAAGGCAGAACAAGTTCAACAGGCTGTTTTTTTGTCTCCGGGTGAGGGAAATTTATCGGTAAGTTTTGCCGGAGAGATCTTCAACGATCCATTCTACAACCTGCAGTTTTTGGAGCTTCTCAGCAGAAGTCCCGAAGGAGATTTTGTGGAGGTTGATGTTCAGGATAGCAGTTTGATATTATCCGGTATAGTCGATGAATGGGCAATAATCGGTGGTGGGATATATGAATTAAATAGTGACGTAAAGGGGTACAAGCTAGTTGAGATAGGCGAGGAATACGCGATTTTAAAATCTGGGAACACAAAGCTCAGACTCGAATTAGGAGGAAATCAAGAAGATGAATAAGTATAGTCTAATTATAGGGAAAATGATCACATTCTCGGTGTTATTCTGCGGTTCAATAGCCGGAAACAGCGCTAACGCTAATCTAATATTGCAAAGCAGAACAAATGCGGTAAGCATTGAATTAAAGAACGCTGACATCCAGGATGTATTACGGCTATTAGCAAAAAAACACAAATTAAATATTATCACAAGTCCTGAAGTTAAAGGAGAAATTACGGTTTCATTAAAAAATGTGAAAGTTAAAAGAGCATTGGATGCTATAATCAAAATGAATGGTTATGATTGGTTTCAGGAAGGCAGCATCATAATGGTAAAACCGGCAGGGCAAGAGATTCGTGGTGACAAGCTGACAAAAGTATACAAACTTAACTATGTTGACGCAGATAAAGTAAAAGAAGCGTTGGCGGGCGTAATCAGCTCAAAAGGGGAAATTACGACCTTCGGAATGGCAGTAAAGGGAGGTGACTCCCGAAATACAGGAGCATCGAATATCCTGATCGTAACTGATGTGCCTCAAAATATTCCCAAGGTGAGTAGAGTGATCGCAGCATTGGATGTACCTATTCCACAGATTACAATAGAAGTGCAATTTGTCGAAACTTCTATATCTGAAAATGAGGACATCGGTATAAATTGGACTTCTAAAGCAAAAATAGCTGGCGGTCCGAGTTCAACAATCGGGGTATCAGCCGGCACAGCGGGACAATCTAGTGGTTTTCCACTGTTTGGCACCTGGGGTGGTTTGAATCTCGCAACACTGACACTCCAGGAATTTTCAATTGTCATGGAATTATTGCGCACAAATGGGAAATCAAAACTTCTAAATAATCCGACGCTCTCAACTTTAGATAATCAAGAAGCGTTCACGGAGGTCCTAACAGTGATACCCGTTGCAGTCCCTCAATCTCAGAATACTGCCGGACTTACCGGGTCATCTCTTATACAAACATTGACTTTTGAGGATAAGAATATTGGAATATCATTAAAGATAATCCCTCATGTAACGGAAAATGATTATGTACTTCTTTCGATTACCACATCAGTGGAGGCTATAACGGGATTTACAGGTCCTGATAATGATAGACCTATAACTTCTGAGCGGAAAGCCGATACCAAGATAATGGTAAAAGCCGGCAATACCGCCGCAATTGGCGGTTTGATAAAGGAAGACGAATTCATCAACTATAAAAAAGTTCCCTATCTTAGCGCCATACCCATCTTGGGTAAATTCTTCATTCACAAATCTTTGGAAAAGAGGAGAAGCGAATTACTGATATTCATCACTCCAAGAATTCAGTATTTCCCGGATCTGACTTCAAATTGATTTTGAGTCCCCAATATAGAGCGTTGAGAAAATAAGTGGAAATATTCGAGCTACTTAAATTTGCCGTGGACAAAGGGGGGTCTGATCTTCATTTGTCGGTTGGCGCTCCGCCGATGTTAAGACTTGACGGTAAAATGAAAAAAATTGATTCGCCGCCCCTTGAAAAGGAAGAGGTTGACAGGTTGATATATGATGTAATGACCGAAGACCAGAGGAGGATCCTTGAGGAAACGATGGAAGTGGATTTCTCAAGAGAGTTGAGCGGTATCGGCAGATTCAGGATCAATGTCTTTTACGGCAGATTAGGCAAGGGCGCTGTTTTAAGAGTGATAAATTCTGAAATTCTGAGTTTTGAGAAGCTTGGTCTGCCTCCAATCTTGAAAGATATGTCGTCTCTTGATAATGGGCTGATTTTAGTCACCGGTCCTACCGGTTCGGGCAAATCCACGACTCTCGCTACAATGATAGATTATATTAACAGTAATTTTGAATATCACCTGATAACTATCGAAGATCCGATAGAATTTATCCATACGCCTAAAAAGTCCCTTATAAACCAGAGAGAACTTCATACTAATACCCTATCATTCTCTAATGCTTTAAGGTCTTCGCTGAGAGAAGATCCGGATGTTATCCTCGTAGGCGAATTAAGAGACCTTGAAACAACTTCATTGGCTATAACGGCGGCAGAAACGGGGCATTTGGTTTTCGGCACTCTGCATACCAATTCCGCCGCCAAGACAGTGAACAGAATAATCGATCAATACCCGGCTGAAGAGCAGAGTCAGGTGAGAACAATGCTTGCGGAATCACTCCGCGGAGTGGTAGCCCAAATTCTTCTACCCAAAAAAGGAGGAGGAAGAGTCGGCGCTTTTGAGATCCTTATCTGTACGCCTGCGGCTTCAAATATGATTCGTGAAGATAAGATATTTCAGCTCGATTCGATTATTCAAACGAGTATGAAAATAGGGATGGTCACTATGGACCAATCGCTGGCTAATCTTATCAAAGAAGGATTGATTGAGCCTGAAGATGCGTATAAACATGCTCGCGACGCAAAATCAGTCGCCAAGCTTGCGGGGCTTGCCACAATTGAATAACAAAGACCTCGATTCGAGTAAGGTGTCATAATGGATCTGACACCGTTATTTAACCTTATGGCGGAGAAAGAGGCTTCCGACATGTTTATCACTGCGGACTCGCCGGTCTATTTTAAAATTAAGGGGAGCATACATAGCGTTGCGGAACGGATTGTGAAAGCGGAAGAGATAGAGGAAATGATCTCTCATCTTATTACGGGTGACGCGTACAAAACTTTCAAAGAAAAGAACGACTTCGACTCCAGCTTGTTCGTGGAAGGAGTAGGAAGGTTCAGGCTGAATTTCTTTGTGCAAAAAGGCTCGCCGGGAATGGTGGCAAGGCGGATTTCCACCGAGCTACCCACTTTAGAAAGTCTGAAGTTACCGTCGCAACTTGCAGACGTCGCAATGTTGAATTTAGGTCTTGTTCTTATAGTAGGAGGAACAGGCTCCGGCAAGTCTACAACGTTAGCGGCAATGATAAACCATAGAAACAGCAATAAAGAAGGGCATATTATTACTATCGAGGATCCTATTGAATTTATTCATGAGCATAAAAAGAGCATCATTACTCAAAGAGAGATTGGTACGGACAGCGAATCGTATCGCTCCGCTCTCAGGGGCGCATTAAGGCAGGCGCCCGACGTACTTCTAATCGGTGAGATACGAGATAGAGAGTCAATGGAGGCGGCTATTTCATTCGCCGAGACGGGTCATCTCGTCATGGGCACATTGCACGCAAATAACGCTCCTCAAACTTTGGACAGGATTATGGGATTTTTTCCGCATGACATGCATGATATGCTGAGGCTGCAACTTTCACAAAATCTTCAGGCTGTACTCGCGCAAAGGCTGATAACAGCTAAAAGAAGAAAAGAACGATTTGTGGTGGTAGAGTTTATGACGCTTACCTCACGGATATCCGACCTTATACTTAAAGGAGAATTTCAAACCCTCAAGAGCGCCATTGAGCGTTCTGCGGGGCAAGGAATGATCTCTTTCGATGAGTCATTATATCAACTTTATAAGTCGGGCAGGATAGATGTAGAAACGGCGCTGGTAAACTCTGATTTCCCTACGGACCTCCAATTGCGGATACGCTCTGAAGAGGAAACCGAGATAACAACGAACATTAAGTTGTTGGAAGAAGAGAGCGATAGTGATAAAACAGAAGAGGATTCATTTGATATTGAATAGCCCTAAAATTGGAATTTATCTTGATCTATGAACTGAAATCTTTCGATGTCTGGAGTGTTGCAAGAACGGTATTTATCATATCGCTGATAATTCATTTGCTTCTCGGGTTAACCGGTTCAGCGCTAATATTGCTCGGAGTGAACGCGCTGAATTCGGTGTGGGATGAATCGGATGTCTATTATGAGGAATATTCACCTGAAGATTCAAAAATGCCGATACTCGTTATTTTCATTTTTGTTATCTCGATTGGATTATCAATTGGATACATGATATTATCAGCCGTTGTAATGATCATTTATAACAAATTATCAGGATTATTCGGGGGAATCGAAGTCGAAATAAATGAACTTTCACAGCTGAAGAAAACAAAGTTATTACCCAAAGTGTCTAAAGACGCTGATGTGGAAGAAAATCTTAGTTGACCGAATTCCATGAAGAAGTAAGGGTAAGGTTTGCGCCAAGCCCAACGGGACATTTGCACGTAGGGGGAGCAAGAACGGCGCTTTTTAATTATCTTTTTGCAAAAAGTCATAACGGCAAATTTCTACTTCGTATAGAGGATACCGACAAAGAGCGTTCCGAAGAGGGTTTTGCGTCAGAAATAAATCAAAGCCTCCGATGGTTGGGTTTCAATTGGGACGAAGAACCTATTTACCAATCCGAACGAACGGAGATGTATCTGAGCAACGCTGCCCAGTTAATTTCGACTAACGATGCCTATCATTGCTTTTGCGAGCCGTCAGAGTTGGACGAAAAAAGGAAAGAAGCTCAACGGAACAAAAAGCAATATAAATATGACCAAAAATGTCGCGGTATTGATAAAGTGGAGATAGAGAACCGTTTAAAGGATAGTGATAGGTTCGCGATACGGTTCGCTACTCCAAACGAGGGTATCAGTGTTGTACACGACCTTGTATACGGCGAAGTGAAATTTGAAAACAATGAAATAGACGACTTTATAATCGTCCGTAGTGATGGGACGCCAACTTATCAGTTAGCTGTTGTGACTGATGATAAGCATATGGCAATATCTCACGTAATCCGGGGTGATGATCATCTTTCAAATACTCCCAAGCAGCAGCTAATATTTTCGGCTTTAGGTGTTAAGCCGCCGCTTTACGCTCATCTACCTCTAATAATGGGACCTGATGGGAAAAGACTTTCGAAGAGGCATGGAGCTACTTCCGTAGCTGAATTTCAAAATGAGGGTCTGTTGCCGGAGGCGTTTCTGAATCATCTCGCTCTGCTCGGATGGTCACCAAAAGATGATACAGAATTTATGAATATTGATGAATTGATAAGACGCTTTAAAATCGAACATGTATCAAAAAGAAGCGCGATCTTTGACTATAAAAAGCTGATATGGTTAAACGGAAAGCATCTATCCTCTAAAAGCGCTGAAGATCTCATACCAATCGTTTCAGCTGAATGGGGATTGCCTGCCGATAGTCAGATTGATAAGATCTATCTTAAAAAAGTATTGGAACTGGTAAAAGAGCGCGCAAAAACCAGGAAAGAGCTGCTGAATTTTGGGAAATATTTCTTTGAAGATCCCGATAGCTATGACGATAAGGGTAGAAATAAATATTGGAATGACACAGAAGTAAATTCAAATGTCCAAAAACTCCTTCAAGACTTAGAAGAATCAGACTCGTTCACGGAAGAAAAGATTGAGGAGGTCTTACGGTCAACCGCCGAAACGCTTGGAATTAAAGCTGCTGAACTGATTCATCCGGTAAGATTGGCGCTCACAGGTTTTTCAATAAGTCCGAGCCTTTTTGAAATTATGGAACTACTTGGAAAAGAGACTTCAACGCGGCGTTTAAAATTTGCTTTAGAACGTTTGCCATGATTCATCCGGATGGATTCCAGATTACTGTTCTCGGGTAAAATCCCCTCCACCCGAACCAAAAGGCTTGGGTTCCCACTAAGGATTCAAGCTTGAGTCCCTTCAATTTTCCTTCTACAGCCTCGCCGCTCAATCCATTCCAAAGCGTGCCTGTTTCTAAATCTCTGATGTAATGCCCTTCTGAAGATTCAGCGGTTTCGAATGTCAGTAGCTGCTCACCGACTTTTCTATTATAAGCGGTCGCGACTTGAGCGTCTTTGGAGAATACGACAAGAAGGTCAACTCCGGCGATTGAATAGTTCGCTGAGTTAAACCCAACAAAATATTTGTGAGGGAATACAAGTGGTATATCGTCTACAATGAGTCCGAGGACTTTATCTTTTCCATCGAGTCTTCTATCGAAATTCACTGTTCCAACAATACCGAGCCTGTCTCTTGATTTGTTGTAACTATCATAAGTCGATCTGTTTGTAAACCTGCTCTTAACAAGCACTTTTGTATCAGGGTGGATCTTTTTCCATTCTTTCCACTTCAGATGCTGAACCGGCAATGACTTCAGTTGGGTTCCTTTATATTTGCCCTTAATGGCTTTTCCCGTGATGTGGCTCCAATAGCTACCGGATTCTTTGTCGTACATAACAAGAGCGTCTTTCCAGAGTTTTCCTGACACGCCGAAACTGTTCACTTTACCTGCAAATTCACGGACATACACGATGCCGGTAAAACAGAGAGGTCACCACGTTACAGAAACATAAGCTTCACCTACGTAATCGTTGACTATCTCATGCCTGTCCAAATGCCAGGTGGAATAAGCCCTTGCATCACCGTTGACGACTAATCCCAAGACGAGTTCATCATCATTCATAAACTTCTCGGCTTCCGAGACCGATTTAAATTTAGGATTATTTATGGCAGGAATCCGATCACGAGGAAGGATATTATACATTTTTTCGCCTTCTATTATTTCGTATGATCCCCTTTGTGTAAAAGCAGTTTTTGCGTTGACCAAAATCATGCTGACAAGTAAAAGTATGGTATAACTTAAATTCATGGTTCTCCCTGGTTTCATACAATCTAAATTTCTATTAAGCATAGTTTATAATAAGACAAGAAAGGCAATATTAGTGTAATAATTAATACAATGATATTTATTGGCTTTATTTTCATAATTAAGGCAGAAATTGCAATATATCTAAAGAAGTCAATACAAGAAGCTGTGTTAGTTATCAACAGTCATATTATTAAAGTGATGATTTAACTATGCGGTATAATGTCCTTATTTATAAGCTATATATGCGGTGATGAGCCTTCGATATTTTAACGTTTATTTTAAATAATTATTTAAGTATTCACAAGTTATCAACATTGAAATTATCTAATTGATGGTTATGTGGATAAAGTCGTGTGGTTATACAATATAATGAACTCAGACGTAGGGATATTGAACATATAGTGGAAAATATTAAATCCGTAATGATAACTAAAGGATCTGACGGCGGAACAGAGTTAACGCTTATTCACGAGTTATTCACGGATGTAGCCCAACGTGACTTGCACGCTGACGGCTGGCAGAAATGCTTGGATAGAATTGAAAATCTATCTTAAGTAACCATAGTTACATCAATTTGGATACATCCCTTCATATTGCTTGAAGGGATGTATATTTTAAGTACAAAAATTCATACAAAACATGTAAGATTACTGTATTAGTAATGTATTGTTATTATCAATATTGCATGTTACCTTTGCCAAGTTTTTATGAATAAATTTGTAGCAAGATATATTTTTGCTGGAAGAGTTAAATAGTAACAG
Source organism: Fidelibacterota bacterium (assembly GCA_022571215.1). Lineage (GTDB taxonomy): Bacteria > Fidelibacterota > SORT01 > SORT01 > SORT01 > SORT01. The sequence continues at coordinate 68,165 of JACZYG010000004.1, read as the reverse complement.
AAAGCAGTGCCGTATGGCGTTCTATACAAAAAGTAAGCTTATTAATGCTCTAAAATTAGGATACATAAGTTATCCTAAGAATGGCATAGAGCCTGTATTTAATTCAAATCTGACGAGGCTTCTGGGTTACAAAAATAAAAAAGCGCTTCTCTCTTCCGGCATCTTACGAAAGATTTACAATCATATAATTCAGAATATTGATCTTAGCGGGGATACCGCCCAACCGGTTACGTTAAATGATACTCTTATAAGAAATAATGGGAATATACTTTATGTACAATATCATATATCCGGCAGAGAAGGAATTTTAGAGGTATATATAGTCGATAGAACTGAGAACGAGTTATTGAAGCAATCTTTTAGGGAGAGTGAAGATAGAACTAATTCAATTTTTAATATTCTCGTCGATGGTATAATTACAATGAACGCCAATGAAATTATACAATACGTAAATCCTGCCGCCGAGAAAATGTTTAAATATTCGTCGAATGAGCTAATCGGGAAAGACGTAAAGATTCTTATGCCTGGATCTGACAGCAGTTTACATAAAAAATACGTTAAAAAATATTTACGCACAGGAAAAGCCAGTATTATCGGTATTGGCAGAGAAGAGCTTGGTAAAAAGAAGGATGGCACGATATTTCCCATTTATCTCGGTGTGAGTGAGGTAGAGCTTTCGGGTCAGAAAATTTTCATCGGAATTATACATGACATCACTATTCAGAAAAACGCTGAAGAGAAATTATTGCAAACTGTCGAAGAAATTGAAGAGAGAATAAAGTCCGGAACCGCAGAACTAACCGGGACTAATATTCGGCTTTCTGAAGAGGTCGCGGATCGGAAACGCGCTGAAGATATATTAGGAAGGGAGGCTTACATTGTACGACAAAATCCAGGTCCTGTTTTTCGAGCGGATTATTCGGGCGTCTTGTTATTTGCCAATCCGGCGGCAAAGAAATTATTCGGAAAAGATGTCGTGGGTAAAAACTTAATATCAATATTGAAGGGGATTACTTCTTCAAAAATAAAAAATATCTCAAGCAGAAAACCGATTTTACTTGAAGAGGATATTGGTAATAAATCTTACTTGCTTACATTAGTAAAAGATGTTGTTTCTAAGAATTTGATTATCTATGGTGTGGACAGTACTCGCCAAAAGCTTGCTGAAATAAATATTCGGCTTTCTAAAGAGGTCGCGGAACGGAAACGAACTGAATCCGTATTAGGAAGAGAGGCTTACATTGTACGACAAAATCCCGGTCCTGTTTTTCGGGCGGATTATTCGGGAGTTTTGTTATTTGCTAATTCGGCAGCAAAAAAATTATTCGGAAAAGATATCGTGGGCAAAAACTTAACCTCAATACTGATGGGGATTACTTCTTCAAAAATAAAAAATATCTCAAGCAGGAAACCGATTTTGCTTGAAGAGGATATTGGTAATAAATCTTACTTACTTACATTCGTAAAAGATATTGTTTCTAAAAATTTGATTATCTATGGTGTGGACATGACGGATAATAAACTTGCGAAAGAGGCGTTAAAGAGGAGTGAGTATAAATTCAAGCAATTTTTCGAAAATGAACCTGAATATTGCTATATGATTTCTCCTAAAGGGGAAATACTTGATGTAAATATCATGGCATTAAAGGCTCTCGGGTACAAAAAAGAAGAATTAATAGGTAAGCCTCTAATGATAATCTATCCGAAAGATGTGCACAGCAAGGTGAAAAAGAATATAGCTGTTTGGAATAAAACTGGAATACTTGCTGAAAGAGAGATGGAGATCATTACAAAAAAGGGTGAAAGGAGAAACGTGCTCCTGAGCGCTAGCTCAGTGAGGGATAGAGACGGAAATCTTCTACATTCAATATCAGTACAGAAAGATATTACCGATCAAATCAGGAATCAAAAAGAGAAGGATCGGTTAGCTCTTGATTTGAGTTACAGAGTAAAAGAGCTCTCGTGCTTACAACGTATAAGTAATTTGATTGAAGAGGAAATGCCGATATCAAAGATGTTTTTAGAGATAACGAAAATAGTCCCGAGCGGTCTGCGGCATCCTGAAAAGGCATGGGCGAGAATAATTTTTGATGACTTAGATTACATAATAAACAAAAAAAATTATGACGAAGATTTTATGGCAGGGAGCGATATCGGGGTTTCAGGAAAACTGAGAGGAATCCTTAAAATCGGCTATAATGATGATATCGATATTCTCTCAGAGGAAGTAGATATGATCCATAGTATAACACGCCGGATCGGAATGCTTATCGAAAGAAATGAATTAAGAGAGAATCTCCTGCAACAGGAAAAGCTCGAAGCTATACAAAAACTTGCCGCCGCTGTCGCTCATGAATTCAATCAACCTTTACAAGTGTTACAACTTCTTTCATCAGCTGCGAATAAAGAAAACATTGAGAGAGAACCGCAAATATTAGAACACATTCCTGAACAAGTTACCAAAATATCCGATCTCGTCAACAAATTGTTGAACATTACATCGTTTGAGACTAAGTTATATGCTCAGGGAAGAGAAATAGTAGACATCCATAAAGCGGGGAGAAAATGAATAACCCTGGCAGAAAAGTTTTAGTGGTAGACGACGATTTAGCCATATTAGAACTTATGAGCAGGATTATTAATAAAAGCGGATACGATGTAGAATCTGCGTCTGATGCGGAAGAAGCTCTTAAAATGATTATAGAAAATGATTTCCAACTCGTTATAAGCGATATTTCCCTTCCCGGGATGAGCGGTATCGATCTATTTAAGAAAGTAAGAAACAAATACGGAAGTCCTAAATTTATTTTCATGTCCGGCTATGCTGTAGATGACATGGATGAACCGATACTTGAAGGCGCTGCCGGTTTTTTCCCTAAACCATTTCAAATAGGCAACGTAATGGATAAGATCTCCAAATTATTGTCTAAGTAACTCCTGATATTTTTGATATTATGTTTGGTAATATTCTTCCATTTTTTCCTCGGATATCACAGATTATAACTGTTTAACCTTGACTATCTAAGGTTTCAAGAGCTAAATTGCTCAATAAATATTTACTAAATGAAGAGGATTAATATTAACGAAAAAATTCAAATTACTAAGTTTTCTTCGTCAGGCGGCTGAGCATGCAAACTAAGTCCGGCGGACTTAAAGGAACTGCTTAAAGACTTGCCGACCGGCTCGAGCGAGAATCTTATAATCGGGTTTGACGGCAACGAGGACGCGGCTGTTTACCGTATTACGAATGAGATAGCCCTCGTTCAGACGGCGGATTATATCACGCCTATGACGGATGATCCCTCTTTATTCGGGCAACTTGCCGCAGCAAACGCTTTGAGTGATGTCTATGCTATGGGTGCAAAACCTATAACCGCGATCAACTTGTGTAACTTCCCGAAAAAAGGAATCACAAACGAAATTTTCAGCGAAATATTAAACGGGGGAGCTACAAAAGTATTAGAATCTGGAGCCGTTACGGTCGGTGGGCATACAATTAAAGACAATGAACTGAAATACGGATTAGCAGTTACAGGTTTAGTCCATCCAGATAACATTGTAAGAAATTCCTCCATAGTACATGGTGATGTTCTGATACTTAGTAAGCCGATCGGCACAGGCGTACTCTTCAACGGTGTTAAAAAAGGCACTCTCGATTCAGTATGGTTAGACAGTGCGGTTCAGCGTAATGTTGTACTGAATAAGGCGGCATCTGAGCTGATGCTTAAACATAACGCAAACGCCTGCACTGATGTTACCGGATTTGGACTGCTCGGGCATCTGAACGAGATGTTAGCCGGAAATGAGCTTTCCATTGAGATTAATTCGTCGGCTGTTCCGTATTTTGAAAAGGCTGTTGAGACGGCAGAACAAGGATTTAAACCCGGAATGTCAAAAGATAATATGAGATCCCTTGAGAATATTGTTACATTTGATTCCGCTGTAAGTGATGCATACCGATGGTTGCTGGTCGATCCTCAAACATCCGGCGGTCTTATCATTTCGATTCCGGAAGAGAAAGCTGATGAACTTTTGAAGGAACTAATGTCGGACGATTCCCCCGAGGCAGCCGTAATCGGAAAGGTAACTGAATCTGATAAGACAGGAATAGTGGTAATCAGCAAGTGATAAACCGATTCAAATTATCATCTAACGCCAGAAGAAATAATTTTTACTTATTAATACTATTATCAGCGCTGACGCCATTTAGTCTATATTCTCAGATCGAATTTCCCAATCCGACCGGATTTGTGAATGATTTTGCAAATGTACTCTCCCCAACCGTGAAGAACGCAATGGAAAGTCTGTCTCGAGAATTGAAACAGAAGACGGGCGCTGAGGTGGTTGTGGTAACCGTAAAAAGTTTAAATGGCATGGATTATACGGATTATGCCGTAAGACTTTTCGAAAAATGGCGAATTGGGGAGAAGGGAAAAGACAACGGTATATTGATACTCAATGCGGTAGACGCTCGGAAGATACGGATTGAGGTCGGGTATGGTCTTGAGGGGATATTACCCGATGGATTGGTTGGAGAGATCAGAGATAAATATCTTATTCCTTCGTTGAGGCAAAATGATCATGATTCCGGACTTTCACTCGGATTGGCGGCGATAGCTTCAATAATTGCCGCAGATGCCAAAGTAAAGTTGACGGGAAACTATTCAGCGCTGACACAGAATAGAAATCAAAGAGGACGTAAAAGAGGGGGAGGGATAGGCATATTTAAGATAATGATGCTGTTTTTCATCATTTCCAGTCTTTTGGGTCGTGGACGAAAGGGTAGAGGGAGAGGAGAGGAAGAGGCGGTCTGCTTGGTGGTCTCTTATTGATGAGTATGCTCGGCGGAGGGCATAGAGGGTTTCATTCCGGAGGATTTGGCGGCGGTTTCGGGGGAGGAGGATTTGGCGGTTTCGGGGGAGGTATGGGCGGTGGCGGTGGCGCCGGTGGAGGCTATTAAATGAATTACGGAGTAATATAATTATGTTCAAGAAACCTGTAAATCCAGAAGAAGTTTATGAAGAATTTTCATCAGGTACAAAGTCCATATTTGGTTCCAACCTGCTGTCAATCTATCTTTATGGAAGTGGCGCAAGAGGAGAGTATGTACAGGGAAAGTCAGATATTAATTTCCTGGTTGTAATAAAATCTGAAGGTTTAAAATTCCTGTCAGGAGTCTGGGATTATTTAGACAATTGGGAAAAACGAGGAATATCAGCTCCGCTGATTCTAACGGAATCTTATCTGAACTCTTCGCTTGATACATTCCCGCTTGAATTTCACAATATGAAAGAGGCAAACGTTTTGGTCTTCGGAAAAAACCTCCTCGGAGATTTAGTTATAAACGATAATGAGTTGCGGGTGCAGGTTGAACATGAACTAAAGGCAAAATTGCTGAGTCTTCGTCAAGGATTCATGAAAACTAAAGGCAATCGAAATGAGCTTATTGATCTGATATCTCAATCTCTCCCGACCTTTTCAGCTATATTCAACGGTACGCTATATCTTAAAAAAATAGAAAACGAGGGGACGGATTCATCTAAGTTGTACAACATAGTAGAAGAGACATTTGAACTGCGGAAAGGCTTATTTCAGGATCTGCAAAACATCAAATTAGGTATCGGTAAATGGACAACTTCAGAATTGATAGAGTTGATGGAAGAGTATATGACCGCAATTCGTTCAATTTTTAGAAATGTGGATAAAATGTAGGCTTGGACAAAGATATGAGACGAGTCATAAATAACAGTTGGAGAGAATGATGAAAAAATGGATAATTATAGGCGTAGTATTAATACTGCTTATAACAATTTATTCCTCAATAAAGGGTACTTTCAATAGCATGGTGGCGGGTGACGAGAGCGTCAAAAACGCTTGGGCGCAAGTTGAGAATGTATTCCAGAGGAGATTTGATCTGATACCGAATTTGATTGCGACGGTTAAAGGTTATGCCTCTCACGAAGAGGAAGTGTTGACCGCGGTAACGAATGCGAGAGCGAGGGTAGGAGGAGCCGGAGCGCCATCGGAGGCAATAGAAGCCAATAACATGCTGAGCGGCGCCCTCTCACGTCTCCTGGTAGTAGTGGAGAATTACCCCAACCTTAAAGCGGATCAAGGTTTTATTCGCCTACAGGATGAATTAGCCGGTACGGAGAACAGGATAGCCGTTGAAAGAAGGAGATATAACAATGTCGTGTTATCCTACAATACGATGATTCGTTCTTTTCCGAATAGACTCTATGCGGGACTTTTTGGATTTGATTCCGCTACTCCATTTGAGGCAGCGGCAGGCGCGGATATTGTTCCGAAAGTAGAATTTTAAGAAGTTGAATTTATTTAGCAAATAACGGATTGTAGCTGGTCATTATAGAATGGATGAACAAGAGAAAGAAGAATACGGCAGAAAAATCGCAAATTTGCTGACAGATCATCTGTTGATAAATAGTATAAGCAGCGTGGGTTCCAATATCACAATAAGCGGGGATATGTTTGATTCAACAACTCTTGAAGATATTTCAAGAGATTTAACAAGTCACGGCGTTAAAGGATCGATTACTATTCGGGGAACCGATGTTGAAATAAAACTAAAACTCGAGAGCAATGAAATAGCGGGTATCCCCTTAGTTAATCTTCTGCTCTTTTTCGCCACGATCGTCACTACCACGTTAGCAGGCGCCATAATGGAAGGAATAACCCAACCATTTTCACTCCAAGGAATCATTTCCGGTTTGCCGTTCTCTCTGACCTTGCTTTCGATTCTATTATTTCATGAGTTTGGTCATTACTTTGCCTCAAGGAGAAATAACGTCACCGCAACGCTTCCTTATTTTCTTCCTGCGCCAACATTTATAGGAACTTTCGGCGCATTCATAAAAATGAAATCTCCGATAATAAACAAAAAAAGCCTTCTCGAGATCGGCGCGGCAGGTCCTATTGCGGGATTCATTGTGGCAGTTCCGGCGCTGTATTACGGCTTATCAACAAGTGAGGTTCTCGAATCTGTGGGAGGCGAGGGAATACATCTTGGGGACTCGATCATCATGATGATCCTCACCTCTATAATCCATCCGAATGTCGCTGACGGATATGATATATACCTTAATTCAATAGCCTTTGCCGGGTGGATAGGACTGCTCGTTACCTCTCTGAACTTAATTCCTATCGGACAACTTGACGGAGGACATATTGCCTACGCTTTGTTCGGCAAAAAACATGACAGCATCGCTAAATGGGCGTTTCTTCCGATGATTCCTCTCGGATATTTCTCCATAAATTGGATTCTTTGGGCGATTTTGATTCTCGTGTTCATAAAGTTGAAGCATCCTCCGGTAGTCGATGAAACTGCTCCGTTAACTCCGTTCCATAAATGGCTTGGATACATTTCCATGGCAATTTTTATTCTCACATTTATTCCCGTGCCATTTTCTTAGCAAAACAAAGCAAGAGAGAATACACGGGGGGACCGGTATTCTCTCTTTGTGAGCATGGCAGCCTTTTTAGATAAGGGCTGCCTTACCCTGGGCGAAACATCCTTTCAGATCATTGAATAGGAATCAAGGTGTCTATATAAAAACTTTTCCAGCCGAGCGTAAACCCGATTGCTGAGCCGGCAGCCGCGATTCCTATTAAGCCGGCGCCTTCTGATTCGAACCCGAGTGAAGCAAGGCCGGCAAAAAATGCTCCCGCTCCCACCGAGATCAATCCAACAAGGATTAAATCAGTCGGTTTTCGTTTAAGCACTATGGATTGAATATTCTTGATGGGAATATCAATTTGCCTCCCTGATGACTCTAATCTAATGTATTCCTTATGAATACCAATGAAGTTGCCGCTTGATAACAGCCCTGTATCTCCATTCACTTCCAGTCGCCTGTTTGACCAATTTTTCGACATCCGTTTCACTTTTACTGATCTTGCCCGCAGATTGTATTCAGATAGGTTCGAGCTGTCTTGTCCTGAAGTCGTTTCGACATCATACAGCATACTGAACGCGAGCAGCAATAGGATGATATTTATCTTTCTCATGGCGGTCATCCTTTCTAAAACTGGTAGAATTTCCAGTAAATGGTCAGATATGGAGCCTGGAAGTGCGCTCCAAGCCGGAGAGCGTCATTGACCGCATATGTAAATCCGAAATCAAGGTCAACAGGTCTGTACTCTCCACGTTGAGTATCGACGGTAAATGGAGTACCTCCAAAATCAAAGTAAGAGTCGATGGATTCTTCCAAGTCTATAAATTTATGACCATTATCGGCATAAACTTCAATCAGGAACTTTAATTTCTTTGTGAGATCGTAGTCCATTCCTCCCCAGATTCTGTACGGCAATTTGAAGGCTGAATCCCATTCATACTCACTCGCCAATTTAGGTTTGCTGAATATGTAGGAATCCGTTTTAAACCCTAAATGCCAGCCCCACTTACCGCGACCCGATTTAAGAGATTGTTTCTTGCTTAATACCAAATAAGTGGTCGCGAAAAATGACCTTTTATCCGAATCTATAAGGATGTTATCCAAATCGTCCGAACTTTCATCATCTAAGCGTTTATCATTATCGTCTTTATTTACGATCCAGTGGCTGTACCGTTGTGATTCGACCTTGTCTTCATGCCTGCTGAATAGTCTAAATCCCAGTGAAAGCGCCGTTTCTGATTTTCCGGTTGATCTGTGATACAATCTAAAGAGAGGATGAAGGTTTAAGTCTCCTATAATATCTCTTCCGAACTCTGTTCTGAGCATGAAGCTCTCTGTGAATCCATATCCGATCGAAAATCCGCTAAGATATACTACATTAGGTTTTAAAGGAAACGCTGTAGGATCTAAGAATATGTCAATAACGTTATCTCCCGATAGAAATCTTCTTTTTTCTTCCGTCCAAGAAACTTTCTTATCACCGTAGTATCTATCCATACTACGAATATCTTCCTTGAGAACAACAGCTACCCCGTATGGGGTTTTGATCGTAATAGAGAAAGCATCCTCCGAAAGAATAGGTCCGAGGAAATGCGTTCCATCTAATTTCACAAGGTCCGCCATCTCTTCCAATATTTCAACTGCGGGGACACGTAATATTCCTTCGGCGGTTTCTATGATAGCAATGGAATCACCTTCCATTTCAATGATGGTTCCATTTATTATGTTTTCATCCCTCAGGTGAAAGATTCGGGACATTCCTACTTCAAGTAACGCGGGTTTTGATTTCCTTACGGGCTTGGTCGTCGCAGCAAGCAGTTCCTCAAGGATTTTATTCTTTGTGGCAGCCAACGAAGTGCCGTCTTTAATGCAGAAATTGCTCGACCACTCGTTGACATAGCCGTCAGTCGGACATACAACCGTGTCAGGGTGCTTTATCTGTTGACCGTATGCGTCAACGGCAAATATAGAACTCAATAATACGAACGCAAGTAAAGTGATTATTATATTATTATTTATTTTCATTTTGATCGCTCCTTATGAAAGGCGTTATTAAATTTAACCTGATGCCAATAAGGCAAGAGAAAATATTACAAGCGTACCTGCCCCAATAGCTTTTAGGAAATTTCCGAATCCGCTCTCTGGTTTGGTGATAGTTTTTGTTCTCACGATATTTTGGTCTCGTAATGTATTTTCCAACAATATTCTGAATTCATCCCGTGTCAGATCACCGATATAATTCGAATTTCTTCCTCTATTTTCTCTGGCAGCCTCTAATCTTGCTGTCAACTGTAACAAAAAAAGCTCCGTCTCCGCACTGCTCATACTTCCAAACGAAAGCTCTGTTTCTGTTGGCGGTTTGGGTTTACTTTCAATGAGCGGGATGGAAATTTTAGGCGGAACCGGTTTTATCGTTTCCTGCTGTCTTTGAATATTGGAGAGATTAAACCCATCATTCCAACAGAACTTTGCTCCTGCATCGTTTTCTTTTCCACATTGCGGACAGATTATTTTTTTCGATTGGGCATATAAGTCTCCCGTTCCCGCAACGATAAATCCGATTAGAAGCATCACTGCCAATATCGGTATCATTTTAAATTTACTATCCATTTCATCGCCCTCGCTTTTTTATTAGTCTTTTAGGGTCATCGTTCAAGGATGCCTTCGTTGTTGTAAAAGCAACAGATGTGCCAATAAATTGAAAAGAGTGAAAATATGTCGGTTAACCCTTGTGAATAAAGGTTTAAATAGGAATCATCATTTAAATCAATTTCGCCTTTGTAATGAAAAGTGTCCCCTTTTGAAGGCAAAAGCTGAATGATAAAACATGCACTGAATGAATTATTGTTCTTTAAATTCCTGAGCATTAATCCCAAGTCTCTTTAGTTTATCCTGTAAATACTGTCGTCTCAAGCCGATTTGCTCCGCGGCTCGGCTGATATTGCCATTTTGTTTCAATAATGCGGAGATAAAAAATTCTTTTTCAAAGTCGTCAATCAATGATTTCTTCCGTTCCCTGAAAGATGATAGATCGGTAGAAGAATAATCGGAGTTGGCTTTTATGGCTTTCTTGGACTCAAAATCTGATAGAGTCAATGTCTTTGAATCGGAAAGGGCAACGGCTTTTTCTATTACATTCATCAGTTCACGGACGTTGCCCGGCCAATCTGAATTTATCAACATTGACATGGCGTCAGGAGAAAAACTTTCAATATTTTTTGAGTGCTTTTCATTAAATCTACCTATGAAATACTCAATGAGAAGCGGAATATCATCACGTCTATCACTCAGTGGGGGAAGATTTATCTGTACTACGTTTATACGGTAATATAGGTCTTCTCGGAACCAGCCTTTTTCTATTCCCTCTTCAAGGTTTTTATTTGTTGCGCTCACAATGCGAACATCCGCTTTTTGGGTAATAGTGGAACCGAGCCGTTCAAAAGTCCCTTCTTGCAGTATTCGAAGTACCTTCGCTTGTGTCTCTATTGCCATATCTCCGATTTCGTCAAGAAATAGAGTGCCTTTATCTGCCGCTTCAAATTTGCCGATTCTTGAGTCAACGGCGCCGGTAAATGCTCCTTTTTCATGACCGAAGAGCTCGCTCTCTATCAGCTCGGCGGGGAGGGCGGCGCAATTGAAGGTAATGAAGCTATTAGCGGAGCGAGCGCTCTGTTGGTGAATGGATTGAGCGATCAATTCCTTACCTGTACCGCTTTCTCCTGCAATAAGGACACTTATGTCAACCTCACTGGCTTTTTTTGTTAACTCGAGTATATTCCTGATGGCATCGCTTTCACCGATAAAATTGCTCTCAGTTTTCATTTTTTGAATTTGCGTTCGGAGAGTTTTGTTCTCAGTTAACAGATTGACCTTTTCACAGGCGTTACGTACTACGATTCGCAGTTCATCAATATCAAAGGGTTTTGAAATATAGTCGAATGCGCCTGATTTCATTGCATCAACGGCAATTTTCTCATTTCCGAAAGCGGTGATAAATATTGTGACCGGATTAAAATCGAGTTTGTTTAGACGTTGTAGAACTTCCAATCCATTCATACCAGGCATCATCATGTCCGTGATTACAATATCAGGTTTAATTTTTACGGCAATCTCAAGACCCTGTTCGCCGTCAGGCGCTTCACTCACATCGTATTTCTGGGAGAGGATATTCTTAAGTGATCTTCTCTCAGATTCCTCATCTTCAATGATTAAAATTGAAATATGCTTTTCGGATTTTACCATATCGAATTCCGCATTTATTCAGCTTGTATATCTTGAGAAGTGCCTGGTCTCCTTTTTGAGCGATATATTATAATTAAATGATGCTAAGCTACTTAAAGATTAATTATAATCTTATAATAATCAAGGATTTACTGATACTACGAATAACGGTTGACAATGCTAACGGTTAGCCATATTTTTATTCGGCTTCCGGGGCGAGGCGGAATTCCTCACCGGCGGTGATTTCCAAATAGGAAAAGCCCGCGACTCCCTCTAAGGTTTTAGAGGGACTGAGTAAGTGAAACTCTTACGCCGACGGTCAGAGTCCGGATAGGAGGAAGTTGAATCATCGAATCGGTACGATTTGAACGCCCCGGCTATTTTGCCGGGTTTTTTGTTATGACAGATAAAGATAACGAATTTATGGCTCATGCGCTTTTATTAGCGGAGAAGGGGAAGCTCTGGACTTCTCCTAATCCGATGGTAGGCGCTGTTATTACCTCGAACAATGAAATTATCGGCGAAGGTTTTCATGAAAAATATGGAAATGAGCACGCCGAGGTCAACGCCTTAAAAGGTTTGGGTAATAATATGGAGGGAGCCTCTCTTTATGTAACGCTTGAACCTTGCTCGATTCATGGTAAAACTCCTCCTTGTACCGATGCCATTCTCGCCTCCGGAATTAAGCGCGTGGTGATAGCGATGAAAGATCCTAATCCTCTGGTAAATGGCAAAGGAATACGGCTGTTGGAAGAAGCCGCAATCGAAGTAGAGGTCGGTTTATTAGAGGAAAAAGCTGGAAGATTGAACGAAAAATATATTAAATACGCATCTACATCTGTTCCGTGGGTGACGTTAAAAGCTGCCCAAACCCTTGACGGCAGAATTGCCGATCTGAACGGAGAATCAAAATGGATTACCGGGGAATCTTCCCGTAAGGCGGTTCATACTCTAAGGGCATTGCATGATGCTGTACTTGTGGGCGCGGGAACGGTTTTAAAGGATGATCCCGAATTGACTGTACGCCATGTCGAGGGGAAAAATCCGCTGATAGTGATTATCGATGAAGACTTAGACACCGAGCTGAACTCAAAGATTTATCAGGTAAAGACCGATGTGGCAACGATATTGTTTACATCAACGAAGAATAGCCAGGAAAAAATAGATATTTACAGTGATAATGGTGTCAAAGTGATAACTTATGAGAAATCAGACGGCTTGGATATAGGTTGGATGTTACGGAAATTGGGTTCGCTCGGTATATCTTCACTGTTAGTAGAGGGGGGTTCAAAAATATTCTCTTCGTTTTTAAGCTCGGACAGCGTAGACCGCTATATATTTTTTGTAAATCCCAGTTTGATGGGTAATGGATTAGCTGCTTTTGAATCAGAGGGATTTCAGGTAACGGAGCGGTTACAGTTAAAAGAACAATCGATTGAAATTGTCGGGGAAGACATCATGATACAAGGCATCCCCTCGAGGGGAAAATAATCATGTTTACGGGCTTGGTGGAAGAAATAGGCACTGTCTCCGCTATACAGGATAGTGGAGACGGAAAAAAAATCAGAATAAGCTGTAAGAAATTGCTTGATGATATTAAAGTTAAGGAGAGTATCTCCGTAGGCGGTATATGCCTGACGGTTGTTGGAATCGGTAAAGATTACTTTGAATTTGATGTAGTTTCAGAAACCATAAAACGCTCAAATATAGGGCAATACTCAGAAGGAGATAAAGTAAACCTTGAAGGCGCCTTAATGTTGTCTGATAGACTTGGAGGGCATATCGTACAGGGACATGTAGACGGAGTAGCCAGAGTGAAATCTCATGCAAGGGGAGATAATGGTTCTCTACTAACCATCGATATTCCACAAGAGTTGAGGAAATATGTTGTCGAAAAGGGTTCTATTACCTTGGACGGCATAAGCCTTACCGTTGCATCGGTGAATGGTACCGAGCTCACTGTTGCATTGATACCGCATACATTAGAAATTACAACCATGGGCTGGACAGAGCCGGGCGACTTATTGAATGTGGAGGTTGACGTGCTTGCCAAATATGTGGAAAATATGATGAAGGGATACACAGATTCAGGCAAACTTACTCTGGAAAAACTCGATGATATGGGTTATTAGAAAAATTTAACGGATAAGGTATAAATTGGAAGAATTTAATAAGATAGAAGACGCGATTGAAGCATATAAAACCGGTGAAATCATAATTGTCGTTGATGATGAGGACAGGGAGAATGAAGGCGACCTGATAATGGCGGCAGAACATTGCAGAGCCGATTCGATCAATCTTATGTCGAAAGAGGGTAGAGGCTTAATTTGTGTGGCGTTATCCGAGGAGCGAGCCAATCTTCTTGATATAGAACTGATGGTTCGGGATAATACCGCATTGCATCAAACGCGATTTACAATATCGGTGGATGCGATAGATGGTACGACCACAGGTATTTCCTCGACTGACAGGGCAAAGACGGTTCAGGTGCTTATCGATCCTGATTCGAAACCTTCCGATTTAGCCAGACCGGGCCATATTTTCCCGATATTGGCAGCTGAGGGCGGCGTATTGCGTCGGGCAGGGCACACAGAAGCATCAATTGATATGGCAAAACTTGCCGGATTAGACCCATCAGGCGTACTCTGCGAGATCATAGATGAGGACGGCAGCATGGCAAAGCTTCCTAAACTGATGGAGCTCTCTGAAAGGTTTAATTTAAAAATTATCAGCGTTCGCGATATTATTGAGTATCGTCGTCGTAACGAAAAGTTGGTCAGACTGGTGGAGAAAGTAAAAATGCCGACAAATAATGGAGATTTCATACTACACCTATATGAAAACATTCTAAGCGGGGAGACACATGTTGCCCTCGTAAAAGGAAAAATATCTCCTGATGTTCCGGTTCTTGTGAGAGTGCATTCAGAGTGCCTCACGGGAGATGCTCTCGGTTCTTTAAGGTGCGATTGCGGCGATCAATTGAATGCTGCGATGGAGAGGATAGAAAAAGAGGGAACCGGAATAATTCTGTATATGCGGCAGGAAGGGAGAGGAATAGGTTTAAAGAATAAAATTCTTGCCTACCATTACCAGGACCTGGGAAAAGATACTGTCGAGGCGAATGAACTTTTGGGATTCAAGCCGGATTTGCGTGACTATGGAATCGGCGCGCAAATCTTAGTTGATCTTGGTGTTAAAAAAATGAGGCTTATGACGAACAATCCGAAAAAGGTCGTAGGATTAGATGCGTACGGCATAGAAATCAGTGAACGCGTTCCCATTGAAATCGAACCACACGAGAATAATAAAAAGTACCTCGAAACAAAAAGAGACAAACTCGGACATATGATTTTAAAGGGTTAGGAGAAAAGAGAAATGGCAAATGTTATAGAAGGGAATTTGGTCGCAAGAGGTTTGAAATTCGCAATTATAGCTGGAAGATTTAACGAAATGATCACAAAGCAGCTGATCGAAGGCGCTATTGATTGCCTAAGGCGGCACGAAGCCTCTGAAGAGAAGCAGGACATCTATTGGGTGCCCGGAGCTCGCGAGATACCGACGCTCGCCCGAAAATTAGTTGATACGGGTAAATATGACGGTGTTATATGCCTTGGAGCAGTTATAAAAGGAGCAACATCACATTTTGATTTTGTAGCGCAAGAAGCTTCAAAGGGGATCTCGGAGCTCGCCTACACTTCCAAAATTCCGGTAATTTTCGGGATATTAACTACCAACACCGTCGAACAGGCGATTGAAAGGGCGGGGACAAAAATGGGGAACAAAGGTTGGGACTCGGCGTTAGCAGCTATAGAAATGCATAATCTCTTTAAAAGGGTCAGCTAAGCGCTTCCAATTGTCTAAATTCCTTTCTATCGTATTCATTTCTCTCTTTTTAAGTAATTCTGAATCTACCGCTCAGATAAACTATAAAGTGGGTGAATGGCGTGTGGAATCGAGCAAATTGATAGTTCGCGCCATGAATTCGTTTGGAGATGAAGTTTACGCCGGCACAAGCGGTGGGCTCGTTATTTACTCTCCAACCGGGTCGAAGACGATAACGGTATTGGACGGTCTATCTTCATTGGATATATTAAGCATGGCTATTGATAAAAGGGGAATAGTGATTCTCGGGATGAATTCTCCCACCGGTAATATAGATTTTTATTCTGCCTCTGACGGCTCTATATACTCCATTGATGAAAATTTGACAAAAATTACAGCTATCGCTGTCGTCGGTGATTCGATATTTGCCGGATTTATAGCACAAGACCAAATCGGAGTCTTGTTGATTACATATGATAGTGAAAGCGAACGTTATCAGTTCAGAGATTCATTTCTGAATTTTCCGCAAGGATTTTCCTTTTCTGAAGTCACAGCCATATCAGTTATCCAGGATTCAATATATTTGGGAACTGACAGAGGTCTGTTATCGGCTTCTATATTAGGAGATAATTTAAAAGATCCCGCAAGTTGGGTGCGCCTTAAATTAAACACGGGGGAAGCGGAATTTGTAAACGCGATCGGACTATCTGAGGGACAATTAATTGTAGCTTTCTCACGCGGAGTTTCCAAGCGTGATGAAACATCATGGGTTCAGGATGGAACTTACTTTCCTCTCTCTTTGGTTGTCAGAGCTTTTTACAACAGTGATGAAGCTACGCTTATGGCGACGAATGTAGGTATTTATAAACGCATAGCAGGCGGTGGCTGGAATCTCTTTTTCAACAGAAGAATTGATACAGCTGATTTGACTGAGAATAAAGCGGGTGTGTTATGGGCGGGATTCAGGGAGAACGGTCCTGCGGAATATGTCGAGGAAAATTCCCGGTTTGTTTCACGCGCGTTGAATTCTCCATTCAACAATATTTTAACCGCGATATCAGAGGTGGTCGAATCCACAATGTGGGTAGGAAGCAATAAGGGTTTTAGTAAATTCTCACAGAATGGATGGAGAAGTTATCTACATTCGACTGACGGCGAGACGAGATTAAATGACTCTGAGATTGGATTGGATCGGTATGCAGCCGATACACTCACTATTCCGAGATCAACTGTCACGACCGTGCTGGCCGCGTCCAGTGGTTTGGTATATTTCGGTTATGGTGGAAGCGGAATGCTTGAGTTTGATCCCGATTCCCCTGCGGATTTTATTTTATATGACACAACAGATGGTTTTTTATCAGGCTCGGAAGGGCATGGAGGGGCTTCTCATTTTGTCGTGATAAGGGATATTATCGAGGACAATAACGGAAATATCTGGATTGCCAATGCGTTTGCGCAGAATAACAGGCATCTTGCCGTTATTGACACTCTAAATCAATGGCATTATTTCAAAAAAAACAGCAACGGCTTGATGAACGGAATATTAGGAGCTATAACCCATGACAGCAGAGGAAACGTCTGGTTGGGTATGCAATCGGATTCTGAGATTCTATTGCCTGAGGGTGGAGTGCAGGTTCTCGATTATTCGGGCACCCTTTCTGATAAATCCGATGACGTATGGGCAAGGTTGACCAAGGTTGATGGATTAGAAAGTAATTTTGTGAAGGATATAGCGGTAGACAATGATGATGTTCTATGGATAGCCGTAATCGGTGGCGTACATCGGCTTGTAATACCGCAGGAATTGACCAGAGAAAGTTTGAGAGCAAATCTTTCCAGCATAATTCCTATAGTGTCGGATCATAATGTGGAAAAAATAGAGGTGGATACAAGAAATAATAAGTGGTTTGCTACTGAAACAGGCGGTGTTAAGGTGCTTCTGAATGATAATACATGGCTGAACGGGAACGAAGGATTTACCGTAGATAACAGTCCGTTACTGTCAAATAGCATTGAGTCTATTGCCTTCAATCCGAAGAACGGTGATGCGTTTATCGCAACCCTGAAGGGAATATCAATCTTAAGAACGGAGTACGCAGAGCCTTTATTGACTTTGGAAAAAGTAAGAACTTATCCAAGTCCTTTCATTATTCCCTCTAACAGCGCTCTTATCATCGAAGGACTTGCCGACAATGCCGAGGTTAAAATACTCGATATAAACGGTGATCTTGTGCGAAATCTTAATGAAAGTAATGAGATAAGGGGCAGTCAGGGTCTATGGGATGGAAAAGATGAAAATGGGAGAATTGTCCCGAGCGGTATTTACATTGCGTTTATTTTCACAAGTTCAGAGCTTAAAGCTACCGCGAAAATTGCTGTCATACGGCAATAGAAATTAGAACTTAGCCAACTCCTCAACAACTTCTCTCACTAATTTCCGCTTCTCCTTATAGGGTAGAAAGGCGCTTTTGAAGCCGTAAATTATCATCTCTTTAAAATCATCCAAATCGAAATCATAATATTTATGCGCAGTAAGAAATTCTTTCGTTATCGTAGTATCGGAGACGAGGAGATTATCGGTATTTATCGTCACCCTTAATCCGAGATCGTAGTAATTCCTGATGGGATGGGTTTCAAAACTACTAACGCTTCCCGTTTGAACATTCGATGTAATACACATTTCAAGGGGAATTCGATGGTCGTTTATATAGTTCAGCAGATCACCGTCTTCCCTTGTCCGCGTGCCATGTCCGATCCGATGTGCTCCACAGTAATGTATCGCCTGATGAATGCTCTCAGGACCGAACGCTTCACCCGCGTGGATTGTCAAGTTCAGATTATTGTTTAAAGTCAGATAAAACGCCTCCATATGGTCTTTCGCGGGAAAGTTCTCCTCTTGCCCCGCCAAATCGTAACCGACCACACCTCTATTTTTAAAGGCGACCGCGAGTTCAGCAAGTGTAAGCGAGGTTTGAGCGCCTATACTTCGTATACCGCAGACTATTATTCCGGTTTTGATACCATATTTTATTTCCGCTCTTTTTAATCCCGCTTTAGCGGCTTCGATAGTTTCGGCTAAGGTGAGACCTTTCTCAATATTCAACACAGGAGAAAAGCGAACTTCTAAAAGCCGCACACCGTCATTCCACTGATCCTCCGCAAGCTCGAATGCTACTCTTTCCAGTGCCGGCGCTTCCTGAAGTACGCTTAAGGTATAATCGAAAACTTTCAGATATTCCGCAAGACTTTTGTGTCTTTCACTTCCGGAATGTATGATATCTTTTAAATCATCCACATTATCGGCTGGAAGTTCTATACCCTGTTCATGGGCAAGTTCAAGCAATGTTTCTACTCTTAATGAGCCGTCCAAATGACAGTGTAGGTCAGTCTTTGGTAATGCCCTTACGAGCTCTTCGGTGATCTTTGTATTTTTTTTTTTCATAAGTCATCCTATTATAAAATGGCGCAAACGCCGTAATTAAAGCCGATATAAAGCTTAACTCTCTTGTAAGCAGGTCATTGGTTAAGACACCGAATACGCCTTGATTGTTTCTGACGTCGGTTAAGCCGGAGTATCTGTCGATTGCGACCGCCAAACTTTCATTATCGCCATAAACCGCCTGAGCCAATTTGTCCGGTACGCTCAAATTGGGTGAGGAGCCGAATTCGGTAATTTTGCCGTCGGAGACGGCAACCCAGCCCTGTATGAATGTGATAGTTCTACCGTTCAATTTCATTTGGTGAAATCCGCCTTCCATGCCGACGTAATAATCCGCTTCTTCATTATGCCGGTCTAACAGAGCTTTAAGTGAATTTATCCTATTATACGCGCCGTCGGCAGTTTCCTTCATTGTAACCGGAGTTTCGCTCACACCGGAATCTGTTTTCCTTGCAACAATTGACCAGTCGGAACCGCTGAATTGCCTGGAGATATGCTCCATTGCCGCCGATAGAGCGTCTAATTTTGGCTTACGTTTTGTAGCAACCGCAACTATCAATTGAGTTTTATCGCATTTAAGTTTTTTAACATATTAATAAAAATCTTTATTCTTTCATAGACAGGTTCAATATCATCACCAAACTCTTTCAGCATATCTTGTGAAATGTCATATATGTTTTTTTCCCCGTCGCATTCCCTCCATAGAAATGCGCCAATCGCATCCAATTTCACTTCGTACATGGGATTCTTTAATTGCGAGGCGAATACTCTGCCTATTTTACTTTTGAATTTAGGGAGAATCAGCGTAATGAGTCCATCATCATTATCCTTCCACTCTGAAACTCTCATCGGTACGAGCTCGAGCAGGTTCGTTTCTTTATTACCCTTATTCTTGTCTCTAATCATGTTCATCTCTAAATCGTTTAAATTATAGCAACGCCCGGAATCTTCTGAGCGAAACCCGGGCGTTCTGACTTAAATTAAGTCTAAAACTTTATATCATAATAACGGCAAATTATGATTCATCCGGGGAGCTTGCAACTTTATAAAGCCAGTAACAAACGCCACAGAGCCCGATTATACCGGGAAGCGCCATCGGATCAGAAACCAGGGAGAACACGTTTCTGTCCTGGAAGACAACTATCGGTATTGCCATCAGAATTCCAACCAAAGCTTCACCCGTGATTAATCCTGAAGCGAATAAAAGACCGTTGCCGGCGCTGCTTTCCTCCTTCTTTCTTAAGGATTCTTTTTCAGCTTCAGGCGCCTCGGATATCTTATCTTTAAAATACTTGGAGGCGTAGTGCGCAATGAGTCCACCAATAAATATTGACGAAGAGAGTTCCAACGGGAGGTAAATTCCCACGGCAACGGCAAGAACCGGCATTCTAAATTCCGAGCCTTTTCTTTCCAAATATTTATCTGCAATTATGATCAGTATTGCTACAACTCCGCCTATATAAATCAAGTTCATTGGTAATCCGCCCCTGAAAACCCCGAGCGCGACGCTTGCCATCAGAGTTGCCTGAGGAGCGGCAAGCGGATCAGGGTGAGCGGCTGTAGCAACGCCTATTCCGTATGCTTTGAGCAAAAGAGTAAGAATGGGCGCCATTACGAGCGCGGCGGCAACTACTCCGACTCCCTCCATCACTTGCTGTTTCCATGGGGTTGCTCCAAGAATTTGTCCTGCTTTCAGATCTTGCAATACATCTCCGCCGATTGCGGCAGCGCAACAGACAACCGCGCCGATAAGTATGGCAGCAGCGGGACCGACACTGCTGTCAGACCCCATTAACATAACAAGCAGTATAGCGCTTGTAAGGATTGTGGCAATCGTGACTCCGGAAATAGGATTGTTCGAGCTGCCGACCAATCCTGCCATATAAGCCGCAACAGCGGAAAAAAGAAACCCGGCAATAATCATTAATACTGCCATAATTCCGGCGATTACCATATCGCCGACGAGAACAGAATAAAGAATGAACAGCGGAATGATGGATGCCAAAAGCATAATCATAACCCACTTCATGGACACATCATTTTCGGTTCGTAATATAGTAGGACCGCCACCTTCATTCTTGGCGCGATACGCTTCTAAACTGCTTTTAATGCCGTCTATAAGGGGTTTGCGAAGATTTACTAATGCCCATAATCCTCCAACAACCATTGCGCCGACACCTAAATACCTTATTTGAGTACTCCAAATTCTCCCTGCTTCATGAACCGCCTCTCCTGCGGGCATACCATTGACCCAAACATAAATTGGTATAGCGACTAACCAGGACAATACACCCCCTAAAAAGACAAGTGAGGAGATATTCAAGCCTATTATGTAGCCGACCGAAACAAGAGCGGGAGAAAGATTGACTCCGAAATATGCAATGGTACCGAACATATACCTTGCGGATTCCCAGGTGGCGCTCCAAAGATGTAACCCGGTTTCGGCGAATTTGAAGCTCGCTCCGGTAATAGCCGATAAGACAATGTACTTTACCCCCGAACCGCCTTTTTCTCCTGATTTAAGGATTTCGGCGGTAGCTATTCCCTCCGGATATTTCAGACGCGCTTCGACTATAAGCGCTCTACGAAGAGGAATTGTGAATAAAACTCCTATTGCTCCTCCAAGACCCGCGATCAATGTGGTTTGGATATAGTTGAATTCAGTCCAGTAATTAAGTAAAATCAATGCCGGAAGAGTAAAAATGACACCGGCAGCAAGCGATTCACCTGAAGACGCAGCGGTTTGAACTATATTATTTTCGAGAATATTTGAAGTTTTGAAGAATCTGAGCACTGCCATTGAGATGACCGCCGCAGGAATTGAAGCAGAAACGGTAAGTCCCGCAAAAAGACCTAAATACGCATTTGCCCCCGCTAATACGGCAGCAAGAATAACTCCGAGAACTACCGCTTTAAATGTTATTTCCGGAAGCTGAGTTTCCGCCGATATATAGGGTATCACTTTTTCCGAATGTGCTACGCCCTGAACTGATTCGCTCATTCAATCCTCCACCATTGATAATTAATACACGGTTAGCATATCCCACGGGGATAAAATTATTCAAACCTGCCATAAAAATACAATATACTGAATAAATATTGGGCTAATTATACGGCACTGGCAAGCAGTTGTCAAGATTAATCAAAACAGGTTTTCCTTTGCGAATGATTAACAAAATCGAACGAAAAATCCGGGAAAAAGTCTCAAATCGGTAACTGGATACCGATAACCATAAAAATTAGCAAGTCATGAACTTGAAGCATAAAATGACTTATCTCTCTATTAATTAAGAAGATAAAGCAAAATAATCGTAACAAAATGCACAGATGGCACAATAATTGCAACTTTGAAAATGATGTAACAATGGGAAATACGGAGAAATTATTAAACTTTTTGCTTTTTTGTGCGTTAAAATGATTAGAGAGGAATAAGATATGGTTACTGCATTAAGACACAGAGAAGAAAGTTGGACACCTCCAAGACAGCTACATGAGACCGAGGCTGAAGTTTTAGAATATCTTGTGTGTGACGTCTGTGGAACGTACTGGAGTCCTGACGCAAATGATTATCCTTGGCTGAAGAATGAGGATCATATCAGTTGCAGTTGCGGGAATCTCCTATGTCTAAAAGGAGATCTGGTCTAAGCTTTCAGGATCTTTGGCGAGGATTGTTCAAAACTGAACAGTTTGAAATATTATCAAGCTGAGTAAAGCTTGTCAAAATTGATAGCCCCGATTATGTTGGGGCATTTTTTTATCCCTTACTGATCTTATCTTTCAATTTATCAATCTTTTTCTGAATTTTACCTACGTCTTTATAGGAAGGATAATTACTTAGTATTAATTGAAGAGTGTTGACAGAGCCTTTTAGATCCTTAATCCTTTTTTCTTGAATTTTAGAGGCTTTAAGAAGCAATCTGATAGCCTCCGAATCGTCGGGGTATTTTTCATGTACCGCGATATAATCTTTGATTGCCGCATCATGATCTTTCTGTTTTGATTCTGCCACGATACCCGACAATTTCAAAGCTTTGCCACCTCTTGGATCGTCCGGATATTTTGTGGCGATGAGGTGGTAAAATCTGCGGGCTTCTTTGTAATCTTTAATTTTGTCGGTCAGCACCTTTGCTCCATCTAACAAGGCATCCACCACGGCTAAAGTATCGTCAGGATACTCATCAACTATCCTTTTGAAAGTCCTTATCGATTCAGAATGATCCTTTAGCTTTTGTGTTTGAATAGAGGCGGAATTATACAATGCGCTGGCTGCTAAGGCGTGTGTAGGATATTTATCAGCGACGATAAGGTAATTAGCCGTCGCAGCTTTATGCTTACCCAATTTTTCCGTTTGAATGGTGGCTTTTAAATAATAGGCATCCGGAACTAACGGACTGTTTGGATATCCTAAGATAACTTTGGAAGCAAAAGATGAAGATTCTTTTCTATTTCCGAGCCGTTCGTGAATCTTTGCGTACCAAAAAGCTATTTGAGGTTGTCTTTCATCATCAGGTAAAATGCTGCTAAAGTATTTTATCTCGTTTAGAGTCCATTTATCTAATTTGGAGATCTCAAGATTATAAATAGTCTGAATATAGGCAAAATATTTATCTTGATATGCTTTTTCCCGTTGAGGAATATCGATTATTCTGGTCAGATCAGATCGTTTTCTGGAAATAGATTTATCGACTTTGCCGGAAATGAAGCTGACAAGATCCGAACGCGCCTGGTCACCTTTTGAAGAGGATGGATAAAGATGTATAAATTTAATATAGGAAACAAGCGTCTCAAACTGCATTTTCTTTTTTTTATACATTTCAACCATCATCAACTGAACATCTTCAGAATGCTTTCCTGACCAGTATAATTTTGTGAAATTGTCCATCTCGATGATAGCATCATCAAACAATTCCTTTTCATTCGATTCTACGAGCATTTTTATGAATTCATAATAGTTTTTGGCTGTTTCACTGTCAGAAGTGCGAGATGAAGACATCATAGAATTCATGAAGTTTTTAAGATCAATTTTTTCTTTTTCGAATTTGTCGGTTAGCTCTTGGGTAATAGTATCCCTTAATGAATCAATTTCTGATTTGTGAAGCAGCTTCAAAGAATCTTCGCGGGCGGAAAACTCAGTGTTCAATTCATTGCTGAGAACCTCAAGCTGCGCGCTTACCTCTTCCGCAGATATTCCAGGCGGAGCAGAATTCACGGAGTTGGCATCTTGCGCTAATATTTTGAGAGGCACTGATAAAATAACATAAATAACAACTAATGAAACTAAGTTTGACATCATGATCCTTATTAAAGTTATAAATTTTCTTCCAAATAAATCGAGTAAAGACTCTAATCTTAATTATTAAAATCTACCGGTGCTTATGTTAATAGATAGTAAATTAAATAACAATATTTTAGGTGAGCAATCAGTAAAATAAAAATGGCTATGATTCTAATTTGAATAATCATTTCAATAACTAAGTTCAAGCGATGAATAATTTAAAATTTTACCTAATATCAATTGTTGTCTTGAGCTCCTCTAATTTATCCAGCCAAATTTTTCCTATAATGGAAGGTGAATTCTCAGATTGGGAAGGCATATCATATTTATACTCAGATTCGATAGGGGATGTATCATCTGGCGGGGTGGACTTCGGAGTGTTGAAACTTAGAAATGACGGTCAATTTTTGTATATATATATCGAACTAAACCATGAAGTAAATCTCCAGTCGGATTCTAAATGCAATTGATCCTGATATCATCACATTTCAAGAGGTTTACAGCCACAACTCTGAAGATCTGAAAACACTGATGGAATCAATTCTTCCGTCCGCAGCAGGGGAGGAGTGGTTTACTTTTATAGAAGGAAACGATATAGCGATTGTAAGCAGGTATGATACGAAAGGTAAGGAAATCGCCAAATTGCTCGATAGTCAGATTGAGGAAGGTAATCATTCGGTGACGTGGAATTCCACAGGATCCCCCTCAGGGATCTATTTTTATCGTCTTAAATCAGGCGGGCAAGTTCTATCTAAAAAGATGCTGCTGCTGAAATAACGTCAGTGTTTCAGTGAGCGTGAACCTCACTCGGTCCCCATTTGACGTCCTCTGCTTCGACTCCGACAATAATTCCTCTGCCTACTGCCCAAGCCTGACCGCATTCGCCACAAACAGATTCACCCTTGTTCAGATGAATTGAACAAGTGCAATGTTTGTCATTTATCAGACACCAATTGCAGGCAGGCATCACACAGCAATTGTATTCTCCTTTTGCTGCCAAGCCCTTCTTCGCGGTTTCTGTATCATGGACGATGCTTGCGAGCTGCTCATCAAATGATAGATCAGAAAAATTAACTTCTTTCGCTTCGGCAAGCGTATCCGATTTCTGCTCCGAACATGCGCCAAGCATCAACATTGAAAGTAATGTAACTGCTAAAAATCTCATAAAATCGCTCCTTAAATTAATCAGTTTATGTTGAAATCTAAATTATCATAAAATCTAACACAACATCAATGATTTTCCAATATTGTCAGGCAAAATCTTCTTGAAGAACCGAACTCTTTAAACTAAGTTTATTCTTTCGTATAACTATCGGACATTTAATGGCAAAGAAAAATAAAACCGTATATCTAATAGATGCATTCGCGGAAATCTATCGCTTCCATTTCGCTATGTTCAGAAATCCTCTGACAAATTCAAAGGGCGAAAATATCAGCGCGATCTTCGGATTCGCGCGATCGCTTTACTCAATATTGAAAAATAAAGAACCGGATTATATAGCGGTGGTTTTCGATCCAAAGGGTCCCACCTTTCGTCACAAGATGTATAAGGAATATAAGGCAACACGGGAAAAGATGCCGGATGATCTTCGTTCTCAACTCCCGATGATAGACAAACTGTTAAAGGCGTTCAATATCCCCCGCCTTGAACTTGACGAATATGAGGCGGATGACATTATAGGAACAATGGCGGGCAAAGCCGAAAAAGAGGGATTTGAGGTTCTTATGGTTACGGCTGATAAAGATTTTGCTCAACTCGTCACTGAGAAAGTCGTCATGTACAATACGAGAGCAAAAGTGGGCGAATCAAATCTAATTGACCCCGAGGGTGTCAAGAAAAAATGGGGAGTTACACCGAATCAGATCATAGATTACTTGGCGCTCGTGGGTGACAGTTCCGATAATATTCCGGGAGTTACGGGAGTCGGTCCTAAGGGCGCCGTGAAATTATTGAGTGAGTATGACTCTTTAGAAGAAATTCTAAGCCATGTAGATGAAATTAACGGAAAGAAACTTCAAGAAAATTTAATAAATGACGCGGAAGCCGCTCGACTCTCTCTTGATCTGGTGACAATTCGTACCGATGCGCCAATCGGTAAGGATATGAACGATATTATCCGCAAAGATTTTGATATGAATGAAGTGACCGAACTGCTGAAAGAATTAGAATTTTGGAAGATGCTTGAAGAGATTCAGGAAGATAAAGGTGTGGAGTATAAGAAGGTCGATAAGAATTATGAGGCAATCTTAGATGATAAATCACTTGAGAAGATAATCGAAACTATGAGAAAATCGAAACTAATCTCGTTTGATCTTGAAACAACCTCTGTCAATCCGATGCAGGCGGAGATAGTAGGATTTTCATTCGCCGTCAAGCCCGATGAGGGTTGGTACGTGCCGATTGTTTATTCCGGAGGTGAGGGCAATTTATTCAGAGAGGATGGTCACGAGCTCGAAACTGTGTTGGAAAAGTTACGACCTATATTAGAAGATCCCGAAATTCCAAAATGCGGGCAAAATATTAAATTTGATAATCTGATTTTATCCCGGCATGGAGTCAATGTAGCAGGGGTTGTGTCGGACAGCATCATACTCGCCTTTTTGTTAAATCCTGATGCTCGTTCATATAAGATCGATTATCTCTCTATGGAACATTTAGAATATCAGATGCAGCCGATCACCGACCTGATAGGCACGGGTAAAGACCAGAAGTCAATGGCGGATGTCCCTCTTGAGGAAATCACGTTTTACGCTGTTGAGGATGCCGATGTTGCTCTCCAATTGGTGAACAAACTCCAGCCGAAAGTTGAATCCGAAGGAATGAGCGGAATCCTGCACGATATAGAGATTCCGTTGATTGATGTTCTGCTGCGAATGGAAAAGAGCGGGGTTTATTTGGATATAAAGCATCTGAATAAGATGTCCTCCGAGATAACAAAAGAAATTAGTAAGATAGAGAAGAAAATTTTTAAACTTGCTGACCAGGAATTCAGTATCAATTCACCTAAGCAATTAGGAGTGATACTCTTTGAGAAACTCGGTCTTCCGCCGTCAAGGAAAACCAAGACAGGATATTCCACCGATCTACGGGCAATGGAGCAACTTAAGGAAGAGCACGAGATTGTCAATAAGGTGCTTGAATATCGAATGTACGCAAAACTGAAATCCACTTATTTAGAAGCGTTACCCGAATTGGTCGATCCGAATACGGGAAGGATCCACAGCTCATTTAGCCAAACAGTCGCCGCGACGGGAAGACTCGCGAGCAGTAATCCAAATTTTCAGAATATTCCGATAAAAACTGAAATAGGCAGAAAGATCAGACACGCTTTTATCCCGGAGGCAAAAGGCTGGAAAATTATGGCGGCGGATTATTCTCAGATCGAACTCAGGATAATGGCGCATTTGTCCGAAGACACGACGATGATAAAAGCGTTCATGGACGATGAGGATATTCATAGTATTACCGCTTGCGGGCTTTATAATGTGGAGCTCGATGGAGTCACGGCTCAAATGAGAAATGCAGCCAAAACCGTGAATTTTGCGATCATGTATGGAGCAAGGGCATTCCGAATTTCCGGCGCATTGGGTATCTCGATGGAGGACGCCGCTAAAACTATCGACGAATATTTCAACCGCTTCCCCGGTTTGAACGATTTTATAGTGAATACGATAGCGAAAGCAAGAGAGGATAAATACGTAACTACTATACTCGGCAGGAAACGTTATTTGAATGAAATAGATTCGAGTAATTTTAATTTGAGACAGGGCGCCGAGCGAATTGCCGTAAATACTCAACTTCAAGGTTCTGCGGCTGACATGATAAAGATAGCGATGATACGGATTGACAAACGTATCAGAGATGAAAACCTTAAAGCTATGATGATTCTCCAGGTTCATGATGAATTGGTGTTTGAGGTTCCGCAAGAAGAACTTGAAGTTTTACAGGAACTCGTAGCGGCTGAGATGGTTGGCGCCATGGAGCTAAAAGTTCCTGTGAAGGTTGATGTGGGTATCGGAAAAGATTGGTTTGGGGCGCACTGATGGGACTGAAAGAATTTACGTCTGATTTTTTGGTTATCGGCAGTGGAATTGCGGGATTATCTTTTGCCCTTAAAGCCGCGGCGCACGGCACGGTTTACGTAATCACCAAAAAAGAAAACAAGGATTCAGCCACCAACTACGCCCAGGGCGGCATCGCCTCCGTATTTACCAAGGAAGACTCGATAGACCTTCATATTCTTGATACTTTAAGAGCTGGAGACGGGCTTTGCCATGAAGATGTTGTGACCATGATGATAAAGGAGGGACCGGCAAGCGTCAAGAATCTTCAGGAATGGGGGGTCGAATTCTCGATGAAGAAGAATTCAAAAGGCGAATATGATCTCGGAAGAGAAGGCGGACACACCGAAAGTAGAGTATTTCATTCAGGAGACATAACGGGAAGAGAGATTGAAAGGGCGCTGATTGAAGCAATTTCTTCTCATAAGAATATTGAAGTGTTCGAGCATCATTTAGCGCTCGACCTCATTACCGAACACCATTTTAAACCGGATTTTCAAATCCACAAAGAAAGTTTAAATTGTTACGGGGCTTATGTTTTTGACACACATAACTCAGTTGTGAAAAAATTTCTTGCTAAGAATACGCTCCTCTGTACCGGCGGGGCAGGCAGGGTATATCTGCACTCCACAAATCCGCCTATAGCCACGGCAGATGGAATCGCGATGTCATACAGGGCGGGGGCAAAATTGGCAAATCTTGAGTTTATGCAATTTCATCCAACAGCTCTATATAATCCTACGGGTGAACCGTTTCTGCTTTCCGAGGCGATAAGGGGATTCGGCGGGCTGCTTCGCACGAAATCCGGTGAACGGTTCATGGAAAAATATGATGAGCGTGAAGAATTAGCTTCGCGGGATATCGTCGCAAGAGCTATTGATAACGAAATGAAGACGAGAGGCGATGATTATGTATATCTTGATATTTCACATTTGGACAGTGATTCCGTTAAGGAAAGGTTCCCGAATATTTACCGGAAATGCCTGGAATATAAATTCGACATAACAAAAGAACCTGTTCCGGTCGTCCCGGCGGCTCATTATATGTGCGGCGGAGTAGTGACCGATGAAAATGGGGCAACTTCTATAAATCATCTTTGGGCTATAGGCGAAGTCGCATGCACAGGTGTGCATGGCGCAAACCGGTTAGCGAGCAACAGTCTTCTTGAAGGTGTGGTTTTCTCTAACCGGGCGTTTAAATCTATAATAGATTCAAAAGATTTCAAATCAAATGACATTCCCGACGTACCTGAATGGGATGAATCCGGAACATATAATCAGGAGGAGTGGGTGCTGATTTCCCACGATAGAACTGAAATACAGGAACTCATGTGGGATTACGTAGGAATCATCAGAACAAATTTACGACTCGAAAGAGCGTTAGGCAGAATACAGTACATTAACAAAGAGATTGAAAAGTATTATAAAAAAACGAAAGTATCCGAGGAGCTGGTTGAGCTTCGTAATCTTTCCACGGTCGCTTTTCTGATAACAAAATGCGCGCAAAAGAGAAAGGAAAGCAGGGGTCTGCACTTCAACAGTGATTATCCGAATAAATCCAAATCATGGGAACAGAAGGATACCGAAATTATCAGAAATTTTTAAGTGAATATTATAAGCTTATAGCGTAATATTGATTTCAATAAAATTGACTGCTAATTAGATAAAGGAATTAAACAGAATGATTGAAAAAACACTTGTGCTCATAAAGCCGGATGGCGTATCGAGGGCGCTTACGGGAGAAATATTTTCCCGGTTCGAGCGAGCGGGGCTTAAAATTATAGGTTTAAAGATGCTTCATGCGGGGAAAGAAATCGCCGGAGAACACTATACCGAAGAAGATATTGGAGCGAGATTGGGTGAGAAAATCAGAAATCTTTTGATAAATTTTGTGACTGAAGGACCGATCGTCGCTGCGGTGCTTGAAGGTGACGAGGTAATTGAAGTTGTAAGAAAAATGTGCGGTGCTACCGAACCGAAATCCGCTTTACCGGGGACAATACGGGGGGATTACTCTCATCACAGTTACGCTTACTCCGACGAGGCGGGAACTGCCGTCAGAAATGTGATCCATGCATCCTCCGATAAGGAAGCGGCTAAGTACGAAGTAGGGGTTTGGTTCAAAGATGACGAGTTGGTCACGTACGACAGAGCGGATCAACGGCATCACTGGGAGTGATTCATTCTGAGTAATAACGTAAAGACGGCTTATTTATCCGGAGCAATGGAGTACGCTCCCGATCAGGGAAAAGGGTGGCGGGAGGAGATCGCTTTGCTCCTGAAAGAGCGGCTTGGGCATGAAGTTTTCAATCCGAACGAAGAAATAAACCAGCTGCTTAGCGAAGAGGAAAAGCTTCACTTTAGAGAATGGAAAGAGGATGATGAAGATAAGTTCAAAACCCTTATGAATAGGATAATAGAGAGGGATTTGAATCAACTTACAGAAAAATCCGACTATGTGATATGTAAATGGGATGAATATGCCGCCAAAGGAGGGGGTACTCACGGTGAAATCACGGTAGCGTATTATAATAAAATACCGGTCTTTTTACTCAGTGAAATGCCCAGAAACCGCATAAGTTCTTGGATTTTGGGTTGTTCGGAAAAGTTTTTTTTTGACGTGGAATCGCTGCTTTTAGAGCTAGAAATTCGATATAAAAAGTGAATTAAATATAATTTGTTAAATTCTATATAAATAATATGTTACGATATCAATATATTCGTGTTAACTTAGTGTAAAATGCCCGCAAACTCATTTAATTAAAGCGTTATAGAGAATGTGTCAAATAAAATAAAATGCATTTTTTCCTTGACATTCCACTATCTGAGCTTATATTTCTTCTAATAGCAAACAGCACCAATAGTTACAGCAGTTTCACCCATCAAACAAGTAAAAGGAGGATCTCAAATGAACAAACAAGAACTTATCGCAGCAATCGCAAACGACAGTGGATTAACAAAAGTGGAAGCGGAAAAAGCATTAAATTCCGTAACTTCGAATATCACTGCCGCGCTGACGAAGAGAGACAAAGTAACCCTCGTAGGGTTTGGCACTTTCTCAACGTCAGACCGCGCCGCAAGGACGGGGCGCAATCCGCGGACGGGCGAAACTATCAACATCGCTGCAACAACAGTTCCGAAGTTCAAAGCTGGAAAAGAATTGAAGTCGGCTATCAAAGGCTTATAACTTTAACCAATTCTTCAATGAAAACAGCGGGCGATTTTCGTCCGCTGTTTTTTTATTATACTTAAATTTTATGATCTTCTTAGGGATAGACGCAGGTGGTACGAAAACAACCGCTGTAGCAGCTGATATAAAAGGAGAAATGATTCGCAGCGCCAAGGGACCTCCGGGCGCTATATCCGTGATAGGAGTAAATGGAGTAAAATCGCTGATTACCGATCTGTTAAAAGAATTAGACCTTAAAGACTCCTTAGATAGAATTCAGGCAGCTACTTTTGGTTTTTCAGGGGTAGGACGAACGGATGTTAGTGAGAAGGTCGAAGAGGAAATTAAGAATATCGGTTTCACCGATTTTAAATTGATCACCGACGGCGAACTGCTGCATTATTCTGCTTTCAAAGAGAGTGACGGAATTCTTCTTGAGGCGGGAACAGGAGCCGTATGTATCAGCGGCAAAAATAATGTTTTGACTCAAATAGGGGGATGGGGATATCTCCTGGGTGACGAGGGCGGTGGATATCAAATCGGCAGAGATGCCGTTAGAAAAGCCTTGGCAGAAAATGATAAGAACCTGCCGGTTTCCGAATTATCAAAAGAAATAATGAAATTTTATGGCGTGGAAAAACGGGAAGAACTTATCAGTACGGTATATTCTTCCGACAGTGTTCAGAAAGTTATTTCATCTTCAGCGTTCACGGTATGCGAGTTGGCTAAGCAGGGCGACAGCGATGCGCAAACAATTGTTGAAGCTGCTGCGACTCATCTATTTGCTATTCTCCAAACAGCGCTTGAAAAATACGCCGCAGATGATTTAATAAAAATAGCGTACGCGGGCTCCATTTTAAGTCAAGATTCTCCCGTGCTCGATCTACTCAACAAAAAATTAGATAACATCGGCTCTGACTTTGAGATCATAGACATCTCGATTGAACCTGCCGCCGCCGGAGTATTATATGCCGTTAACGGTTCAGGAGAAGAATCTTCCGAACAGCTTCTAAACTCTCTTAAAGGAATAATCGTTTGAGTAAAGGAGGACATCTCACCTGGGCGGAAATAGACGTAGGAGCTCTTCGTCATAATTATTGGCTGCTCAAGAAAAAAGCGGCGGGCGCGGGACTGATGGCTGTCGTGAAAGCTGATGCTTACGGGCATGGGGCGATAGAAGCGAGTAAAGTTTTCATAGAAGAGGGCGTATCATACCTGGCTGTCGCTTTTGTGAACGAAGGAATCGAACTACGCGATGCGGGAATTAAGACGCCGGTTCTCGTATTCGCCAGACCGAACGAAGAGAGCATAGGAATTCATCTGCAAAATTCACTTGATGTGACGGTTGCAGACCCCGATGACGTCATGCTTATCTCTGAAGTAGCAAAAAAACTCTCTGTCAGACCCCGGGTGCATTTGAATATTGATACGGGGATGGCTCGGCTCGGAGTACCAATTGGAAATGCCGTTGAAACCGCTGAAATGATAGCGGAGCAGGAGCTACTTCTATTTACGGGAATATATTCTCATCTTTCATCGTCCGATAGTTTGGATCAAAATTTTACTAAAGACCAAAATGACAAATTCATTGATATTATCGAAACTATCAAAGAGAGGGGAATAAATCCGGGATTGGTTCATATTAACAATTCAGGAGGGTTGCTTGGAACTTCTTCCAATGCCTTCGACATGGCGAGACCTGGTATAGGGCTTTACGGGTTTCATCCTGACCCGGGCAGGCAAGATGAAGAAGAGTTGATGCAGGTGATGACCCTAAAATCTACAGTCTCGCTTCTGCGGCAAATTGAAAAAGGCAGTTCTGTAAGTTATGGTCAAACATGGATCGCAAAAGAAAAGACGAAAATTGCCACCATTCCTATCGGATACGCAGACGGCATAAACAGATTACTCTCAAACAATATGGAAGTGCTGATAAAAGGAAAAAGATATCCTGTTGTCGGAAATATAACTATGGACATGATAATGGCGGATGTGGGCAA
This sequence comes from Fidelibacterota bacterium, assembly GCA_022571215.1. Lineage (GTDB taxonomy): Bacteria > Fidelibacterota > SORT01 > SORT01 > SORT01 > SORT01. The sequence goes on along the minus strand of JACZYG010000004.1, from coordinate 34,766 downwards.
TTCTGAACTGGAAGTGGGGGATGAGGTGGTCATATACGGAAATCAAGAATCTGAATCTATCAGGATAGCAGACGTCGCACTGAAATTGAAAACGATTTCTTATGAGTTGACCTGCTCAATTTCAAATAGAGTACCGCGAATTTACGTAAACAAATAAGGAAAATAAGTTTAATGAAAAAATATATTTATCTGGCGGGCTTAACTCTAATCTTTGGCTGCTCCTCAATAGGAGTTAAGACAGGAGAGAATTGGGTCAATGACCGGATGGAAAAGATGACGGTCGAGGAAAAGGTCGGTCAGCTGATGGTACCGGCATATGCCCCGCGGTTCTTCAATGAAGGAAATGTGCAATTTAACAGATTGCTCAATTTGGTGAAAAAGTATCATGTCGGCGGTGTGATGTTTTTTAGAGGTAAGCCGTATGCAGTGGGAAGATCAATTGAGCGGTTACAGGCAGCGGCGAAAACCCCCCTTCTTATCATGGCGGATATGGAGTGGGGGCTTCCTATGCGAGTGGACGAAAGCACCCGCTTTCTTCAGAATATGGCAACAGGAGCAACCGGGAATGAAGATTACGCTTATCAGATAGGAAAAATCACCGGTAAAGAAGCTCGGGCTATCGGGGTTCATATCGGGTTGGCGCCCGTTATGGACGTTAATAACAATCCGGATAATATCATTATCAACACTCGGTCGTATGGTGAGGATCCGGCGCTCGTATCACGAATGGGAGCCGCATTCATTCGTGGACTACAGGAAGAGGGTGTATATGCAACCGCTAAACATTTTCCGGGACATGGCGACACCGATGTAGATTCTCACATCTCTCTGCCGACTATCAACGCATCCAGAGAACGGATTGATAGATTGGAACTGCCTCCGTTTCAAGCGGCTGTTGATGCCGGCGTAAAATGTATAAGCGTAGCGCATATTACTTTTAGTCAGATTGAGGAGATGGAAGGGAGACCGACAACACTCGATCCATATTTTATCAAAACAGTTCTGCGGAAACAGATGGGCTTTAAGGGACTCGTTATCAGTGACGCAATGGATATGGGCGGTATAACCGATAACTACTGGTCCGGCGAGGCAGCTGTCTTGGCGATCAATGCGGGAATAGATATTATTCTGCTTCCTCCCAATTTTGAGAGTACATATAAGTTCGTTCTTCAAGCCGTAAAAGAGGGTAGAATCAGCATGGAGAGACTTAACGAATCAGTGCGGCGGATTCTTAGAGCCAAAGCGGATCTTGGACTTGACAAAAAGCCTGTCTATAGCGAGGAAAACCTTGAAAAGATAATGTCGGACTCAAAATTTGCATGGAAAGCGGAGAAAATCGCAAACGCCTCAATGACCCTTCTCAGAGACGATAAGAATATGATTCCTTTTCATGCCGAGAAGATAGAAAAGTTGCTTGTGCTTACGGTAACAGACGAAGTGGGAACCGCTTGGAGAGGAGATACCATGAATAGGGAAGCAGCGGTTCGTGTACCGAATATGAAATCTCTCTTTGTAGACCCTCGTTCTACGGAAGAAGAGATCTCCCAAATATTGATAGAAGCTGATTCTGTGGATGCCATATTGATAGGAGTATACGTAAAATGGCGTGACAGAAAAGGTACAATTTCTCTACCTGATACAACGGTAGCATTATTAAGAAATGTATTCAAGATAGACAAACCGATGGCGGTGATAGCCTTTGGTTCCCCTTATACATTAAGACAGATTCCGGAGGTGCCATCTTATCTTGTTGCATATGAAACGGTCTCATTAGCGCAAAGAGCCGCCATAAGGGCGCTGTTCGGGGAGATTCCCATTAAGGCGAAATTACCGGTATCGATCCCCGGATTTTATGAGATCGGAGACGGACTCGAACGGAACCAGCGGAAGATGGAACTTGTCAGGAACATAAATAACGATCAGTTCGAAGACGCTTACGGTGTCATAAATGCGGCGATAGCCGATTCGATATTTCCCGGCGCGCAATTAGCGATTCTGAGAAGGGGAGAGATTGTCGCGAGTAAGTCGTTTGGACGACAGACATACGACCCTTCATCACCGGAGATAACTTCGGAGACGATGTATGATATTGCGTCGCTAACCAAAATAATTGCGACCACAGTCGTAGCCATGAATCTTTGGGAAAAGAAAAAAATAGTACTCGATATACCTCTTAAAAGCTATCTTCCGGGTTTTAGCGGTGGCGAGAAAGAGCTTGTAACTATCCGGCATCTCTTGACTCATTCTTCCGGCATTCATTGGTGGACGGCTCTCTGGAACCAAGCCGCCGATAAAGAAGCGGCATATCAGCACATTTATGAGCTTCCGCTCGATTTCACTCCCGGTGATTCGATGATCTATTCCGATTTAGGGCTGATCCTGACGATGGATATTATCGAAACGGTCAGCGGGGAGTCGCTTGACAGATTAGCGAACAGGCTGTATTACAAACCGCTCGGAATGAAGAACACCATGTACAATCCTCCGAAAGAACTGCTTGGAAGAATAGCTCCCACCGAAATTGGAGGGAGCATGGATAGAGGACTTATACACGGTGATGTGCATGATGAAAACGCATTCTTCTTGGGAGGTGTCTCCTCTCACGCGGGGCTGTTCTCTACAGCGGAAGATCTGGCGTCAATGGCGCAAATGCTGATAAACGGAGGAATATACAAGCACAGACGGTTTTTCAAGCCTGAAACGATAGAATATTGGACGACCCGCCAACTCATTACTCCGAAAAGCGATAGAGCAATCGGTTGGCGTACGCCTACAACGCCGAAATCGTCGGCGGGTGACTATTTCTCGGAGGGTAGTTACGGTCATACCGGTTTTACGGGCACATCTTTCTGGATCGATCCGAATCGGGAGATAGCGCTGATTTTACTTACAAACAGGGTTCATCCAACAAGAGAGCGGGGCGGGATGTATAAGGTAAGGAGAGATTTCCATAATTCTGTGATGAGAGCTCTCCTGAAAGAAATGGGAGAGCCGATTCCTGAAGTCTCTGACAGCGCCGAAGAGTAATACTTTAATAAAATCAAACTAAATAGACCTGCTAAATTCTAAAATGGAAAGTAAATGGGATTTACCACAATTGACATACTGATTGTAGTGGTGTATATGGCTGCTTCAGTGGGAATTGGCAGCTGGATAGGCAGGAAACAAACCAATACCACAGATTATTTCTTAGGCGGCAGAGATATTCCCTGGCAGGCGGTAACATTCAGTATCGTTGCGACAGAAACGAGTGTTCTTACGTTCATCGGTATTCCCGCGGTCTCCTATTTGGGAAATATGACGTTCCTCCAAATTGTATTCGGTTATATGCTTGGTCGGTTATTGGTTGCTCTTATTATGATTCCGGCTTATTCCGAGGGCAAGATCGAGACAGCCTACCATTTTCTCGGCAACAGATTCGGTCAGAAAATGAGAAGCATAGCCAGTATAACATTTATGGGTACCCGTCTGTTGGCGGATGGCGTAAGGCTGTTCGCAACGGCAATCCCTCTTACGATAATAATCAAGGGAAGCGGATTTCTTGAAGGGTTGACCGAAGCTCAGTTTTATGCTCTCTCGATCGTTTTTATCGGAATCCTGACGATGGTCTATACGTATGTGGGAGGAATTCGCTCGGTAATCTGGATGGACGTTGTTCAAATGGGAGTCTACATCGGTGGAGCGTTACTTGCCGTTGTTCTTATTCTTAACAGGCTTCCCGGCGGATTTGACAGTGTCATTGATTGGGCAAACGATGGCGACAAACTTCGATGGCTGTATTTCGGAACCGATCTTACCGTCAGTGAATTTATTAAAGAGCCGTATACTCTGTTCACGGCTTTGATAGCCGGCGCTATATTTTCTCTCGCCTCTCACGGTACAGACCAGCTTATTATTCAGAGGGTCCTGACGTGCAGAGATAAACGTTCAAGTCAGCTGGCAATCGCGTCAAGCGGCATACTGGTATTCTTTCAATTTCTTATCTTCTTACTTCTCGGCGGAATGCTTTATGCGTATTACGAAGGGCTATCCCCTGAGCAATTAGGACTGACCCGCGCTGACGGGATATTCCCTAAATTTATAGTCGAAGAGATGCCCGTAGGAATAAGCGGTTTGATCGTTGCGGCGTTGTTCGCGGCAGCTATGAGTACCCTTTCGAGCAGTCTGTCAAGTCTTTCCAGCGCGACTGTTTTAGATATTTACAAACCTATGTTCGGAAAAAATAAATCAGAAGCTGAACTATTAGCTCTCTCCCGAAAAGTAACTCTCGGATGGGGAGTGATCCTGATCTCCACCGCTATCGGTTTTATCGGTCTGAAAGGCACCGTAGTGGAAGTAGCTCTCGGCATAGCTTCATATACTTACGGCGGACTTCTCGGAGTGTTTTTAATAGGAATGATAGATAAGAAAACTAAGCAAATAGATGCTATTATAGGCTTTGTCACGGCTCTAATAGTGATGACGGTCGTGATAGCAACTTTGAAGATCGCATGGCCTTTATATACAGTGGTGGGAGCGACGACCGTTATCATAGTGGGTATAATTTCGAGTAAATTCAGCGTCAGCAATGAATCTATAACAAGGGGAACGACCGAATGAACGTATCAACTCTCGATTGGGCATTGGTAATTTTATACTTCGTTTTCGCTCTTGGTATAGGACTATATTTTTCTCGAAGAGCATCCGGGAGCATAGTGGAATATTTTACATCCGGGCGAAGCCTTCCCTGGTGGGTAGCGGGAACAAGTATGGTAGCAACCACATTTGCCGCCGATACCCCATTAGCCGTTACGGAGCTCGTAGCGAACCATGGGATAGCGGGCAATTGGCTCTGGTGGAATATGCTCATGAGCGGTCTACTAACCGTATTTTTATTCTCCCGGCTATGGAGAAGGGCGGAGGTAATTACGGATGTAGAGTTTACAGAATTGCGTTATTCGGGAAAACCCGCGGCTTTCTTGAGAGGATTCAGAGCGTTATACCTGGCAATACCAATAAATCTTATAGTCATGGGCTGGGTAACATTAGCGATGGTGAAGATAATCGAACTGACTATCGGTGTCGATAAATGGATCGCTGTTGGTATAACTTTAGCTGTGACCCTGCTTTATAGTACCATGAGCGGTCTTTGGGGAGTCGTGATGACAGACATGCTTCAGTTCGTCATTGCAATGGCCGGTTCGATTGCGCTTTCGGTTTTCGCCCTTGATGCGGTCGGTGGTATAGATGGATTGAAAGAGGGACTGATAAACATTTACGGACCCGATCATGGGTTGCTCGATTTTATGCCCGAAATTGGTTCGGTATGGATGCCGATGACGGCGTTTTTTGTATATCTCGCGGTAAATTGGTGGGCTGCATGGTATCCGGGAGCTGAACCGGGTGGAGGCGGATACATAGCGCAACGGATGTTTGCCGCCAAAGATGAGAAGCATTCGTTCCTTGCAACGCTCTGGTTCAACATAGCGCACTATGCTCTTCGTCCCTGGCCGTGGATAATTGTCGCTCTCGTAAGTATGGTTTTATATCCCGACTTGGAAGATAAGCAAACGGGTTATATCCTCGTGATGCTTAACCACTTACCGACGGGATATAAAGGATTACTTTTAGCGTCGTTCGCCGCCGCGTTCATGTCCACGATAAGCACTCAACTTAATTGGGGGAGCTCATATCTTGTAAATGATTTCTATAAGCGGTTTATTAAAAAAGACGCGAGCGATTCACATTACGTGACCGTGGCGCGAATCTCCACAGTCGTATTAGTAATTCTATCCGCATTCGTAACATCGCAGATGGATACAATTGCAGGCGCGTGGAAATTCCTCCTTGCTATCGGCGCAGGTACGGGTTCGGTGTATATATTAAGATGGTTCTGGTGGCGGATAAACGCATGGTCAGAGATTTCCGCGATGATAATGTCTTTTGTTACGGCGATCAGTTTACAAACAATTTTTGGCATGGACACTTCCGACGCCAATGTCTTCGCTCAGGTAATGCTTATCACCGTCGGCGCGAGCAGTGTAGTATGGCTAACAGTCACATTTATGACAAAGCCGGAAAGCAATGAGGTATTACTGAAGTTTTATAAGAAAGTTCGTCCCGGCGGAATGTTGTGGAAGCCTATCAGCGAATTAGCTCCCGAGGTTAAAACCGATAAAGGGTTATCATGGGACCTTGCGGATTGGGCTGCGGGATTGGTTATGATCTATTCTACCCTGTTCGGAGTAGGTAAGATAATACTCGGACATTCGCTGCTTGGCTTCGGGTTGCTTATTCTTGCCGCTATGGCATTCTTATTTATCAGGTGGGATCTGAACCGTAGAGGGTGGAAGAGCATCTCCGAATAAAGATTTCGGTATTTATAGATAGGTGCATTTGTTGAAGTAGATGGACTAACTTAGCGAGATCTCTGATTTATTTAAATCAGTAGATCGTCTGATCGAATTGCAGCTTGTAATAAGAATTCTTAACGTCATTATATGGAGTGCATCAACTGTGTTGATGCAGCATTGACACAGTCAATGCACTCCAAAAGGGTTGTTAACACAGGAGATGATAACACCGCCCTTGGCATCCCCGCCTGACATTAGTCGGGCAGGCTCCGACGTCGAATCAAATATTTGTGCGGTCAGGGCTTGCCCTGACCGCACGCATGAAACAACCACCCCTCGGTCCCCTCCTTTGGAAGGAGGGGAGGAAAAATTCCCCTCTAAAAAGAGGGCTGAGTTTATCCCGATTTATCGGGAGGGTGTGTAAAGAGTTGTGCCCTGAATAATATAATTTTCCTTAACGTGGCGGTCAGGATGTATCCTGACTCGCGCGCTGTTTTCAATCAAACTTCATCTGCTCTGAATTATTAGACTGAATAATTTACTTAAGTTTTTCACTATTCCTCCGATACTATGTACAGACGAACTGTATGTAAGGGAAAATTGTGAACACCGAACAAATCAAAAATATTCTACGAAATATTTTCGATGAAATTAAATTATCAGATAAAGCGCAGGTCGACAAGAGCACGAATTGGCAAATAGATGATAAAGTCGAAGACCTCGAAAGTGAATATTAATTGATTCTTCGATTTAAATGAACGTACTCGGAATATCATGTTATTACCATGATGCGGCGGCAACGTTGGTATCAAATGGTAAAATTATAGCCGCTGTCGAAGAAGAACGGTTTACGCGCCGCAAACACGATAACAGATTTCCTGAATTATCCATAAAATACTGCCTTGAAGAGGCGGGAATAAGCAGTTCTGATTTGGATTATATTTGTTTCTATGAGAAACCGTTGTTAAAACTTGAAAGGATGTTGGAAACCGCATCTCATTCACCGGATAAATCAGAAATTATGGTGACCGAGCAGCTTTCACACATGTTGCATGAGAGGCTATTTACCAAGCGGGTGCTAAGCGAAAAAATCGGCTTTGAGGGTGAACTGCTTTTCGTTGAGCACCACATGGCTCATGCTGCATCTTCATATTATATTTCCGGTTATGATAAATCCGCTGTAATGACGATAGACGGTGTGGGCGAGTGGGCTACCACCGTTCAATATATCGGTGAGGGGAGTTCGCTGAAAAAAATCAAAGAGATCCGGTATCCTCACTCGCTGGGGTTATTATATAGCACGGTTACGGCATTTCTCGGATTCAAAGTTAATAATGATGAATATAAAGTAATGGGGTTAGCTTCTTACGGAGAACCTAAGCATATCGACAAAATCAACAGACTCGTAAAAGTCTATGATGACGGCAGTATCGAACTGAATCTCGATTATTTCAGTTTTATGTATGATCCGAACAGGATGTATTCGGATGAGTTCGTCGAACTCTTCGGACCTCCAAGAAAAACGGATGATGAAATATCAGACTATCATATGGATATTGCGTCTTCGCTTCAAAATCTGCTTGAAGAAACCCTGATAAAGATGGGTAATTCTTTTTACGAAGAGAGTGGAGGAATTGAAAATATCTGTTTAGCCGGTGGGGTAGCTCTGAACAGTGTCGCAAATTGGCGTTTCATAGAAGAAACGCCATTTAAGAATATTTGTATTCAACCGGCTGCGGGAGACGGAGGTGGTTCCATGGGAGCGGCTCTCTACGCTTATTATATGAAATCGGATAATTCAATTAACAGTGAACCGCACACCACGCTGCTGGGGCCTTCATTTTCAAATGAAGAGATAAAGAAATTACTTGATGAACGTGACGCGATTTATACGAAACTGAGCGATGATGAACTTTGCTCGACCGCAGCCGAGTATTTGCATAAAAACCTGATAATCGGCTGGTTTCAAGGCAGGATGGAGTTTGGACCGCGAGCGCTGGGGAATAGGAGCATTCTTGCCAATGCGACCAACCCTGAGATGAAAGACATCTTGAATGCCCGTGTTAAATTCAGGGAGGATTTCAGGCCATTCGCTCCCGCGGTACTCGAAGAGCGGTCGAACGAATATTTTGATATTGACTTCAAGAGTCCGTATATGCTGTTCGTCCCTCAGGTGAAGGAAGGAATGGGTGAAAAAATTCCCTCTGTAACGCACACGGACAATTCCGCGCGAATTCAAACGGTTAACAAGGATGAAAATCCACGTTACTACAAATTGATAGAGGAGTTTGAGAAGCGATCGGGCGTCCCAGTGATAATTAATACATCGTTTAATATTCGCGGCGAACCGATTGTCTGTACGCCTGAAGATGCATACAATTGTTTTTTGAAAACGGATATAGATTTTTTATTCATGGGAAATTATTTAGTGGAGAAGGTGGTATAATTATGAGAGAAAAAAGTTATTTCAGCAAAGAAGATATACAAACTATGACAGCTGAATTGAAAGAGAACCGAATGAGTCCGGAATGGCTTAGTTTAGCATTAGAGGTATTTCCTGAACTCCAGGAGCTGATTCAACCGGAAGAAGATGAGAACAGATTCGTTGTAGAGTATATCTATCCTCATTAGCCTTTATTAGAATGACGATATACATCTAATTCGGATGTTCTTTAGGAATAACAGAATCAGCAGACCGGTCAGACCGAAAATACCGGGAGTATTTCGTATTCTTTGCGTCGGAGATTCGTTGACATACGGTCAGGGCGTTCACTTTGATGAAACGCTGCCGGTAAAATTAGAAGAAAACTTGAACAATGCCTTGTGGGCAACACGCGTTGAAGTCTTGAACGAGTCGAACTGTGGATTTTCATTTTTTGATGCGAGAATGTCTATTGATGTTAGAGGGAAATATCAAGATCCCGATCTATTAATTCTGATACTATGCAGCAACGATAGTGAATTATTCCAGGCGGAGAAAGAGTACTCGGAACATCTAAAAGAAAATTGGGATGCCCAGGGTAATATTTTTCCGTTCTTTAAAAAAGCATTTTCAGATTTTTCTGAAGAGGTCAAGTCTGCCGATCTTAAAACTATAATAGCATACTACGATCTGACAAACTCGGAAGAGGAGAAAAAACAGTGCTTACAGCTATCGGAATTATGCGCCGAGAATAAAATGAAGTTCGTTGAACTTTCTTCTGTCTTTAAAGATATGGATTTGGAATCATTGACGGTGAACGAGGTGGACCGCCACCCGTCCACTCTCGCTCATGAAATAGGATCAAAGGAGCTGGCGCGAGAAATTCTCGCGAGTGAATTGATAAGCGAATCAACTGATATTCTGAGTGAATCAGAATTATACGAAAAATATTCTGACGATGCTGAATATATGATAAACGCAGGCTATCCTCACTGCGAAATACTAAAAAACACACTAAATCTTCTGAAACAAAAACGATCCTCAAGAAAACGGGTGAATATTGAGGATAACTTGCTAATGAACGAGCCAACCTTCAACGTGATTAAATCAAAATGGAGTTCTTTGGCAGAAAAATCTTATCAATTTCTCTATTTAGAGGCGTATGCTTCGTCATTGGAACTGAACGGCTCAATTATCGGTAGCGAGGGAAAGGCAATCGAGAATAAATATCGTGAGGTAAATAAAAGGCTTTTCGTGCTTAAAAGTAGACTCGCTTCGGACAGTGCCCTGCCTAATCCTTTTGTGGAACAAGAAATAGATAAATCGGAGATGATCACCAATCTGATAAATAATACGAGTCTAATTGACGGTTATATGAAAGAACTAAACCGGATATCGAACGTTCTGGATGCGGTAAAATTGAAAATAGATGATATGGAGCCTGAAGATGCCGTTCTGAACGATTATTTAAGTCTTCAAGTTTACTCAAAATTCAAGAGTGTTAGACCCAGATTGATAAATTATCTTAATGAGGCAAATGTGCTCTTGAATGGCGTAAACGATCTGATTAAATCTTTCTTATCCATTCCCGAAGAGATGGAAGGCAAGGAAACTCGGGAAGGGTTAGGCGGAAATCTCAGCTCACTCAGCAGCCGGCTTACCGAATTGGCAAAAATGACACTGAAATGGATGACATATTATAGCTTTAGCGGTTTAAGCTTCAATGAGGATTTAGCAAGCGCCGAACCGGTTGTTCACTTAAAAGTAAGAATGAAATGCCGTGCCGACAAAAATTCAATGATCATGATGAATTTAAATGCTATAGTTCCGCACATTGCATACCACTATGACGAAAAGTATATACATACGGATGAGCAACTGCATACATACTATTTCAAATTGCCATTATTCTTTTTCGGCGCTTTTAGAATTCGGACAACTGGAACGTCTGAATTATCATATGAGTCTGTGGAATTATATTTCAACGAGGGCAACAGGATTCAATTTTCGGATGAGCGATTGAAAATAGATAAAAACGGAACTTTCAATTCTCCTTTGGTGTTAATTCCACTTTAAAAACCAAATCTGAAACCCTAAAAGCATCAAGATATAAAAATATAATTAGGGTTATATGACCATTTGTGGACTATATAAACCTATTATTTTGTAATTCAAAATTTCATGACAGAGTTCAAAAAGATATTTTTAAGATAATCTCAAGAAAACAAGAAGCTATAAACGCAGTAATAATAGAGGCATAACTATTGAATAATCTTCCGATTTTGGCCTGGCGGAATTTAAAAGTGAAAAGATTGTGTTTATGGCACAAAGTGTGCTCTTTAGAACAAAAGTAAAAGAGAACAGATACCTAATAACTTTATAGTGAGGAGTATATTAGATGATTGATGACTCTAACAAATACTAATACCTAATTCCACAGGTGTAAAACGGGATTTGAATGCGAATTTATATTACAAATCTACGGGCTGAAGTTACCGATGAGGACTTGAAAAAACACTTTGAAGTCGTCGGAGAGGTATCTTTGGCAAAGGTGGTTAGAACCAAGACCAGCAATGAACCTACCGGTTTCGGCTTTGTTGATATGGTAGATGAATCTCAAGCTCTTAAAGTGTATAAAATTCTCAATGGAAAATCACTTAAAGGAAATCCGCTAAAGCTGCACGACAGAAGAGATGCCTTTGAAAGACGCAGCGGCAGAGAAAGGCGAATCGAATTCGAACAAAGAATCAACAGTGAACGGCGGGCTTATATAAGACGAAAGGCTACAGGCGAGGAAGAAATAGTTAGTCTCTTTGTTGATCTTGATAGAAGAGATTATCCTGATCGTCGCCGTGATTTCGACAGAAGAATTACGAATGAAAGGCGTACCGGATTGGAGAGAAGAACGGGGGGCGACAGACGATTTCCCCTCGCAATTTAGCCGTTGATAAGACGGTTAAAAGAAATAAGTAAAATTATCCGCTTAATACGTTTCTAATATTTGAAGGTGATATTAGTTCACCTCGACATCATAAAAAGAAATTCAAAATTACAATTCAACAGCTGCTCTTTCGGAAAAATCACCGAAAATATAATCAGACGTTTAAGTTGACACAACATCAAGGAATGGATATATTATTTCTCAGATTGAGTGAATAAAGCTGAGGGATTAAAATGAAATTGAGAAGTTGGGTCATAAAGGTGCGGGGCGGTTCTCGAATTATTCTAAAATCGCATTTAGACGATAGGGAAACAGATTTTCTCGGTTCCCTAAAATCATCTAAAGAGTATCAGCGAAGCCCTGTTGAATCCTTACCCCTTAAAGTGAATATAGAAATCCCCTCACGGAAGATGTTCGCCGGAACGAGCGCAAATAAAAATGATATTAAATATCCTGAATCCATTGGTCCCGGTATCTTGACGGTAAATCTCACTGAGCCAGTAGATTTATGGATAGATACCTACTACGAAGATGAAGATTCAATCACCAAGTTTAAAGAGCAGGTAACTGCGCCGCTTCTCAAAGCTTATAACGAAATAATGGAATCTACTCAGTTCACGGAGTACGAGGTCTTAAAGTTCTGATCTGATCAGTGCCGCGGGCGAGACTCGAACTCGCACAGGCTTGCGCCCACTAGACTCTGAATCTAGCGTGTCTACCAATTTCACCACCGCGGCGGAAAAAGTAATTTAGTCTGACCGCCCAAAAAGTCAAGTGCTCGTATTCACTGATAAAATTAATCTATCAGCAGAGAATCGGATTGCTTTGTAACGTCCGAGTCATTCCGAAGCTTCGGGATGACTCGCACAATATGAAGGTGAGTTGTATGGAATACATCAAACCGTCAGCCGACGGATGTCGGCAGGCGGACGTGTTATCGTTCGGTTATGATAATTTTCAGCTCCGGAACCACCCCGTCTTTTGTCCCGAACAATCGGGACAAAATCCACCCCTCCTTAGAAAGGAGGGGAGACGCTGAAGGTCGTCGGGTGGTTGTATTATTGGTGTCCATTCACCTTTTATCTCTTTCCGAGAGGAGCGAAGGAATTTCAATGCGGTGAAAACAGGAGAGATTTGAGATTGCTTCGACCTGATAAGTCAAGTCTCGCAAAAATATTGATCACTATTAGTTAGAAAGTCAGAACAGAACGACAATAATCTTGATTTTTAATACGATTCAGAGTAATATTCTATACTAATTTATTAATATTAACCGACCGAAAGACGAATATTATTTTATCAATAAAAACGGTGGATATTGTTACTGTCAGTGATTGTTAAGCTTTGAACAAGAAAGACAAATTTAAGTATAATTATGTAGGCAATTCGATCCCGCGGATAGATGCCCATTCTAAAGTCACAGGCAGAACGGACTTCATAAAAGACATACAATTTCCCAATCTCCTTCACGCCAAAATGGTTTTAAGTCCGCACCCGCACGCATATCTCAGGAACCTGGATGTGTCAAAAGCGAAGAGATCATCCGGAGTTGTGAGTTTGCTGACGGCGAAGGATGTGCCGCATGAGAATCAAATAGGGTTGATAATCAAAGACCAACCACTGTTTGCGGACGAAAAAGTGCGATATGCGGGAGACGCGGTAGCGATAATCGCCGCTGAAACGGAGGAAGAGGCTAAGAACGCCGAAACAAAAATCAGGTTCGATCTCAAACCGATCAGAGGCATTTATTCGGCAGAAAAAAGTTTCAATTCCAAACGGAATTTTATTCATCCCGGAGGTAATGTCCTTTCGCACCTGAAGATTCGTAGGGGCAATCATGCCGATCCTTTTAAAGATGCGGATCTGACTGTTAAAGCTTATCTGAAAACTCCACATCAGGAACACGCCTATCTTGAAACATTAGGAACCGTCGTAGTTCCGCACAAGGACGGTTCAGTCACGATTTACGGTAGTATCCAATGTCCGTACTATGTTCAACGTTCTGTTTCGGAAGTGCTGGGGATAAAATATAACAAGGTGAAAATCGTTCAAGCGGCGACCGGCGGGGCGTTCGGAGGAAAGGAAGATGTTCCTTCAGAAATATGTTCTCGAGTTGCGTTAGTTGCTGTCATCACGGGACGGCCTGTAAGATTAATAATGGGCAGGGCGGAGGATGCGATCTATTCGAGTAAGCGTCATCCTTTTGAAATGCATTATAAGTTAGGCGCTAAAAAGAACGGAAAACTCGTGGGAGTGGTTGCCGAGCAGTACGCGGCAGCGGGGGCATATGCTACGCTGTCGCCCGTCGTCATGTTCAGGGCGGTTGTTCATGCCGCCGGTCCTTACCTGATTCCGAATGTCAGGGTTGATACTTATGCCTGCTATACGAACCACCCGCCATCAGGGGCGTTTCGGGGGTTCGGCGCTCCGCAATCAGCATTCGGTATCGAGCGGACAATGGACCTTCTTGCAGACGAATTGGGGATGGACCCGATTGAACTTCGCGAAAAAAATATTCTCCGGGAAGGTAAACGCACTGTTACCAATCAACTTCTGAGTCGGAGCGTCGGTCTGCCCGAGACATTGAAAATTGTCAAAGAATCGAGTTTACTGAAAAGCAGGAAAAGAAAGAAACAGAAGAGCAGATACGTTGAAGGAGTCGGAACCGCCTGCATCCACTACGGAAATACGCTCGGAGCGATGGGATGGTATCTCGATGCCGCGGGCGCTCATGTGCAAGTCCACAGGGACGGCTCAATATCCGTAGCAGTCGGAATAACGGAATTGGGTCAGGGTTCGGGAACTACTCTCGTTCAAATGGCGGCGGATGCGTTCGGTGTTCAAACGGAACGTATACGGGTATTGGAGGTAGATACGAGTTACGTGCCGGACAGCGGTCCTACGGTAGCCTCGCGAAGCACAATAATGAGCGGTAACGCAATTCTCAACGCAGCGGAGCAACTGAGACCTCAGTTATCCAAAGCGGCTGGCAGGCTTCTGAAAATCGCTCCGTCCAAAGTAGTATTCAGAGACGACAGGGCGTACACGACAGCGGGTAAACGGAAAAGCGTCACATTCGATGCCGTGGCGGAAAACGCATTCCTGAATAACGAAAAATTAGCGGCAGCCGGTTGGTGGGTAGCCCCTTATTCGCAATGGGACATTAAAACCGGGATGGGCAGCACATATTTCGCATACTCCTTTGCCGCGCATGCCGTAAAAGTCCGGGTAGACACTCTTACTGGTAAGGCGGAGGTGTTGGAAGTGGTCGCCGCTCACGATGTAGGAAGAGCTATCAATCCCGAAGGGGTTCGAGCGCAAGCGGAGGGGGGAATAGTGCAGGGAATAGGCTATGCGCTTTATGAAGACCTACAATTCAAAGATGGTATATTGATGAATCCCTATTTTTCCAACTATATTTTGCCGTATCCCGAAGAGACTCCGAAAATCATAACTCACATCGTGGAAGAGATAGGACCTGATGGTCCCTACGGCGCGAAGAGTATGGGTGAACCTCCTATTATCCCGATAGGAGCCGCTGTCGTCAGCGCTGTTTCAAATGCGCTCGGTTTTCAATTCTTGGAAATGCCGCTGACCCCTGAGCGAATCCTCAGAGGAATTGGGGTGTTGAAGAATGGTTGAGCTGCATCCGGCATCGTTCGGCGCATTGTTGCGTTCCGCGCTAACCGAGTACGAAGAAGATCAAAGTATATTTAGCCTGCCGAAAGAAAAATGGTATAAAGCCACAAAAGGAATTGATCATTCGGTCATCTTCAACGGTAAAAAAGCTTCGACACCGCTTGGTCCGGCAGCGGGACCGCATACACAGATGGCGCAAAATATTGTCCTCTCGTGGTTAGGCGGAGGCAGGATAATGGAGCTTAAAACGGTCCAGATAAATGACCGGTTATCAATTCCGAGACCGTGTATTGACGCAACAACCGTCGGATATAATGTCGAATGGTCACAGGAATTGCGGCTGGAACAATCGCTGAAAGAATACGTCTCAGCCGTGATGCTTATAGAGATCCTCAAGAATGAAGATGTTCTTGGAGATGACGGCGCTTCTGCCGATACGCTGTTCGATATGAGCGTCGGATATGATCTTAAAGGTATCCGATCGGTTGAAATTCGCGATTGGATAAATTCTATGAAAGACTCGAAAAAGCATGTAGATGAAATTAGAAATGAAATTCCTAATGCTTTCGCAAAATATAAGGATTTGGATTATCCGGATGAAGTCAGCAGCTCGGTCACTCTCAGCACATTTCACGGCTGCCCCGCCGATGAAATAGAATCAATTTCACTTTTTCTTATGACAGAGATGGCGATAGACGTGGTCGTGAAGATGAATCCTACTCTTCTGGGCAAGGAAAGAGTAGATGAACTGCTGCATGAAGTCATGGGATATAACGAAATAAAAACCGAGCAGAAATTCTTTGACTCGGATATGCAGTTTGAGCAAGCGATAGATATGGTCGGGCGTTTGGAGAATACCGCTAAAACAGAAGGACGAAATTTCGGAGTCAAATTCAGCAACACGCTTATAGTTTTGAATCACGGAAGCTATTTTGAGGATGAAGAAGTCATGTATATGTCGGGAAAACCTTTGCACGTCATCACGATGAATCTTGTTGAACGGTTCAGGGAAACGATAGGAGGAGCTCTTCCGATCTCTTTCTCGGCAGGCATCGATCAACATAATTTCAGCGATGCAGTATCTATGGGACTCGTACCCGTGACTGTATGCACCGATCTGCTGCTGCCCGGCGGTTACGGGAGAATGAGCAAGTATCTCAAGAATCTTTCTGAAGACATGAATGAAAAAGACTCCAAAAATATCGAGGAATTTATATCAATTTCAGCCGATAATCTTGCGAACAGGGAAGATGCTGTCATTGTCAACACCGAATCCGTAGTCGAAAAGGTCACGGCTGATATTCGATACAGGAGCGAAAAAAACAGGTTGGAACCGAAGAAGATAGGCTCAAAACTTCATCTGTTCGATTGTATAAATTGCGATAAATGCATACCGGTCTGTCCGAACGTTTCCAACTTTTATATCGAAGTGAACCCGGGTGAAATAGCGTATTCACTGCTGAGATCTGACGGCTCCAAGGTGGAAGAGATTCCGGGCGGTACCTTGGTGATCGAAAAGCGGCATCAGATTGCCAATTACGCCGACTTTTGCAACGAATGCGGAAACTGCGATGTTTTCTGTCCCGAAGACGGAGGTCCTTTCATTGAAAAACCACGCTTCTTCAGTTCGCTTGAAACGTTTGAACTTTATTCCGATGAAGACGGATATGTTGTTTATGGTGAAGACGGAAAGAGTGTTATATTAGCGCGCGGCTCTTCAATGGAATTCAAACTGATAGTTCTGGAAAATGGAGTTGCTGAATTTAGCGATGCTTACATTTCTGTTGAGCTGAATGTTGAAGATGGAACTGTCATCGCTTCCGAAGCGAAAAATGATTGTCCCGAAGGTCACGAGCTTTCTCTGAAAACCTATCATGTAATGAAACTGCTGCTCGATTCTGTTAAAAAAAGCGGTAGAACAAATTTTGTCCGAACTGTTTTAGAGGAGTCATTCGCTTGATATTGATCACCAACGCGGCACTGATTACCGGTGACAGTCTAAATCCTTTTATTCCGGACGGGGCAATGGTAATTGAAGGCGCAAAGATAAAAGAAGTTGGAAAAACGGCAGAACTGATAGAAAAATATAAAGAGAATGAAGTTTTAGACGCAAAGGGAGCGGTTGTGACTCCCGGTCTCGTGAACGCTCATATGCACCTGTACAGCTCGTTTGCGAGAGGGATGCCGTATCCAAAAGAGGCTCCTGAAAATTTCGTTGAGATTCTTGAGAAGGTCTGGTGGAAACTCGACAAAGCGCTGACTCCTGATGATGTTTATTTATCGGCGATGGTAGGTCTAATGGAGAGCGCTAAATGGGGAGTAACCACCGTGATAGATCATCACTCAAGCCCGAATGCGATTAGCGGAAGCCTGAATCTCATATCCGACGCTTTGAAGGAAGTCGGCATGAGAGGCGTTTTGTGTTATGAGGTTTCTGACAGGGACGGTGATACCTCAAGGGAAGCCGGAATAAAAGAGAATGCAGATTTCATTAGTTCCGTAAATGGCAAATCGGATGATTTAGCCGGTCTGTTCGGACTTCATGCCTCGTTCACTCTTTCTGACAAGTCGTTGGACTCCGCCCTTGAGGCTAACAGCGGAAACGGTTTTCATATTCATGTAGGGGAGGATCGGTTTGATTTGGAGGATTCGATCCGAAAGTACAATGTCGGTGTTGTTCAGCGATTAAGCGAAAAAGGGCTGTTAAGCGAAAAGTCAATTGCCGCTCACTGCGTCTATTTAGTTGATGGCGATGTCGAATTGTTGAAAAAATCGGGAGCGCTTGTTACGCATCAACCGCAGTCGAATGCGAATAACGGCGTGGGTCGCGCGGGAGTGCCTGACCTGCTGAAAAACGGCGTTCGGATTGCGCTCGGGACTGACAGTTACACCAATAACATTTTGGAGGAAGCGCATTTTGCTCTATTGAACCACGATAAGCAAAATAACGGACCGTTAAATGTAGATGACCTCAGAATGATATTGAGTGAAAACGCTTGCGCGGTTTCAGGTTACCTTGGAGTGAAATTAGGAATAATTAAAGCGGGAGCGGAAGCTGATATTCTGATGTATGATTATGACTCTCCGACACCGGTGAATTCGGAAAACGCTTATGCGCATTTGTTTTACGGGTTAAGAGGGGAGCATCCCAGGAATGTGATGATCAAGGGAGAATTTATAGTTAAGGATTATAACTTAGTGAGTATCAATGAGGAAGAAATTTTAGAGAAATCGCGCAGAGCGTCAAAAGAGCTCTGGGAAAGAATCAATTAGGAGCTGTGGATGACGGTTAATATCAATTGGAATGCAACATCAAAGGCAACGGAGAGTGTTCTTGACATGGTTGGTCGGACACCGCTCGTTAAGCTGAATAAAATAAGCGAAGAAGCGGGCGCGGACATTTATGGCAAAATAGAATGGTACAGCATGTCGGGGAGCTTGAAGGACAGGATATACAAACAGATGTTCGAGGAAGCGGAAAAAAGGGGAGATTTGCGACCCGGAATGACAGTTCTTGAATGCTCCACGGGAAACGCGGGGATAGCCTGCTCGTTCCTGTCGGCGGTAAAGGGATATAAATGTATTATCGTAATGCCGGTAGGTATGAGCGAGGAGCGTAAAAAATTGGACATCGCCTACGGTTCGGAAATGGTCTATACGCCGGGCGGTGAGAGCGATGTAGACCTTGCTCTCGAAAAATTGGAGGAAATTCGAAGCGCTGACCCTGATAAATATTGGGTACCGGCGCAGTTCGAGAACAGCGATAATATCGCCGCTCATGAGGCGACAACGGGTCCTGAAATATGGGAACAGATGGGAGGCGATATTGACATATTCGTCGCCTCTCAGGGAACGGGCGGCACTTTGACCGGAATAGGAAAATATCTAAAGAGCGTAGGCTCAAACGCTCAACTCTATGCGGTCGAACCCTCCGAATGTCCTTTACTTTCAAAAAGAGAATGGGGTGAGCATAAGATAGAAGGAATCGGGGACGGATTCGTACCCAGAAACTTGCATCTCGAACTGTTGGACGGTATCGTTATCACGACTTCTGATGAATCACTCGAAATGGCTCGGCGGTTGGCGAGAGAAGAAGGTCTGCTTTGCGGAATTTCCAGCGGTTGTAATGTTGTCGCGGCGATTAAACTTGCCAAAAAGTTCCCGGAAGCCAAACGTATCGTTACGATGCTGAATGACACGGGTCAGCGCTATTTTTCCACCGAATTGATGGGAGAACCGAAAGTAGTGGAGATTCCTGACAGGGAGCATCCGATGGATGATTACACAAAACAGGAATTAGATAAATATCAATCCGCATGGACTATAGTAGATTGAGGAGAATTGAATGAACAAGAAGTATATAGAAGAGGCTGCTCTGTTACAGGAGGATATGGTCGCCTTTCTGAGAGAAATAGTCGAGATACCCAGCCCGAGCTGCGAAGAAAAGGGTGTCGCGGAACGCACGAAGAGCGAGATGGAGAAACTCGGTTACGATGATGTAAGGATAGACAGCTTCGGAAATGTAATAGGTAAATTAGGTGACGGAGAGAAAGTGATTCTTTATGACTCTCACATGGATACGGTAGGGATTGGCGATCCGGATGCTTGGGCGCATGATCCGTACAAAGGTAAGGTAGAGAACGGCATAATATACGGACGGGGAACGGGCGACAATAAGGGCGGATTAGCATCAATGGTATACGGCGCGGCTCTGTCAAAGAAGATGGGTCTTCTTGAAGGGGTTACTTTATATGTTGTCGGCTCGGCACAGGAGGAATCATCAGACGGTCTTGCTTACAAAACCGTGATAACCGAGGACGGTTTACGCCCCGATGTGGTTGTTCTCGGTGAATGCACCGGATTGAAAATCTATCGCGGTCAGCGCGGTAGGATGGAACTGACCGTCACGACAAGGGGAATATCATGCCACGCAAGCGCGCCCGAAAGAGGGGAGAACGCAATATACAAGATGGTTAATATCGTAAAAGGGATCGAAGAGTTGAACCGGAATCTGCGGGACGATGATTTCCTTGGTAAGGGAACGGTTGCGGTCACGAAGATGGAGGTAGACACGGCATCATTGAATGCGGTTCCCGACAAAGCGGTAATATACATAGACAGACGGCTCACCGCGGGTGAGACAAAAGAGTTGGCAACAGCCGAGATAAGAGAGATCGCAGGTGATGACGCTATTGTAGAACTGTCGGAATATAAGGCGACCTCCTATACCGGTAAAGAAGACGGGATGGAAAAATACTATCCGACATGGCAGCTTGATGCGGATCATCATGCTCTGAAATCCGCCGAAGCGGCGTACAAAGAGATATTCGGTGAGGAACCTGTAGTTGACAAGTGGACATTCAGTACTAATGGAGTCTACACAGCGGGTATTGAGGGGATTCCCACATTCGGACTCGGACCGTCGGTCGAGGAGGTAACTCATTCAGTCGAAGACCAAGTGAGCATAGATGACCTCATTAAAGCGGCCGCGTTTTACGCCGGATATCCGCTGTTTTTCAAAGAGAATTAATAATCGGTAGAAAGGGAGAAGAATATTTGGATTTAAAGGGTAAAGATTACATTGAGACTGCTGATTGGTCGAATGACGAGCTCGAGGAACTGCTCCGGGTTGCGGGTGAATTGAAAGATGATTTTAAGAACGGCAGACCGCACAGGCAGCTACCGGATAAGACTCTTTTCATGCTCTTTTTCGATAAATCGACGCGTACAAGAAATTCGTTTGAAGCGGGTATGACTCAATTAGGCGGTCATGCTCATTTCATAGATTCGGAAACTTCCCAAATAGCGCACGGAGAGAGTCCGAAGGATATGGGAATTATTCTGTCAGGATACGGACACGGCATAGCGATTCGTCATGACCTTATTCCGGGGGAAGGTAACAAGTATCTGCGTGAAGTCGCTGAACACGCCGGAATACCTGTCATAAATATGCAGTGCGATATTGATCATCCCTGTCAGACTCTTGCGGATTTGATGACTATTCGGGAAATATACGGGAATGACCTGAAAGGAAGGAAAATAGCAGTTAGTTGGGCATACGCTCCGTCATACGCGAAACCGATGTCTGTTCCGCAGGGATTGATTTCTCTAATGCCGCGTTTCGGCATGGATGTAGTGCTTGCTCATCCTCCCGAATTCAAGCTAATGCCGGAGCTGATAGCCAAGGCGGAAAAATTCGCGGAAGAAAACGGCACGAAATTTGAACTGGTTGATTCGATGGAAGCAGCGTTCGAGGATGCGGATGTAGTCTATCCGAAGAGTTGGGGATGTATCGATTTATTCGAAAAACCTGAAGAATCAATTGAATTATCAAAGAAATATAAGGATTGGATATGCGACGCTGACCTGATGAAGGCTGCGAAGGAGGATTCGGTATATATGCATTGCCTCCCTGCCGACAGGAACAACGAAGTCACTGACGAGGTGATCGACTCTGAACAATCGGTCGTATATCAGGAAGCTGAAAATAGACTGCACAGTTGCAAAGCTATAATGGCATTGACGATGTGAGCATCTTGTGACTTTCGTAACAAATTTAGAGTGTATTGAATGCGGTGAAACCTTTGAAAAAGAAGGGATCCATTACCTGTGCGCAAAATGCGGCGGTAATTTGGAAGTTATCTATGATTATGCCGCCGCCGGTGAAGAGTGGCATAGATATGAAGTCAAAAAAGGCAATGAGCTGTCAATATGGAGATATGCGCCGCTCTTGCCTGTAGAGCCGATTTCGTTTGGCGGATTGAATGTAGGTTGGACTCCAATGATTGAAAGCGAGAGGCTGAAAGAGTTGCTCGGAATGCCTTACCTATCGCTAAAAGACGATACACAAAATCCGACTGCTTCACTGAAAGACAGGGCAACCGCTATTGCACTGGCGCGAAGCATAGAGAATAAAGCGGATGTGATCACCTGCGCTTCCACCGGAAATGCAGCCTCTTCGTTATCCGGTCTCGGCGCGTCTATAGGAGCAAAAGTCAAGATATTCGTGCCTGAAACAGCTCCGAAAGCAAAGGTAGCGCAAATGCTTTTGTATGGAGCAGATGTGTTTAAAGTAAAGGGGAGTTATGATGATGCATTCGACCTTTGCATTAAGGCGACGGAAAAGTTCGGATGGTATAACAGGAGCTCGGGATTCAACCCGTATCTTTCCGAAGGAAAGAAGACGGTCGCTTATGAGATCTGCGAACAGCTAATGTGGAATCCTCCCGACGCTATAGTCGTTCCTGTTGGTGACGGCTGTATAATCAGCGGTGTTCATAAAGGTTTGAAGGACTTGATTGAAATTGGGGTAATCTCTGAGATGCCTCGTCTCATTGCCGTGCAAGCCGATGGCGCAAACTCTATTGTCAAGGCGTTTGAGAGCGGAAATGAGATCGGAACAGCATCCGGGAAGACAATCGCCGATGGTATCGCGGTAAGCAAACCTCGTGACGGAGTGAAAGCCTTGCGCGCGGTGAAAGAAACAAACGGATATGCTCTCAGCGTTTCAGATGAAGAGATTCTTGAAGCTGTCAGGACACTCACAAAAACATCCGGCGTATTTGTTGAACCTTCCGCAGCCGCAACATTAGCCGGATTGATAAAGTCGCTTGGTATCAATGTGTTATCGAAAGGTGATAGAGTAGTATTACTGCTCACAGGACACGGATTAAAAGCGCCTGAAGCGGCAATCGGCGACTTAAAAGCGACTATCATAGAACCCGATATTTCCAATGTTGAGAAGGTGTTGGAAGGTGAATATGCATAAGTATAATATATCACTTGAGGTAAATGGAGTAAAATACTATAAAACAGTGGACAGTCGTCAACGGTTACTCGATTTTATCAGAGATGATCTGCGTCTTACCGGTACGAAGGAAGCGTGTGGAGAGGGTGAATGCGGCTCATGCGCGATCATCATGGATGGAAAAGCGCTGAATTCATGTTTGATACTGGCTGTGGAGGCTGACGCCGCGAAGATCACGACAATAGAAGGTCTTGAGATCAATGGCGAGCTCGACAGCATCCAGCAGGGGTTCGTTGACGAACATGGAGTGCAATGTGGTTTTTGCATCCCGGGGTTCATTATGACTGCGCGCGCGGCGCTGAATTCCAACCCTGATCTGAAAAGTTCGGAAATTCGTTCTGTTGTGGCGGGAAACCTGTGTAGATGCACCGGTTATGTGAAAATTTTCAAGTCGATAGAGAAAGCTCTTCGGTTGGAGAAGAAGCGATGATCTATATCATGCCGATCGAGAAGAAAGAATTGTTGGAATTAGTCGCTCAGCCTCAGTTTAAGAAAAATAACGGTCAAATACTTGCCGGCGGGAGCGATCTTATGGTCAAGATAGAGCATTTCGGATTCAAGACTGGAATGATCGTAGACGCAAAGGGGATAAAGTCTCTTAGAGGGATAGTAAAAAAGGATAATGTCATCAAAATAGGCAGCCTGACAACTGTGAGTGATCTTCTTGAATCTAAATTATTGGCAAAGAACGCTCCAAATCTCAATCAAGCGGCAAAAAACTTCGCGGCGGTTCAAATTCGTAATCGTTCGACTATAGGCGGAAATATTTGTAACGCATCGCCTGCAGCGGATTTAGTTCCACCGCTGTATGCTCTCGGAGCTAAACTAAAACTTGAATCGGTTAAAGGTATTAGGCGGGTGAATATAGATAAATTCTTTAAGGGACCCGGAAAAACTGTATTAAAACCGGATGAAATATTAAGCGAAATCTCCTTTAATGCGCTGCCATCATCAACATTCAGCAGATTTTATAAACTCGGACAACGAGAATCGATGGCAATTGCGATAGTGTCACTTTCAGTGATTTTTAATTCAAATGAAAATAAATTCAAAGATCTGCGGATAGCATTGGGGGCAGTCGCTCCAACGGTGATCAGAGCTTACAAAACTGAAAGATTCCTTGAGGGAAGCATCAGATCGTCAGAATTAGTCGAAAAAGCTGCCATAATAGCTGTAAATGAGTGTTCGCCTATCACAGATGTTCGCGGCAGCGCTGACTACAGGCGATTGATGGTAGAACGCTTACTTGCGGAATTATTGAACTGATTATGAAAGTTAGATCCATTAAAAATATCGTTTTTTGGAGTGCAATGGCGATGGTATTCTGGCTTATTGATTCCATAATTGACGCAATTATATTTAACGAAGGTCCATTGCTATCGGAAATATTTAACCCTCAAACGGACGATCTATTATTAAGGTTGCCGATTGCTGCACTATTAATTGCTATTGGCTTTTATAGTTATTTTAACAATCCCGGTATAATAGGGCGTCCTGATGTAGATCCTCACGAATCTGAAAGTCTTCAAAACATAATCAATCATATGCCGCAACTTATTTTTTGGAAAAACAGGGATTTGGTTTTCATGGGTTGTAATCAATCGTTTGCAGAGGAGGTTGGATTAAAAACCCCTTCACAGGTAGTTGGCAAAACCGAACATGAAATAATTACGAACCCAAAAGATGTTGAATTTTTTCAGGAAAGTGATAAACGTGTTCTTGAAACCGGAATTCCTGAAATCCATTCTCACCAAAAAGAGATCACGAAAAGTGGAGAAGAGATCTGGGTAGATACAAATCGAATGCCTCTTTACGATAAACGGGGTGATATCATAGGTATTCTTGGAACAAGCGAAGATATTACAAAAAGAAAAATAGCTGAAGAAGAAAATATACGACTTTCAAAAACGCTGAGGGACAGGGTAAAGGAATTAACATCACTTTATGCTATTGACAGGGTGATTGAAGAAAGTGAAGACCTGCCGAA
Source organism: Fidelibacterota bacterium (assembly GCA_022571215.1). Lineage (GTDB taxonomy): Bacteria > Fidelibacterota > SORT01 > SORT01 > SORT01 > SORT01. The sequence continues at coordinate 9,638 of JACZYG010000004.1, read as the reverse complement.
CGCTCTGGATAGCATAGAAGAGATTGTTCTGAACGCGCTGCGTACTCCTGAAAAAGCCTGGGTCAGGATTCGGGCAAAGGATACGGAACGAACGCTTAACGAAAATAATAAAACCGACTCTTCATTTATTTCCGGTGAAATTAGAGTAGGCGGGGTTACGATAGGTTCGATTGACGTGGGTTATAGCGATGACAACATGGCAACAAAAGAGGAAATCGACCTTATCACCGCAGTCTCAGGTAGGATCGGAAGATTCATGGAGAGAACGGAGCTTCAGGAAAAATTATTGGAAAAGGAACGGAACGAATCTACTCAAAAGATAGCAGCAGCGGTTGCGCATGAAATTAGTCAACCCTTACAGGCGTTGACAATAATATCCGATATGGCGAAGGGTGATTGGAAGGGGAATATTCATCTTCTGGATAGGATCCCCGAACAGATAACAAAAATTTCTGAATTGGTCGAGAAAATGATGGATATCGAAAGTGTCAAAACTATGGATTATGCGGGAGGTGTTGAAATTGTCGATATAAAGAAATCGGTTGGTCGGGATAAGCCGGTGAAAAGAAAGGTTTTGATCATTGATGACAACGAACCTGTGCTTACGATGATAGCTGAAGTTGTTGAAGGGGAGGAGATAGAAGTTGAAACTGCGTCTACCGGTAAAGAGGGATTAGCGCTGATTGAGAAGAATAAATATGGACTTATCATTTGCGATATAAAACTGCCGGATACAGATGGTTTTGAAATATTTAAGGCCGTTCGAGGTAATCTCGGAGCTACGAAATTCGTATTTATGTCCGGTTATATAATGGGTGAAAAACATATGAAACTGATCAGTGAGGCGTATGGCTTTTTACAAAAACCTTTCAACGTGGATGAGATTTTTGGTATTCTGAATAAGATATTCAAATCCGGGAACAACATTTAACTTATCGTTAGATAATTTAAAGTGAATAAGATGTTTTTAATCCGGTTCTTCCGATAAAAATAATTATGGATTACAATATTAAAGGTATTAAGTTATGCTGATTCGGAAGTATGGCGGGGTAGCTCAGTTGGCGAGAGCGACGGACTCATAACCCGTAGGTCGGCAGTTCGAGTCTGCCCCCCGCTACAAACTATCAAGACGCGTTTCCACATATAGAAGTTCACCGCAAACAACTGGTAGGTATGTTCCTTTCTTGACATTATCAAATTAGTTCTTGATTGAGTCCGAGCGTAATTCTAAATAAATAACGAAACTCCTTGGAAAAAGCATCTAACTTATTAAGTTTATTAACCTCATAATTATAATAAATGTCAATGTTCTTGTATAGAAGGATTAAATATAGGGATGAATTTATAATGAATATACCAACAGTTCTAAAACTCATTTTGATGCTGTCACTGACATTATTACTTTTTTCTGCATTTAGCGAAGATGACGCCCCTACAGGTCCGGGAGCTAACAAATTGGTAGGTATCTGGAAGCTCGATAAAAGCACCACTTTTTATGGGTCTCTAACAGACCCTGATTCTTCAAACGTGGATGATCTCGGCAGTGACTTCAGTTTTACCCTTACTATAAAAGATGATAACACATGGACTATAGATTTCATTTACCTTGGTGATGCAAAAAGTAGCTCAGGAACATGGTCGGTCAGCGGAAATAAAATCACTATCAAAGTGCCGGGTGAGCCGGATGAGCCGGATGAGACATCTGAATACTCAATATCGGGTAATAAGCTCACTACAACGAGCGGTGAGACCATAGAAGGTTACACAATTTTTGATGTATCTGAGTTTACTCGACAATAATTCCTTTTGAATATACTTTTTATGTTTGATTCATAAATTGTTGAAATAGATTAATTACTACATAAATTTTAGGAGGTTTTTCGACACTTATTTATTCCAAAGTTGTATGTTGCGATTAAGCCACATAACCCATATATACAAAAGCACACCTCTATCAATAAAGTTGGTATACATTTATTTCTAAGCCTTGTAATTTAATACTTGAAAATCGTCTGCTTTTGGCTTATACTTAGGTAGCACTGTAAGCGTCCACAAGCTTAAAAAGAGTAATAATTTATGGGACAACAACAATTACTACTAATCGTGCTCGGTACCATCATCGTTGGAGTTGCGGTTATTGTGGGTATCAACATGTTTACTAAAGCTGCGGTGAACGCCGAACAGGATGCGCTCTTAAATGACATCAATCACGTTGCTTACCTGGCTGCGCCTTACTGGCACAAACCTGCCTCTATGGGTGGCGGTAACAGATCGTTTTTGGGTATAACCGATGTAACGGCTTTTGGCGCTGATATGACCAACCTTAACGGTACTCTGGTGGTATCGAATGTTACAGGAAATCAGTTCACGCTAACGGCTACGGGCGCAACCGAAGGTGTGATAATCGTTGCGACTATTACCCAACAAGGAGTTTCAGGTAACCCGACAATCACACTTCCGTAAATTATATTATTTTAAGATTTCATTACGGGTAAAAATCCGATTTACGAGAGGGTAAGATTGCAAAGATAATCCCAGTCAAATGGGAATTCTCCACGCGGGAGAATTTTAGTCCTGCTTAATCCGGAGACAAATGAAATTTATTAAATCAAATAAGTATTTAATACTATCTCTCGCGATAATAGCATTTATAGCTGGTTTAATCACTTTCGATAAAAAGTTAGCTCCTTCCTCAGATACCCCAGCTTATTATTTATTGGGCAAAACGCTTATTTCAGATATGGAGAGACTTAGTGGGAATGTGAAAAGACAGTTTTAGAAAAGCGATTTTTCAAGACCCGTCTGAAAAATATTGCTTGTTACTATTAATCTACGCTGCCAATATGTAACAAAATCTCAATTAGCAGTATTGGATTTAGAGATTAGAATAGACTAACATATTTTAAGCAGCATATATTTAAACTATATCTATCAATAATAAAGTAAAATCATAATATTATACTTATAATTATATAATTATAATTATATAAAATAATAGTTGACTAATTGAGTATTATATTTAAATTATTTGGCATATCCATCCTCATTAAAACGCAAAATTGATATTTAAGGAGGGAGCTTCAAAATGTTCGTTCGGATAAAAAAGACAGATAAATACGAATATATTCAAATAGTAGAAAACAAAAGAGAGGGTAAAAATACAAAGCAGCGAGTGCTTGTTTCTCTCGGTAGGGCAGATAAGCCACGCACAAAAGAGAAAATGCAACAATTATTAGATTCTCTTTACGGCCGCATTAAAAAATTAAAAAACTAAACCTTTCTCATAAATAATTCACTTCCGTTGTAAGGAAGTCTCGATACTATATAGATAAGCGTTTATAGAATGCGATGCTGTATTGCATTTTACATTAAATCGGTTTATAATCATAGCAAATGAATATTAATGAGAAGATCGATTTATGAATTATATTTTCAGTGTCACGCTGATTTCTCTGTTAGCCTTTGGATGGACTTGTAAGGAAGAAACCGAATTCTCTCCGGTAGAATTTTCATTAGTGTTCACCGGGAGTGTCAACGGTGAAGTAGAGCCATGTGGTTGAAAGACTGATCCCTCCGGCGGTCTTGCCAGGAAAGCGGATTACATAAACAAACTTCGCTCGGAAGGTAAGCAGATCCTGATACTTGATAGCGGTGATCTTTTCTTTCAAAAAGAATATCTTAAAGACTCTACACGAAATGAAATGGCGGCGAAGGCAAGCCTAATTGTAGATGCTTTCAATGAAATGAATACTACCGCTCTGAATATCGGCGATGACGATTTCATATTAGGACTCGATTACCTCTTATCTCTAAGGGATAGAGCAAAATTTCCGTTCATTTCATCCAATATATACTCAGCCGAATATAACAAACCCATTTTCGATGAATATGTTATTTGGAGTCAAAATGGATTTAATGTGGGTATCATCGGTTTAGCATGGGAAGGCGGGAATTATCCTGAATCCGTAGTTGTCCATGATCCTTATGTCTCGGCAATAGACGTTATTTCAAAGATAAAGGACAGAGTGGACCTGATAATCGCTTTAACTCACATGCCGCTCAAAGTAGAAACCGCATTAGCCGATTCATTATCAGAAGTGGAATTGTTTATCGGTGGTCATGACGGAAAAAGAATGATCAGACCTAAATTAGTAAATAATCATGGAATTTATAAAGCCGGATACGAGGGACAGAGTCTCGGTATCATAGAATTGAAACTGACCGATCGCCGAAAGGAAATAAATGAAATCACCACGAAGTTGTTAAATTTAAATAGAGTTGAGGTCAATCTTGCTCGATTAGAGGAGAGTTTGAGAGGAAAAACTCGTGAAATAATCTATGAAGAAAACAAACAAGATGCTGCCAAATTAGAAGAATTGAAAGCCAAGCAACTAAAAATCAGAGAAGAGATACGAAGTTACTCAAATACCGCCTCATTCTCACTTCTGAAGCTTACCGGTGGATATTCTTCCGATGAACAAATAGAATCTTACGTGAACAATTTTCGCTCGCATTTTCCCATAGCCGTAAAAAATGACGATGAAGAAGAACTCCTTTTCGATTAAAAATTTTTGCTTGCATGATTGATGCTGTGTATTAAATTTGAGTTGTGAACGCGAGAGTAGCTCAGCTGGTAGAGCTCCACGTTGCCAACGTGGTGGTCGCGAGTTCGAATCTCGTCTCTCGCTCTGGGAGTATGATAGGTAATCCGCCCTTGACTTGGCGGATTTCTTTTTAAGGCGACGTACCCAAATGGCTAAGGGAAGGGTTTGCAAAACCCTCATTCACCGGTTCGAATCCGGTCGTCGCCTCATCGCCGGGGTGGCGAAACTGGTAGACGCAAGGGACTTAAAATCCCTCGGTCGTTTAGACCATGCGGGTTCGAGTCCCGCCCCCGGCACTCTTTGAACAAGCCTCAAAACCTTATGTAATAAGCGGTTTGGGGTTATCTGGTATCACTTTCAGCAGATTTCCATTAATCACTATTTTAAACGATTCTACGCCATGGTGAACCAAATTTAGCTACGCCACAGCTACGGAGAATATTGCACATGGAAATGATAAATAATGAATCGATGGAAAATATTTAAAGAATGTCTCACGGAGTGCATGATAGGTAAGTCTTATTATGTTCCTTGGGATTAACAATGAGAGGAGAGTTAACATCATGAATGATCGAATGGAAAAAAAGGATGAAGCGAGCGAGTACAAAATAATTATAAAATTAATCGAGATCGAGATTCCTGAAGAGAAGAAAGAATTTTTTGCTAGCGTGAAATATTTTGTGCTGGAAGTAATGGATTTAGCAATTGATTGTTACGATCCGAAGCGCTTATTCACAAATGCGATGAGTCTCTGTGCTTTCGAAGCTGTCGAAGCAAACCTAAGAAATCAAAAATTTGAGCGGTTGGTATGGGAAGGTTCTATTGGCTTGTTTTTCAAGGAATTTCAGTGTATACGAGAAGGAAGTTATGATCCGATTGCGTTTCTAAACTTGAATTTTAAAGAAGAGATTGCAAGATATCGGAATGTTCTTGAAAATAACTATTCTGTACACATACCAAAGGCTTAAGATTGCTCCGATAGCAAGATGCGACTTGTATGAAACGACTCATAAACAATCAGCAAGTATTACAAATTCATCCTATTCGAAAGTATTTCGAATTTCTAGCACTTGAGTATACATCTGGAATTAGATTACACTTATCCGGTTCTATTAAGGATAAGTTTAGTAAGTCCATATTCCCAAAGTCCAAGGGTGCAGCGATCTACTTCAAAGAGACGATCAAATCGTTCCTGATAGGTGAACTACAAATATTAGCTCAAGATTATTTGGAAAGAAAGTTGTGGCCGAAAAAACCATCAATTAAATATAATTCTATTCCAAATGGAGTTTTTCGGATCATGCTGAATCAAGGCCTACAAAAACTAGTACAAATGATGGCTCTAACAGGAGAGTATACGGCTACCGACATTGCGGAACATGCGAATGAATATATTAGTCCAGTGCCACCTTTAAGTGCCCAGATAGTGAGTAAATATTTATACTATTTCTGGAACGTGTTGCCATCGAAAGGTCACGAAACCCTAGATCCGGTTAAAATTATACAGTTCCTGGTTTCCGACGGGCAACTTTCCAAAATTTATGCCGGCCATATTGATATTGTGCTCGGTAAAAAAACTCCCTTTGAAATCGCTCTCAAACTTGGCATGAACGAAAAAGTAACCAGTAAACTCAATAATGAAATATATATGGGATTTGCTTTAACGGTTGTGAAGAAAAATGAGGCAATGATTTCAAATCGACTAGAGGATGCGGATACATATTCAAAAATCATGATTCGTGATTCACAAGTGCTCCGTAATCTTGGTCACAAACCTAAGAAGAGAGCCTTGCGGGATAGTGTGAAAGTCATTTATGATGGCGAGGATTAACAAGGTGAACGTTGTAAAAAAAGAGGTGTTTTCAAGAAACTGTTTTCAGGTCTGGGGCTGATCTCATGCAGAAGTATTCTTTCAATGAACGACTTAAAATAATTTCATACGCAAAAGAAAACGGTATTAAATCCACTGTTCTTCATTTCGGAACCAACAGGAATACCATATCAAGATGGCTTAAAAGATATGATAAGGGCAAGCCTTTGCTCGCCTACGTCGGTTACCATCCGAGTGAAGAAGAGAAGCAAATGATCGTCGGAATCGCAATGGAGTTAAATCAATTTACTCTGCGAGAAATTCAGAAGTGTACAGGTATCAAATGTTCTTTGTCTACTATTTACAGGATACTGTCTCTAGCTGATATCCCATTGCGTAAGCCGTTTATAATTGATTATCACTGCAAGGCATGTGATAGTAGTTTTAATACCGTAGCGGCCTTCTACGGCGTTCCACATAAGCTTTCATGTCCAGACTGCGGAGATGTTTTAAAGAAGGTTTCTAGTAAGGTGATTCCATTTTATTATCCAAATAATGAAGATTACTTGTTGCGGAATGGAGTAGTATTAAAAATTACGAATGATGCCTTAGAAGAAATCGAACTATTACTTGATTTACCGGCCAAAGGAATACCGGTATTCATCCGGCAAACCGCGAGGAAGCAAAATTATCAGGTTCATATAGTAATGAAATATGTCAACCAGCGGCCGTTAGCTCATTGTGGAGCAGGTAGAAGACATCCTCACACTTGGGAGGTCTTTAATAATATCACACGTCGAACGAAGGTGAAAGATATTTGCCGGAAGTGTTTGTTAAAATCTATCGATCATTATAACAAGACAAAAGACTTAGCTCCTTTTTTTGAAATGATCGAACCTACAAAACTACAAAGGAAGTTTAAAATGCTTAAAGATTCAGAAATATTGAAAAATGTGAGTCTTGCGTGTAAGATCAATGGATACAGTCGTCCCACCTATTATTCCGCCAAGCGTGAGTTCGGGGAGATAGCCTGAACTGTCGATGAGAAGGTAAAGCACTAACATGCCATTACAACAAAGAGCTAAATCAAGCGGAGCGAACATTCAATCTGTACCTACTCTCCTTAGATCAGAGTTTGTCGAACGTGTTTTCTTCACCGATTCGGGAGCACCCTTCAGTTTCAGGGGAAGAGAGTATCTGAAACCGATATACAATGAAAAAAGGAGATATTTAGTGCTCCTAGCTTCGAGGCAGGCTGAGAAGTCCACCTACATAGCAAAAGATCTACTTATGAACGCGATGCTGAATGACAATGATGCTTTATTATATGCGACGGCTCTTTTGAAGCACGTTGATGATTTTTGCAGACGTAAGATAGATAAACAGTTCAACTTTAATGAGGCATTAGCAGATGAGTTCCTGGGACCGGGGACGATCGATAACGTTCGAGATAAACTCTTCTCGAATGGATCCACCATATCCCTAAGAGCGATAGGAACTTCTCCAGAGTCGGCGAGAGGGATACCCGCCCGGAAGATCTACTTTGACGAAACACAAAGCATTCAGTCTGATAACTTCCCGATCGTGATGGAATCCACGCAATCCTATCCGGATGATTCAGCTTATATATTCGCTGGAACTCCGCTTACTAGGGGTAACTATTTGAGTCAACTTTATTATCGCAGCAACCAAAACGAGTGGATTATTACATGCAATAAATGCAAAAAGGAAAATGAGCCGTTAGGCATCAGCCACATTAATGAAAATAAACCCTATCTCTTCTGTCAGCACTGTGGGAAAAAGATGATTGCAGCAAACGGCCGTTGGATCCCCCAGAATCCGGAATCGACATCACCGGGTTATCGAATATGTCGGTTGATGACACCGACGGCGAGGTGGCTCACACCAGCTAAGGACGGGATTTTGGATAAATACTTGGTTTATCCAGAGGCTCAATTCATGAATGAAGTGCTTGGACTACCATGGGACGTGGGGGTTGTACCTATTACCGCTGAGGAGGTATATGCCTGCTGTGATGATTATGATCTACTCGAGCTTGAAAATCCTCCGCGATGGATTCCTGGTAAAGAGACATTCCTTGCGATTGACTGGGCATGGTCTGACATACATGGGGGACAGTCATATACTATTATCTCCGTCTGCATGATCGAATTCAACCGAATAAAGATCATCTACGCCAAAAGGTTCGCAGGTCCAAAGTATCACGATCCTCAGACTGTTTTAGATGAGATAGCACTTACAGTAGCGAGGTTTAGTGTCAAGGCAGTTGGGACTGATTTCGGTGTCGGTCATAAGGAGAATCTTCGCTTGAGGCCGATGCTGCCACGGATTCCAGTATTTGAGATGATGTACACCAATCAGAAGACTGAGGCACACTTTGATTGGGGTTCCAAGACGTATACACTAAGCAGAACAAAGACCCTCGATGATGTGTTTTCGAGGTTGGCGAAGAAGAAGTACAAATTTCCGAGAAAGGAAGTAATAAAGACCTTTGCGGAGGACATCCTGAACGTGTACATAGAATATGATCCGAATTATAAGCGAGTAAAGTACGAACACGCCGGGACAGGTCCTGATGATTTTCTGCACCTGCTTAATTACTCTGCCATCCTCGTGGAGATGTTCTACAAAGAACGTTTCAGATGACGAAAACAATATTTAGTGTTGATTAAGCAAAGTTACCGATACTCCCAAGGAGTGTGAGAATTATCACCAAATATGTTAGGTCTCCCTGGGAGACTAAAAGTAGTTTATCGGGAATAAATACCGTTTGATGTATTCATGAAGTACTGACCTAAAGAAGTTAAAAAACATGGAGGCTTTGAAATTGAGTGATTCAGAAAGTGATGCGATCAACGAGAGCGCCCCACATGGAGTGATTAGATCTCAGGAACTAGTAGAAGAAGAATTCGAAATACGTCTCTCAGGAGCGGCGAAACAAAATATTACTGACGAAGAAGTATCTGCGGTTTGGAGAACTGAGATATATGGAGAAGAGGTAATAAGAAAAACCCTCATGCTTGATAAATGGGTTGGGGAAAAGATCTTCGAGGCAAATACAGCAATGTTTGAATGGATTGAGTTAGTTGTGAAGATTAAGTATGATAAGTCTTACGAACAGCTTGGGTATACAAAATTTGAGGACTGGATCCATAATCACGGCGTTTCTATGTCGACGGTAAATAATTGGCTAAAAGCATATG
>JACZYG010000060.1 GCA_022571215.1 Fidelibacterota bacterium | reverse complement strand
GTAATGTAGTTGCTGATTCAACTACAGGTAAAGACCTTACATTTGCAATGACTGGGATATACAAGTGTAACCTACAGATGTCTCTTACAAATGCTGGTGGAGGTAGTGTAGAGTTCATATATGGAATTGCTAAGATATTAGGAACTGCATTAACTATAACAAATGCCACTAACGCCACTCCAATAGTAGTTACCTCTGCGGCTCATGGGTTAAAGACTGGTGATGGCGTAAGGATTGCAAATGTTGGAGGTAATACAGCTGCTAATGGAGATTTCTGGATAACGAGGTTAACTGTAAATACATTCTCATTACAGACTTTTGCCTTTGTTGATGTAGTAGGTAATGGAGCTTATACAAGTGGTGGAACGGTTGATAATGTCTATCCCGGAAATGCAATAGTGCATAGGGAAATTAGTAATACTGAGATAGGTAGAGGGGCAACTATGGGTGATATATCTATACTATCAGGTGATACTCTTGAAGGTTGGGCAGCTAATCTTGATGGCGTTGATGATTTATCAGTTAGACAGTTAGAAATGGGTGCAGCATTAGTTACATAAAATAGGAGAAAGTAATGGATTGTGTAGTAAAATTAACAGACGTACAGTATAAGAAGTCAGTGGCTTCCGTCCGGAAACGTTCGGGCGTTGGCGAAGACGATAAACGAAAGGACAGCGAACTGGTATCGGAATGGCTGTTCGGTCAGTTGGACGGTATCGTTAAGTATGACGAAAAAAGTGCGATGCAACCAAAAGGATTATAACTAATAACAAATAAGGGGTAAGAAAATGGGTAAAAAAGTAGTAATTAAGAAGGTAATGACGGAAATAATGTTACCCGATGGTAGGGTCGTCAAAGAAGAGGATAAAGCCTTGATCCCTAACCTGTACGCATTAGCGGGAGCGAAGGTGACAACTCCTGAAGATGCGCTCAGGGCGGCTAAAGTGAAAACAAAAATAGCCAACCTTAATTTAAGGGATAAAGATGAGGACGACCTGATCTTCGAGGATGAAGAGTTCAATTATCTTAATGATATTATTGACCCGAAGAGCGGTACGTATGGGAAGGAACTCGGCATAGGGGCGTGGATAGCTCCATTGATCGGAATGTTCCGTGACGCTACTGATATACCGCTCAAGGAAGAAAGAAAGGACGACAATAAAGGATAAATGAAACCTAAATTCATCCTCCTGATGATAATGACCGTGTTGCCGGCTCCGCCACATTCCCCCTTGGATTGGGTTGGCGCATGGTCAAAGGTTACATAGGAAGGGGCTAAACACAAATTAAAGAGGGCGGTTAAATGAGTGTAGAATCAAAATTAGGTGAAGTGATAGGATTGATTCAGGGAACGAATCAAAGACTCGATACTCAGGCGAATTCAATAGAGCAGATTCGGGGGAGCGTTGGCAAAACTTTTGATAAGATCGAAGAGTTGAAAGATAAAATGAGTGATAAGATCGATGATGTGAATGAAAAGGCGACGCAGAACAGGACAAACATTGATGCGGTTAATAAAGACCTTGACGACAATATCAGACCGGCGATTAAATCCGCTCAGAACAAGGGGGTGGCGACCGGTGGTGTCGGGATTATAGCCGGAATAGGCTCGTTTATAAAGAGTTTAATGGAATAGGAGGTAACTAATGTTAGCACTATTAAGTATCGCTGGTAAGGGGTTGGCTGTTGCGGCGGGCAATATCTTAGCTACAGCCGTGAGCGAGAAGGTAATGAAAAAGATTATGATAATACTTATTGACAAGCTCATCAAAGGAACTAAAACCGATACCGATGATAAGATATGGGCTGAAATTAAAGGGAAGTTATCGTGATTTTCAGTTCAAAGGCTCCTAAAAACTACTTTTCGCATGACGAGCTATCTTGCCGGCATTGTAAAGAAAGTAAGATAGATATGGATTTCGTCTCGAAGCTTAACTGGGCACGTCATATAGCCGCCGTTCCTTTTGTTGTAACGAGCGCCTATCGTTGCCCGGAGCATAATAAAAGTTTAGGTGCGGCAGACACCTCTTCTCACGTAAAAGGGATAGGAATAGACCTGTTCCCGAGGGATAATCATCATAGGTTTAGAATGTTATCAGCACTCCTTACTGTAGGATTTAAACGAATCAGGATATATTCAGAGAAGGGGCATATTCACATTGACGAGGACGCTGATAAGGGTATGGAAATACTCGTTATAGATAGATCAAAGCCAATTGAGGAATAAAATAAGGGGTAAGAAAATGAACGGACAAAAATTACTGGTAATGGACCGAAACGCTATCAAATATGCGCCAATGTCGTATGAGATCAACAAACAAGAATACGTAAAATTATACCCGGAAATGATGCACTCCAGGAAGCTGTCTTTCATTCTCAAGCATGAGAAACCTGAAATAATACCGATGGCTGAAGCTATTTTGCTTGTTAGGAAATTCGAGAATCTCTATCTGGTAGACGACAAACACAAAGAGATCACCGTTGAGGAAGCGAAAAACCCATTTAAAAGAGTAGATGATGTTAAGGACGACCTTAGCGATATGAGTTATGCTGAGATTTTTAAATTGGCGAATGAATCTTATGGAATTAATAACCAAACATTTCATTCCATGAAGGGTGTCGAACTTAAAAAGGAGATTCGCCGGCGGAGAAGCGAGGAATTAAAAGAGGTTGGCAATGAAACTGATTGATGCCGTTACAGATATAGCCACTCAATTAGGTGACGCGAATCTCGATGCGTTTGCGAGCAGAGGGCAGGATCATTTCGTAAGAGCGATACACGAACTGATGAAGGCTGATTTAGACAGCGATAAACCGAATTTCTCTTTTTACCCTGCGTATCACCGGGTAGAGAAACTAATGGATTTCAGTTCAGACAATATTTTCAACATGGTAACTCTTGATGTTAATAGAATACTGAACATCTATCCAGATCCGTCCGTAAAGAAGGTTTTCTACGTGACGGTTAAAGAGGTATCGGAAATAGCTAAGATGGCGTACAACGAGCAATTACAGCCCTCTAACGAGGAAATAGTAGTATATCGCATCGGTAATGATCTCAGGGTGATAGTGAGCGGGACAGATCCGACTTTCGATGTATCGAGTGATAAGCTTTTCATGGATTATATCAGAGAGGTCAATGACGACCTTTGGAAGCAGACATCCAGCTCGGGAACGGATCTCAATGATAATAGGGGAACGCTTTTAACTTCCGGTACTTTGGTCGTTGGTGAGGTTTATGAACTTGAGGATTTTATATCCGGCGATGATTTTTCTAATGTTGGTGGGTCGAACATTGATAATTTTTTCTTTGTGGCCACAGGAACTACGCCTACGACATGGACTC
>JACZYG010000059.1 GCA_022571215.1 Fidelibacterota bacterium | reverse complement strand
ATATTCGGGAAATTTAATTGACGACGGGAAATATAACTGTCGCTGATCAGATCCCACCGCTTACTTTTAAAAATTAGATTGTATTCAGAAAATAGGAACGAATCTGTGATAATTATTTTTTATAACCCAATTTCCGGAAATGCACAGGCACATGTTGACCCCCCTACGGTAGTTAGATTGATGTGTATGGGACCGGGTCGTATTAAGGAGTTAAGAGGAATAATTAAGAAGATAAGGAGTTTGAAATAAAAGGAAAAAGGGCGTAACCTCAAGTAGCAAAATGTATTCAAAATAGAGGAGACGCCCTTGAGATATAGTAATATGATATACGCATATAATCAAGAATTTGTTCTGCGATGGGAGCTGATCAGTTATGCTTCTAATCATGGGATAAAAGCAGCCAGCCGAGCCTTCGACTGTTCCCGTAACACAGTAAGGAAATGGCTGCGTCGTTACGATGAAGAGGGAAAGAAAGGTCTTTTGGATCGCTCGCGGGCTCCAAAGCACATACCGCACAAGACATCGCCGGAGATAGAGAAGCTGGTTGTTAAGTGTAGAGAGAGGGTAAGGTATGGCGCTAGGAGGTTGAAGGAGGAATTTGGCATTCCCTGTTCGGCAGGAGCGATATCGCGTATACTTGAAGAGAGAGGATTAAGCAGAAAAAAGAAGAAGAAGTATCAGAAGAAGAGAGATCTTCGAGCAGTGAAGGCGAGGTACAAGCCATTTGAGCGAATGCAGATGGACGTTAAGTATCTAACGGATATACCGTTTTACTGGTCATTTATGACTAAGTATAAGCTTCCAAAGTATCAGTTCACTGTTAGGGACGTAAAGACAGGCGCTATCTTCCTCGCTTACGGTGATGAGAAGACTCTTACATACAGTGTGCGTGTTGCCCATAGACTTCTAAATCATCTTGCCGAAAATGGTGTAGATATACGTAAGACAACAATACAGACGGACAATGGCAGTGAATTTTCGGGGACGGCAAAGCCCGGCAAGCAGAAAGGATTTGTACATGAGATTGAGAATATACTCAAATCGAATCATGAGTTTATACCTCCGGCGTGTCCGAACGCCAATGCTGACGTTGAGTCCTCTCATGCATTGATAGAGTATGAGTTTTTTGATATAGAGTCTTTCAGCGGTAAGAATGACTTCTTGAATCGTGTTACCACATATCAGCACTGGTTTAACCTGTTAAGGAAGAACAGTTACAAGGGTAATAAGACTCCGTTGGACATATTTTTAGAGTGGAAAGGAACCAGCATAAAGGAAGAAGTGTTTATGTTGCCACCGATAATACTAAGTGATATATTAAAACAGCCTAAATATGTACCAAGAAAAAAGAGGCAGGGGGGTCAACATGTACCTGAGCTTGCCGGCTTTCGTGCATTATTAACTTGCGGATAGCAAAGATACTCTCTATTTTTTTGGACGATTTCAACATATTTAGAAGAGAGAATAAAATGCAAATAATTAAATATTTTCTGGCTGCGATAGTTCTGTTATCGTTTATGTTGTCCTGTACCCAAACTAAAAAGTCGTCATCAACAGACTCAACCCCGACAATGATTGATACGAAATCATTGTTGGGCGATGCTTTTAAAGCGATCTCCGGAGACGAAATAAAAGCACACATAAAATATTTGTCGGATGATAAATTACGAGGGAGAGCGCCCGGTAGCGAAGGGATCGATGCGGCAGCGGAATATATTGCATCACAATTTGAAGAATACGGCTTGGAACCAGCCGTTGACGGCTCCTTTTATCAGGAATTTTCTATGGTTGGCGTCGAACTCACAGGTGATAATTCGATAGCATTCACTAAAGACGGCAAATCAATTCAATTAGAATATTTCGTGGATTTTATGAAGGAAACAGGACTTCAAGTGGAGCATGTCGAGGTAGATGCTGAACTGGTATATGTAGGGTACGGAATACAAGCGCCCGAAAACGATTGGGATGACTATAAAGGTGTTGATGTTACGGGCAAGGTTTTGTTGATGCTTGTAAACGATCCGCCGTCCGACGATCCAAATCATTTCGGCGGAGAAGCTCTCACATACTATGGCAGATGGACGTACAAATATGAGAAGGCGACTGAAATGGGAGCAGTCGGCGCGATACTCATTCACACTGACGAATCTGCAGGCTATGGGTGGAAGGTGATTACAGGCTCCTGGAGCGGAGAACAAACCGCTCTCGGATTAAATGATAATTCGCCTCCACAGCTGTCATTACGTTCTTGGCTGTCTGAGGATGCCGCAGAAAAGATATTCTCTTCAGCGGGATTCAGTTTATCGGATATGCAGGAGAAAGCAGCGAGTCAAGATTTTACTCCTATACACACCGGAATTAACGTCAAGACTACGATTGAAAGCAAAATTAGAACAATAAAGACAAAAAACGTTATCGGAATAATAAGAGGTACCGATCCATTATTATCCCATGAGATGATCCTATGGACAGGTCATTATGACCATCTCGGAATCGGAGCGGCAAATAGTGAAGGAGATTCGATCTATAACGGGGCATGGGACAATGCTTCAGGAATTTCAGCTATTCTAAATATGGCAAAAGTAGCAGTTAACTTAAAATATGATCTAAGACGTTCAATTCTTGTGATGGCTCTGACGGCGGAGGAGTCAGGACTACTCGGCTCAAAATATTATTCGGAAAATCCTGTTTATCATCTCGCTACTGCAAAAGCGCTCTTTAACATCGACGCTATTAATCTCTGGGGAGAGACAACCGACATGATCCCGCTTGGTTATAAACGCTCGACTATGGAAGGATTCTTAGCGCAAATTGCGAAGAATTATCGTATTACGCTAAAGCCGGACCAATCACCGGGGCAAGGATTCTATTTCAGGTCAGATCATTTCCCGTTCGCCAAAGCCGGGGTGCCTGCTGTCTCAATAGATTCGGGAAACGACTACGTCGGGCGTGATCAGGAGTGGAAGGAGTCAACTGTCGATGCATGGATAGATGCAAATTATCACCAGCCTACTGACGAATACGATGAAAACTGGGATTATTCGGGTGTCGTCCAATTGGCTCGCTTTGTTTTGCATGTCACATATAATATTGCTAATGCCGATAGTACTCCTGAGTGGAATGACGGGCAGGAGTTCAAAGAGGCAAGACTGAAATCTCTTGAAGAGTACCGGAACTTGAAGTAGACCGGAAAATTGAACCTGTTTGCGATCATTCCCGCATATAATGCGGAAAGCACTATAGCGCGTGTCATTCACGGATGCTTGTCTTTCATTCCGAGGGAAAATATCATCGTTATCGATGACGGCTCAACAGATAAGACCCGCAGTCTCGTCGAACAATCCGGGGCTACAATAATCGTGCATGACAAAAACAGAG
>JACZYG010000058.1 GCA_022571215.1 Fidelibacterota bacterium | reverse complement strand
TGATCCGTAATTCCGCTAACGCGTAATCTATCTGAGTCATGCCTGCCCGTTTTATCATTTTATCTATGTCCGCTGACGAAGGCTTCGGTCGTCTGATTCCTCCGAAACGCACAACAAGCTCCGAAGTGAGCCGCTCGGCAAGTATTACAGAGCCTCTGAGGCTGAAATGCACAGCGTCAACAAAATGTTCGTCCCCTCTTGACTCATTGACGGAAGTAGTATCGTAGTGCAATCCCACGCTTACGAACGGTTGACCGTGACTGCGAAACAGCGCCGCCATCTCCCTGTTGAATTCTGTTGCCGCTCGAAACGGCATGCAATCGTTGTCTACCGCTTTCCGAAACTGCTCACGGGCTTTCGGACCTCTTCCCGCTCCCTGCAATGCCAGTCCGCTGTAGTAATAAATCTCCGAATTGACTCCATATCGTTCACCTGCTTCTAAGAAGTACAATAGCGCGTCATCGTAACGCTCCTCAAAGAGGAACGCCTTGCCTTTCTCAACCATATCACGCCAATTGACTCTGTCGGATATATTTTCATAACAAGATTTGAACGGCGCCTTACCCGAAAAATTACTTACCGGTATTCCGCCTACGAAAATTATGCCGGCTGAATTTGCAATTTCAAGCATCTCATTCAGGTTACTTTTGTAGTTCTCAAGAACTTTGTTGTACAACTCCCCTTCCGGTTCGACTTCTACTTTTTTCGCAATCGTTTCTATCAACGATTCTGTTTTGTTTTTTAGTTCTGAATTGACGCCGGATGACCCGATAAAGAGCGGTTTTAGAAGTTGAAATAGTCTGTATTCCTGCAAGCTGAGAAAGAGTTTGATCTGATTGCGGTTCATTCCTACGTAATCCACGGAAGCAGGACCGAGCGCGCCGTAAAACTCGTTATGCCCGGGATAAATCACTACCGCGTCTGGCTCATACTCTACGAGCCTGCTCATTAAATTCAGCATACCATGAGAATTTATACCCGGAATGGAAAGGTCAATCACCTCGACAATCTTTTCTGAGAAAGTCTCTTTCAAAATCTGGCTCATGATTAGGGCGATCCTGCCGTTAGGCAGCCATGGGAATCCCGCAGCCGCATTTTCACCTAAAACGAAAACGCGTAGCCCGTTTGCCGGCTTTTCCATAAGAAATGAATCGTTGGACAGGTCCGGCTCAACCTCGCTAAAAGGAAAATACTTTTTTATGTAATCCACCTTGATACTGTAACTGTTCGGATGCGCCTTATCCGGAATAAATAATTTATCTTCATTACCGTAACCGGTAAAACGGAGCATCAGCTCTATCAATAGAAGCGTCAGGAAGGGACCTGCCAAATATAAAAACAGACTCTTCCCTGCCGTCCGGATTATTCTATTCTTTTTGTTCTTCACTTTATCGTTCATCAGTCAGAAATAATTGTTTTTTTGAGTTCTCAGATCTAATTATTATGTTGCTCATATAATGAAAGATTCTGTCTTTGCGAGTTCGGTTTCAGCCGAACGTGGCAATCTCATAATTGCAAGTAGTAGAATATATTTTAGATTGCTTCGTCGTACACTCCCGCAATGACGTTGAGAATTTTTATTATAATCTGCAATTTAAAACAAATCATTGAACTCTTTTAATATAGAAAAGCGAAGGGGGATTTAAAAGCCGAATTAAAAGGACAATTCGCTTGCTTTTTTTCAGATGTGAATTTAGATTGATTCCAAGAATTTGGCGCGTTCGTCTAATGGTTTAGGACGCTGGCCTCTCACGCCGGTAATAGGGGTTCGACTCCCCTACGCGCTACTTCACTATATTGCTACACTAATACTGTTATACATCAGTGTGTTACGGCTATCATATAATGTTATGTGTTATGTAAAAGGGCAGGTTTTTTGCCTGCCCTTCTGCTAAATCAAGCCTTAGATTTACCGTGAATGAACTTTTACTTCAACAGTATCATCTTACGCGTCTCGGCATAATCTCCAGCTTGCAGTCTGTAGAAATAAACGCCGGATGAAATGTTCACTGCATTCCAGGTAACCTCATGGTACCCTGCGTTTAAATGCCCATCTGCTAATCGGGTAACTTCTCTTCCTAACTGATCATAAATAATTATCGTCGTAGCTGCCGCTTCCGGCAACGAGAATTTGATTGTTGTTTCGGGATTGAAAGGATTCGGATAGTTGTTTTCAAGACTTATCCGATCGGGTAACGCAAATTCACTTTCTGCCACCGGAGTGACTACACTTTTGGTCAAAGATGACTGATCCATCCAACCTTCGCTAAATGCGGAATAGTAATCATAACCACTATTCCAACCATAGCTGTACCAGCGATATCCTCCTCCCCAAAACCCGCCGCAATAACTACGGCTCGTGTAGAATCTTCCGGATGAATAACTAACTGGACCATTTACATTCGCCGAGGCTGATCCACCAATGGTGAGACCATCATCTTCTATTATTATTGATGCCGTGACCGAACTCTGAGCATTCATATGGGAACCGTAATTCTGGGAGTATAAACGCATATCACCGAAATATACATATACCTTGTTTCCTGAATATTCTCGTAATTCAAAAGTGGTATACCCATCAGTGGGTCTTGCGTAAACATATAACCAAATTCCGTTCACATTATCAGCATAATAGTAATTGCTTCCCCATTCGTCTGAGGAAGAAGGAATCCAATTGGAAAGTCTTCCTGTTTGAGAAACGCCGTCTTCAGAGCCCAATGACCAGGTAACCTCATCAATGGTTCCGCTGGGTGTTTCTCCATTGGAGGTTCCTCTAAGTGTAAATTCGTCCCCCGCTGCTGTCTGAGTAGATTCGAAGTATCGCCCGCAACGATTGTTCCAGGAACGATAATAATAGTTATCATAATTTTTATAACTCAACCAATAGTAAGTTGCCTGTGTCGTTACCGGCTGCAAAACTTCCATTGTGAAGCTGTATTCATTATTCGTCACATCATATTCACCGGGAACAGCATCGGAAATGACCACGGAGAAGTTTTTAGTACCGGCATCCGAGAAACTCAGCCCGGCAAAAACAACCGTAGTTACATCCGCAGGATCGACCTGTACATTAGGATAAGAAGCAATGAGATCTCCGTCAACGTAAAGACTTACCGTCGCGGTGGCGCCTAACTCGCCATTCATCTCCTGAATGTCAACATCCACATTAAAAGGTTCATCTACATCCACCTCTTCCGGTGCCATTACATTCTGAATAATCAGGTCAGGACGGAGCAGCACAGGCGCTTCTGCCTGCAGAACAACAAGATTCTTTCCGGTTTTAATAAGTACTTTTACATACAGTATCTCATGGAGTCCCGGTTCGTCAACGAACCGTATTACCTGATCATTGATTACTTCCGCATTCTTCTCATTGACGATATAGACCACATCGTCTTCCTCGTCCTTGATTTTGACTTGCAGCTTCTTTACTGCATTCGGAATTGGGAAACTTTCCGGATCACTCGTTGAAAGAGTGACAATGACTTCCGTGTCGTCAGGACCTTTCAGCGCCTGAACCTC
>JACZYG010000017.1 GCA_022571215.1 Fidelibacterota bacterium | reverse complement strand
TAAATAACATCATAATATACAAAACTTCTAACCACCGATAACATACAAGGAGTTTAGGCAACAAGTCCCCCAACAGCCACTGACAACACTAATTATAACTTATTCGCCTTGACCGGACCTAAAAGTTTTATTCTATTTAGTATAAAATCGGTTATATTAAGTTTTTATAACTATCCAAAGGGTAATTATTCAGAAAAGATGGTAGTTTTATGCCGAAATATTTTAATTCTATCGGTGGTTTAAGCGCTATGACGCTTATGATATCAGTCTCAGCGCTGTTGTTAATTCTATTTTGTTCTGACGGGGCTTCAGTAGAAGACAGTTTTGAGGGTAAGTTGTCTTTGCCGCTGGGCTTTTCTGTCACTCTTTTCGCGGAAGGTCTTGGAAAAGCAAGGGGGATTGGGATTTCTCCTGAAGGCGAGCTCTTTGTTTGTCTGATGGACAGGGGAGAGCTGGTAGCGGTGTTGGACGAAGATGGGGATGGAATTTCTGATAAGAGTCTGATATTCGTTGATGGTTTGCGGAATCCGCACAGCGTAGCGTTTTTCGATGGATATGTCTACATAGGCGAATCCGACAAGATAACGCGTTTCAGAGATGATGACGGGAACAATGTGGCGGACGGAGAGGGAGAAGTGGTTGTATCGGGTCTTCCGACGATCGGGCATTTTACAAAAACCGTGGCTTTCGGACCGGACGGCATGATGTATGTTTCTATCGGTTCGTCGTGCAATATTTGCGATGAGAGTGACCCGAGAAGAGCAACGGTGATGAGATATAATCCT
This sequence comes from Fidelibacterota bacterium, assembly GCA_022571215.1. Lineage (GTDB taxonomy): Bacteria > Fidelibacterota > SORT01 > SORT01 > SORT01 > SORT01. The sequence goes on along the minus strand of JACZYG010000017.1, from coordinate 47,724 downwards.
GATGGGAGCGACGAAACGATTTTTTCAAATGGACTAAGAAACTCTGTCGCGCTTGCGTTTCATCCGGAATCGGGAGAACTCTGGGCGGCAAATAACGGTCGGGATCGAATCGGTGATGATCTACCTCCTGAGGAGCTGAATATATTGGCTGAAGGAAAACATTATGGCTGGCCATACTGCTACGGAGACGGGAATATGAATCCAGAGTATTCCGATGAGAAATCAAAGTGTGATGAAACCCTTCCTCCGGTTTTTGAGATGCAAGCTCATTCCGCTCCGTTGGGAATGCGGTTTTACAGCGGAACGGAGTTTCCCACAGAGTATAGAGGCGATCTGTTCATAGCGTTTCATGGTTCGTGGAACAGATCGAAAAAGACGGGTTACAAAATTGTCAGGGTACTAATAGAGGATGGATCCCCTGTCGGTATAGAGGACTTTGTATCCGGCTGGCTTACTCCCTATGGCAGCGTTTGGGGCAGACCTGTTGATATAGAATTTTCTGTGAACGGGGCTATGTTCATTTCAGATGATGAGGGGGGGAAAATTTATAGAGTTGTATATGACGGTAATTGACAAATTAAAAAGGATGTAAAATTTAATGGCGACTCAAATCAGGGAACGGGAAGTAATCGTGGCTGATGTTGTCAGGGAAACAAAGGACAGTACAACATTATATCTTTCCGAGGATGAAAACAATCCGGAATATAAAGCAGGGCAATTTTTGACCGTAGATCCGCATCAATTTCCTGCTCTCGAACGCTGGTGCCTTTATCTCGAAAAAGAAAAGGGCAGAAAAGAACCCGTTCGAGCATATTCCTTGGCAAGCGCTCCACATGAAAAATATGTCTCTTTTACAATTAAGGAGGATCCTTACTATCCGGATGAAGATCCATATCCTCCACTTCTTTCTCCACTATTGACCTTCCGGATCCCTGTCGGGACAAAAATGACAGTTAAAGGTTATACGGGTTCCTATATCGTGAATGATGAGATAGCCAGTAAGGCAACAACTATTTTTCATGGTTGCGCAGGGAGCGGCATTGTGCCTAATTTTTCAATTATCAAAGATGAATTGCACAATGGATCATCAAAAAAACATATACTTATATTTACTAATAAGACCTGGAACGATATTATATATCGAGAGGAATTGCACAGTCTCAAGAAAAAATATCCTGATAAATTAACAATTATTCATATGATTACACGTGAAAATAATCCTGATTTAGAGCAATTTGGAGTCAGATGGGGCAGACCTACGATCGAATTACTTCAGGAGGTGATAGAAGATCCCTCTACCACGGCTGCGTTTATTTGCGGACCGGGAATTAGTTCTTATGAGAAGAAAGCAGCAAAAAAAAAGGGGCTTGAATTGGTTCCGAAATTCCTCGAAACAATGCTTAAATATGTTGATGAAATAGGGATACCTAAAGAAATGATAAAGAAAGAGAGTTGGTGATTCTTCACTGATTCTCAATTAGTTACATCTGATTCATCCAAGTCTACAAATGAGACTAAAGAAATAAAAATCTCTATAATATAAAATATTCTGTTACTCATATCTGATTTTGTAAGTAGCGTAAATACAATGCTATAAGGTCAGATATTCTTTAAATAATATTTCAGGCACGGATGTTGCAAGAAGCATAATAGTGAGAAATAATTCTCAATTTGTATCACAACGGATTTAAAGGAAAAATGAGATTGTTACAAAATAAATATATACCGAAGATAACATTTTTTGTCATCACCTTAATGGCGAGTTCATCTTGTCATCAAAAATCTGATACGGAAACATCATCATTTACCGAATGGCGTTTGGGAATCGTACCGGACCAAAATATTCAGAAACTTGAAAAGACTTACCTCCCCTTAGTTGAATATATATCACATGCGACGGGCATTAAAGGGAGATTAATTATCCCCCCTACCTATTCCGCTATCGTAGATTCTTTTAAGATTGGGGAAATAAATATTGCCTTATTCGGCGGCGCTACATTTATAAAAGCACATTTGGAGAGTGACGCTCAACCGATTGCTTTACGAAATGTTGATCTAAGGTCTAGCAGCATAGTTCTTGTAAACGTAAAACATTATGCTTCAACTCTGAAGGATTTAAAAGGTGTATCTTTTGGATTCGGATCAAGATTGTCCACCTCAGGTCATTTGATGCCGAGATATTTTTTTAACCAGTTGGGTATAAAGCCGGAGACTTTTTTTAGTGACGTTAACTATTCAAAGTCTCATAATGAGACTGCTTTAAAAGTGCAAAACGGCGATATTACAGCCGGTGTAATAAATTCAGAGGTAATTCAAAAGATGTTTCACTCAGGTGAATTGAATGTAAATAAGGTCAAAGTGATTTGGCAATCTCCACCCTTCGCGGATTATGTTTGGGCTTCTCAATCCACTATGTCATCCAAACAGATTCAAGCGTTTCGTGATGCCCTATTGAACCTTAGTATGAAAAATCCGGAACATAAAAAGATTCTTACAGAATTAGGCGCTGATTATTATGTGCCGGCAAGTATGGATGATTTCAATGAATTAAAAGAAATAATTCTAACCCAAAATCTGATAAACGGTTATTAGGGTGGCTTGTTGAAGAACTATCAACTGAAAAACGAGATGTTAATTAAAAAATATATTTATTGGATAATTATAAGTCTGATAGTCCTTGGCGGTATAGTGTTCTGGATATTGAGCATACTAAATAACGACGAAAATCTGATATACAAGAAGCTCACAGAATACCATCTAATTTCTGAAAAATCCGCATCATTGATCAGACAAGAAATTGATGAAGTAAAATTATGGTATTCGGATTTCCAATCAAAGAACCGTAATCAATCTGATTTTTCGCTAACCAATCCTAATGTAATGGAGCAAAAAATCAACGTTCGGGATAAGCTTAACGATTTGCTGTTTATAATTGAGCGAAATTTAAAAATACTTAAAAGACTGCAGGAAGAATACGACCAGCAACAGTTCGAATTCCTTCTAAGTCGAATGGAAAAGCAATATGAGAATATTAAATTTGAATTAGAAACCTTTCATAGTACGGAAATCAACATCAACAACTTCAATCAACTGTTGAATCCTATCGCCTCTACGACACATCAGTTTGAGAAGCTTCACGAAATTTTTTATCAAAGCGAGTTGAAGCATTTACAGCAATTAAAAGAATATCATTCGGATATCCGTAAAATCATGCTGATTATTGGAGTCATGATTTGCATAATTTTTATCGCATTCATGTTACAACAAATAAAATTAATAATAACAAATCGAGATCAAATCAAGACACAACTCAAGGGGAGTGAAGTAAAGTTCAAAGATTTTATTCAGGGAGCGGATGATTTAGTCATTCAAATAGATAGCGAGGGAATTGTTCTTTTTGTCAACTCAGTCTCTGAACGTATCTTCGGGAAGAAGAGTGAAATCTGCATCGGGATAAATTTTTTTGAATGCGTACATTCTGATGACAGAGAAAAAACCGAATCAATTTTATTAGATAAATCCAACGAAAAATTAGACAGCTCAAGCTTGGAAAACCGCGTAATTCATACGGATGGTCATTTTTCCGATATGCTTTGGACCATTAATTATCATTACGATGAAAAGGATGAATTGTTATTTACCAATTCAATTGCTCGAGATATAACTGAAAGGAAAAAAATTGAAACCTCACTGTTAGCCAGTGAAAAAAGATTTGAAGCATTCATGGATCACTTTCCGGAAGCCACCTTTATCAAAGATAAAAGTGGGAGGTACGTGTATACGAACTTGGGATTTCAAAAAGTGGTAAAAGAAACATTGGGAATCGACGAAACAGATTGGATAGGCAAATATGACGCGGATTTCCTGCCGGAACAGTCAGTTAAGCAAATCAGAGCGAATGACGAAGAAGTCCTGACCTCAGGTAGGCTGAAAAAAACCATTGAAATGGTTCCTGGAAAACATGGAATTACATATTGGTTATCATATAAGTTCCCATTAATTCTCAACGAAGGAAAAGAGAAGTTTCTCGCCTCCATGTCAATAGATATCACAGAGCAAAAGAAAAACGAAGAAGCGATAAAAATAAACGAAGAAAGATATAAGAATCTTTTCGTTCATAGCCCGATATCTATTTGGGAGGAGGATTTTACGGCTGTTGGGAAATGGATAGAGGATTTAAGGTCAAAAGGAGTGAAAGATCTGAGAAAATATCTAAGCGATAATCCGAAAGAGATAGTTAAAGCAATGAGTAAGGTAAAAATAATTGACGTAAATGAAGCTACTCTTGATTTATACGAAGCCGATTCAAAAGAGCAACTTATCAAAGGACTGGTTACTCTTTTTGATGATTCAGAGAGGGAAGTATTCTCCGAAGAATTGATAGCGATCTGGGATGGAGAGGAAAATATCTCTCTTGAAGCAAGCGGAAAGACGTTAAAGGGGAATAACATTTCGTACCAAGTCGCTTGGACGGCTCCGAAAATAAATGGAAGATTGGATCTTTCCAAAGTGATTGTCGCATTACAGGATATCACAGAACAAAAAATGGCAGTTGACGACCTTACGGCAAGCGAATTTAATCTCAAAAAAGCGCAGGAAATGGCTCAAGTGGGAAGTTGGGATTTAGACCTACTTACCAATACGCTTAATTGGTCTGATGAAGTTTACAGAATATTCGGATTAGCGCCGCAGGAATTCGGCGCTACCTATGAAGCCTTTTTAAAGGCAATTCATCCTGATGACAGAGAAATGGTAAACGAGGCTTACCTTGACTCGGTTGAAAATAATACACCTTACGAAGTCGTTCACAGAGTCCTTAGACCTAACGGTGAAGTCAGGATCGTTCGTGAAAAATCTGAAGAAGTATTCGACCGGAACGGGAAGGCGATTCGTTCGGTAGGTACTGTTCACGACATAACGGAATTGGAAGAAACAACCCGTAGATTAGAGAAAGAAAGAAATCATTTTGATAAGCTGCTTGAATCGTTGGGAGAAGTGGTTTTCATAGTAAAATTTCCTGATAGAATAATTGAGCGAGTGAGTCTACAAGTAAAAGCTGTTTTCGGTTATGACTGGTCGGACCTTATCGGAAAATCAACGAGGGTATTCACCCCGAATGAAAAGGTATTCCAAGAATTCGGAAAGACGCTGCAAGAAGCGATTAAACGGGGTGATGAAGTTGTTCACTTAAAGCAAACATTCATGAAAAAAGATGGCACATTCTTTCCTTCGGAAATTACTCTTTCCTTTTTAAAAGAAAATAATGAAATAACTCATGTCATTACAGTCGTCCGAGATATTACCGAGAGTGAAGAAGCCGAACGAGCGCTACGAGAAGCGAAGGAAAAACTCGAAGAAAGAGTGAGGGAAAGAACATTAGAGCTTGAAGAATCAAGCAGAAAAATTAAAGAATCCCTTAAAGAAAAAGAAGTTTTGCTGAAGGAAATACATCACAGGGTTAAAAATAATCTCCAACTGATATCAAGCCTATTGAATCTACAAGCAAACAGCATCGATGATGAAGAGACTATCAAACTGCTAATGGACAGTAAAAACAGAATAATGTCCATGTCAATGATCCATGAAATTATTTATCAATCGGAAAATCTTTCAGACGTAAATATCCCCGAATATTTAAAAATGTTGGCAGAGAACCTTATGCAATCATACGTGGTTGATAGAGACAAAATATATCTTGAAACGAAAATAGAGAACATAACTCTCGATATAAACCGCGCGATACCTCTTGGATTAATAATCACCGAATTATTGACAAATTCAATTCAACATGCTTTTGGAACAACTGAAAAGGGTAAGATAAATTTGGAACTTCGTGCCAGGCGAAAAAACATTGAATTGATTATTAGAGATAACGGATGCGGGATTCCTATAGAATATTCCGAAGGAACGCTTGAATCTCTCGGTTTGAAATTAGTTCACACACTTATAGCTCAATTACAGGCTAAACTGAAGATAAACAGGGAAAACGGTACTGAGTACAAAATCAGTTTTAAATTATAAATCGAAAGTTCGGAAATAAATGAAAAACATTGATATACTAATTGTTGAAGACGAGCGTATAATCGCAGAAGATATTAAAATGATGCTCCAAAATATGGGATATGGAGTTTGCGGGATAGCTTCAAGCAGCGATGAAGCTGTTGCTTTAGACCGTAATTTGACTCCTGACCTTATTCTGATGGATATAAGACTCAACGGTCCTGTAGACGGGATAGAAACTGCCGAGATAATACATAAAGAAAGGGATGTGCCGATAATATACGTTACTGCGTATGCCGATGAACAGACAATTCAAAGAGCAAAAATCACAGGGCCTTATGGATATGTATTAAAACCTATCAGAACGAACGAACTAAACTCCGCAATAGAAATCGGACAATACAAATTCTATATGGAAAAAAAATTGAACGAAGTCAAATTAAGAGGGGAAAGGGAAAAATTGGAAACGATACAGCAATTAGCCGGCGCAGTAGCGCATGAATTTAATCAACCGTTACAAGCACTGATGATAATATCCGAGATATTACCCGATGCGGAGGAGATTGACATTACCGATCTATCCTTACGGATTTCTGAGCAGGTTGCGAGGATGTCCGAGTTGGTAAGCAGGTTAGAAAACTTGGATAGTATAAATACCAAAACTTATGTAGGAAGTAGTAAAATCCTTGATCTATATAAAAAAATCGATAATCCAGCCAGGGACCGTAAAATATTAATTATCGACGATGATAAAACTATTTTACGCCTGCTTTCAAGAATAATAAAAAAAGAAGGCTTTGAAGTGGATACCGCTAACAGTATAAAGGATGGTTCGGCGTATCTTAACAAAAATAGCTATGGTTTAATAATATGCGATCTACAATTACCCAAAGGTAGCGGCATTAGCATATTCGAAAAAACATATAAGAAAAATTTGGATACGCCATTCGTATTTATATCAGGATATGCCGTTGATGAATTGAGTAAAGAAATATTAGAACGATCGGCCGGATTTTTGGCGAAACCTTTTTCTGTGAAGGATGTCTCCAACCTATTAAAAAATATATTCAGATATTAGCCTAACAAAATATTGTTTGTCGGAGTATCAGCTACTCTTGCATTGTCAATTGAGAATCTGAAACGTATGTGTATTCGCTGGAAAAACTAAAAATCAATTAAAACGCGGAAGCCCGCGCTTTCGCGCGGGCTTCGATTATTTATTAAATTCTGATTAAAACTTGAATTCGAAGTTGATATGTATTTCACTTTTAGAATCGGCGTTTCCTGTTTTCTTATTACGCACGTTGGGTATAATTTTAAGACTTTCGTCTACGACATATTCATATCCGAGAATAATGTATTTAAGATTATTATCAGCAACAATATCGCTTAGATCGGATATATCATATCTAACAAAGATATTTCCGTTTGAATTTTTTAATGTTGCAAATAACGATAATCCGGTAACATTTCCTTCAGCCGGATTGCCGTTGTTACGAATAAAATATTCTGCCCCACCCATTATAAGATCCGTATCAATACCTCCGAAAAATGAAATGGTGGAATTAGAATAATCAGGGCTTTTCGGCTCGAAATCGGCATAAACGGTTCCAATAAGATTGTTGCCGGGGCTAAACCAAAGAAGAGCGGATGTCTTCTTATAATTATCATTTTCCGGTTTAGAGAAACCCGTTCCATTCGCTAATAACAAGTGATATCCGAGTCTATCGGAAAATTTCCCCACCAACCCTATACCAAGATCGGCGGATGAACCCAACTTGTGAAGATCCTGAATTGATTTTTCTACGTTTCGGTGTCCCCAATATTTCTCAGAATATGAAGACCAGTTCGGGGTTTGCTGCATGCCTATATATATTTTGGCGTCGGTAATCAAATTTGCCCAAGAGATGTAAGCATGCTTCAGAAATGGTCGCATCTTATCATCCGTTTTTCTATCGGCATCAAGCCGGTACCGTATGGCGAGATTATCCGAAATGTTTTTATCATACGTAAAATAATATCTCGTAAACCGGAATTTTTCAACTTCTTTAAAGGAATTATCTGGTCTAAAATACTCGAAATAAGTTTTACCCGAAAATTCGCCCGGTTCTTCAGCAGTCACGTTATTGACTGAGAACAAGCAATAAAATATCATGGCGATAGCACTGATTTGTTTGAATATCATTATCTATCCTTTTTTAAATAAAATTTGAATAAAGTTAGGGAAGAGAATGTTTATTTCCACTCAAAATGGCGGTTGTAATTAATTTTATTGAATTATGACGTTAGTTACAAAACGGAAAATAATTATTGATTAAACTTGACAATTATCATTCATAAAATTAAAATATACACAAGTAGCAAAATTTTAATCTGCATTAGGTGAACATTAGTGCAACCCTTTACCATGTAGAAAGGGAAAAGAATTGAAATTAATAGTAGGTAATCTATCTTCAGAAGTCACGCCAGGATTAATTCAGTCTATATTCGAGGCTTTCGGTACCGTTTCAACCTTATCAATTACAAAAGAAAATTTAACGGATGAGTATGTCGCTCAAATAGAGATGCCTGACATCAGTGAGGCTGCAAGTGCTATCGAACATGTTGACGGCAAGGAAATCGGCGGAAGACTTGTAATTATTAAAAATAAAAATGAACTTTTTGACGAAATATCCCGTGCCGCAAAAAATGAGATCAGTGAACAAGTAGCGGATAAAAACAGCGCTAAAGCCAATATGGATCCTGTTCTTGATATCCATGAATATGAGAAAATGACCACTGAAAATCGAAGAGATCTCGGTAGCAATAGAAGAAAAATTAAAAGCCCGCTATTTAGCAGGGAGAAGGGGATCGTTATTGACAGGAGAAATATTGCTGATAGAAGAGAGTCGATCCCAAAAGATTAGTAGTCATACATGAAAAGTCTTCTCTGTATCAGCTCTTAAATAATAATAGTAGCCATTTCCTTGAATAAAACGTACCGTTCAATAATGTGTAAAGTAAAAATGTTTAAAATGTGAGAAACGAATGTCCTTCTGCCCATCATGTGAAGCGGAATATGTTGAGGATACGATTGAATGTCCCGATTGTAATGTAGAGCTTGTTGAATCGCTTCATATAAAAGAAGAGGAAGACGAATTTGATTGGGTGCCTCTCAGGGGAGTACCTGGGAAGGTTTATGCTGAAATGGTGACGGAGATCCTTGATAAGGAAGAAATTCCAAACTACATAAAATCTGATCCGTTAAGTACGGCATATCTTACAGCCGGAGCGAGCACGATAAGCGGTAACTCCGTTATTTATGTTCCGGAAAAGAATAAGGATAAAGCCGAAGAGATACTTTTCCAAATTCTCGATCATATTTGATATAAGTAGTTTGCAATTCTCGACCATTATATAATAATTTACCGTTACCCCTAATTCGCTTGCTATTAGAGGGTCGTTCTGATAACATTTCCTCTCGAATCATGAAACATTTATTGGAATATTGGGTTCTTCTATTTGTCTATTTCGTGGCGAATAGTCTAACTGAATCGGGCGCTAAACGATTCTCGAATTTCATCGCGTGGCTCACATACAGGATACTGAGATATAGACGACGGGTCGCGCTAAGAAACCTAAGGGATTCGTTCCCCGATAAATCGCCTGAAGAGCGTCAGAGTATCCTTCGGGACTCATACAGAAATTTCGGTATTGTTACGGTCGAATTTCTCCGGTTGGGAAGCAGCGCCGGGAAAAAAGCATCAAGCGAAATAACGTTCAAAGGTTCAGAACACCTTGATAAAGTTTTTAAGAAAAAATCTGGTTCAGTATTAGCAGCCGGACATATAGGTAATTGGGAACTTTTAGGGAGCGCCATGGCTCAACGTTGGCCTCCGGTAAAAGGGATTGCTGAACATATGAGGAATCCATACTCAGATAAATTCATCGAGAAACTGCGATTTACAGGATTTGAAGAGGTGATATACAAATCGGAACCTCCAACGAAATTTTTAAGGTTATTGAAGGAAGGATGCAATCTTGGAGTAATATCCGACCAGGATGCAGGAAAGGGCGGTATCTTTGTAAATTTTTTGGGAAGAAAGTCCTCAACCCCAAGGGGAGCGGCTTTTCTCGCATTGAAAGCAAAGGTTCCCCTATTTACGGTTTATTCAAAACGGTTGGATGACGGCAAGTATGAAGCGGAGATAAGCCCTATTGAGTTAGACTATAAGGGGAAAATAACGGAGGAAAAAATCAGAGCGGCAACTCAGGAGATTGCCTATCGGCTCGAAACTCAGATTCGAGAAAATCCCGGTCAATGGCTCTGGTTCCATAAAAGATGGAAAACTCGACCTCCGGATGAGCCTGAGAAAAAAAGCGTTTTAGTCATTCAAACAGCATTTCTTGGAGATGTGGTGCTCGCAACGCCGATGGCCGAGGCGATTAAAAAGTCTCATCCGGAATGGGATGTAGATTTTTTGGTTACGCCACATTCGGCGAATCTACTCGAAAACAATCCGAATATTTCAAGAGTATTGACCTATGATAAAAATAATAGTGAAAGCGGGGTAAAGGGATTCTTAAATATAATCACTGAAATAGAAGCCGGAGCTTATGACATCGCTCTGATTCCCCATCGTTCAGTCAGGAGCGCCGCATTGGTAAAGTTCTCGGGGATTCCGCACCGGGTCGGATTTGATAAAAGCGCAGGGTCTTTTCTATTCACCGAAATCGTGAAGTATGATAATGAAGCGCATGAAGTGGAGCGAAATCTGAAATTGGTGGAATTGCTCAACATATCCGTATCAAAAGTCAATCCCCGTTTATACCCATCCTCTAATGACTTGAAGAAATCTGAGATGATATTAAAAAGCGACGCAAAATTTAAGAATAAACCCATTATCGCGATAGCGCCCGGTTCCATCTGGCCTACGAAACGATGGCCGATAGACAGGTATATAGAATTGGCAAAGATGCTTGTGAAAGACGGATTCGGTGTCGTTGTTCTGGGAGGTGAAAAGGACAAATCGCTGTTCGAAAAAATATCAATAGAGGGGGTAGAGATTTTAGCGGGAAATACGACACTTCTTGAATCAGCTGCGCTTTTAAAAAATTGTGAGGCGCTTGTAACGAACGATAGCGCTCCCTTGCATTTTGCAGTGGCGGTTGAAACTCCGGTAGTGGCAATATTCGGCGCAACAGCGCCCAAATTCGGTTTTTATCCGTACAATAATGACGATATTGTAATTGAACGAGATTTACCTTGCAGACCTTGCGCAATACATGGAGGCATGAAATGCCCGATTGGAACATTTGAATGTATGCTGGATATAGACGCTAAAGAAGTATTTAACAGCGTTAAAAGAAGAATATCCAGTCGAGCAAAGGATTTGTTGAAGAGATGACAGAGATGCTTAACATATTAGAAAAAGGTATAGGTGAATCTGTTAACAGGGCTTGTGAAATTCTAAAAAAAGGAGGCATAATCGCTTATCCGACCGATACAATATACGGGTTGGGCGTGGACCCTGAAATCTCTCAAGCGGTTGAAAGATTGTTTGATTTGAAAGAAAGGCGTGAAGAAAAATCGATCAGCTTGATGTTCTCGGGAAAGGAGATGCTTTACCGACATTTCAAGGATACCTCCTCATTAGAAAAAAAGGCTATTGATAAATTGCTTCCGGGCGCTATTACAATAGTTTTGGGCAACCCGGTTGATAAATCAGATACCAATGAAACGGTGGGAGTTCGAATTCCGGATAATGATTTTTGTCGAAAGCTGGTTGAAAAATACGGTAAACCGATAACGACAACAAGCGTGAATAAAACCGGCATGCCACCCGCCATTTCAGCATCGGAAGTGACTAACCGATTCTCAAATAAAATCGACTTGATTTTAGATGGCGGAGAATTACCGCAATCTGAAGGCTCAACAGTAATTAAGATAAATAACGAAAATATAGAGATTTTGAGGCATGGTGTAGTGAGTGAAGAAGACGTTAGGGAGCTTATTGGTGACAATGGATAAAATATTCAATGTATTATTCGTATGTCTGGGCAACAGGGTCAGAAGCGTAATGGCAAAGGCGATCTTTGATAATAAATTGAGAGAGTCAGGAACCGATAATATCGCAACAGATTCTGCCGGATTGATACGGTTATCAGGAGCGAAAGCAGCGGGAAACACAATAAAAATATGCGCTGCACACGGTTTGGATGTCCAGGATCATCGTTCGCAGCCGTTAGACGGAAGCCATCTGTTTCAAGCAAATATCATACTTACCATGGAAGCGGAACAGAGTGAATACCTAAAATCCGTTTACAAAGAGCAAAGTGAAAAAATTCATACTCTGACGGGATATAAAGGGGAAATAGGCAGCGACATCCATGACCCTTTCACTGAAGGAGAGGGAGAATATGATAAAGTATTTTTGGAGATAGAATCTAATATTACGCGAATAATGCCATTGATATTTGCAGAGTCAGGCAATACTGAAATTGAGTAATATAAAAATATTCTTTTTGAGTAACATTCTTACTCTGCTGATTTTCACTGCCAGCGAAGGTCAATCCGATAAAATCGATATTAAGGGAAAAAATAATTCCTTTCAAGTTGGAGAAAAGCTCACTTTCAGCATAGGATATGAATTTATTCCTGCGGGGAAAGCGATACTCTCTGTGGATGGAATTTCGGTAATAAACGGCAGGTCGGTATATCAGATAACCTCAAGAGCAAAATCTTATCGGTTTTTTGATCCCTTTTATAAAGTAAGAGATGAAATCGTGACTTATATAGACACTAATACGCTCCAATCAATAAAATTCCGGAAAACGCTAAGAGAAGGAAGCTATTCATATGATTATTCTATAGATTTCAATCCGGACAGCATGAACGCTGTTTCTAAAAGTCCAAGTGGAACACGCCTGGTAGAGATTCCCGAGTTTACTCTTGATGTACTTTCAGCGATGTACTATATGAGAACTCTTGATTTAAAGGTCGGAAAGACCGAAACACTGACCGTTTTAGATAACGATAAACTGTATCCGCTTGATATTAGAGTTGTCAGAAGAGAGCGTATTTCGACAAGGGCAGGTACATTTGATTGTCTTGTTATAATTCCCGAATTGAAAAGTGGCGGGTTATTTAAAAATGAGGGCAGAATTACCGCATGGGTGACGGACGACCATCGAAAGATTCCGGTATTGATGAAAAGTAAGGCGATAATCGGCGCTATTATTGTTGAATTGCAAGAGGCGGAAGGATTAGTTGAATAATCAAAGATTTATCATATTTCTATTTTATTTTGGCATAATTGCTGAACTTCCGGCGCAAAATCCCTCTCCGCAATGGGTAATGTTGTTTAAAAATGATGTATTGGCAGAGGAAATATCTGTTGACGGAAGCAAATTCGCAGTTTTGGAACAGTCTAATGAAGGGATATCAGATGTAAAAATATTCCATTTTGTCTCTTCTAATAGAAAGGTAATTTTTAAAAAAAATATCGTCACATCCGGTAAAGTTTTACATGTAAGCGAGATATTTATATCCAATAATTCCGATAAGATAGCGGTAACCGGAATATCCGCTCCGTTTAATTCTCCCCGACAATTTCAATCGTTAACCATAATGTTCGATGCAAAAGGTAAAGAATTGTGGAGAATAGATTTAGGTATGGTCGGATTTCTTAATAATGGGAAGAGCGTACTATTAAGCGGTTCGGCATTCGGGAAAGAATCGGTTCCATGCTTCAGAGATGAGAAGGAGGGGACCGACTACAGTTGTTTGAGGGTAACTGATGCTTCATCCGGCGAATTAAAGGAATTGATAACATTTCCGGGGCATCTCGGCGGTTTTGGATTTGTATATATCTGGGATGAAAAACATGTTGTCATCGGTTCCATGGAGGGCGCAATTTTCTTCAAGAACATTGAAGACGACATTATTTGGTACTTGCCGGGGGAAGGATTGATAGTAAAATCCATATTGGATAAAGATAAAGAGGTATTGGTCGTTGAGCGGGGAGGAAATGATTCGGTATATGATAAAAAGGGAAAGGAATTATGGCGGGGCGCGTTAAATCCGGAGGGCATCCGGTTGCGAGAGATGCCCGAAGCAGATTTGACGATTAAGTTTGGTGATCCTATCCTCAATAAGCATCAAATATTGTTCTGGAAAAATGATTGGGAGTATCGAGGAAGTTACAAGGCTCAAAAAGATGAGATAAATCACCTGTATCATTGGGACACTTTCGGAGAAAAATTTATGAGATATTCAACCATAAAATATTCACGGGAGAAAAAACGGGCTATTGCTCGGACAATGGATCGGAAAAAAGTAGATTATTTCAACTTCGAGATTATAATAGATCCGGCTACAGCCAACGAACCTTAATCTATATGAAACCCTTTTTGGCTAATATCAAAATCGTCGCTACGGATATTGGCGGCACTCTCGCTCGCAGCGACGGCTCCATCTCAAATTTCACCGTTGAAACGCTCCGGACTCTTCAAGAAAGAGGTATCATTATTGTGCTCGCAACCGGATATAGTAAAGAAATAACCGATAAATTTGCCTCTCAAATATCCGATAAACTTATTACCATAATTCAAAACGGAGCGATCGTATTTGATGGAGAAGCGCTATTAGAAACGAATTATTTAAATAAAGATATTGCCCTGAAAGTAGTTGAATTTTTTGAATCTAAGGGTTTTTCGCCAATACTGTTTTCCGGTCTCGATAATAACTGTAAGACCTACTATAAAAGGATGAACAAACGTTTTACGCCAAGAAAATCGTACATCGAAGTTTCGGATCTGAACAATGTATTAAAAACCGATCCGGTCGAAGTGAGCGCGTGGGAGGCTACAGAGGATATATTGACTTGTAAGGAAGAGGCGGAAGAGCTATTTGGAGAGGAGTGGCACGTGACGGTATCAATTCAAAAGAATCGATCGTGGCTTGAGGTTCTGAATCCGAATGCTAAAAAGGCAAACGCCTTATTGTCAATTATGAAGAGGAAGGGAATAGGAGTTGACGAGGCAATTTATTTTGGTGATAATTATAATGATGTAGAATGTCTTGAAGCCGTAAAGTATCCGATAGTAGTATCTAACGGATTACCTGATGTGAAAAAGCTCGCATGGAAAATTGCTCTTTCAAACGATGAGGACGGAGTAGCGTTGATGATAAGAAAATTGTTATCATTAAACGATAATAACCCATAAGAGTCATAATATATTAGCTATTATAAACTTATTTAGGGTAAAATAACTATAATTCACATGAATAGTCATAAATAACAATAAAAGGGTTGATAATACATAATTATACAATATTATCAGCTCAAATGGGTAGAGATATAATATTATTCCAATTTTAAAGTGAAAATATCGATATTATTTGAATAATAAATGAAAATATCATCCAATATCAACTAGTTTATCAGCTTTACGGCATTCGGAAATTATCTTATTGTTGTAAAGGATAGAAGTGTTTAAGTTTTTAACCCTATAGTATATTTTTGTAGCAATTCAAATTCATTAGAGATATTTTATTTGCTATAACATTTAAATTGTATATAATTCCTGAAATTTAGTTTTACGATTTATATCCACATTTAAATATAGGAGGCAGGATATGTATCCGCTGTTGTTATCAATTTCGATCTTACTTTTTGGAGTTGGGATAGTTATGATATTTTTTCCAAAGGCTACAAATTGGCTTAACAATACAGGAAATATCGTTATCTTGACAGAAAAAAAAATATTAGAACATAGGTTCTACTCAGGAAGCATATCTTTGTTGTTTGGTCTGTTTTTCATGTATAAGGCTTCTGGATATCAGGCTGTACATGCGCAAATTCTCGTGATTCCATTTTATTCCATCGGGATTTTGCTCACCCTGTTTGGTCTGTTATTTTTCATGTCTTCAAGATTTTTCGAAATGATCAATTCGCTTACGAGTAAGGAAATGGTAAACTCAAAACTATTGATGAAGTTTCCGAAGATGACCGGAACTTTTATGGTCGTTTCTGCTTTACTCGTATATTATACAGCGGGATTTTTCAAATAATATTAAAATGATACTATCATAGCAATAATCGGCGAAAATCTCACGGAAAGAGCGTAATGCCCACACGGGTGAAAAAAACTGATAAACGAAATCGAATAATCAATGCAGCGCTTACCGTTTTTTCCGGAGACGGATTTCAAAATTCCAAGATTGAGAATATCGCCAAAACTGCCGATATAGGTAAGGGCACGCTTTATGAATATTTCGCAAGCAAAGACGAATTGTTTCTTGAAGTTTTTTCCAAGTTCAAAGAATCCGTTCTATCGAAGTATTGGGTAGTGCTAAAAGAGAGCAGTGATCCATTATCAAAATTAAGGAGAGTAGCCAAAATTAACGCGGAAATTTGCGCTGACGATAAGATACAGATGAAATTTCTTGCGCAGTTCAGCTTTGAATGCATAACGAGAGAAGAAGGTAATAAGCTTAGCGAACTTCTGAATGAATATAACGAAGAGATAGCCGCTTTGATCTCGGGAATAGTCAAGGAAGGGATTGAGGAAGGATTACTCAAACCGTTAGACGTGGAGATTCTCTCCAAAAATTTTGCTGACACGCTCTTTGGAATGTACATGCGCTACCAATTGTCCGGCGGAAAAATGGACTTGCAAGCCGATTCACAATTGCTATATGAGATTTTCGTTAAAGGAGCAGGCACATTTTCGGGGAGATACATTAATAACGGAGATTGAGAGAACCCGATAACGACTTAATCGATCGAAAGCATCTCAATCAGTTTGATGTCCGAAGGGGGAAATTCATACTGCGAAAACTTAGATGATTTAATCCACTTGACTGCCGCGCATTCGAGCGGTTTCGGCTCTCCCGAGAGCAGCTTGCACTGATAAAATTTAATATTTATGCTTAGGTCAGGGTAATGATAGTTGGTTTTATAGACAAGTTCACCTATGCTGCAATTTATGCCGACTTCCTCTTTTAGCTCTCTTTTTAGCGCGGTTTTTTCGCTCTCGCCTTTCATTATTTTTCCACCGGGGAATTCCCACATTCCTCCAAGATGCGAATTTTCAAACCTCTTTGTTATGAGATAATGACCATTGTGTTTGATTATGCCGGCGACAACAGCTGTTAGTGAAGATTTCATCGTTAAATAAAAAAAATAAATTGTTTCAAAAAAAACTCGGTTAGCCGACGTTCTGCCTATTAAAGTCCAAGAGAATCTGAAACGCCTTTCATCGCATCAAGGACAGTCTGCATATGTTCGTCTCTTTCTACGTCAAGTTCTTCGATTCCCCGCTCTATGTGCTCACGGCTTACCTGACGGGCAAATCCCGCAGCTTTTAGTTTTTTCTTGATTGATTTAATTTTAACCTCTTCAATTTTCTTGCTTGGTCGCACTAATGCGACGGCAACGATAAAACCGCAGAGTTCGTCAACTGCAAAAAGAGCTTTGTCCAGGAGAGCGTCTCTCGGAGTGGAGCTTCCCGGAACATGAGAGCGAATGGCGTGTATGATTTCGGGGGGATATCCCTTCTCTTCCAATATACCGGCTCCGATAACAGAGTGTTCCTCTTCAGATGGATATTTTTCATAATCAAAATCATGTATAAGCCCTGTGATACCCCAAAGCTCCTCATCTTCATTATATTTCCTTGCATACGTTTTCATCGCAGCTTCAACCGCGTACATATGTTTACGGAGATTTTCGTTCTCCACATATTCATGCATCAGATTGAGCGTTTCTTCTCTCGTCATAATGGAACAATTCCTAAATTGAATTTAAAATATACTGATTTACCTTCTAAAGGCAAGTAATCGGTTATAGGGTTCGTGGAAGTTATCTATCAAAGTGATATTATTCCCAATATAGCGGCTGTTGCGTTTTCGGGGAATATTCGTTATTATACCGGTGTATGGCGAAGGGAAGAAGACCACAAGTAGCAGTTCGATTGCGAAAACAGAAGAAGAAAAAAATTCCGAATTCTCACCGTCGGAAGTTCATCATTTCTCTTATTATCAGTCTCAGCATAATGGTATTCGGACTTCTTCTTTACGATGCAATGGCAGAGGATCTTCCATCGCTTAAGCAGCTTGAAAATTTCGATCCTAATCTTGTTACAAAGATCTATTCAGCAGATTCTGTTTTGATTCATGAGCTTTTCGCTGAACGAAGAGTTCTTGTGCCGCTTAACGAAATTCCTCAACACACGAAGAACGCATTTATCGCGATTGAGGATAATAGATATTGGGACCACTGGGGCATAAGTACCAGAGATATAGCCCGTGCGATTGCCGTAGATATCATGACCCTGTCGAAGAAACAGGGGGCGAGTACTCTTACCCAACAGTTAGCGAGAGTTCTTTATCTCAATAGGGAAAAACGTGTCACCCGCAAACTTAAAGAGATGATAACTGCCATTCAGATCGAGCGAACGTATACAAAAGAGGAAATTCTTGAGATGTACCTCAACTCGATCTATCTCGGTCATGGGGCATACGGTGTGCAGGCGGCAGCGAGAAGATTATTTGATAAGACAGTGCAGGAGCTGAAGCTTGAAGAATCCGCCATGCTTGCCGCCCTGCCGAAATCTCCCAGTGGTTATTCACCTATATTCAATCCCAGAAAATCTATATCAAGACGTAATCTGGTGTTGAGGCTTATGAAGGAACAGGGGAAGATAACCTTAGGTGAATATTTCACGGCAAAAGCGAAGCCGCTCGTAGTACAGAGAAATTTAAATGTAGGTGGTTCCGCTCCTTATTTTACAGAAAATGTTCGTCAGGAACTCAACAGGATATCGAATGAATATGGGTTTGATGTTTTAAGAGACGGACTAACAATATACACCACTCTTGATAGTCGAATTCAATTCGCTGCTGAAAAGGCAGTGCATGATCACATATTGGGAGTCCGCACTGCAGCTGATTCCCTGATTCCTGATTGGGCTCTCGGACAGCAGGGAGTGTTGAATAAACGGCTGCTCGACAATCCTGATGAACTTATGAAGCTTATAGAGACCTCTAAATATTCCCTCTCATCTGTAGATTCTATGATACGTGGAGAGATTCCTGTCGCATTAGAATTGCGGAACAAGCTGATAGTTCAAGCAGCTCTTGTGGCTAAAGATCCGTCTACAGGATATATACTCGCTATGGTAGGCGGACGAGATTTTCAATTTGATAAATTTAATAGGGCAACGCAGGCTAAGCGACAACCCGGTTCAGTTTTCAAACCTATTGTGTGGACTGCGGCGCTTGACAACGGCTATCTTCCCTCAGAAATGCTTCTTAATCAGCCTGTTGTACTGTTCATGGATGATTCTACACGATGGAGACCAAGAAATTACGACGGCTCCACGGGAGGCTTGGTTGATCTAAGGGAAGCGCTCAGAAGGTCATTAAATTTAATATCCGTCAGGATGGTACAGGAACTTATTACTCCCGGAACTGTTAGGGATTACGCAAAAGCTATGGGTTTCACGACGAATATCCGTCCCGTGCAAGCGATAGCGCTTGGCACGAGCGAATTGATCCCGATGGAAGTCGTTTCGGCGTTCGCCATATTTGCAAATAAAGGGGTATGGGTTGCTCCGATAATTATCAGAAGAGTTACTGACAGGTACGGAAACGTAATTTTAGATAACATACCAGAACGCAAAGAGATACTAAGTGAAGAGACAGCCTATCTGATGACGGATCTTCTCGAATCAGTGGTGAAGAATGGAACAGGAATATCATCCCGTTGGAAGTACAAATTCTACAAGGATGCGGGAGGTAAAACGGGAACTACAAACGATTTTACAGACGCATGGTTTGTCGGATTCACTCCTTTGATTTCAGCCGGAGTATGGGTGGGGATAGATGATCCACAAGTATCGCTTGGTGATGGTCAGTCAGGTTCGGTGGCGGCATTGCCAATTTGGGCGAATTTTATGAAGGCGGTATATGACAGTCTGGATTTTCCCGACAAACCATTTGAAAGACCTAAGAATATAATTGAACTGGAAATTTGCAGCGTTACGGGGAAAAACCCAACGCCTTATTGTCCGATAAAAACTGAGATATACAATAAAAAATATGTTCCGGAAGGTTTATGCCCCATCCATACAGGCGCTATCGACAAGAAAAAAGGTAAGATAGATTTTTAAGAACTTATATTCTTAACAAGCGAAGATTTATATAACTTCCATTACTAATTCCGGAATCTGAGGCTTCTCGTTACCAATAACTATTGCTGAGTTTATTGCATTCAATTGAGAATCAAGTTTTTCTTTTGAATCAGAATACAGACTAACGAGTTTATCTCCCCGGGTGACAGAAGCACCCATTTTTTTAAATAATTCTACTCCCGCTTTATGATCAATAACGTCATCTATTTTTGTCCTTCCGGCTCCAAGACCGATGCAGGCAATTCCAAGAGCATAAGGATCGATTGATTCAACATATCCGTCGCTAACTGCAAATATATCTTCTGAAAATTTCGCTGACGGATATTTATTCTTCTCAAGGAGCACAGATGAATCACCTCCCTGCGCTTCGACTAATTCCACAAATTTATTAAACGCGGAGCCGTCCTCTAATAACGATTTAAGTTTTTTCTTGGCATCTTCAACATTCTCAGACATTTCTCCAAGTATGAGCATGTGAGCGCCGAGCTGAAGAGTTAATTCTTCCAAATCATCAGGACCTTCATTTTTCAAACAGCGAACTGATTCTTCAACTTCAAGCCAGTTCCCGATTGTGTTGCCGAGTGGTTGCGACATATCAGTGATGAGAGCTCTTGTTTTTATGCCCGCGAGTTCGCCGATGGAGACGAGTGATTTTGCGAGCAGCCTGCATTCGTCTATGTCATTTATAAAGGCTCCTCTTCCCGTTTTAACGTCTAACACCAGAGCGTTGATACCTTCGGCAATTTTCTTTGACATTATACTTCCGCACATCAAAGGTATAGAACGAACAGTAGCGGTGACGTCACGCAAGGCGTACATTTTGCGGTCGGCGGGAACGAGAGCCTCCGATTGGCTGATAATGGAGAGCCCGATATCCGCAATCTGAGCGAGAAATTGTTCGACGGGGAGATTTACATTAAATCCGGGTATCGATTCCAATTTATCGAGCGTTCCGCCCGAATGACCAAGTCCTCGCCCGGAAATCATCGGGATTGGCAGTCCGGCTGCGGCGACAAGAGGGGCAAGCACGAGAGAGACCTTATCACCGACTCCGCCCGTGGAGTGTTTGTCTACTTTAATTCCGGGGATACTTGAAGTATCAATGGTTTCACCGGATTCTAACATAGACTTGACAAGCGAATTCGTTTCGGCATCGGTCATCCCTTTAAAATAAACGGCCATTAAAAAGGCTGCCATCTGGTAATCAGGCAGAGTTCCTTCGGCGAATCCGGAAATCAAAAATTCTATCTCTTCAGCAGAGAGCTCATCACCATTCTGTTTCCGGGAAATTAGTTCATAGGGAGTCAAGAGGGAATTGTCTCCTCTTTAAATCGGATTCCATAATGAACATACTCTTCCGAGCCGCTCATTATCCTTTTAAAGTCTTTATCTGTTGTGGCTCGGATATCACGCGCCGGGACACCGGCAAATAATCTGTTTTGGGGAACTCTCTCTCCTTCGCGAACCAATGCCCCTGCCGCAATGATGGAACCTTCTTCGATTATAGCTCCGTCCAGGACAGTAGCGTTCATTCCTATGAGCACCTTGTCATGAACGGTGCAACCATGAACAACCGCGGCATGCCCGATAGTTACATCATTTCCAACGAGACAAGGAAAGGTTCCTTTTACAACATGCAACACGGCGCCGTCTTGAACATTAGTCCTTTCGCCAATTCGAATCGAGTTCATATCACCCCTGATCACTGCGGAATACCACACGGAGCTGCTCATTCCTATATGAACATCCCCGATAACAGCAGCCGTTTCGGCAATAAATACGCTTTCGTGAATTTCCGGCATTATGCCGTCAAATTTTTTAATCAATAGACTCCATCCCTTTTAACAATTTTTCGGAATTGGCTTGTTATCCTGTCCGCATTCCAACTGCCTAATTTCTTCACTGACCTTGTGGAAAGATATATACCCAAAGAACCGATTAGAATATTCGGACTCCACATCGCCCAAAAGGGAGAGATCATTCCCCTGTCAGCCAGATTTTCTCCGGCTATGAGGAAAGTCCAATACATAATAAAAAAAGCTAAACTTATACTCATTCCTACAGCAAATCCGCCTTTTTTTGCTAAAATGCCTAACGGCGCTCCTACAAGCATGAAGACTATGCAAGCGAAGGGGATGGAATATTTCTTCTGGACTTCCACGCTATATTTATTTTGCTGCTTTTTATAATTTTTAATTAAATTGATTTCACTCGCTATCAGCTGTATCGTCCGTTTTATGCTTCGTAACGATCTGTTTATAGCAAGATTGATCTCACCTGAAGCGGGAGGCCAGACGGAGCTGTCCAGATCAAATGAATCATCAAAATCACTTTCATTCCGGAATATTTTCTCAAGATTATTATTTGAATGACCCTGTAGCTTTTCATATGCTTTTGCGATCTTTGCATCGATTTCAGTTACTTTTCCCCTCATCATTTCGGCTGACATTTCTCTGTCACCTCTGCGTCGGGTCGTGCTCCGTTCAAGAATCATATTTTCTATGGGGATGGTAAAACGATGATACTCAAATTCTATCCTTCGATACTCTTCCGGATTGAGAACGTTGAATTCATGGATTTCACCGTTTTCGAGATCAAGAACAACCCGATTCCCTTTTATCGTTATACGTCCTCTTTGAGCGGTAATTGTAGTTTGTGTTTGAGAGTTTTCGTCGTTATAGATTGTTACGTCTTCCAATATCTCTCCGTTTTTCTTTCGCACAAGCAGGCTGTAACCGGGAATATCGTTAGTGAAGTATCCCTCCTCGATAGTCAAGTCGGGTCTTGTCCGGTAAATATCGGAGCCGAGCATTCGAGCGCGATGATTGAAATCAGGAAGAATGTTATTATTGAAATAGACCATAAATCCGGCCATCGCGACCGCGAAAATGAGGCCGGGCAGAATAATCCTGGTGAAACTCACGCCAGCTGCCTTCAACGCGGTTATCTCATTATCATCTGAAAGCCGACCATAAGCCATCAGCGATGCGATTAGAACCGACATAGGGATAGCAAGAGCGATTATCCATGCGATATTCAAACCTATATATTCCAGAATCACCAACGGTTCTATGCCTTTGCCCAAAATTTTGTCGACCACTTTTATCATAAAATTCATCAGAAATATAAATACTATCACTACTAAGCCGAGCAGAAACGGTGGAATGAGCTCACCAATGATATAAATTGAAAGTTTCTTCATATTTTATTGAATCGTATTAAGCAATTAAACTACCAAATACACCAACAAGGAACAAGCTACACGAATTACACTTGATTGCAAAACGGATTTTCGATACATTCAGTCGGAATTAATGCGCCCGTAGCTCAACTGGACAGAGCAACGGCCTTCTAAGCCGTAGGTTGCGTGTTCGAGTCACGCCGGGCGTACTAATCAGTAAGTTTTTAAAACAATATTTTTACAAGGCCTTAATGTTTTTACTTTGGAAAATTCAGCCATTATATGTTAATAAGAATTGAGTCAATTTTTCAGTGAATTATATACGCTTAATGTGTAACATAACTGGTGGACCGATTATTGGGGGCAGGTCAAAGAATTCGAGCAGTATCAGGGTCTTTTTTTGACTTTGGAGGTGGGCTAAAGAGTGGGGGGCAATACCTCTTTCAATAAGTTCTTATTTCATCATCTGATGATGGAGTTCTCCAATGTCACCCTTTTTCTCCATAAAAATCTCTTCGAATCGAATTTTCGACTTATATGGTTCTTCTCCAATCTCAATTTTCAACCCATCTCCTTCCGACATATATTGCGAATAAGTATATAGCCCTATGCCGCCTCCCTGGTCCATAACACAGCGAAATTCAGGCAGGTACATTCTCACGAGGCCTTTTTGATTAACCCTCCAGGCAATATGCTCTGCCGCGACGGTAGCCTGCATAAATGCCAAATGTCCCTGTTTTGGGCCGGGGTTACCAACGCAGTCTCCAACTGCGTAGATATTTCCGTGCTCCGATTCCTTCGCAAGCATATTTTTCATGTGCACTGGAACAAACCCACGTTCATCGGTTAGACCGGAGTTTTCCATCGCCGGGATTCCGCGATAGGGTGGCACCAGTAAGCACATATCATAGGGCATGGTCTTACCGTCTTTAAAATAGAGTCTGTTCTTGTCGAGTTTTACCAAAAAAACCTCAAGGTGAACGTTGATTCCGCGTTTCTTAAAATGGCCATCCAGGTATTTCCAGACCTTGGGACCTCCGGGAGGCAAAAGGTGTCCCTTATCGCTGATATAGTGAAGGTTCGTCTTGTCACGTATTCCTTTTTCACGCAAGAGGTGATCAATGTTCATTAAAACTTCCATCGGTGGGCCGTCGCAGGGAGTGTACCCTGCGCCAACGCCTGCGAAGAATTCACCTTTCTCGAAATTGAGCAATGCTTCTCTTGTTTCAATTATTCTCGCCGGATCACAAACAGAAAGGCCGAATTCATGCGAGCCTGGTAGAAGCTCGTATGCATGCCGTACCCCTGTCGCCAAGATCAGATAATCAAACTGATAACGGTTGTCTTGGCAGATTACCTCGTTCTTATCCTGATTAATGGCAGTCATCGGATCACAGACGAACTCAATATCGGTATCTTTAAAATTTTCTGACAGATCCATCGTGATCTTTTCTGGGTCTAGGTTCTCAAAAAGAACTCTGGGAAAAGAAGCCCTGAAAGTTGTGCGTGGTTTGTCTGAAATGATCAGGATGCGATGCTTAACATCAAGAAGATGGCGCAAACTCCAAGCTGCCTTGATGCCTCCAAATGAGCCGCCGACGATAATAATTGTTTTTGACATTGAATTTTATTCTCCCATTTTATCGTCTTAAATTTTGGTCTCTATAGAATAATGTTGTGCCGGCTGACCTGCACCCGTTTTGCAATCTACTTACTATGTTACACATTACGCCTTTAGAAAGCATTAAATATCTCATTTTTTGTTAAGTAATTTCCTATTTCAATGGTTAGAATCGCCTTAAAGCAGGCGATTTCGTCCAGACGAGGAAGATGGTGCTGTTGGAGTAGATGGTAGTGTAATTAATTCGGGTTAAGACACAACCTGATAAAGCTTTGAATATTCTACATAACATATTATTTTGGATGTTGGGATTATCTAAAAGGTTTAGAGCACTTTTCCTGGAATAGATAGGATAGCCCCTAATTAAGATTATTAAATAAGGGAGTAAAATCTCATGGACCGATATTTGATTGAATCGCCACATGACATTGGTGAATGACACAAGATATTGGGCCAAGTTCTGGCTCAAGGCTATCTCGCCCATTTTGATTGGGGCTGCGATGATGACGAGCATTGCGGCTGGGCAATAATTGAAGCAGAGAATCACTCGATGGCGCTGATGTCTGTTCCTCCTTTGTTGCGGGTTAATGCGCGAGCTATCCGATTGACAAAAATGTCTCCTAAAGATATTAACGACGTTAAGGCAATACACCGGAAGAAATAGACCGTAGAATCTGATTTAAAGTTCAAAATACCTCGCTAACCTAGCAACCCCCTACAATGACTTTTGTAAATACCTGTTTATGCTCTTTCATTTTCAAGTTAACCAACTACCATCGAGCAGGCGATTTCGTCCAAACGAGGAAGATGGTGTTGTTGAAGTAGCTGAATCGGCATTACGGGACAAACCGGGACAGAAAATGGTCACTCTCAGGTCACTGCTCTCCGCAAGAGTGCCGGTTGTTGGTCAAAATGTGCAACATTTTGACACTTTTGACAGAAAATGGGCAATATACTACCGATCTTTCCGTTCTAAAGTAGAAACCTTTCATTTTCCGCCTTCTGATTATCGTAAAATCAACATTATCAGAATTTGGCATAGGATTTGCCCTTAAAATTCCAGTTTACGGCTTGCGAATTATTTAAAAGAGGGAGAGTTCAGAGTGGATGAATTAGATCTAATTCAAGAAGTATCAAGGGAATGCGGGTTATCTGAATACCAAACGTTTGAAGTAATCAATTCTCTGGCATCAAATATACAGAAAAAACTTCAGAATCAAGGAAGCATAGCCATAACAGGGCTGGGAATTTTTTATAGTCCGGATCAATCAAGGAAAAATGACAAAATTCCAACGCCCCAAGAGACGATAAAGTATTTTGTCACTCACATTCCTGAGTGGTATCAGGAGTCCGGATTAACATCCCCCCCACGAAGGCGGACTGAGTTTGATTCAAACTCTCCATCTGAAATTTAATATATATAAATCTTAAGTATGTTTTTCAGCGCTTTCATTCCTTCAGGCAACTAATTGTTTATGCCGATTTAGGCTTTATTACAACTGAAATTAACTTAGCACTAGCTTCAATAGTCGTATATACCCCTTTTCAGAGTTAATTTTGGTACAGATATGGCACATGTCGCTGTAAAGTTCTTGTTTACAACAGTTCTGACATTCTTCTACGCAGTAGGTTACAGATTCTTCCATAGGAACGCCTGCAGAGGAGTTTCTCAGGAGTAAACAGGGACAAAAATAGTCACGGTGAGGTCACTGCTCCCTGTAAGTGACTGCTGCTCAAGGGCAATCAACGTAATTCTAAGCCGTAGGTTCCCGACAGATCGGGATGAATTATGTGTTCGCCCCGCCATTGGCGGGATTTTGTCCCGCTGAAAGCGGGAAGTCACATCGGGCGTACTGTTAAATAAACGTTCGTTTTTGAATTCTACTTTGTGTCAGTTATTTACTGGCACGAGAAATGGGGAAATAAGACAGAGCCTTATCACCCCATATCCAAAATTTTACAAGTTACTTCTTTGCGAAACTCTCTTTGATGTTATGCACGGCTTCTTTCGTCGTCCATACTGTATTCGCTATGAAGCGGAAGTTGACCAGCGCGCTCTCGTAACCGTTACCATCGGGAACAATGGCTCCTGCGGTGGCATCTTTAACTACCGCCACCTCAAATCCCTGTTCTATTAGTTCTCGCATATGCGCTTCCACACACAGATTAGCGGACATACCGGCAAGGATCACCTTATCGATGCCTCGTTTTCGCAATTGAAGCACAAGGTCATTGGTTTCGGGTCCGTAAACTTTGTGTGGGCTAACGATAATCGTTTCGCCATCCTCGATATATTTTTTATATTTTTTTAGCCAATCGGCGCCTGAGTTCTCAAACTCATCCAAATTAAGTGCCCCTTTACGGTCGAACATGCCAATATTATGCATCAGTCTTTCGAGTGAGCCCTCAAACATCCACCCGTGGTCCGTTGGATAATAGTAATGAGGTGAGATAAAGACGGGCATGCCTCTTTTCTTCGCTACTTTAAAGAGTTTTTCGATGTTTTTCACGGTGTTATTTTCCGTGACGCTTTCACCGACTACACCCCAGGTTACACCTTCGGGACTTAAAAAATCGTTCTGTGGGTCAGTAACAACAAGCGCCGTCCGGATTGGGTCGATCTCCATACCCGGATCCGGTAGTTGCGCTTGCGCAAAATCTACCGCTCCAGCTGAAAATATTAAGGTAAGAATGGCTAACCATAGAATGGATTTTTTCATATTTTCTCCTCTAAGCTCATTTTGATTTGATACTGGTTAAAGATTACTATTACCCAACTGAACGATACGATAAGCTATCGTGAGTGTTAATGCAATAAATATAATTTCCATGATGGAATCGAAAGACATAGCGTTTATCCATACTGTGCTTCTTCAAAAAGTTGGACACATAATCCCAAGATTCGGTTTCTTTATTCGGCCCATCGCCTAAGTGAAAACACTCTTGTCTTTAAGGTGATATTATAATAAATAAGAACATCTTCTACCCCTTACAAGGGAGGGCCGGCATGCACGAATGTTGCACTGTTCCAATAGATCAAATGATGGTAAACAATTTAGGTGCTTGGATTGATGTAATTAGGAACAATTTTCTTGGCTTATGTCATCGCCGTATAGCAGAATCGCTGGAGGGGCGTAAATTTAAAGATAATTATTGCTTAGTATACACAAATACTTCAAGGGTCGTGTAGCCGGAAATGGTCTCACCAAACTCTAAAGTAAGCGTATTACCTGATATAGAGTAATCGCCTACCGCTTCACCATCCGACGTAATGATAGTGAGTTTATTTTCATTAACCGACCAAGTACCTGCCTCACTTTCTGTATCACCAAAGAAAACGAATACTGCTGAATATGTGTTATCATCGTTAAAAGTAATAGTAAATTGGTTGTCACTGTCGAAGGTTTCCACCTTCAAAGAATCAGGTGTTGATATAGACCCATAAAAAGTAGTGTGTAAACCTGCCTTCCATGAACCAATCAACTGGTTGATCTCCGGACTTGTAGGATTATCATCACTACATGCAAAAAAGAGTTATGACACAGGATTTCGCCGTTCTGAAACTCATGAATACGAAAGCATTTGATAATTAGCTTTTGAAACGAATGTGTCTGGACAAGATAAAATATATTTTCAGTGCAATATTAATACAAAATCAGTAACATCTTCATTAATCAAACTATTTATGGTTTAGTACGTTTGAACAGACGGTAGTAAGAATGTTACAGGGTCGGGCCTGATTTTCATTAATCTAAAGGAAGTAATTATGGATATTAGATCAGTTATAACCGTTCCGGAAATGGAGAGTGAAGAAGAAACAAGAATCGCTCATATCTTATTTATAATCATCGTATCATCAGTGATTTTGACAACTACATACTTAATTATCGCTATGTTCGAATCTCCATTTCAGCTGTACAGGTTTTTAATGAGCCTTACATTATTATTGATAATCCTCGCCTCCTATGCCTTACTACATTTACAAAAAATACATGCCACTTCGATTGTGGTGTCTATATCAGGATTGATTTTTACAACGGTTACGGTGTTACTAACAGGCGGAATTCGAGCTCCCATGGTTGGCGGATATTTTCTTGTCTTCCTTGTTGCCGGTATACTCTTAGGTAAGAAGGGAGGCATAATCTTCACACTGTTAAGTCTCATCTCATGGGCAGGGATATTTGTTGTTGAATATTCCGGAAATTTGCCGGTTTCACTTGTAGAGCATGATATCCTAAGAATATGGATTCTAAATAGTATGTTATTTGCGATGGCGGCTACTGTGATTTACTTAGCTATAAAATATTTAGGCGAAGTGTTAGGGCTGGTGAAACGGCAGCGAGATAATTTGGAAGAAATGGTCTCAATTCGGACCCGGGAATTGGAGGATGCGAATAAAGATCTTAAAAAACAGCAAGAGGACCTGATTCATGCTGAACAACAACGGGTAATGATGGAAAGTGTAGGCGCGGCATTGCATCACTTTAGTCAACCCTTAACAGCAATGGAAATGGCAATCGAAAAAATAATGACAGTTGAAAGATCAGATGAATTTCAGAAGGAGAAATTATACAATCTGTATAAGAAAAGTAAGAAGGACCTGGATGATATTCTAAATAAGTTTCAGCAAATTCGCAAATATCGCACAAAACCATATGCTGTCGGGATCGAGATATTAGATATAGATTCAGATTCCAAAGAAAATTGATTATATCCTAATTCATATATTCCGTGACAGTGTTAATCCCAACGCAGTAAACAATTATTTAGCACGGCAGTTTGCTTTTCTCACTATAAAAAGCATAATATTAAATATCCTACTGAATCGGCATTACGGGACTCCGTAGGAGTTCCTTTGGAACAAACCGGGACATAAAATAGTTGTTTTCAGGACTCGGCTCTCTCTGAGTGACTACTGCTCAATGTCAAATAACGTACTTCTATCCGGCAAATTTTACAACTATCGGATTACAAAACAATAGTTAAAGCTGTTTATTTAGACTTGTATAGGGGAAAAAACACTATATATTTTAAAATATTCTTGTAGTTCATAGATAATGTTCATAAATTGACCACATGGTCATTTCAAGAATTACTGTTCGCAAAAAGGTTGAAAAGCCTGAAGAAACAGAGCAATTTAATCATCTTCCCGTTGAGAAAAGAGACCGAATTACCGAAGCGTTTATTAGCGAGTTCGCCAAAAAAGGATTCAGAGCGGCGAGCATGAACAAAATAGTGGAACGCGCCGGTATATCCAAAGGTTCACTTTTCAATTATTTCAATTCAAAAAATCAGCTGTTCATGTATACGTATAAAGTCGCATTCAAGCGTGTTAAAGAATATCTGCGTGAAGTCCGAGAAGAGACAAAGGACGAAGAATTTTTTACCCGATTTCAGAAGATTATGGAGGCGGGTGTACGATTTATCAAGAAGCATCCGAACTTGGCGCGGATTTATTACCGGATTCTTTACACAGGAGATTCACCCGAAGGAGCTGCGATCTTACAAGAACTTCATGCGGAATCAATGAGGTTTATTGCTTCTTTAGTTGAGCGAGGTGTGGAGAGAGGTGAACTTTCGGGAGAGATCGATGTAGATAAAACCGCGTTCATTCTTGAAAGCGTGTTAAATCGATTTCTACAGGTTCAGCATCAGAATGTCCTCGATCCATCATTAAATCTTTATGGGGCGAGCAGTGAAGAATCTGAAAAATGGATAGAAGAGTTGGTCTCTCTATTACGGAACTGGATGGGAGAAAGTTCAAATGAATCTAATTAAATTCAGTAGGATCATTTTTGTTGGGTCAATTATTCTTTATGGGATTTCAGGCTGCGCCGATTCCGAAAAAAGTTCTGACAGAAATGAACCGGTTGCGTTAAAATTCGGGAAGTTGCCTG
The DNA here is from genome assembly GCA_022571215.1 of Fidelibacterota bacterium. Classification (GTDB taxonomy): domain Bacteria; phylum Fidelibacterota; class SORT01; order SORT01; family SORT01; genus SORT01. The sequence goes on along the minus strand of JACZYG010000017.1, from coordinate 16,847 downwards.
TGATACAAGCCTTACCTCTTTTCGTTGCCGTTGAAAAAGGATTTTTCGCAGAAGCGTCTTTAGATGTAGAACTCGTGAGCTTCAGGTCTGCGATGGAAATTAACGTTGCGTTGACTTCGGGTCAAATTTCCGGATACTTCGGTGATATGGTCACCCCCGTCATTTTAAAATCAAATGATACGCCTATTCGTATAGCCGCTTCATTCAATAACAGTGTTCACAATCAAAGGATGTTCGCTGTTTTGCAACCACCGGGCAGCGAAAAGTTGACCATATCGGAGGCGGCGAAATTGGGAATTGCCACCAGCTCGAACACGGTTGTGGACTATTTCATTTATCTGCTTTTAACTGATAAAGACCCGTCTGCTGGCGCTAAATATAATATTGTAGAGACGAAAAATATTCCTATCCGGTTGCAATTGCTGCTAAGCGGTCAGTTTGCCGCGGCGGTGCTGTCAGAGCCTTTGGTAACGTTCGCGGAGATGAAGGGGGCAAAAGTGATTGCGGATGACAGAGGCATGCCGTTTTCAATTACAACATTTTCTTTTACAGAGAAATTTCTGAATGAATCGCCCGAATCCGCGAAAAATTTCCTGAAAGCGGTAAAGGAATCTATTGAATATATTAATACTAATCCTGATTCGGTTCGTCAAATAATGAACAGCTATGTGAACGTCCCGAAGGAACTTCAGGATAGCATGGAAGTTCCAAAATTCCCCTTTCCACAGCTTCCGGACAGGGAGCAGTTTAACAATGTGATCAATTGGCTGAAATTGAAAAAGGTAATCAAAACTGATATCCGATATGAGGATTTAGTGGCTCGTGAACAGTAGTAAAAATCTTCTTAAAGTTGAAAACCTCAGTAAGGTCTTTCCTAATGGTGACAGAGAAAAGGTTGTGTTCTCCGGAATTAACATTGACCTGGCTGAGGGCGAATCCATATCCATTGCAGGTCAATCGGGATGTGGAAAGACCACACTTCTGCTCATTATGGCAGGCTTGACAGCTCCTACCGGCGGCACTCTCTCTTTGAACGGAAAGATATACTCGAATCCAAGCAGTGACATAGCCTTAGTTTTACAGGACTACGGTTTGCCGCCGTGGAAGACAGTTGAAGATAACATCAGACTCGGAGCGCTCCTTCAAAACATTCCTGTAAGTGATGATGAAATAAATGACTTGAAATCTCATCTTAAAATTGAGGGATTGGATCATTTATATCCTCATCAACTAAGCGGCGGACAACGTCAAAGAGTAGCTATAGCGAGGATATTGCTGCTGAAACCGAAATTATTGTTATTGGACGAACCGTTTGCCGCGCTTGACGCGCTCACACGGGAACGTCTTCAAAAGTTACTGCTGAATATCTTCCGTCAACGCGGTCTAAGCTTCATAATCGTAACGCATGATGTCGAGGAAGCTTCCCTTCTCGGCGAACGAATAATGGTGATGGATTCAAATGGAGGAGGCATAAGCGCGGTTATTGATAATCCGGGCTTTTTGAGCGAAGGATACCGGGATACACCGGAATTCTTTGAACGGATAAAACAACTAAGAGAAGTATTGAAAGCGTCAGATTAATTATGCCGAAGTATGTTTCATATATTATCACGTCAGCAGTGGCTCTGTCGGTGTGGTACGCCGTATCGTCGCAATTAGGAGCGTTGTTGCTGCCCGACCCGGTTTCCGTATTGAGTCTTTTGCTGATAGAAGCGGGTAGCGCCGAGTATTGGGCTCATGTTGGGGCGAGTTCGTGGCGAATTGTTGCGGGAATGGGATTGGCATTTATAATTGCCGTGCCGTTCGGGTTGGTCGTGGGCAGCAATCCAAAGTTGAATAAAATTGTTTCTCCGTTTATATCCATGAGTTATCCCGTGCCGAAAATTGTTCTTCTGCCGATAATTCTGCTTTTATTCGGAATTGGTGATCTGAGTAAAATCATACTCATCATGCTGATCATATTTTTTCAAGTCTTTATAACATCAAGGGATGCCGCGCGAAATATCAATGAGGAGATGATTCTATCTTTTAGGTCGCTTGGTGGAAACAAACTACAATATTACCGGCATATTGTTCTGCCGGCAAGTCTCCCCGGAATTTTTACATCAATGCGTTTAGCGGCAGGGACGGCGGTGGCAGTCTTGTTTTTTGTGGAATCCATAAGCGCGACTCACGGGCTTGGACTATACATCATAGACGCATGGGGCAGAGCTGATTATACGTCAATGTATGTCGGCATAGTCTCCATGTCTCTCCTTGGAATATTGCTTTACGAATTTTTTGAGATTTTAGAGAGAAAAACGTGTAAATGGAAACACACCCAATGAAATACGGTACCTGGCATGATTGGGTTCAGGCAAGTCGACCGCCTTTTTACATCGCGACTCTTATCCCTCTAACGATGGGTTTTGTGCTTGCAGGAAATGAAGGGATCTGGCAACCGGTCAGATTTGCGATTGTTAATCTGGGCGCTTTTTTGGTTCATCTTGCCACAAATGTCAGCAACGATTACTTCGATCACCTGCAAGGCAGTGATTCGGGAAGTTCGATCGGCGGCTCACGCGTCATTCAGGAGAATAAGATCTCCCCGGAAGTGCTACTGAGCTCGATAGTTTTAATGTATACTGCCGCCGCGGCAATAGCGATATATCTGACGAGTTCGTTAAATCTATGGGGCTTATGGTGGATAATATCATTTGCCTTTTTGAGCAGTCTGTTTTACGTAGCGCCACCAATCCGTTACGGATACAGGGGGTTGGGAGAGCTTTTCGTAGGGCTTAATATGGGTCCCGTCATGGTTTTGGGTTCCTATTGGGTAATGACAGGAACCCCAAACATTGAAGCCGTGTGGATCTCAATTCCTGCCGGAGTGATGGTCGCTTTCATCCTTTACTATCAAAGCTTGCCGGATATGTTGACCGATGAAACTGCCGGTAAAAGAACGCTTGCAGTACGGCTCGGTAAAAGAGGAGCTTATAACGGCTTGATAGTGTTCGGAGTGGCTATCTATTCACTGATAATCGCCGAATATTTCACGGGAAGATTTTCGATGGTGATTCTGCTTTCGTTCATAACCCTGCCGCTCTTCATAAAGATACTCAGCTTAGCAAAGAGGACTTCAGATTGGGTGGAATTGGATCAACATGGAATTTACGTCCGGCTTTTCTATCTGATAAACGGAGTAATATTGATTTTGGCAATTGGCAAATAATAAAAATAAACAATAAAAGAGGTAATAATGAGAAGTAAACTATACACAATTATGGTGTGGGCAGTAGTGATGATAGGGTCGCTCAACGCTGAATCCGGCACCATCAGCGGAGTTATCACGGGAGAAAACGGTGATCCGATTGTAGGGGTTAATGTATGGCTGAAAGGCACGACTATAGGCTCGTCAACACGGACGGACGGCAGTTATCGTATAAACGGGGTTCCTGACGGAACATATGAGCTTATCGCGGCTCATATAGGAAACCAATCTGTTGAACTGCCCGTCACAGTCAGCGGAAACAGTGTAGCTGTCGATATCAGCATGATGAAAGGATCTATCTCGGGCGAGGAAGTAGTTGTATCCGCCGCTCTCAGACCACAAAAGTTAGTGGACGCGCCGGGAACAATTTCCGTAGTATATACCGAGGAGCTTCATAGAGGAACAGGATTTTCATTCGCAAATTCTGTTCAAAACGTCAAAGGCGTGAACGTTTATCGTAACGGAATTGACGGTGTTGGTATCAGCGCGAGAGGTTTTATGACGGCGTATAACTATCGTTTCCAGCTTATGACCGATGGCATGAACAGTATGCTCACCGGCAACGGATTCTCCGGAACTCACATGAATTTAGCATCGAAAGAAGACTTAGAGCGGGTCGAAATAGTGGTCGGTCCGAGTTCGGCGTTGTACGGACCTAACGCTCATAACGGGATGATGAATGTCATCACGTTGCATCCGAGAGATTCACAGGGCGGAACGATAGTAATAGGTGGAGGTCAGAACGAGATTCTTAATTTAAGAGGTCGTTACGCCGGAGTATCCGGACCCTTTTCATATAAAATTAACGCGGAGAGCCTGACAGGCAAAGATTGGGATGACAACAGGAAATATTGGTTTGATGATGACGGCAACGGAGCCGAAGACGCTGGAGAGTTCACGATTGAAGGAAACGAATATCCTATCAAACATCTTCGCGGAAGCGGTAATCTGTTTTATGAACTGAATAACGATTTAGAATTAACAGGCGGCTACAACTACTATAAATTTTCATCCCGGAATATGACGAATATCGGTCATAACATCATAAAAGATTGGAAGATGAACCGCTGGAATATCGGCGCAACACATCCGCGATATTTTGCCCGTCTTTATGGTATGAAAAATGAATCAGATATATATTATCAGGAAGATATCAGAGCTCTCTTCGAAACCGCATTGGGTTTCAGTAATGAAGATGCAATTAATGCGACTAACCTGGTCGACAAGTCAACCTCGGTCGCCGGCGAAGTTCAGGGTAATATGCGGATCGAGAAGATAAATCTTATCGGAGGTGTCAGCTGGGAACGTCAAACGCCGATAAGCGAAAGGACGGTGCTTTTAGACAGAGGAATTGACCCGATATCAGGATTGTTAGTAGGAGAGGATATAACAGTAAATCAGGTAGGTTTTTACGGACAGGTAGAGCGTGAACTTCCTAACGATTTCCATCTCACAACGGCATTCCGTTTCGACACTCACAGTAACTACGAAAGTCAATTGAGTCCGCGTTTCGGTTTGGTCTGGAAAGGCTTGCAAAACGGGAACATCAGAGCGACATGGAACCGCGCGTTTCAGGCACCTTCAATTGCGCAGCAATATCTGTATATCGCCATCCCGGGTTCACGATATCAAGCGGGAAACGGATTAGGGTTTACATTGGCTGACGGGTCAACAATAGACCCTCTCGAACCTGAAATAAACGAGACGTTCGAGTTCGGTTATAAAGGCACACCTTCGCCTAATTTATATGTGGACGGAAGCTACTATATCAGTAAATACACAAATTTCATAAGCGGATTTATTCCTGTAGGAAACGCGGTTAAAATGGGTGATACCGATCTGGACGCGTCTCTTCCGTTGCTGACTTATCTGAATTTTGGTGGAGTAACTCTGCAAGGGTTCGATGTGGAACTGAAATACAGTCTGAATAACAGCGTTAAGCTCTTCGGTAATTTTTCGTTTGTGGATGCGTCAGACTTTGATAAGCAAAAAGAGAATTCTATCGGCACGGATGAAGAAGATTTTTACAAAGGATTCTTCTTCAACACCGCTGAACGAAAGTGGCATATCGGGATAGAAGGCAGAGACATTCTCACAAACGGACTCGCAGTGTCAGTTAAAGCGCGCCATGTTGATGAATATGACTTCGTCTCGGGGAAATGGTCTGCTACAAAAGCAGGGGAAGGTACTATTCCGTCGTTTGCATCAGGGAATCCCTATTATGCCGACAACGGTCCCCTCGGAGGTTTTACTCTCGTAGACCTTAACGCGGCTTACACTGTTAGCGAGACGGTATCTTTGGTTCTTAACATTGATAACCTTTTTGACACGGAGGCGTTTCAGATGGTAGGTTCGCCGTCAACAAGCAGACTGGCGATTCTTGAGGTTAAGTATTCGTTTTAGTTCGGAAAAGCTGAACTATATTAATAAAGCCTCCGATTCACTGTGGAGGCTTTATTAATTCACAAAACCCTTTTTAATACTTTTCATCTATTTAAATCTACGTGTTTCTCGTAGCTCTTAATATTTCCTCCACCGACTAACAGCTAGCTGTATTGATATATGCTTTTAACAGCCACTGATGTTATATTTCTTCTAATTCATGTTTCAAAGAATGGGGAGGAGAAAAAATTGAAGAGAGTGTCGAGGAGAGAATTTTTGGGGCAAAGTTCGGGCGTTATCGTTGCGGTGGGGAGCGCCATATATCTGAATCCATTTGAAGTTTTTAAGGGTGATCCGGAAGCTGATCTTAAGTGGGATAAAGCGCCTTGCAGGTTTTGCGGAACCGGCTGTTCCGTTCTCGTAGGAGTAGAAAACGGAAAGATAATGGCTGTTAAAGGCGATCCGGAGTCTTCAGTAAATCAGGGAACTTTGTGCGCTAAAGGGTATGCGCTGCCGTTTATACAATACGGCGAAGACCGTCTAATGAAACCTCTGATAAGGATGAAGAACGGCAAGTTTGATAAAAGTGGCGAGCTCATGGAAGCTACGTGGGATGAGGCTTTAGACTTGATAGCGGAGAAAATCAAGAAAACAATTGACACAAAAGGGCCTCAAGCGGTGGCGATGTTCGGTTCCGGACAGTGGACGATATGGGAAGGATATGCCGCAGCTAAACTCTGGAAAGGCGGACTTCGGTCAAATTCGTTGGAAGTGAATGCCCGGCACTGCATGGCGAGCGCCGTCGCGGGATTTATGACTACATTCGGAATGGATGAGCCGATGGGAAGTTATGATGATTTCAATCATGCGGACGCGTTCATCTTATGGGGAGCGAACGTTGCGGAGATGCATCCGATACTCCACTCGAAGATGACAGACAGGCTTTTAAACAGCAAAAACGCGAAGTTGATCAATCTTACAACTATCTCGAATCCCAGTTCGGAATTCGCCGATAAAGAGATAATTTTCAAACCTCAATCCGATCTGGCAATAGCCAACGGTATCGCAAAAATTCTTATAGAAGAAGATAAGATCGATAAAGAGTTCTTAGAAAAACATGTCCTGTTGAAAAAGGGAAAAGAGAATATCGGTTACGGTCTTGAGGACAATTTCGAATTTAAGGAAGAGGCAGAACTTATAACTATGGCGGATTACGCGGAATCTGTCGCGAAATATACTCCTGAATATGTGGAAAAGATAAGCGGGATATCGAAATCCGATCTGGAGCTGTTAGCGGAGATCTATGGAAATCCTGATACAAAAGTTATGTCCTTCTGGACGATGGGAGTAAATCAGCATACCCGTGGCACATGGATGAACAATTTGATCTATAATTTGCATCTGCTGACAGGTAAGATCAGCGAACCGGGAAACCAGCCGTATTCTCTGACAGGTCAGCCAAGCGCATGCGGAACGTGCAGAGAGGTCGGTACTTTCACTCATCGCCTGCCTGCGGATATGGTTGTCACAAATCCTGAGCATCGAATCAGAACAGAAAAAATATGGAATCTTGAGCCGGGTACGATTCCGGAAAAACCTTCATACCACGCGGTGGAGATGATGAAAGCTCTTGACAGGGGAGACGTGGATATTTTCTGGAGTATGACCGCTAATCCGTTTCAGGCTTATCCGAACCTTAACAGGTATAAAAAAGGCGCACTGAAGAAAGGTCGCTTCATAATAGTCTCAGACGTGTATCCGACCCGCTCGACCGAGGTTGCAGATGTTGTGCTGCCGAGCGCTATGTGGGTCGAGAAAGAGGGATCGTTCGGGAACGCCGAGCGGCGAACGCATTTCTGGAAAAAGATGGTGGATGCCCCGGGTGAGTCAAAATCTGACCTATGGCAGCTGATAGAGATCGCAAAGAGGTTAGGACATGGCAAATTGTTCGAATACTCATCTACAGACTACCCTTTGCCTACGGGTCAGAAAGTTTCGGATGCCACCGAGAGCGCAGGATTTTACATGGAGAAAGCTATCTGGGAGGAATACAGACAATTCGGACTCGGACATGGACACGATCTCGCGCCATTTGACGATTATCATAATTCGCGCGGTATGAGATGGCCAGTGGTTGATGGAAAAGAAACTGTAATTCGTTATAGAGAAGGTTATGATCCATACGTCGAAGAAGGAACGGATGTTCAGTTTTACGGAAATAAAAAGCAAGATAACAAAGCTACTATCTGGTTCAGACCGTATGAGCCTCCTCCGGAGCTGCCGGACAAGGAGTATCCCTTTTGGTTAAGCACAGGCAGGGTATTGGAGCATTGGCACTCCGGGACTATGACGCGGAGAGTTGAAACTCTGTACAAAGCGTATCCGCATGCAACAGCCAATCTGCACCCGAGCGATGCGGAGAAGGCGGGATTCAAGAGCGGTGATAAAATCAGAATTTCATCGAGAAGAGGTGAAGTCGTTCTTCACGTGGAAGTCGGGGGCAGAGTGACACCTCAGGAAGGAATGATCTACGTCCCCTGGTTTGACGAGGATGTGATGATAAATAACGTAACTCTGGACGCATATTGTCCAATCTCTAAACAGACAGACTTCAAGAAATGCGCAGTGAAAATGGAAAAGGTCTGACCGGGGGTATTTGATATGAATAATTCAAAGATTAAACTAATTCTACTGTTAACAGTGGCCTCTATTATGCTAACGTGCAGCGCTTCTTCGAGAGTTGTTTTTAAGGGAGAGGGACTGGTGACAGGAGAGCCGGGGATGAACAGCTATCCTGAAGAAGAACCGGGAGAGACTGCTCTTATAGAAAGAGCGTATGAAATTGCTCCTCCTTCGGTTCCTCACGCTATCTCGGATTTCACAATAGACAGAACGACCAACGATTGTCTCGAATGTCATTTGGACGGAGAGGAGTTTGACGAGGATCATATAGCGACGAAAATTCCGCCTTCTCATTTCACCAATGAATATAGACAGGAGAGTGTTGAAGAGAGTGTGACAGGGATTCGTTATAATTGCACGCAGTGCCATGTTCAACAGGCGATAGTCGATTTCAAGTTTTGGAACGGGTCCTTGTAACCTGCAAATGGTCATAGGATACCATAACGGGTAATTTCCATCTTGACCGGTGGATGAATCACGTCGGGCGTACAAGTTATATTAGCGTGTCAGGGAGAGCAAAAAAAGCACTTACACTATTCGTTCATCAGGCTGCTCATTCTATTTGAAATCTGTTGATCGTATATTTCGTCGAAATTGATAATGTCCATTGTCAGGGGGATTATTTTATAAAAGTATGTTTTTTCGGCATCCCAATTCTTGATAATACTTTTCGCGAGGAGAGAGCCGGTGTGCAGGCGATGGTCACGCAGCAGTTTCAGAACGATGCGTTCGTCACCTGACTGTAATGCAGCAGCTCTTACAAATTCAGCGTTAAGATTTTCAAAAGACTCTTCATCACGAAACCGGACATAGGCTTCTCCACCGGACATTCCCGCTCCAAAATTTTTGCCGACAGCTCCGAGAACCAAAACAGTTCCTCTCGTCATGTATTCGCAACAATTGCTTCCTGTTCCCTCGACAACAGCGACCGCTCCGCTATTTCTCACAGCGAATCGCTCACCCGCTTTACCCGCCACGAGCAGCTTTCCGCCTGTGGCTCCGTAGAGGGCGACATTACCGATAATAGTTTGAGAAGGGTGGGATTCTCTGATAGCTCTATCGAACCGGATTGTGATAAGACCACCCGACATTCCTTTTCCCACGTAATCGTTGGCGGCTCCGTTTAAGCGCAGTTCGAGACCCTCTGTGAGAAATGCTCCGAAACTTTGCCCTGCAAAACCTTTCAATCGCAGCTGGATATGTCCTTTAAACCCATTTTCTCCAAAAAGAAATGAAAGCTCTCCGGCGAGACGAGTTCCAATTGAACGGTCGGTATTTCTAACCCTTCGGCTCAACACTAAGTTTCCATGAGTCATAATGACTTGTCTGGATTCGGAAAGTATCGCTTCGTCCAGATGTTCATCGCTCTTCGAGGAAGGGGTATAATACTTCTTTTTGCCTTTTAGGGGTAACCCTTTAGCGGCATGAGGATTGATTATTGCGCTGAGATCTATGCCGCGTTCGGCGATCAACTTCGAGAAATCTGGATTTAATTTAAGAATGTCTGTTCTTCCCACTAAGTCGTCTATCGAGTAAAATCCGGATTCAGTAAGTAAGCGTCGAAAATCTTCAGCGAGATTTGAGTAATATTTAATCAGATTTTCCGGTTTACCCTTGAACTTCTTTTTCAGCGATTCGGATTGTGTGGCTATGCCCACAGGACATGTGTTCAGATGACACTGTCGAGCCATTACGCAGCCGAGAGCTATGAGAGTGGTCGTCCCGAAATCGAATTCCTCCGCTCCAAGACACGCGGCTATCATCAGGTCTCTCGCATTTTTTAATCCCCCGTCCACGCGAAGAGTTACCTTCTCCCGGAGTCCGTTGGCTGTCAAAACCTGGTGTGTTTCAGCGAGCCCGAACTCCCACGGAATTCCACAGTGTTTGATAGAACCGAGAGGGCTGGCTCCGGTTCCGCCATCATGTCCGGAAATTAGAACGATATCCGCGCCTCCCTTAATTACCCCGGACGCTATCAATCCTACTCCCGGTTGTGAAACGAGTTTGACTGAAACAGGCGCGCGCGGGTTAACTTTCTTCAGATCATATATAAGCTGGGCAATATCTTCGATGCTATAAATATCATGATGTGGAGGAGGTGAAATCAAAGGAACGCCGGGTGTAGAATTCCGTATAACTGCTATCGCCATGGAAACCTTATGACCGGGCAGTTGACCACCTTCTCCCGGTTTCGCTCCCTGTGAGATCTTTATCTGTATCTCATTTGCGGCCGCGAGATATTCAGGCGTTACTCCGAATCTTCCGCTCGCAATTTGTTTTACGTAACACGATTCTAATTTATCGGGGTTGGAATGGGCATAACGGTCCGGCTGTTCACCGCCCTCTCCCGTATTGCTTCTTCCCGAGAACATATTGAATCCTCTCGCTATGGTGCGGTGAACTTCTTCGGAGATAGCCCCGAATGATATTGCGCCGGCTCCGAATCTTTTGAGTATTTGAGAAACTTCCTCTCCTTGTTCGAGCGGAACGGAGGTTTTCTTCTTAATCGCAAGAAGATCACGTATATACACAGGCTGTGCTGGTATACCAGGATCATCCACAGGCTCACCATGAGACGATTTATGAATTAGTTTAAAGACAGCCGGATTATACCCATGTTTTTCACCGTTCTTGCGATAATTAAAACGACCGCTCTCTTTCAGCCGGGACGACTCGGTTGAGAATGCCTTCGAATTGTTTGCGCGGATTGCCGCTTCAATATGACCTAAATTTATACCGCCTGTTTGACATTTAATTGAAGGAAAATAATCGTCTAACAGTTCCTGAGACATACCAAAGCCATGTAAGAGCATACTGCCGTGATAACTGGCTCGGGTAGTGATACCTGATTTTGCCATTATCTTAAGGAGCCCTTTTTCGAGAGCGTACCTGTAATTACCCATCATTTTTGTCCAATCGTCATTGGAAAACTCTTCTCTGATGAGCTCATAAGCCATGTAAGGATAGACCGCGCTTGCTCCGAGCGCGACAAGACAAGCAACATGATGATCCTCCACTATATCACCGGAGAGGCAGAGCAGGGATACCTTACTTCTTATCTTTTTGGAAATAAGATGGTGATGCACGGCAGATACGGTCAGAGCCATCGGAATTGGTAATAACTCGGAAGTTATCCCTTCATCGCTCAACAATATCAGCATATTCCCGGAATGAACCGCTTCTTCGCATTGAATCATTATAGTTTCAAGTTGATTCTTTATATTTCCATCAATGGAAAGATGGCTGAATATCTTTATATGGGGAAGCCAGGAGTGGTTTTCCATGATACTTGAAAGTTCACGCGGTGATAAAATAGGACTTTCTATCCTGATAGCCCCGTTGAATGAAGGTTTTTCAGAAAGTAAGTTCGCCTCGCTGCCAAGATATTCATAAAGGCTTGTCACAAACTTCTCCCTGATAGGATCTATCGGAGGGTTAGTAACCTGAGCGAATGTGTGTTTAAAATAGTCATAGAAAGGGCGGGTTCTTGATGAGAGAACAGCTGGCGGTGTATCGTCTCCCATTGAGCCTATCGGTTCTTGACTGGTTTTCGCCATAGGGATAAGATACCTGCTCAGATCCTCTTTTTCCCAGCCGAAAGCGTTCCTAATGTGTTTATCAAAACCGCCTGAAGGTAATCCGAACGGACTAAACTCATCGAAAGTATCCTCGTGACTGATAATTTTAACATTATCAGACAGAAGTTCAGAGGAAGGAAAATTCCGTGCTACACTTTTTTTAAGCTCGTTATTTTCCACAATTCCACTACCGTTTAAATCTACAGAGATAATTTCGCCGGCAGCCATATGACGGTGATACTCTAAATTCTCGATCTCAATCTCAATTACGCCCGCTTCAGAAGCCATAATAATTAAGCCGTCTTTCGTAACCGTGTATCTTAACGGTCTTAGTCCATTCCTGTCGAGCTTCGCTCCCACGAAATCACCGTCTGTGAACACTAAAGCGGCCGGTCCATCCCATGGTTCCATTAAGTTTTCATGATAGATGAAAAAATCTTTTAACGACTGCTCAATATTGCGAGAATGAGCATAATAATCCGGAATCAACATCATAATGCTGTGAAAAACATTTCGCCCGCTGCGAGTTAAAAACTCAAGCGCATTATCAAGAGTAAGCGAATCACTACCCTCGTTGGAAACTATGGGTTTTAGAACTTCAAGGTCATCACCCCAATAATTCGATTTAAGTTCACCTTCTCTTGCCTGCATCCATAGCCGATTGCCTTTAATAGTATTTATTTCGCCGTTGTGGGCTAAAAACCGGAAGGGCTGAGACATTGCCCAATTAGAGATACTGTTCGTAGAGTATCGTTCATGGAAGATAGCTACTTTTACCACATATTCAGGATTATCTAAATCATCATAAAATCTGCGAAGCTGGTGAGCGGATAGAAGACCTTTATACACGATAGTTTTTGCGGAGAGCGAACAGATATACGAAGCGGCTCCTTTACCGGCGATCTTTTTTTCAATAAATTTACGCATAAGATAGAGCAAAGATTCCAGCTCTAAACGAGGATTTTCGGGACTACAGAAAAAAAGCTGAATGACAAGAGGACAAGTTTCTCGCGCAAAATCACCTAATGCGTCTTCATTGACCGGAACTTCCCTATAGCCTAAATAATCAAATCCAAATTTTTTGGAGCCGGATTTAAACAATTTAATGAGCATGGATTTTTCATCATTTGTCGTGAAAATCATTCCAATTGCGATGGGTTTTTTAGGAGTTATGTCACAACCTAAATCATTTTTCAGAATTTTTCGGAAAAATTCTTTTGGGATATCAGAAAGAATACCACAGCCATCACCCGTTTTCTTGTCTGCGCTCCTGGCGCCCCGGTGAGTTAATTTTTCTAAAGACTCCAGCGCGAAATCAATGACTCGGCGACTTGGAACGCCGGAAATTTCAGCTATAAAACCTGTTCCGCACGCATCATGGAATTTGCTTTGATCCCACAAAGGATAAATAGATCTGCTTGTTGCCATCTGTACAATTTTCCAATAAAAACCGATTACAAACATAATGTTTAAATAGTGCTATCACAAGTCCTATTATGCGTTTTTTAGGCAAAATAGCTGTAAATAGACTCTCTCTTCAAAAGTTAAGTGTCTTTTGATAAACGATTAATAGTATATTTTATCTGTATAAAGCTAATTCCATGAATTAGAGTTATAGGGGAGAAAATCAATTGAAAAAAGTTACAAGAAGAGAATTTCTAAGGCAAAGTTCCGGCGCTGTTGTGGCCGCAGGAAGCGCAATATATTTAAATCCATTTGAACTGTTTGCAGGTAACCCGGTAACAGACCTTAAGTGGGATAAGGCACCTTGCAGGTTTTGCGGAACCGGCTGTTCTGTTCTGGTGGGTGTTGAAAACGGAAAGATAATGGCTGTGAAAGGTGATCCGAAATCATCCGTCAATCAGGGAACTCTGTGTTCCAAAGGATATTCACTGCCATTCATACAGTATGGCGAAGATCGTCTTACGAAACCGCTGATCAGGATGAAAAACGGCAAGTTTGATAAAGATGGCGTGCTGTCGGAAGCGACATGGGATGAAGCGCTTGATCTGATAGCAAAAAAAATCAAGAAAACTATCGACACCAAAGGACCTCAAGCGGTGGCGATGTACGGCTCCGGGCAATGGACTATATGGGAAGGATATGCCGCATCGAAACTCTGGAAAGGCGGATTACGCTCAAATTCATTGGAAGTGAATGCGCGGCATTGTATGGCAAGTGCGGTTGCGGGATTTATGACCACCTTCGGAATTGATGAGCCGATGGGCAGTTATGAAGATTTTAACCATGCGGACGCATTTATCCTTTGGGGAGCCAATGTTGCGGAAATGCATCCGATACTCCATTCGAAGATGACGGACAGGCTTTTAAATAATAAAAATGCGAAGCTGATAAATCTTACGACTATATCAAATCTCAGTTCGGAATTTGCCGATAAAGAGATACTTTTCAATCCTCAATCCGATCTGGCAATAGCCAACGGTATCGCGAAAATTCTTATAGAACAAAATATGATTGATAAAGACTTTTTAGAAAAACACGTTCTGCTGAAAAAGGGTAAAGAAAATATCGGTTACGGTCTTGAAGACAATTTTAAATTCAAAGAAGAAGCGGAACTCATTAGTATCGCGGAATATGCGAAATTTGTGTCGAAATATACTTCTGAATACGTGGAAAAAATAAGCGGAGTATCAAAATCTGATTTAGAAATGTTGGCAGAGATCTATGGAAATCCCAATACGAAAGTTATGTCGTTCTGGACGATGGGAGTGAATCAACACACCCGCGGTACATGGATGAATAATTTGATATATAATTTGCATCTGTTAACAGGCAAGATCAGCGAGCCGGGGAACCAGCCGTATTCTCTGACAGGTCAACCAAGCGCATGCGGAACGTGCCGCGAAGTCGGCACATTTACTCATCGCCTACCTGCGGATATGGTCGTGGCAAATCCCGAGCATCGAGCCAGGACCGAAAAGATATGGAATATTGAACCGGGTACAATCCCTGCTAAACCCTCATATCATGCGATTGCGATGATGAGAGCTCTTGATAGGGGGGATGTGGAAATTTTCTGGAGTATGACCGCCAATCCGTTTCAGGCGTATCCGAATCTCAACAGGTATAAAAAAGGAGCGTTGAAAAAAAATAGATTCATCATAGTCTCCGATGTGTATCCGACCCGGTCAACGGAGGTTGCCGATGTAGTGCTGCCCAGCGCGATGTGGGTGGAAAAAGAGGGAGCCTTCGGGAACGCGGAACGGCGAACACATTTCTGGAAAAAGATGGTTGATGCCCCCGGCGAATCGAAATCCGATCTCTGGCAGCTGATAGAGGTTGCTAAGAGATTGGGACTTGGTAAATTATTCGAATATTCATCAACAGAATATCCTATACCTTCGGATTATGATGTATCAGATGCCACCCTAAGCGCGGGATTTTACATGGAAAAGGCTATCTGGGAGGAATACAGGCAATTCGGGCTCGGACATGCACACGATCTTGCGCCGTTTGAAGTGTACCATAACTCAAGGGGACTTAGATGGCCTGTAGTTGACGGGAAAGAAACTCTCATTCGTTTTAAAGAAGGATATGATCCCTACGTGGAAGCAGGAACGGATGTGCAGTTTTATGGAAACAAAAAGCAGGACAACAAAGCAACTATATGGTTTAGACCGTATGAGCCTCCGCCGGAGCTGCCTGACGAAGAATATCCGTTCTGGCTGAGTACAGGCAGGGTATTGGAACATTGGCACTCCGGGACTATGACGCGGAGAGTGGAAACTCTGTATAAGGCGTATCCGCATGCAACAGCAAATCTGCATCCGAACGACGCGAAGAAAGCGGGATTTAAGAACGGTGATAAAATCAGGATAAAATCAAGAAGGGGTGAAGTAGTCCTCCATGCGGAAATCGGCGGCAGAGTTACGCCACAGGAGGGTATGGTTTTTGTCCCCTGGTTTGATGAGGACGTGATGATAAATAACGTCACACTTGACGCTTATTGTCCTATTTCAAAACAGGCAGACTTCAAGAAATGCGCTGTTAAGATAGAAAAGGTCTGACGGGGAGGTTGATATGAGCTATGCGAAGATTTCATTGATTCTACTGCTTTTGCCTTTTGCTATTCTTTTAACGTGCAGCACTCCTCCGAGAGTTGTATTCGAAGGAGACGGTCTCGTGACGGGTGAACCGGGAATGAACAGCTATCCCGAAGAAGAGCCGGGTGAAACGACCCCATTTGAAAGAGTTTATGAAAACGCTCCTCCTTCTGTGCCTCATTCTATCGCGGATTTCAGTATAGACAGAGAATCGAACGATTGTCTTGATTGTCATTTAGAGGGAGAAGAGATGGATGAAGATCATATTGCGACAAAGATTCCCCCAACTCATTTCACAAATGAATATAGACAGGAAAGTGTTGAAGATGGTGTGACCGGGATTCGCTATAACTGCACTCAGTGTCACGTTCAGCAGGCAAATGTCGAATTTAATTTTTGGAACGGAACCTCTTCCACTAATCAAAACTAAAACGTCGAGCTGCTGATACTCAGAGACATTTAAAGTCCATTTTTAGTTTTCAACTCATATGTTTATGACCTTTTTGAAGATTTTAGTACAATCTTAAAGATAAATGTGTAACATAACTAGTGTTCCAATTACTGGGGGCAGGTCACTATTGAATACACTTTGGAAACTCGGTCTGATATTTCTCTTATTAACTTCAATCTAAATGGTCAAGAGGTAGCACGATTGGTAGATGAAGAAAAAGGGGCAGGTAAACACTCGGTGAAATGGGATGCCTCTGACTTGGCGTCGGGTATTTATTTCTACCGCCTCCAAGCCAACCCGACATCAGTCTTGCGGGCAGGCAATTTTGTCCGAACGAAGAAGATGGTACTCCTAAAATAAGACTGAATCACTCCTCTGTAATAAGAATTCAACTTTTATATCTATTCTAACTTTATCGCCTGCAAGTACTTCCTTCAGCC
>JACZYG010000057.1 GCA_022571215.1 Fidelibacterota bacterium | reverse complement strand
GGTGAGGATTTCCAGTCGATAGAGTCCGTATCGGCAACTCCCTTTCATGAGGAGGTCTCATATGACGCAATGGAGCTCAAGAAAGAACTCAATCTGCTTGAGGGAAAGTTATCGGATGTCAAGAGGATGATGGCTGATGAGTTCGAGGAATACTCTGATCCACAGCTGCTCACAGAGAGTGAGTTCAATGAAAGACTTGCTAATGAGAACATATCATCAAGCCTCAGTCAGGAGTACTTGACCGTCAAGGAGAAGATCGAGAGGGTAAAGGCTCAGCTGGGAGAGCTCTCCTCGGCAGTATTCAGTGAAGTCTCAACGCTGATCAAACTACCCAAAGCGATCGACGTGACAGACGATATGTTCATCTTTTGACTTGAGTCAATTTAAAAAACTAGTGAGGTGACAAGATGCCGATATATGAATACAGGTGCAACAGCTGTGATAATCTTTTTGATCGACTCCAGAACCATGATGATGATGAACCGGACTGTCCGGTATGCGGTCGTGCTGTCATGAGGATTTTCAGTCCTATAGGGCTACGGTTCAAGGGAACCGGTTTCCACGCGACAGATTATGGAAAAAGAGGACCCAAGAATAGAGTGAGCGCTAGAAAGAGGTAAACGGTAAATATGAAGACTGCTCTTTTGATCTTAAGGTAATGGTATACATTTATTTAGAAATACAAGTTGATTCATCTACATTCGATTGTATATTCAATGACTTTTAATTTGTATAACTTTAAGAAGAAGGGGCGGACCGGTGAAAATACTGGTCACAGGAGGCGCGGGCTTCATAGCATCTCATATAGTGGATAAATATCTCGAAGCAAACCATCAGGTCGAGGTGATAGATGACATGTCCAGGGGAAGGAAAGAAAATATGCGCGATGATGTCGTCTATCACACGATCGATATTAGAAGTGAGTCGGTCGCGAGGGTTTTTGAATCGGGAAAATTTGAAGTAGTAAACCATCATGCGGCTCAGATGGACGTTAGAAGATCGACCCAGGACCCACTATTCGATGCAGGCGTAAATATCCTTGGAACACTGAATCTGCTTCAAAACTGTCTGAAGAACGATGTGGAGCAATTCATCTTTGCTTCGACCGGCGGTGCGATCTACGGAGAGCAGGTAGAATATCCCGCGAGCGAGGAGCATCCGGCTCACCCGGTCTCACCGTACGGCGTCGCTAAACTCTCCGTCGAGAACTATCTTCATTATTATCATGTCGAGTACGCTCTTGATTATTCGATCCTACGCTATGCCAACGTATATGGTCCGCGCCAGAATCCATACGGGGAAGCGGGTGTGATAGC
Source organism: Fidelibacterota bacterium (assembly GCA_022571215.1). Taxonomy (GTDB): domain Bacteria; phylum Fidelibacterota; class SORT01; order SORT01; family SORT01; genus SORT01. Next base: position 2,244 of record JACZYG010000057.1, on the reverse strand, counting down.
TATATTTGCATCGAAACTGCTCTCTGGCGAAGAGATAATCATAAATGGAGATGGCAAGCAGACAAGAGATTATGTGTATGTGGATGATATAGCTCGACTGAACACTCTTGTGCTGGGAGAAAAGGGGACTCATATACTAAACGCGGGAAGAGGGAGCGAGGATGACGTAAATAGACTCTACTCGATCTTAAGGGAACTCACAGGCTATTCGGGCGAAGTTCATCATGGCCCGCCGGTAGCGGGTGAGCAGCGAAGGAGCTCTATCAGTTCAAGAAAGGCAAAGGAGCTATTCGGTTGGGAAGGCGGTGTCGATCTCGATGAGGGCCTTGCCAAAACGGTAAAATATTTTCGGGAGCATAAGTTAAAGGATGGACAATAATTCGAACTATCATTAAATTTAAGCGTTCGGGAGGAACTAAAATGAAGAATGAGAAGAAATTACAATTGAATCGCAAATCAAATAATTGAAAAGAAAAAAAATAGATCTCATCGTGGGAGCGAGACCAAATTTTATGAAGATCGCTCCAATATTAAAGGAATTTGAGAAGAGAAACTATTCTGATTCGTCTACCCGTCTTGTACACACCGGACAGCATTACGATGCGAACATGTCTGATATTTTTTTTAAGGATCTCTCTCTGCCCAAGCCTCAAGTCTATCTGGGCGTAGGCTCCGGCACTCAAGCGACTCAAACAGCGAATGTGATGATAAAATATGAAAAACTTTTATCCAAGGAACCCGTTGACCTGGTAATTGTGGTTGGAGATGTGAATTCAACTTTGGCTTGTGCGCTTGTCGCGGTGAAGTTCCAGATTCCCATTGCCCACATCGAGGCAGGCTTAAGAAGCGATGATTGGAGCATGCCGGAGGAGATCAACAGAATACTGACAGATAGAATTTCCACCTATCTTTTTACCACATCCAAAGAGGGCAGCGACAACCTTCTTAAGGAGGGAATCAGCCGAAAGAGAATTCATTTTGTGGGCAATGTGATGATAGACTCACTTATTGAATATCTTCCCATTGCCATGAAATCCTCAATCATAGAGAAATTGCACGTGAAGAAAAATTCCTTCGCTCTTTTGACGCTTCATCGCCCCTCGAATGTTGACGACAAGAGCGTTCTCAGCGGAATTATGAGCGCGGTGAATGAAGTCAGTTCGATGCTCCCCGTTGTTTTTCCCGCACATCCGCGCACCGTTAGTGCCATCGGCGAACTCCAAAGATCGGGCGATTTTAGCGCCTCCGATAATTTACATATCATCGATCCGGTAGGTTACATCGATTCTTTGTGTCTACAACATTCGGCAAAGTTCGTGCTGACCGATTCTGGCGGGATGCAAGAGGAAACGACTGTTCTAGGGGTACCCTGTCTCACTATCCGGGCAAACACCGAACGTCCCGTCACCGTCACGAAAGGGACCAACATCATGGTAGGTTCAGACCCGCAAAAAATTATAAGCGAAAGTGTTAAATTAATAAAAGGATATGCGAAAAAAGGCTCCATACCGGAGAAATGGGATGGGAAATCCGCTAGAAAGATCGTTGATATCATCCGTCGGGAGATGCACGGATAGCGGATCGGTATTTTTACGCGTCGCGGCCGCGATCGTTTTAATCAATCAGCGTAAACCGTTCGAGATATAAATTGAAGCCCGCATATTTTATACTCGTAAGAGTAGGAAAGAGCGGCTGAGTCGGCAGACTAAGAAACAATATATATAGCGTAACATATTGTTATTATTATACTTATAGATATGACCATATGGTAAAACGATTGCGTTTCTCGGTATTAAATTGGACACTTATTAATGTTTATATTTAAAGTCAGGTCCATAATTATCACCCTGGCCATTCACTCAGCTTGAAAACGACTTTTATAATTCGACTTCTGAAGAGACTTGAATCAATGATATTTGTTTTTTAGATTCCTGTCAGTTCACAATTTATTGATCTGATTATATTAGAATATCTTTATCATTGAATGGATCGCCTTAGAATAAGAAGAGTATAAAAATTAAAGACCTTCTTTTAGAGCTTTGACTCGAAGGAGGGAATCTATGAAGGTACCGAAATGAGGGAGGGAGGAAGATGAAGTTTTTCGATAATTATTTGATAAAGATGGTTGATGCTCTTCTAAGTGTCGATAAGAAGCTCTTGGAAGCTGCGGTAAAAAGCTTAATGAAAGTATCCGCGGGTGGTGGAAAGGTGATCATTGCGGGTAACGGGGGCAGCGCCGCCATG
>JACZYG010000056.1 GCA_022571215.1 Fidelibacterota bacterium | reverse complement strand
TGAGTTCGCCAGCTCTATGTTGCATGAAATTTACCAACTCTCCGACAGAGAGTTCATACTTCCTTGAAAAAGCTGAGCAATATGTAGTATATGATAGAGAGAGGATATTTTGTTTAAGATCCTTATCTCCTCTCGATATCCTGTCAGCATGTTTATCCAATTGGGTGTACATATCCATATATCCCATGATAGTCTCCTCACTTTTATGGATTTTTGATTTGAGGAGGCTTCACAGATGGGTATTAGATCATTTGGGCCTCCTTACGGTTTGTATTCTTTGTTTCTTTCTTCAATTAATACCTCGTAAGCTCTTGTTTGAGCTTCTCTGTTTTTTTGAGCTGGTGTCACATAAATAGGAAGATCAAGGAGCTTGTCGGGGCTCTTTGGAGCTTCTACAGCTAATTTATAATGTTGGGTCATTATCCTGATCAGTCTTCCTCTAAATAGCGATAAAGAGTTGATTTGGAGATATCAAGAACTTCACAGATATCACCGATTGAATTTGAAGGATCATCGTGCAACGACTTCGCCAGAGCGATCTTCTTTTCATCCATCTTTTTGGGTCTGCCGCCTACCTGGCCTCTTGAACGGGCCGATACGGACCTGCCAATGTTCTCTCGCGAATGATAGACCGTTCAAACTCCGCCAATGCGCCAAAGATGTGGAATATCAGCTTACCGCCTGATGAGGTAGTGTCAATATTCTCCGTTATGCTCTTGAGGAAGCAGTTACGATCATCTAATTCTTTGACGACTTCGATCAGATGCTTCAGTGACCTTCCCAAACGATCCAGTCTCCATACTACTAACGTGTCACCTTTTCTTATAATTTTAAATAGTTCAATTAGACCATCCCTGTCTTTCTTGGCTCCAGACAATGGTATCCCGGATGATCTTCTCGCAGCCTTCGTTTTTAAGCGCGTCTATCTGCAGGTCGAAATTCTGATCTTGTGTGGATATACGAGCGTATCCGATTTTCATAATATCTCCTAAAAGTTGATTGAGTAATTGAAATGAAAAGAGAAAATCCCCTCTACATAATACATATACGGTATTATCAGGTCGATTTACGTGATGGGAGGTAGGTTCCCAAAAACGTTAAATGCTTGAGGTTTTGGGAACTTGATTTAGAGACGGGTATTGACACCGATTTTGAGGTTTTTGGAAGGGTTTAACGGAAGGTCACGCAATGTCCCGAAAACAACCGTTTATGAGACACATTTTTCGTGTACCATAACTCATACGTTTATGAGAAATTAGATTTGAGAGACTGCTTATCATGAGTTTTGTGTGGTCACACAATGAGTCCACATTGCCGAGATTCATCTAAAGAACAGTGAAGAATGCGAATGAAACAAATCGGGAATGACTCATGTACTTGGCATACTATACAAACCGATTTGGAGTCGCACAGAGTCAGATGAATTTAATAAAAACATACAAAGGATGATAAATGCGGAGATACTATATTTTCGGGAAATTCTATATCAACTTTATTTATAGCAGCATTAGATCGTGATTTATTGCCAACCAATCTGCCAAATTAGATGTCTATTTAATAAATGAGGTTATCACACACGAAAATGAACAGGAAATTTGACATACTATCGAAACAGAACAAGCGAGTAGGGAGCGATACATGAAACGGAGGTATTTCCTTGATTGAGCAGCAAGATCGATGCAAGACTATTATGATCGTTCAATTGAGGGATTACCGTCAAGGGTTACAGAAAATGGCAAAAGAAAGGTGGTAATTTGATGAGATACTTACAGATACTGATTCCAACGTTACTGATATTTACCGGTTCGGCTTATGCAGGCGAAACCGATGTTGACAAGACAGATAATTTCGTTCCTAATATTCAACCTCTACTTGATGTCAGTAAGACCATCGGGTCAATACTTATTGACGGCGATCTTAATGATGTCGGCTGGATCGGGGCGGCAAGAGCAACTAACTTCACGCAAGCGGAACCGACGGATATGGTGAAACCTCAATCAGCCACAACGGCTTTTATTACCTATGATGATGAGAATCTTTACATAGCCGTAATTGCAGTGGATGATGATCCTTCCAGCATACGCTCATCCTTGCGCGATAGGGATCGTATATTTTCAGATGATCTCGTGGGGTTTATACTCGATACGTACGGCGATGCTTCATGGGCATATGAAGTATTTGCAAATCCGAACGGAATTCAGGGTGATCTGCGGTGGACACAAAGAGGGAAAGATTCAAGTTTTGACATAGTCTATAAATCAGAAGGGAAAATAACAGCTACGGGATATCAGGTTGAATTCGCTATTCCTTTCGCAAGTTTACGTTTTCCCGACAAAAACGTTCAGGACTGGAAGATAACTTTCTGGCGTATCCGTCCGAGAGAGAGCAGAGAACAATATTCATGGGCGGCTATCAGTAAAGATGACCCATGTTTTGCCTGTCAATTCGGGAGCCTGAAGGGGATCGAAAATGTGAAACCTGGAAAATCTTTCGAGATATTACCTACGATAACTTCTTCACAGGCGGGATTCAGAGATTTAGACATCCCGGGCTCATCATTGCAAAATGGTGATATTAACGGTGATGCGTCAATCGGGATCAGATATAGGATCACATCGAATACCTCTATTGAGGGAACGATCAACCCGGACTTCAGTCAGGTGGAGTCAGATGTCTCTCAAATTGATGTTAACAACACATTCGCTTTGTTTTTCCCGGAAAGGCGTCCGTTTTTCCAGGAAGGAAGCGACCTTTTTAATGGCTGGTATAACGTAGTTCATACCCGTTCAATAAATGATCCTTCATTTGCAACTAAACTGACAAGCAGAACTAACGAAATCAGCTATGCATATATAGGCGCAGTGGATGAGCGGTCACCGCTGATAATTCCCGGTGAAGAGGGTAGTAATATAGTTTCGAACCTCGGTAAAAGCTATTCGAACATCCTTCGTGTCAGACGTTCTTGCAGAGCCAAAGGACTCCTCTGAATTGCAGCCGAATTTATAGGCGACAGACTGTTTTCTTCATACAGGCCCCCGAAGTTAGCCTATCATTTCACACCGGCTATTCATATTTATGAATGTAGATTAAAACTTAGGTCTTATTTAAAAAGTAACAATAATTCATCAGCTGTCAAGTAATTCTATTAGAGAAGACCGACAATAATCGACTGCCGGCCCTTTCGCGTTAAGAGGTAGATTGGCTATAAAAGGACACTTTTGTATCCAGTTCTGCGAATTTATTATATATGATACGATATGAAACCATTTTTTGATAATGATATGAAAGTCAAAGTGTAGCAACATAACAGGACCTCAATGCCTTAGAAGAAAGGAATCATGCCAATTTCACACGGAGTTTATATCCATCTGTGGACATCCATTTTATTCAAACAGCTCTTTTCACTCTGCCCTAAAGTAATGACCGTCCGGATGATGAAACACCAATGCGCTGACGGAAGCTTCCGGCTCCATCATGAATCCTGAAGTGAGCCGGACATCTATTTTCTTTTCCGGTTTCAGGAGATCGAAAAGTTTCGTCTGATCTTCTAAATCTGGACAGGCGGGATATCCGAAAGAAAGCCTGACGCCATGATATTTTGATTTAA
>JACZYG010000034.1 GCA_022571215.1 Fidelibacterota bacterium | reverse complement strand
AGCGGATATAACATGATTCCACCCGCTCCGAACTTTGTGACTGCGTCGAAAGAAAACCCTTCTGGATCCGGATCTATGGAAACGTTCGCCAGGTTTAGACCTACCTTCACACCGAACTGCATGGCGTTATCCTGCGCGAAAGACGGCTGAACCGCTGTAGCCAAAACGGTAATTACACAGATTACAGCTGCGATTAGTTTTTTCATTGTTTACTCCTTATCTGGTTTATTGTTATTATCCAAAATAATACTACCGGTTATAGCTTCAGATGGCATTCATTTCTATTTCAACAGCACAATCACTCCCGCTCCAGTGATGGCTCACTTGCGTCTCTCAGCAAGCGTCCGCCTTTATAGAGTAAGAATACCGCTCCCATCTGAATTACATGGTACAAATCGTTATGGTTAAAGTGTTCATGCAGCATATATCCACTTTGCTGAACGGCTGCGGCGCCAAATGAAACTAAAATGCCGGAGATGATCCAGGTGGCGCTTCTATCACCTCGGCTATACTTTACATAAACCTGTAATATCAGAACTGCTATCATCGCCGGGACATAATCATAAATCACATACTTAAACTCCGGATGTGAAAATATCCAGACTGCAAACAGAATAAATTTCACAACGGTAAACGCTATTAACCAATTCCGTAACGGATTCTTAATAGTTGCGATTATCACTGCCGATAGAAGAAATAAGCTGGTGAACCCTATTGAATACAAGGTAGCTGTCCAGATAACCACTCTTGTCACCGTTCCAAAATAGAGCGCGAACCCGTGCGACGTTCCGCCGATTATTGCTGCGATACCGGTCGCGAAGAATGATAGTCCCCATAAGAGGATACTTCTTTGACTAATACCTATACCTTCACGTATGAGTTTGAAGGCTAAATAAAGTGTCCAAACCCCTAAGAGGTAATCGGTTAACATTGTCATAGGTTCTGAGATCTGCATTTCTAAAGAGAAATATGGTTAGTGATATCTGATTTTATAGTTGAAATAGTCATGTCAAAGCAATATTCTTATCATAATGATCCGTACCGATCAATTAATGCCGCTTTTCAAGAGACGGTTATGCATGTAATTTACCTGATACTCCTTTGGAGCTGCCTCATACTCTTCATTCTCAGGGTACTCGGGCAAATTTTTGTGGCGATCTATCATGTGCCTTGGCTCCCTCCCATGAGTGAATGGTATTCCGGTGTGATGCCATATTACCAATTACTGCCAGCCCAATTTATCATCATAATGCTCATGACCATGATTACCTATGACTTTACCCGCGCATCAGGTTTTTTCTTTATAACTAAACCTGCTACTTCTACGGCACTCATTTTTTTCAGCGTAATCTATTTTTCCACCATGGTCATTCGCTACATAATCAAGATGACCCGTCATCCTGAAAAGCGATGGTTTGGTGGAACTATCCCCATCGTTTTTCACTCTGTTCTCGCAACATTTCTATTTTTATGCGGCACTTACAGCCGGGTAGTTTGATGCTATAAGGCACGACACTTCATGCTCTTAGCGCAGCATTCCTTTCACCGATTAAACGTGCCGCTAACTGTGAATCATGATAGATGTTGCGTAATCCCCCGATGGTACTGTAATTATGTCCTACAAAATAAAGGTGCGGATGGTCATAGCTGACTATACCCTCGCGTCGCGCGAATCCCCTTTCGTCAAGCGATATATTTCCGGCGAATATACCTAATGCCGACCGATAACCTGTCGCTAATATTACCTCGTCAAAATCTTCCGCAGCTCCATCTTCATAGACCACACCACCATTTGTAAATTCCTTGATCCCGCCTCTCAGATTTATCCTCCCATTTCTTATTTCGTTCACAACTTTATATCCGATTACAGGCTGCCTATCCAATACGGAATAGGAAGGTTTCGGCAAAACAGGTGGGCCCTTTAGAGCTTTTGTAAACTTTTCCATCACGCTGACCATCATGTCCCGCACACTTCGCGGAAGTTTTTGCACAAGTACCGAATGATACTGAATAGGCACGCCAAAGAGTCTTAACGGTACAACATTTGCCCCTGAGCGAACTGCAATGGTTACATCTATCCCATTATTTTGCGCCAGTTCCACTGTTATCTCCGCCGCGGAGTTGCCAATACCTATTACCAACACGCGTTTACCTTTGTATTCCTTCGGGCTTCTATATGCCGCACTGTGTATAATTCTGCCGCTAAATTTCTCTTGACCGTCAAAAGCAGGCACAAATGGATTGGAAATAATTCCCGTGGCTACAACCAGAAATTTCGCTCTCTTTTGATCTCGTGAAGTATCAACTTTCCATCGATTATTATTATGAGTTACGCGTGTTACGTTACAATCCGTTTCAATGTTCAGCTTAAACGTTTCAACATAACTTGACAGATAATCTAATAGATTACTTTTTGACGGGAACAAAGGAGTTGACGACGAGAACTTCATCCCGGGCAGGTGTGAAAAATGCTTCCCCGTGTGCAGCGTCAGGCTATCATAAGTTTGCGTCCAGGCATAGCCAACCTGTTTCCCGCGCTCGATTACACAGTATTCTACGCCAAGTTGTTTGAGAGCATACGCAGTTGCCAAACCTGCGGGACCCGCTCCGATGATGAGCACATCTGTATAATTCTGACTCATTACCCACTACCCGGACAATATCTCGCTCTTGCTATGCAGTTGGTTCATAACACGTCAGCAAACATCTCTTTGTAGTGGCGGTACCAATCACTTTGGAACCGTTCTTGGGGGTCGTATTTTCTTTTCAGGCGAAGAAACTCAACGAATTGGGGATAACAGGTTTCCACCTGCTTGCGGCTCGCCCATTTGTGATATGTAAGGAAATAGCTGCCTCCATACTTTATTGCTCTGTCAATGAGTCGCCGAAAATCAGTCGCAGCTTTCTCCTTGCCCGCCTCAGAATGATCTACGTGCAGATTGAATATGGTGCAAGCCCAAGACTCTTTTGCCCACGCTAAGAAGCTTTCGTCATCTTTCTCGATAAGCCGGATAGTCCCGTAAATCAGATTTACATCATGCTCCTGAAAATCCCTGCGAACGTCATTCGAAAAATCAGCAAGCTTATTCCGAGGAACATAGATTTCGGTTATCATCTCGGAACCTTTTACCTCCCGTCCAAGTTGCTGATCTATCAATTCATGATAATTATCGGTATAGCTGCTCATTTGGTGTAGATCGGACCAATAGATCTGCCCCGCTGTCGACAGATAATAGGTCGAATACTCAAGAAAAGCCCGATTCCTATCGATGTGCGCCAATTTCGTAAGTCTACTCCAATCCTGCTTCGCCAACTTCTTCTGACTTTCAGCTATCGGCGTTGTATCGGCAACCGGTTTGTAACATGCGAAAACACCTTTCCGAAACAGATCATCGCTTTCAATATCAGTAGAAAATTGAAAATCGCCGAAGAGAAATCCATCTTCGATCCGTTCATCAAAAGAGGACGTCAAATCTTTTATGTCAATAATTTCAACAACCCTCTCTAACTTGACCCGCCGAGCAAGACGAAGTTTCACGGTGGCGATTACGCCGAACAAGCCGTATCCACCGATTGCCAGCTTAAATAGCTCGCTGTTTTCATCTCGACTGCAATTGAGTTCATTTCCTTCGGCATCGATAAGAATAAACGACTCCACATCCTGTATAAAAGGTTTGAAGAGCAAGCCTCTGCTGTGCGCGTTTGCCGCCAAAGCCCCACCAATGCTCAATCGGTCAGTTCCGGTTTGCTTCTGGTTGATTCCCCACTGCCGGGGCTGACCTTCTTGCGCCGCCTGTAAGTATTCGACCAATTCCGGCCATTCGATACCAGCCCCAACCTCAATTATTCCATTCTCCGTATCGAAATCCAATACCTGATTTTGATTTGTCATATCCACCAATACCGCGTCCGTGGCGAATTGCTGTGCCCCCATGGCGTGTCGACTTCCCGCAATGCAAATCGCTTTATCCTCACGCCGGGCTATATTGATGGCATTTCGAATAGACTCTATCGAATCCACATTCTCTATGCGGCTTACAATCGTGGCGTTCAGTTGTGAATGAATATCATTGACCCTGATTCCCGTTGATTTCGGTTTCTTCGTGGTGCAGCCGTATGGCCACACTGCTAAAACACTTCCTAACAGTAAAAACCTTCTACGATTTATCATGATTGAGACTCCTTAACCTGATTCTGATCCCTTTGTCTCTTCGGCTATTTACAAATGCCTGATTGATGGTATTCAATTGACGTTTTACCTTGAATTCGCTCTCTCGCCTTATACTCATCCTCTTGCATCGGGGATGTATAATAAACTATATCGTAAACTTTATGGCCGAGAGTTTGCGTTTAAGCTCAGACGGCATTGATTTTTATATCTTCCTAATTATTGTGATGCGAAATCAGGCTTAAAAGTTACTTGACTCGATGCATCAGTGCAAGCTAAATGATTACCAATTAAATCCCGATTAGGAGTAATCATATGCGTTTTTTTGGACACTAAATAGGCGTTTCATTTACGACCGTTTCTGAGTCCCAATCTGTTGCGGATTAGGTTTGATCAATTTTATCCAGGTATTCAGTAACTGATCCGATTTGCTCCTCATTCATGGACACCAGTGGTCGAATTCTTTTTATTTCCGACATAACTTGTAAAGGCGTTTTATTTATCGTTTGAGCAAGATAAGCACAAATCATTGTTGCAGACCTTCCACGTCCCTTAGCGCAGTGAACTAAGATTTTTTCCCCTTGATTGATATGTTTTCTAATATATCTAACAGCTTCGGTCAATTGCTCTTGAGACGGCGCTGCAAGATCTTTAACGGGAATATTCAGATAGGATATGTTGTTTCGGCTAAAAAAATCCGTATCATCCAACCATTCAGCCGTAATATTAAGAACGGCGCGGATATCATTTTTCACAATCCATAAATAATCAGTTTTTTTGTATGGGACACCTCCAATATAGAGATCATTCCACACTTCGTCGAACCATGGATATCCCTTAATTCCTTCTCTCCAGCGCCGCTGAATTGGCAAAATAAGTTTCAAAAACCAGCGTATCTTTTTAAGAAGAAACTCTTTTATTACTTGCTTTATTTCCTTCATATATTGATGACGTATAATGTTTAACTTATTGTTCTGCTTGACTTAATTGCGGTTCGTCCAGCTGTTCAGAACAGCCGATGTATTAAATTAACATACCTTTTTCTGAGATTCCACTCGTATTATTTTTTGATCCTCTATGACGCTATGATTTCACTGTATTTTTCTTTTTATCTCTCGCTTCCGTTTTGTCAATCGAGGTTACAAAAATATCTCCTGTCACCTACTCAAAATTCATCCACATTTCTTTGAGGTCGGGCAATGACGTTTAAAACAATCAGGTAATATGAAGTCCGTGCAGATTTTATATCAGGCTATATTAAGTATTAGTACGACTGAGAACGCCCATAGGGTTACGTTGAAAATAAGAGGCAAATCGAGAAATAGTATTTCAGTGGGCGCTTTACCCCCGTAGCGGTCGTTGATAAGGTAATAATAGCGAAAAAAACCGTAAGTAACGAAGGGCAGCGTATAAATGAGGTTTGCAGTTCCATACTTCGCTATCGCATAATCGGAGATGGTAAAAAGGGCATAGAAGACAATAGAGAGAGAAGCTGTTATAGACAGGTATGAGTTTAACATTTGCCTATCATAATGTCTCAGGACCTCCTTGGCTTTTTCAGCACTATCCCCTAATAGGATGAGCTCCTCTCGGCGCTTTGCAAATCCCAGGAATAGAGACAGAAAAAAAGAAGGCAATATTATCCAGTGTGTTATCGGTGTGCTTATCAGTATTATTCCCGAAATAATCCGTAGCACGAAGCCAAACGATATGACGAAGATATCAATCAACACCAGCTTCTTCAAGAGGAATGAATAGAATATATTGATTGTGAGGTAGGAAAATCCAATGTAAAGAAACCCCGAAGGTAAGAACCGACCGAATGCTACAAATATTAAGAGAAGGATAAGCGCAAGGATAAAAGCAGTAACGGGTTTGACCTTTCCTGAAGGGATAGGTCTGTTCCTGTTGATGGAGTGCTCTTTGTCTCTCTCTAAATCTATAATATCGTTGAAAATATATACCGCGCTCGATAGAATCGAGAAAAGCACAACACCTGATATTGCTCGGAGATAATCAACAGAGGATATGGTGCTACCTGCGAAAATTGCCGGCATTATAATGAATATATTCTTCACCCAATGCTTGGGGCGTATTAACTTCCAGATTGCTGTAAGATTTAAGCTCATAATCGACATAAAACTATAATGAAGAACCTGGTAGTTTGTCTTTATTGATCTTGTATATTCTTATTCCGTAGCCCTTTCTCTGTTTCGTATCATCGTAGAATGTGGTTAGATAAGGACCAAAGTTCTGCTCTCTGATATTCAATAGAGGAATCAGTTTTGGTCTAAAAATTTTAACTATTCTTTCAGACAAAACCAAGTAATCCACGTTGTCCGACAAAGATGTTTTTATGACTTCGTTGATCGAAGCAGTGGGAATGCTCACATATTTACTGCCCTTGGAGTAGAACGCGAAATACGGTTTCCTATCCATGATGACAGCGTCCTCGGGAATTTTTCCTTTAAGGTGTAGACCAACCTCTTTCAGCTCGAAAAATTTGTTGTCGGGTGTTGTCAGCTCCGGCTGCCGTAGATACTTTAGATTGAAAAGAAAAGCGACTCCCACGACTGCGGCAAAAGCAGTGGTTAATTTCATATCTATGTGTTTATTAAATGATTTGAGAAAAAAGCCGCATCCAACTAAGAGCGGGTAGAAATATGGCAGTCCATATCGCAGTGACATATTCGCTCCGGATAGTGGTGTCATAAGCAATTGCACGAAGAAAAGCCAGAAGACATTCGGTCTCCATATCAATCCGATCAACCCTATGATGGCTATCGGCCAGGTAGAGGAAGTTTTTATATGGTTCAATAGAACCATGAGTCTTTTAGGATATTGCTTGAGAACATTTTGAGCAATCTCCGTCTTCGTCGGCTCCCTGTCGCTGAACTTCAGCTCTTCGCTCTTTCTCCAATCTTTGATGTCGTATAATTTAATATTTGAAGCCTTGGAGGAAATTGACCATACACCTTTTCTGCTGTAATTTTCAACCGCAAACACCAACATCAGGGATAAAATTATTGAGCAGGCATAGAGCATAACCCTCCAATCCCGTTCTTTGATAAAGAATATTATTGTGTAACCCGCTGCAAATATCAGACCCTCTGGTCTTATTAGGTATGAAACCGAGGCGAGCATCACCGCGGGAAGCAGCTTTTTCTCAAGAAACATCCACATAGAGAACATCAAAAAAAAGAGGTAGGGTAAATCCGAAAATGTCAGGGTAGAGTAGCGTATCACAACTGGGTTTATCGCGGCGATTGCTAAGAGTAGTCCAATTTTTTCAGAAAATAGACGCATAAATACTTGAGATAAAGGGTATAATAAAGCGCTGCCTAACATCGCTGTCACAAGACGGGCAGCCATAACCTCATCCGATATGAATAACTTGAAAAAACTAATGAAGAGCGGATATCCAAATGGAAAAGGACCCATCCACGGATAGTCACCGTTAAAATATCGTATGTAATAGGTTCCATCGAACGTTACCATGCTCTGCTGATTCAGGAAATAAAGGCTGATAATGAAATTTACCAGTATAATGGGAATTACAAGGTGAGGGCTCCGGTGGAGCATTCCGAAGCGTTTGAATAACTTAGATTTTGATTGCTTTTCTTTTGCTATACTCTTCTCTTTCGTCAACATTGACTCGCAGTCTGAACGGGGATTAAATAGTTCACTAACAACTCATAATGTATAATTTACTTTCCGCTTATTCAACTTATTAAATCTCAAGAGTTACTGTGGGGATTTATCATCTGTTATTATTTCAGCGGAGAGAGGGAATCCCATAAGCCGGGGCTTTACTATAAGAGAGCTAAGCCTGACAATTACAAATTAAAAGAGATTAAGATTATTTTACTATTATTTCTTCGTATACTACCTAACTATCAAATCCTCATCCGTCAAAAGTTTACCCAACTGTGATCTTTTTCATAATCGAGTTCAATCAATAATTCTCCCGCAATCGTATCAAACATTTCCGCATCAGATTTTGTAAACTCTTTCTTCCATCTTGAAAGAGCGCTTTTGTAAATCCCATCCTGAGGAATTTTCGTATTCGTAGAAAATGTATGCTCATATTCATAATATTTGATCACTGATTCATCATACGGCTCTCCGAGAAATTCCAGTAATTTAGTCATTTCCAATTCAGGCTCGGATACCAACTTTTCGTAACGAAACTCATAATACGTTGCATCGTTGAGATATGTCCGAGCTACTTCTTTCGCTCGCCTGATAAGCTCTACCCAATAAGTTGCAGCGTTAGTAAAATTTTCCGTTGGATCGTAAGGCGCGCCTGTAAAATCCCAATGTTGACTTTTTAGCGAACATGCGACATCCCTGCCGTCCCTTATGAGATGAATAAATTGAGCGTCGGGGAAAATATTGCTTAGAATTCCCATAGTTTCCAAGTTGAGAGGGGTTTGTTCTACTACCCTTCCCTGGAAATTTCTTTTATTGAAAAATGAAGACAATAATACCCTGAAACTACTGTTTAAATCGTTTAGGTCATAATTATAGGGAGCCAAAAACTTCAACAAATCGTCTTGAATTCGCCACCACAAATCAGCAGTAGGTTGTAAAATTTTTATTTCAGGACCGGAAATAAGTTTCGGATGTGAGTCAAGCATAAGCGCTAAAAGAGTGGTACCGCTTCTTCCGGTTCCGCATATAAATACCGGTCGCTTTATATCATCTGTCATATTGGGTGAGATATCTATCAGCTAATTTAGAAAAATCAAAAGTGAAATTCTAACTGGTTTCATAGTGATATTCCTTCTATTATCTTATTATTGTGAATCATTTTCCAGCGCATCCAGTAGCGGTTTCAGATGTTTTTCATACCTCCTCCATCTTCCGATCGAAGAGCGATAGATCTTTTTCCTGACTTGCAGCATACTTGCCGTAGTAATAGAACGTTTATTATTATGGAAATCAAGGCAATTATCTGACCAATCAAGACCACAAAATTCAATGATTCTTTTGCTTTCAACCTCTTGATTGTCAACTATAGATTCGTATGTTACATCAAGGATATCAATTGTCAATACATTATGCCAGTGTCTCATTATTCTTTGGTATTCATTATAATATTGTCCTAAAATTGAAAGGTCGTTCGTGAATCCATATCCTTGCTCAAAATTGAGGCAAAAGCACGAAAGGCAGGTGTCAACAGGGTTTCGAATACAGTGGATGACTTTTGCTTTAGGAAACATCAGCGCAATTAGCCACAGATGTTCATAATTACCGGGCATCTTATCGGTGATCCTGAGAGCCGAGCCGGAGAACCTCTTCAGAAGTTTTAGATATTTTTCCGCATAAATGCGCGAATCGTCAGATTGAAACGATGCCAGCATGTTTTCGAACGAAGATGAATCGTTATTTACGAATATCTCACTCATAAACTCTTTGATGTAAGTAAGCTCGTTTGCCCCGAATATTTCTGGGTGGCTTGAGAGTATTTGCTCGATTAAAGTTGTTCCCGAACGGGGCATACCG
Source organism: Fidelibacterota bacterium (assembly GCA_022571215.1). Classification (GTDB taxonomy): domain Bacteria; phylum Fidelibacterota; class SORT01; order SORT01; family SORT01; genus SORT01. The sequence goes on along the minus strand of JACZYG010000034.1, from coordinate 4,173 downwards.
ACAATAAAAATCGGAATTTCGGAATTGATCCCATAACCATTTTTTTGTTTGAAAAAATTTATATCGCAAACAGATAATAGTGAGTCAATCTCTTTATGAAAATTCTCGATGTCGAAGTTCTTTCCTTTATGTTTGCCTCGATTCTGATTCCCAATCAGGAAATTCTCGAAACTTTTATCGAAATCTTCTAAATCGGCGTAAATTTTTCCGAGAGCAAAGTGAATTTCTGTTATGCTTTCAATTGGCAGGTTATCTTTTTCCTTTATCTTTTCAAGCGACTCAATAAGTTCATCACCCCGTGAAACCTTATACAGGTGAACAAGGTTATAGTATGCTCTTGTCATCTCGGGATTTGTCACGATAGCCTTCTCGTAACATTCTTTTGCCTCGGCTATCATTCCGCGATAACCGAAGATGATTCCGAGATTATTTAATGCGCTGACATGAGATGGAGAGAGTTCTATGGTTTTTTTGTAAGATATTTCCGCTCTTTCAATATCGCTCCTCAATTGAAAAAGCGCTCCCAGATTATAATACGCCTCCACATAGTCGGGCTTTAATGCGATCGTTGTTTCTAAGCAGACAATCGCTTCATCAAAAGCTCCAAGTTCTTTAAGAATTATCCCCAGGTTAAAGTGGTAAACCGGGTTTGCTGAATCGATTGCAATGGCATTCTTTATGAGCTTGACAGCATCGGCACTCTCCCCTGTTTGGTGTTTGATCAGCCCGAGCTGATGGAGGGAGAGTGAGTGGTTGGGCTCCTTTAAAAGAATTTCTTTATATAACGCTTCAGCTTGCGTCAGGTCATTCGATTGATGAGCTTTTAGCGCATTTTCGAATTCATTGGCAAAGTTCATTCGCTTTGAAGATTCTTCATTTTTAGAATTTTTTCTTTGGGCGCATAACGAGTTCGCCGCCATAATAAGGTCGAATATGGTTCATCTCGGTTGCGCAGTCGGGACAAAATGCGCATTTGTTGGCGCAAATACAGGTATCATCATCCACCCTGAGCGGGTGTTCACACTTCTCACAGATTATTCTCATTTCTAATGCCTTAATAAATGGTGCGTGTAAGGGCTTTGACCTGACCGCAAAGTAAATCCTTTCATTTTATGTGCGCGAGTCAGGATTCATCCTGACCATACTTGCATTTTGTTTTCATCTTCTAAGCTTGTAGCAGAAGAAATTAGAATTCTAAAACACGAATAGCAAGTCAACGCTTAAAACGGCTTGGCGCTCCCTGATTAGTACTGACTTGCGATAGCAGGAATACCACGCTGAATGCAATTAGAAGAAAGTTTCGATCACCAATCCTTCGGAAGGACATGCCGACATATATTTTATCAGTAAACTCATCGGTCATTCCTCAGTAAAGGTCACAAAAAAACATTACATCCTTCTTTATAGACAAAGACGATCAAACGTATATTTTAAACCTTAGCAAGCTCTTTATTCACAGCGTTTACAGACTTGATGCCTCGTCCAGCCGAAGGCGGGAGACTCATCGGTTTTCACTGCTATGTTGTATGCTAAGTATCAGTCACTTACGGGGATCAGTGACCAAATAGAGACCATTTCCGTGTCCCAATATGTCCCGGTTTGTTACGAAGTAACTCCTACGGAGTCCCATAATGCCGATTTGACTACTTACTATTAGGACAAATGTCCGCCCACTTTTTCTTTCTAAGTTTAATGTTTTCAATAATCATTATCCATCTGTTAATTTTCGGCTCCGGGGGTTTTTCACTTTTTCGGGGAACAGGTCAGGATGTGATAGTACGGGGCGAAAAATATTCAATACTTGATTACCAGATACATCCCCCCTGCAACCTTGATCAGATCAACTATGGGGCGAGCCCAGGGAGCGATCTTGATTCGATGATCCTTTCCTTTCAGATCGAAAATAAGGGGACCGTGTTCCCTGTATTCGTTTTTATAATCGAACCAAACGTCATAGCTCGCTTTGTCATACACGATCACCTGTATGAACCAGTAAATCAGCACTCCTCCCGCCACGCGGTAGGCAAGGCGCCGGAATTTGAGATTCCCCCGCTCCAATTCCATTCCCACGGCAAAACCGCTTGTCAGGTATCCGATATGAGCAAGATTCTTGGCAAGATGCCATTGATCGTGATCCGCTCCGAAGAGATATTCGCTTTTACCGCCCCTATCCTGTATAGCATCCTGATAATGATCGAAAAACGCCGCCCACCAGAAGGCGCCGAGTCCCAGCCATCTTAATCTTTGAGATTTTTTTTTCGCTATTAGATCCTCAACTTGAAGCCTTTCACCTAAAGAAGAATTAAACATCCGACTTTGGTATATCGGTCCTTGGATAGAATAAAATTCTCCGGGATTATTCACTTTATTTATTTGCGTTAAGAAAGTTGTGCTGAATTTGCTGCTCCCGAAGATTTCATTCCTTTTAGGATTGTTGTTCGCTTGTGATTCCTGATACGAGAAAACGAGAATGATCGAAAGTGCAAAAAGTAGCGGTGTCATCAATTTCATGATTTCCTCCTAAAAAATAAGAATGCTTAAATATACTAAGAGCTTAGCAGAATTAAAACTCCCCTCACAATTTAATAATCATTTACCAATAGTTTAGGGAGAATACCAAGAGCATCAGCGGAGAGAGGGATTCGAACCCGTACTATCTAATAACGAAGTGTTTAATACCAACGCTCTCAGAGGACGACATTTTGCTCTGTAGCTATACAGTAGCTAAAACCCTTGAAATTCATCCTCGACTTCAACAACACGATCTTCCTCGTCCGGACGAAATCGCCTGCTTGGAGGCATTAAAAATCGACTCCGCTCATAATATTGGAAGCATCACAAGTGATTCATTGACTGCCTGTCCGTTATATAATAAATTAATTCATAGAGATATATTTACACAAAGAACTATTCTAGGGTAAAGAACACCGATACAGCACCCGCCAAAGTTATGCTCGAAGTTTTATTATCACCCATACCTTTGTTGTAAACCAGTCCCCAATCCATCGCAAAATTATCACTGATGAATTGTAGCATTCCTGCTTGAATATTTATGCTATTGGATGCTTCATCAGCCTCTGAAAACTTCGTGTAATTGAATGATCCACCCGCATATACAGGGGCAAATTCAAGAGGAATGAAATATCTGCCACCAAGCAGTAGGGTTGTGAACGAAAATGAATCCCCCGTCGGTGGAGAGATGTTCACGAAGCTGAGTCCGACGTTGATTTGAACTTGTTCATTTATGAAGTACCCACCAGACGGTGTTAGGCTTAAGAGAGAGCCTGTATCTTCTCCATCAAAAGACGTACTTACCCAGGATACTCCTCCAGATGCACTCATCAGTCCTTTGGCTAAAGGATTCTGTGCATAGATCATTGCTGTACTAATTAGGATCATGATGACTAGCACAATTGTCATGTTTGCGGTTGATTTTATCATATCTCTTTCCTTCCTCTTTGATTTAACTTTATCTCTTGTTTTCAAACTCCCTTAAAGAAATGTAGCTTTTTCTCCTAAACTATCCGATAAAAGGGCATATTTCTATCTTGAAAATATGGCAATTCTCTTCTGAGAATTTAATGTTTAAAGCTTGAAGTGATGCTATAGGCATAATCGTGAATGAGATATTTCCTCAAAATTATATCTACTAAAATAAATTATGAATAAGTATAACTTACGAAATCACGCCTTTATTGTCCACTTTCAGCTGACGCCGAACACCGAATACACCAATAATGTTTTCATGATTCCTCCCCACAAGATTAAAATGATAATACAAAAAAAATTTTACAATAAAATAAATACTTTGTCAAGTACTTATTAATATTACCTTTATGACTATTTTAGGTCTCTTTAACGAAACGTACTATTTACTTATCTTTATGGGAATTCCAATTTATTTTTTATTGTATTCGTAACAGCAAGCAATTTTCTTCATAGTTTTTGAGATCCCTCTTATTCACTAAACACATACCCTTCCCCGGAATATGCACTAGCACTACATCAAATTGAAAATAAAAGTTTGTGTTTTGGCACCGTAAGGGGAGCCAAAGGAGACTGGTCGCCATTATTGGTGACTTTTTGCATTTTCTGTCGAATCATCCACCCAATCTCCTATATTTCACTTCTAATGACTGACATATTTCAATCAAAAGACATACATAATAGCGT
>JACZYG010000016.1 GCA_022571215.1 Fidelibacterota bacterium | reverse complement strand
ATCCACATTGAAGTGGTCTTAAAAACGGTCGTTTTTGGCACTTTGAGTGACCTTCCGTTAAACCCTTCCCAAAACCTCAAAATCGGTGTCAAAACCCGTCTCTAAATCAAGTTCCCAAAACCTCGAGCATTTAACGTTTTTGGGAACCTACCTCTACTAGCTTGATCAAACGTTCCATCGCGTAAATCCACCTGATAATACCGTATATGTATTATGTAAAGGGAATTTTCTCTTTTTCATTTCAATTATTCAATCAACTTTCAGGAGGTATTATGAAAATCGGATACGCTCGTATATCCACGCAAGATCAGAATTTCGACCTTCAGATAGATGTGCTTAAAAACGAAGGCTGTGAAAAGATCATCCGGGATACTATGTCAGGAGCCAAGGAAGAGAGGGATGGCCTTAAAGAACTGTTTAAAATTATAAGAAAGGGTGACACGTTAGTAGTATGGAGACTGGATCGTTTGGGAAGGTCACTGAAGCACTTGATCGAAGTCGTCAAAGAGTTGGATGATCGTAACTGCTTCTTCAAGAGCATCATGGAGAATATTGACACTACCTCATCGGGTGGTAAATTGATATTCCACATCTTTGGCGCATTGGCGGAGTTTGAGCGATCAATCGTTCGCGAGAGAACATTGGCTGGACTCGTATCTGCCCGTTCAAGAGGTCAGGTAGGCGGCAGACCCAAAAAGATGGATAAAAAGAAGATAGCTCTGGCGAAGTCTCTGCACGACGATCCGTCAAATTCAATCGGTGATATCTGTGAAATTCTGGATATCTCAAAATCCACTCTTTATCGTTATTTAGAGGAAGATTGATCAGTCCGCCAGATCAGGTTAATGACCTAATATTATAATTTAGCTGTAGAAGCTCCAAGGAGGCTCGACAAGCTCCTTGATCCTCTTATTCATGTTACACCAGCTGAAAATAACAGAGAAGCTTAAACGCGAGCTCGCGAGGTATTAATTGAAGAAAGAAACGAAGAATAGACACCGTAAGGAGGCCCAAATGATCTAAGACCCATCTGAAAGTCTCCTCAAATCAATGATTCATAAACCAGAGGAGACTATCATGGGATATATGGAAATGTACGCCCACTTGGATAGACACGCTGACAGGATATCAAGAGGAGATAAGGATCTTAAACAAAATATCCTCTCATTATCATATACGACATACTGCTCAGCTTTTTCACGTAAGTATGAACTTTCTGTCGGGGAGTTGGTAAATTTCATGCAACTGAGGGCCGGTGAACTCAGACGCTGCAAGCTTCGGCATTTTGGTAATAAAGGATATAACGGAACCAAGGATGTCTATTCAAGGTTGAGATACTACAATGATGACGTTAAGTTATTGCACCTGAGTGGATCAGAAGGTACAGATGATGTATTGATGGGCTCCTTCCACAGAAGAAACATCCCACTTGCTGATGATATCGCCTTCAAGATAGATTTTAAGAACTTCTTAACAGGCCTATCGGAGAGAGACCGATCTATTCTCATCAGAAGAATGGAAGGTTATCAGGTGAAGGAGCTCTCATCGCTCTTCAACAGTTCACCATCAACTATATCCAAATGTTTAAGGAGGATAGGAAGAGAGATCACACTCTCTTTAGATATTCCAAAAGATCTGGCTATCTCATTCAAAGTAGCCTGATAAAATGAACGACAAAAAGGGGATTGATCAATTACCCCTTTTTTAAATGTTAGAAAGGGAATCTGATAAAACTCTCATGATGCTTAAATATCTGGTGCCTGCGGCCTTCTAAGCCGTAGGTTTCGCGTTTGACTCGCGACGGGCGTACCCTTAAAAGCCCTGGTAACGCTTTGTTATCAGGGCTTTGCTGGTTTTAGCAGTGAATAGTGAAATTGTCCCGAAAAGGCATTACGGGACGTTTTGGGACATATCATTGACAAAGTCATGTCACTGTTTTTTGAAAGATATAAAAAAAGAATGCTTATTCAGGTGGCTAATAAGCCTAAAAAAGAGATAATCACGGGATGGTGGAAGAGATCCATCAAGGAAGGTTTGGAGAAGAATTGCCGTCGAAAAAACGCCGTCTTTGCATTTCGTATGGTTCACTGGGCGGATTTTTTGTACGCCTATCCCGTTCATAGAAAATACAGATATACCTTTGATGATCTGTACAACAACGAACCTTATATTCCGGCGAGGAAAGGAGCTCTCAAAACTTATAATGATTCGTGGAAGGATGCTATGCTTTCTTCCGCGCTTGGGTTCATAGGCAGCGGAATTGATAAGATCAGGAAACGGATCGGAATGGACAAGCTCTCGGACTGGTTGTTGGAAAAGAAACTGAAAGATCTGGCATTTTACTACGATGAGAAACGTTTCATCTACAGCCGTGAGGGTAAAAAGGGCAGGACTAAAGATATTCTGCGGAATGAATTGAAGAAGGAGATCCTCGCGGAGAAGGGTAATCAGCTGATGCTGATAGCTCATTCGATGGGAACGATAATAGCGTATGACGTTTTAAGGGATATCGGACGAAGCGGCGAGAATCTGAAGGTTTCGCACTTTGTTACGATAGGTTCCCCATTGGGATTTTCACCCGTAAAAGGGAAGATAATCGACGAGAGAAAATACGACAGACGGGTGAGAACACCTTCGATAGTAATGAAGAGCTGGGTGAATTACGCTGACCGTCTGGACCCTGTCGCTATTGACGTAACGCTCCGCGACGAATACAAGGCGAACGACAGGGGAGTAAGGGTTAGGGATGATTTAGTGGCGAACGACTATCAAAGCTCTGGAAGGAATGGAAAGCGCAATCACCATAAATCGTACGGATACTTAAGAACACCCGAACTTTCTGAGCATATAAAGAAATTTCTTGGACTGTGACGCGTCAACAATCAGATGAATATTTATACTCTGATTCTATAAAGATAGAATGAAATCGATAGCTTTCAGATAACTGCCCGTACCTTCGCCCGAGAATTGTTTTGCGGCGACCGGTTCTATAACCGAGATTTTCCTGAACTCTTCTCTTGATCGGATGTCGCTGAGATGAACTTCCACCACGGGAGGGGAGACAGCCGCCACCGCATCGCGTATGGCGTATGAATAATGCGTATAAGCCCCCGGATTAAGTATAAACGCGTCACAATCTTTTCTAAACCTATGAAGCAGATCAATGATCTCACCTTCATGATTAGACTGGTAAAATTCCAATTTCAGATCCTTGCCTTCAGCGTATTCTTCGATCTCACGGTTTAGTTCTTCTAATGTTTGTGAACCGTAAATTTCGGGTTCACGCTCGCCAAGTAGATTAAGATTCGGGCCGTTGATAATAACAATCCTTTTCATATTGATTCCTGCGAAAATATTATTGATTCTTTGATAAGTCTGTTTTCTATTCCGGATCTGATAACGGCGTTTCCGATCTTATCAAGAAGTACAAAATGAATCTCGCCGTCCTTGACTTTTTTGTCGGAATTCATGGCGTCCATCATGTCGCTGACGGTCAGTTCCTTAATTGACCTGTCAATAGGTATATTTTCCACCAATTTCAATGCTTCTTCCGATTGGTCTTTTGAAAGGAGTTCAAGCAATTCCGAAAGCCGGATGGCGGCTCTCATTCCGAACGCAACGGCTTCTCCGTGCGTAATGCTTCCTCGTGGCAGGATAGCCTCTACGGAATGCCCGAAAGTGTGACCGAAGTTAAGAATTCGCCGTAATCCATTTTCCTGCTCATCCTTTGCTACCACTTCAGCCTTCAGTTCGACACACCGTTTAATAAGATTCAGGGTCAAATCAGGGTCATTCAGTACAATGATCTTTGAAAAGTTGGTTGAAATGTGTTTTGCGAAGCCGCTATCGAGAATCAATCCGTATTTAATCACCTCCGCCATGCCGCACATCAGCTCTTTTCGGGGAAGGGTAGAAAGAAATTCGGTGTCGATGATGACCGCGTTCGGCTGATAAAAGGAACCGATCAAGTTTTTACCCAATCGGTGATTGATCCCCACCTTACCGCCGACACTCGAATCTACCTGCGCCAACAGTGTAGTGGGAACCTGCACAAAGTTTATTCCTCTTAGGAGCGTAGCCGCGACAAATCCGGTAACATCCCCCACAACTCCGCCTCCAAGCGCTATAATGGTGGAATTCCTTTCAAAATGTCCTTCTAAAAATTTATCATAAAGAGTTGATATGACAACAAGAGATTTAGAGGATTCACCCGCCGGAATCTTCACATTCAAAACCTCGAATCCCGCGCTGGAAAGGTTATCGGCTATAGTGTCGAGATGCAGTTTGGATACGTTTTCGTCGGTAACAATGCCTATCTTCTTACCGAAATTCAGGTTGGAAACAACAGTACCGATTTTTGAGGAGATGCCTCTTCCGATATGAATCGGGTATGACCGCTCCCCGAGTTTAACTTTCACCTGTGCCGGAAAGTCGGTCAGCCTCTCGATAATTTCCTCCACAACGGTTTCAGTCGGTTTATCATCTGTGTTTATCATAAGATCACTTCTCCGGTAGAGCGGAATCCGCTCCGCGAGCATCCCGTTTATCCTGTCGAGTTTTTCCGGGTCAGAAAGTCCATCTAATAAAGGTCTACTGTTTTTGGATTCGATCAGACGGGACAGAAGTGTCTCGGGTGAGGCGTTCAGAAAAACAGTGGTTCCGGATTCGGACATTATCTTTCTGTTCTCCTCACGCAATATTATTCCGCCGCCGCAAGATATTACGGCGTTACGCTCTATACTCACTTTTTTAAGAACGGTAGTTTCAACCGCCCTAAAAACAGATTCACCTGAATCTTTAAAAATCTGATTGATGTCTTTATCGGCGGTTTTTTCCACAAGAGAATCGGTCTCAAAAAAATCATGTTCAAGTTTTTCGGCGAGTAATTTACCTGCCGCGCTTTTGCCCACTCCCATGAAACCTACTAAGAATATGTTGTCAGCTCTTGACACGGGAGAGCAATTCCTTCATTGAATCGCCGCCGAATTTTTCTAATAAAGCATCGGCGAGAGTTAGAGCGACCATCGATTCGCCGATTACCGCGGCAGCGGGGACTGCGCACACGTCTGAACGTTCGTATCGTGAATCGACTTCTTTACCGGTCGCAAGATCAACGGATTTCAGCGGTTGCCTTAACGTAGAGATAGGTTTCATTGCCGCTCTAACGACAATCGGTTTTCCGTTCGTGACTCCGCCTTCGAGTCCGCCGGCTCTGTTGGAGGTTCGGATATACGTTCCGTTTTCCGGTAGTATTTCATCATGAACCTGCGAGCCGAAGAGCGCGGCATTATCGAATGCCGGTCCGATTTCAACACCTTTAATAGCCGGTATGCTCATCACTGATTGAGCGAGTTTTCCGTCGAGTTTCCTGTCCCAATGAACATAACTGCCCAATCCGGGCATCAGGCCGTCGGCTATGACTTCGAATACTCCTCCTACCGTGTCTTTTTTAGTTACAGCTTCTTTGATTGCGTTGACCATTCGTTCCGAAGATTCCTTTTCGATGCAACGAACGCGGGAGCTGTCAGCGAGTTTATTGATGGTGATTGCCGAAAGCTCCTCATCGCGGGAGGAGAGGAACGCCTGATTTATACTGAGGACATGGCTCCCGATAGATATTCCGCATTCTTTCAGCAGCAGTTTGGCTATCGCGCCGAGAGCGACGCGCATGGCGGTTTCTCTCGCGCTGGAACGTTCAATGACATTTCTCAGGTCGTCGTGTCCGTATTTATAATGCCCGGCAAGGTCCGCGTGTCCCGGTCTGGGTATGGTGACAGCTTCGGGAACGGAAGGCATCACTTCGGAAGCCATTATCTCTTTCCAATTCTCCCAATCCTTATTTTCAATCGTAAGCGATATAGGACTGCCCATCGAAAGCCCGTTTCGCACGCCTGATATAATTTCGGCGCGGTCTTTTTCTATTTTCATTCTTCCGCCTCTGCCGTATCCGAGCTGCCGGCGGGCGAGATCTTTGTTAATATCCTTCACCAATATTTTCAATCCGGCGGGAATACCCTCGATAATCCCCACCAATCTTTTGCCGTGGGATTCACCGGCTGTAAGAAATCTGATATTACTCACTTTCAATTACTCCGTGTAATTTTCTAATTGCGGAATCAGTTAACCCGTCATCGGGCAAATCTTTTTGCATCCAAAATTTCAGTGATTCAAAGCCCTGATGTACCAACATGCTCATTCCCTCTGAATACCGGTATGAACCGTTTAAAATTGATGGGTCGAGAGCGTTTGCGCCATAATTCAAATCGTAAAGGAGTTTCAAATCGGGAAGGTTAGTCAGTAGTTCAGGTCGAAAGACTCCATGGCTAAGAGAGTTTATAGCCAACTTGATTTCCTCCGATAGCGAATCTAAATCTTTGATCACAATTAGTTTGGTTCTCTTGCCGTCCTGAATAACTTCTTCGAGCGATTCAGCGTGCTTCATTGTCCGATTCACTACATATATGACAGAAACGTCCATTGCGCTGAGTGAATATACAACGGCTCTGGCTGCGCCTCCCGCGCCGAACAGGAGAACTTCTTTCCTCTCGACAATTTCGCCTAATTCGTTCAAAGCTTTTCGGAAACCGATTATGTCGGTGTTGTGACCGATCAGTTTATCCTTACGGACAGCGACCGTGTTTACCGCGCCTACCGCTTCTGCTTCAGGCGTCAATTCGTCCAGATATTGGATAATCTTCTCCTTGTGCGGCGTGGTCACATTAAAGCCGTCAAGGGAATCGTCGCGACTTTTCAGAATAAATGTTTCCAATTCATCAGGAGGAACGGAGAAGGTCTTGAATTCACCGTCGATGCCTAACCGTTCCATGAAATATGTATGCAACACGGGGGAAAGCGATTTCCGATCTGAATATTTCAGTATACCGAATTTCATTATCTGTTCAATTTGAACCGAGTTCGTCTAATTCGTTGAAAAACGATGGATATGACACGGAAGAAGATTCGGCGTCTCGAACAGTTATGCCGTTTTTTGACGCGAGAGCTGCAATAGCGAAGGTCATGACCATTCTGTGATCTCCACCTGTATCTGTCTCCCCGCCAATAATTGATTGATTTCCCCGAACGGAGAAGCCGTCTTCAAATTCCTCAGCTTCTATGCCTATTGAGCGAAGACCTTTTATGAGCAGCGAAATCCGGTCGGATTCCTTAACCCGCAGTTCTCCCGCGCCGGAAACGGTAGTTATGCCTTCCGCTTTCGCTCCTAAGACGGATATGAGCGGAAGTTCATCAATAATGGATGGAACGGTCTCTGCCGTTATGGACACGGCATTTAGTTTAGAATGTTTTACAGAAATGTCGCCTCTGATCTCACCGGATTCCTCTCTCGAATTATGGATTTCAACGGCAGCCCCCATTTCCTTAACGACATTCAGGAATCCTATCCGGGTAGGATTAAGTCCCACATCTTTTATTAATAAATCGCTGCCCTCAATTAAAATCGCCGCCGCTATAAAATACGCCGCGGAGGAGAAATCACCGGGAATATTGAAATTGGTCGCGGTCAATTCCGGGCAAGGGTCTAATCTGATTTTGTTGTTGTCTTTTTCAACGATCGCCCCGCATCGTCTGAGCATAATTTCGGTATGGTCGCGGGAAGAATGCGGCTCCGACAGTGTTACGCTAACTCCGGCAGTGACACCCGCGAGAAGAATTGCCGATTTGACTTGCGCGCTCGCTACAGGCATATCATACGTAATAGAGTTCAAATCAGGATTCCCTTTGATTCCCAGCGGGCAGCCTCCCGAAGGAGCGGAAGATATATGAGCGCCCATCTGGGAAAGAGGTGTGACGATCCGATTCATTGGGCGTTTCCGTATGGATGAGTCACCGTCTATCAGAGTTTCAAATTTTTGGGCTGACAGAACTCCCGACAACAACCGGATAGTCGAACCTGAGTTTCCGACATCGAGCGCATTCTCAGGTTTTCTCATTCCATTGAATCCGTTTCCGTTCACCATGGTTTTTCCGTCCGAAGAAGAGATGGACACTCCTAAATCGAGTAAGCACCGCTTCGTTGATTCAACATCAAGACCGGCAGGATTACCGGTTATCTCCGTCTCTCCGTTTGCGATGGCGCTGATGATCAATGCGCGGTGCCATATCGATTTATCTCCCGGCATGGAAATCTCTCCGGAAAATTTATTGACCGGATGGACGAATCGATCCACTAACTTTCACCTCTGATTTTTTTCTTCAATTTAGCCGCGCTGTTGAATTTTTCGCTGATCGAGCCATCTAATATATCTTTTTCAATATCTGATAGAACAGAGGTAAATACTGAGATCGCCTCTCTTATTTCTTTATTATTAAAACGGATAATATCGTTCCACATCTCAGGAGGGCTTGACGCAAGGCGCGTCATTGTGTACATCCCTCGACCCATAGTCTCTTTCGTATTATCTATCTGTCCTATGGCAAGAGCGAGGGCAGTGGAGATAAATTGAGGGAGATGGCTGGTATAAGCAACGATACGATCATGAATCACCGATTCTATAACACTAACTTCGAAATTCAATTTTGTCAAAAAATCGGAGTGCTTTGTTATGACATCCTCAGGAACGTTTGAAGCTGGAGATAGTAAAAATTTAACCCCGTCAAGATAATCGGCTGAAGCGTCACTAAAACCTTTTCCTTCAGAGCCGCCTATCGGATGACCGCCGATAAAATATTTTCCGGGAATTAAATTTTTCTCCGCTTCTTTTAATATAGCTGCGTTTGCGCTCCCTAAATCACATATCACCGCGCCATCTTTGGAATCGGACATCACCCGGGGGAGGATGTTGATTATACCCGATATTGGAAGACCAAGAAATATAAGGTCTGAATCCTTTACAGCTTCTGAAATATCATTGGTTTCAAATAGGTCGTCAAATGGAGAATTTTCGGGCAAATTTTGGATAACAGGAGGCAGGTCAACTGCAATCAGTCTGATATCAGGAAGAACCTTTTTGAGCAATAACGCTAAAGAACCTCCAATCAGACCAGTTCCTATAATGGAAATATTTTTGTACATCAGTCTATCGTTCTGCCGACAGCAGAGGCAATTATCCTTACTTCATTCATAAGAGTCGTAAATTGCTCCGGATAGAGCGATTGCGCCCCGTCTGAAAGCGCTTTTTCCGGGTTATCATGTACCTCTATTATCATACCGTCGGCGCCGGCGGCGACGGAGGCTCTTGCGACCGGGCTGACCTTATCTCTTATCCCCGTTGCGTGACTCGGATCCGCAATGATGGGAAGATGGCTTAAACCTTGCACAACAGGTATAGCGGAGACATCAAATGTATTTCGAGTATACCCTTCGAATGTACGAATACCTCGTTCGCACAGAATAACATTTTTATTTCCTCCCGCCATAATATATTCAGCTGACATGAGCCATTCCTCTATGGTCGCCGATAGTCCTCTTTTAAGAAGAACAGGCACTCTTGATTTACCCAGTTCCTTAAGCAGCTGATAGTTCTGCATATTACGGGTACCTACTTGAAATATGTCCGTGTAATCAGACATCAAAGGAATCAGATTCGGATCCATAATCTCGGTCACTACAGCCATATCATACATGTCAGCCGCTTCACGCATGTATATCAGACCCTCTTCTCCAAGTCCCTGAAAGGAGTAAGGCGATGTTCTCGGTTTGTATGCGCCGCCTCTAAGGAATTTCGCTCCCGCCTTACTGACTATTTCAGCCATTCTCATAATGTGTTCTTTCGATTCAACCGAACACGGTCCCGCCATAACAACTACCTTTTCACCGCCTATCTCTATTCCACGGACGCTGAAGATGGTTTTTTCCGGATGCATCGCCCTGCTTGCCCGTTTATAAGGTTCAGATATACGAACTACGTTACTGACCCCTTGCATCATTTTGAAATCATTGAGTTCTACTTCGCCTGTCAGCCCGATCGCTCCTATAACAACCTGAGCAACTCCGTCAGAACGGTGAATATCGAGACCCATTCCGGTTATTTTGGATATAACCGCCTGAATATCACTCTCTTTTGTACCTAATTCCATTACTATAATCATTTAAATTCTCTTTTTTTATTTTCTGTGGTCTTTTTTGGGGCTGATACTGAGAATTTCTCTACTCTTCGTGATTCATCAATTATCCGTTGAAAGAGACCTACAACCGCTTTATCATCTAACGGTCCCTCATTCTCATCGAGCATCATGTCAATGATTTCCCTTTCCCTCACAGGGTCGTATATCGCTAACCCAAGATCATTTTTGAGTTTTCCTAATTCAATCGCCAATTGAGCTCTATCGTTGAGGAGTTTTAAGAGATCGGCGTCAATTGAATCGATCGCATTCCTTATTTCTTTAATCCGTTCCATCATTTATCTCACTTACGGAGTGATTGTCTAATATCCCTAAAAAATGACCTTAACTCGTTTATGGAGTTGTCATCATCACTGCTTAATAACTTTACGAAGGCGCTGCCGATGACTATGCCGTCGGAATACGGCGCAAGTTTAAGAGCCGACTCTTTTGAATTAATTCCGAATCCCACTAATATTTTTCTACGGGACAGCCGTTTCACTCTCTCCAAATATTCCTTTAAGTCCTCCGGCAGATTAATTTGTTGCCCGGTGACGCCGAAAACCGAGACACAGTAAATGAATTCGGTGGAGAGTTCAGCGATCAGCTTGATCCTTTCGTCTGTTGTATTCGGCGCAACGAGGAAAATGACACTTATGTTGTTTTCCCTCGCGGATTTCAGATATTCTTCCGATTCCTGCGGAGCGAGATCGGGTATGATTACGCCGTCAACTCCTGCTTCGGCGCATTCTGAAAAAAACTTTGATATTCCCCTTTTATAGACAGGATTGGTGTATCCCATCAATACGAGCGGAACTTCATGAACTTTTCTAAGCGACTTGACCAAGCTAAATATATCGTCAAGGTCGGTGCCGTTATTCAGAGATCGATTCGATGCTTCTTGAATGACCACGCCGTCCGCTAACGGATCGGAAAACGGGATGCCTATTTCAATCAGATCAGCTCCCTCCTCTGCGAAGAGTTCAAACGCCTCAAGCGACCTTTCAAGCGTGGGATATCCCGCAACCATATAAGGGACCAGAAGAGTGCCATCGGCCATATCACTGTTTTGAGAAAGGGCTGTGAGTCTATTCTCCATCAGAAACCTCTTTTGAAAAATCCTTATCGCCTCTGCCCGATAAACAGACGATGATACCATCGCTCTTTTTATAGTCGGCGGCTATTTGCATAACCTTGGCGATGGCATGTGACGACTCGATAGCGGGAATGATGCCTTCTGTTCTTGAAAGATGTTTAAATGCCGCAAGCGCTTCCGCGTCGCTGACTGAGGAGTACTGTATTCTGCCGCAATCTTTCAAGTAAGAATGCTCCGGTCCCGAACCCGGATAATCCAATCCGGGCGCGACTGAATCCGCAGGGGAAATCTGACCGTTTGAATCCTGAAGAATGTACGAGAGGCTTCCGTGCAGGATTCCAGGCGAGCCTTCGGAGAGGGTAGCCGAGTGGTTTCCCAACTCTAAATTCTTGCCTCCGCCTTCAACGCCGTACATTTCCGTGTCAGTTGATAGAAACGGATGGAATAATCCAATCGAATTACTGCCGCCGCCGACACAAGCCACAAGCGCAGCCGGAATAGCAGATTCGATCTCTTCAAATTGTTTCTTCGCTTCGAGTCCTATTATCCGTTGAAAGTTACGAACCATAAGAGGGTAGGGGTGAGGACCCACAACCGAACCGATCATATAAAAAGAATCCTCGACATTTGTGACCCAGTCCCGAATCGCCTCGTTGATGGCATCTTTCAAAGTCTTACTTCCCGAGTCGACAGGAATGACCTCCGCGCCAAGCAGCTCCATCTTTCGAACGTTAAGAGACTGACGCAGGGTATCTTCGCGACCCATGTACACTACGGCGTTCAATCCGAATTTTGCGGCGACTGTAGCCACGGCAAGTCCGTGCTGACCCGCGCCGGTCTCTGCTATGATTCGTTTTTTGCCCATCCTCATCGCAAGCAGAGCTTGACCGATTGTGTTATTTATCTTGTGCGAACCGGTATGTCCGAGGTCTTCACGCTTCAGGTATATTTTCGCCCCGCCTAACATAGAACTGAGTTTATCCGCAAAGTAGAGCGGCGTGGGTCGCCCGGAATAATTTTTCAATAGATGATCGAATTCAGATTGAAAATCCTCATCAACCCATGCGGTTCTGAATGCGCTTTCAAGTTCGTTGAGAGCAGGCACAAGTGTTTCCGGAACGAAACTTCCTCCGTAATCACCGAAATGACCTGATTCGTCTGGCAAGTTATAGTTTTTAAAGTCCACTATTTGCTCTTTCCACCGCATTGAAGAGTTGTTCTAATTTCATTTTATCCTTAATTCCCGGTGAGGATTCCACCCCGCTTGATATGTCGAGAAAAGCCGGCTTGACAGTTGAGATAGCCACGGAGACGTTTTCGGCATTGATGCCACCCGCGAGTATCATCCGGTCTCTCCTTAAACCGGACGGTATGATCTCCCAATCGAATCTCTTGCCTGTTCCGCCGTAGCTGTTGAGCTCTTTATTATCAAGGAGAAAATAGTCCGAGCCGTTTCCCCTGACGGAATCAAAATCGTTTTCAGCGCTTATCGAGTATGCCCGGATTATTGGCAGATCCAGTTTACCAAACTCCTCGATGACAAGATCAGCGTGAATTTGCAAAGCCCTGATTCCGGTGGCGTCAATTGCCGAACTGATCTCTTCTACCGTAGGATTCACAAAAACTCCAACCGGAAGAACGGTTTCCGGCAGAACCTGAACAATTTTTTCAGCGGCATTGTTTGAGATAAAACGAGGACTTTTACGGTAGAATATCATCCCTATCATTTTTGCTCCATATTCACAGGCGAGCAGCGCGTCGGCAGGAGTGGTGATGCCGCAAATTTTAATTTCGGTCATGATTCTCACTTAGCAATCCGCGTAGAGCCTCTCCGGGATCGTCCGTTTTCATAAAGAGCGAGCCTATAAGGGCTGAGTAGATTCCGAGTTCATTAATATATGACAGGTCCTCTTTGCCGTTGATGCCGCTTTCAGCGATTATCAAAATGCTTTTAGGGATATTCGCGGAAAGCTCTTTAAAAACTGAACGGTCGAGCTCAAAGGTTTTCAGATTTCTGCAATTGATTCCGATAAGGTCAAGGTCATTGTTCAAGGCGTTTTCCGCGTCGGACTCGTCAGTGATCTCAACAAACGGCACGATACCGACAAGACGGCATATAGAGATAAAATCTTTCAGCTCATAAGGGTCTAATATTGCCGCTATGAGAAGGATCGCGTCCGCTCCTGCCGCGCGCGCTTCGTAAATTTGGAACGGGTCTATAATAAAATCTTTACAAAGGATCGGTATGCGGACGGATTTTTTTATGTTCAGAAGGTCCTCCATGGAGCCTGAGAAGAATTCAGGTTCTGTCAGAACGGAGATTGAGGATGCGCCGGCTGATTCATACGCGAGAGCTATACGGACAGCGTCTAAGGATTTGCCCCCGAAGTCGGCGGTCGGTGAAGTTTTTTTCACTTCTGATATAATTCGTGTTTCACCGTTAGTTGAGATAAGCGATTTTCTGAAGTCGAGAACAGGGGGCATTGATTCCGCGTCAGTCCGAATCTTCAGAACGGATTTATCCTTTATCCTTCGAGCGATAGCCTCTATCCTATGAGTTACGATTTTGTCTAACCTGTTCATGCTCTGTTCGTAAACCCGCTGAAATTTTCAAGCAGCTCCAAAGCCTTTCCGCTGTCTAACAGCTCCTCCGCTAACCGCGCCGCCTTTTCAATAGAATCTTCTTTTCCGCCTAAATAAAGACCGACAGCAGAATTCGCTACGACGATGTCTCTCTTGGGTCCTTTTTCACCTGAAAGGATATTGGTGGCGATCAGCGCGCATTCATCCGGCTCGAACTCTCCCGAAATATCAACTGTTGAAAGTTGCGGCAGTCCGAATGATCCGGGGGTGAGATCTAATCTACTTATATTGTCCCCGTCTAATTCAACACACATTGTTTTTCCCGTAAGGGTGATCTCATCCAACCCATCTGAACCATGAACCACGAGAGCTCTTTTAACGCCTATGTTCCGTAACACTTCCGCAACGAGTTCAGCCAGTTCAAAATCATAAACACCCAAAAGTTGTAAGGTAGGGCTTGCGGGATTCGTCATCGGTCCGAGCAAATTGAATACGGTTCTTATCTTTAATTCTCTGCGGGGAGCTATAGCATGTTTCATGGCTGGATGGAGCAACGGAGCAAATAGAAACGCGTATCCGGTTTCGTTAAGACAATCGCCGAGCCGTTCGACAGGCATCTCTATATTGACTCCAAGCGCGTTGAACAAATCAGCCGAGCCGCATTTTGAGGAGACCGCCCTGTTACCGTGCTTGGCAACGCTGATTCCTCCGGCGGCAGCTACGATAGACGCTATCGTGGAAATATTGAACGTCCCCGCGCCGTCCCCGCCCGTTCCACACATGTCGAGCAACGATTCGGCATCTGTATTAATAGGAGTGGCATTTGAACGCATCGATTCTACAAATCCGGTGACTTCTTCGGAGTTTTCTCCTTTCATTCGCATGGCGACGAGAAACGCCGCGATTTGAGTGGCAGGCGTATCACCGCTCATTATAGAATCCATAGCCTCAGTTGCTTCGTTTCTGGTCAGAGAATCGCCTTCAATTAGTTTGGAGAGATAGGTCTGTAACATCATAATCTCGAATCAGTAGTTGAGGCGATTTTAAGAAAGTTATCAAGAATATGCATTCCGACATTCGTAAAGATAGATTCCGGATGGAACTGTAATCCGAATATCGGGTATTCTTTATGAGCGATCGCCATGAGAGTTCCGTCTTCCGCAGTTGCTATCGGGACGAGTTCCTCAGGCAGATTCGATTCCTCAACAATCAGACTGTGATACCTTGTGGCTTTGAAGGGATTAGAAACTCGGTCAAACAACGGATGCCCATTATGCCTTATAAGCGATGTTTTGCCATGAAGAATCTCTTTTGCGTGGGTCACTCTGCCTCCATAGATTTCGCCGATACATTGATGACCAAGACAGATTCCGAGCGTAGGGATTTTAGGCCCGAGCTTTCTTATGGCATCCATTGAGATTCCGGCATCTTGCGGTCTTCCCGGTCCGGGTGAGATTATAAGGGCTTCCGGATTCAGTTGATCGATCTCTTCGACTTTTATTTCATCATTCAGAAATACTTTTATCTCGGAGCCGAGTTCACCGAAGTACTGAACAAGGTTATAGGTAAACGAATCATAGTTATCTATGACCACTATCAATTTATAATCCTTTCGCAGCCATTGAAATAGCTTCTTTGAGAACTTTTGCTTTGTTCCCGCACTCATCATATTCGTTTTCCGGTACGGAATCATAGACGATGCCGGCTCCTGCCTGAATACTCGCCTTGCCGTCTTTGAACGTTATGGTCCTAATGGCAATGCATGTATCGAGATTTCCCTTGTAGTCCAGATAACCGACGGCTCCGGCATAAATGCCTCTTTTGACCGGTTCGAGTTCATCTATTATCTCCATCGCCCGCTTCTTTGGAGCGCCGGTAACGGTTCCGGCCGGAAATGTGGCCGTCAACGCATCAAGACAATCCTTATCATCAGAAAGTTCGCCTGTGACCCGACTTACTAAGTGCATGACGTGAGAGTATTTTTCAACAACCATCAACTCAGAAACTTTTACCGTTCCATATTTGGATACCTTCCCAAGGTCATTCCTTCCAAGGTCAACTAACATGGCATGTTCAGCCCGTTCCTTTTCGTCTTTTCTGAGTTCCGTTTCTAACGCTTCGTCTTCGGCTCCGGTGGAACCTCTCGGTCGTGTGCCTGCGATGGGTCTTACCTGGACCTTCCTGTTTTCAACCTTTACGAGCATCTCGGGGGAGGAGCCTGCAATAGTCTGTCCATCCATTTCGAGATAAAAAAGATATGGAGAGGGATTTATTGTTCGCAGGGCTCTATATATCTCGAACGGTTCGGGATGGTTTGTGATTTCCTCTCTACGGGATAGAACTATCTGAAACGCGTCACCTTCAACTATATGTTCTTTAGCTTTCAGAACCGCTTCAAGATAACTCTTTTTATCGAAGCTTTCCTTATAGTCATCATGCTTTATCGGATCAGGCTTGTGTTCGACCGGTTTATTAATAATAGATTCAAGAGAGCTGATATTTTTAATTGCTGATTCATATTTTTCTTTAAGAACGGTCGCGTTCATATTCTTGAGCTCGTTGGAATCAAGAAAAACATTGCTGATTAGTATCGCTTGATGCTTGAAATGATCGAACGCCATTATGGTTCTGTAAAACGCAAACTGCAGCTCGGGTGGCTGATTCTTGTCGGAATCGTGATGTGAACTTTCGTTAAGATTAAAGAACTGTCTCACCGCATCGTAGGAAATATATCCAACTGCTCCTCCGGTAAAAGGAGGTAGTTCGGGAAGATCAACCGAATCGTATTTTGATATAATTTCACGAAGCTGGTCTATGCCGTTCCCTGTAAATTCATTTACAACTCCGGACATAGTGAGTGTAACTCTATTGTTACTCAGTGTCAGAAGTTCAGACGGTCCGAAACCAAGAAAGGAATAACGGGCAAACCGTTCTTCGCCCTCGACGCTTTCAAGCAAAAATGAGTAAACTGACGAATTACGAATCCTTAAATATGCATTGACCGGTGTGATCAGGTCTGCAAGAACTTTACGATAGATTGGGACAATAAGCCCTGATTTTCCCTTAGGTTTAGTTTGGCAAAGCTTTATAAACTCATCGAATGTGGTAGTATTCATACAAATCCTAAATTTTAAAATTAAAAAAACCTGCCGAGTTTTCAATTGGCAGGCGAGTATACTGATTTTTTATATGGTGCTGGCTACATAAGTACGCCCTCTGCGCGGTTATAATACCACCAATAAGCGTAAAAGTTTCTAAATGTAGTCAGTGCATCCATAAGCGGCAGGAATATATAGAGATGATGGATGGATGTCAAGTTATTTATTTTGTTTTCCAATTTTATGAATATTTCTCAGAAACCATCTTGATTTGATGACGTAAAATTAATTGAAAAGAAAAAATAAAATATTACTTGACAACATTGGTTGAGATTGATAGCTTCTCCCGTTAACACGTTTTACTATGATTGTAAAAAAAGGAAAAGCAGCTGAGTACAGTAACGTAAGGGATTGTACAAGGGCGAAATTTTATGCATAATAACAGTTTTATTGTTACAAGACTTCCAAGCAATTTACGTAAACATTTTTATTTTAAAAATGCTGAACACGGTCAACAGGCCAAAATAGAAAAGTAGGAGAGATCTACTATGAAACGATTAAGTCTATTCATGATTTTAATTATGATACCCACGTTAGCTCTTGCAGGAATAAATGGTAAAATTTCCGGAACGGTAATTGATGCCGAGACGGGCGATCCATTAGCGGGTACTAATGTGCTTGTAGTGGGTACTTCCCTTGGCGCATCGACCGATGCCAACGGAAAATTTAATATTTTACGTGTGCCTGTAGGAACATACAGCGTAAAGGCGGCATTTATAGGATACGCCGACTTAACATACGAAAATATTAAAGTATCGAGTGATCTTACTACCAACGTGCACTTTGAACTCTCCTCTTCAGCGATAGCGGGCGAGGCTGTTATAATAGTTGCCGAAACTCCGCTTGTAAACCTGACCGCTACAAATGCCGTTAGGACTATGGACACTGAAGCAATAGAAAACTTGGCAACGAGAGTTGTCGAAAATATTTACGCTCTTCAAGCCGGTGTTGTTGTCCAAAACAGTGAAGTTTTCATTCGTGGCGGTAGATCGGAAGAAACCGGATTTACCTTGGAAGGCGCGGGAACCAATGCAATTGTAGGTTCAGGCAATCCAGCTTTACTGTCGGATAATTCCGTAAATACAATAGCTGAGGCATTAGAGGAAGTAAAAGTTCTTTCAGGCGGCTTCGGAGCCGAAATTGGCGGGGCGGTATCAGGAATTGTGCAGCAGACTTTCAAAACCGGAAAGAGTAAATTTCATTCATCGATACAATATGAAACCGACGGTTTTCTTGATGATGAAGGTGAAACCGTTTCTTACGGGTATAATGACGTTACGGCAACAATAGGCGGTCCGTTAGGGTCAGCAAGATATTTCCTGGCTTTCGAAAACAGGAAGGTAGACGATTATGCTCCAGGGTTCAATACTCCGTTTGACCTTGGAAGACAAGGTGATACTGGAGCTTCGGGCGGTTCAACGGAAGATACCATTCTTGTAAAATGGGACGGGGGAAGTATTTCCAGGCGTAGTGATGAACGGAATACATTTAACGGTACACTGCTGTATGATATGAATCCTTTGATACTTAGGCTCAGCGCTGCAGTCACATCAAGGGAACGTATACGAAACGATAGACCGATTTACAGAATTTTCAATGAATCTAGAACTCCCCAGTTTGATGAACAAAACAGACTGCTTAACTTGAAAGCAAGTTATTTCATCTCGAAAAACACCGTTTGGGATGCGAATGTCGCTCTATATGAATTTAACTGGCAGCAGTACGATCCTAACTTCATAACGGACGGTGAATTTGTTTTTCAATCGCTACTGGATTCCGGAGACAGCGCTAAGGTAGCCGACGCGGGTAAGGCGATAGGCGAAACGTGGCAGTATAAAGCAGCTACAACGCCGCCTCAAGACTATAATATAGCAGGTTTTAGATTCCAGAGACCCGGAGATATTGTCTCGGGATATAGTAAGCGTGAACAGAAATACATAGAATACAGTTCGAACTTACAGACTCAAAAGGATAATCACGATATTAGAGTGGGCGCGTCTCTTAAAACATGGGAAATTAGACAATATGACTTTGGAGCCTTTGGTGTCGTATCTCTGAATAGTTTGCTAAATATAAATCCTGCGTTCCAGGCTGATTTAGACGCTCAAAATGAATCAGCGAGAGCGCAACTCAGGAGAAGCGGTGTTGCGGGGTTTGGTTACGATGAATTTGGAAACGAGGTATCGAGTGGCGTAGATGATGCTAAGCGTCCCAAATTCTTTTCTGCGTATATAAACGATAAAATTGAAGTTAACGATATCATAGTAAATGTAGGTCTGAGAGTCGATCGATTTGATCTTGGTACCTGGACTCTTGCCGATTCGGAGAATCCGGGATTTGATGGACGTAATGAAACGGTTTTTGAGGAAAGTTTATCAAGATCAGAGGCTACTACCATATGGCAGCCGAGATTGGGATTGGCGTTTCCAATTAGTGAACGGACTGTTTTCCATCTACAGTTCGGCAGATTCGCTCAGTCACCTGATCTGGGTGACGCTTTTTCTACACGTAGATTTATGGCGACTGTATTCGGCGGTCAAAACTTTATCAACGATCCTATAGGGTTTGACTTGAAGCCGATAATCACATCGCAATTTGAAATCGGGTTTAACCAGCAGGTTGCCTCGCAAGCTTCTTTCGATATAACGTTGTTCTATAAGAACACCGAAGGACAGTTGACGATTGACAGGGTTGATGTTGTGTCCGGCGCTGCGGCTGGAGATTATAACGTCTATGTAAACGGCGACTTCGCCGTAATCAAGGGATTAGAATTTACGTTCCGCACGCGCAGGGTAAACCGGATATTGACTATGTTAAACTATTCGTTGACTGACGCAAGGGGAACAAATTCATTCCCGAATTCAAGAACAGGCGCAATCGAGTTGGAGAGTGACGTACCGACGCTTATCACGCCGCTCAGGTTTGAGCAAAGGCATCGTGGTTCAATTAACTTTGACTACAGGTTCAGCGGTTCGGACAAAGGTCCGGCAGGGCTGTTTGCGAACAGCGGAGTAAACTTCCTGTTGAATTTCAATAGTGGTCATCGATTCACGCTCTCGGGAGGGGGTCTCGGTCAAAGATCGATAGATGCTGGAGCTTTATTAACCGATGGTGATCCACGCGGCAGAAACCCGTTAGAGCCTATTGGCAACTCCACCACGCCTTGGATGTTCACTACTGATCTGAAGGTTGATAAAGGGATAAAAATTGGGAATATGAATGCAAGCATCTATATGTATGTTGCCAATCTCTTTAACCGTAGAAATGTAATAAATGTGTATAACCGTACGGGTAATGCTTATGATGACGGTTTCCTTACAAATCCCGATCTAAGTCAAAAGGTGATTGAAGGACCTGATGGAGACCTTTATGTACAACTTTATGAGGCAATAAATCTGGAAAATCGCGCACATTGGAAACTTGATCAGGGGACCGATTTGTTCGGACCACCGCGTGAGGTAGCTGTAGGCATTAAGGTTAGTTTTTAAGCGAAATGTTGACTGATATTAGAATAATAAAAGCTCAAAAGGAGTATTAAAAATGCGACTGAAATTATTTACAGTCCTATCTATAGTGGTAATATTTATATTGCAAACAACCGCGTTTGCCAAGATTACGAACGGCCCGAGGCGCGGGGGCGCAACGAAATTGATAGGCAGTCTTTCCAAGAGCGCGCTTAATCATCTTAATCCTGCTAAAACCTTACTTAGCATAAATAACATTACCAGTTGGATCGAGAGGGACGGTTTCTTCCCGTGGGACTATCCGGGCGGTTGGAACGGTTCTCACCCGAAAGGTACGGCCGGTGTGATATTTGCCGAAGGAATTGTCTGGGGCGCTCAGATAAGCGGTGACGGCGATCCTATTAATCCCAGAGTTAACGGCAGTACATATGCAAACGGTTTATCTCCCGGTAAGGTTAGAGGATGGAGTATAGATCCCGACGGTAGTAATTATGTTCCTCCTACCGGCATAGATGTTCATAATGACCAGCAGATCTGGAGGGTTCGCACTGATTACGCAACAGCGGATCTAACAAGTGACGCAGCGTCATTCATCCAAATTCCTATCGGTGATGTAACCGCCGACAATGTGCAGCAAATATTTGAAACATACGAATTCGCCTGGAATAATTGGCCTGCCGCTGATGGCGCGCCTTATGAAGATGTAAATGGAAACGGTACGTATGATCCAGCTGAAGATATTCCAGGTTTTCCGGGCGCTTCGCAGACCGTCTGGCTCGTAGCCAATGACCTTGACTCCGATATCTCGGCGATCTCTTACGGCTCACCCTCAATCGGTCTTGAGATGCAGATGACCCTGTGGGGATATGATTTTGCAGCCACCTCCCCGCTTGGAAACATTACTTACAAGAAAGTGAGATTTATTTACACTGGTAAAATAGGCGGTTCTGCTGACGCACATATAGATGAGATGTATCTTACGCAGTGGTCTGACCCTGATTTAGGAACATTTACCGATGACTATGTAGGAACCGATGTTGAGAAATCTCTTGGTTTCGTATACAACGGTACCGCTCAGGATGCCACCTACTTTGGGGATTTCGGTCTTCCTGTTCCAGCAGCCGGATATGACTTCCTTCAAGGACCTATCATAGCCGGAGATACGCTTGGAATGTCATCTTTTGTATTCTTCGGAGCGGGTTCTTCCATCAGTGATCCCGATCTTGGAGTATACGAAGGCACGTTGCAGTGGTTTAATTTGATGCAAGGATTTTTACCGCGTCCCGCATGGCCGGATACTGTGCGGTTACTTGATCCTCTAACAGGAGAGGCAACGAAATTCTGGCTGTCAGGCGATCCCGTTACAGGCACGGGTTGGATTGACGGAATCATTCTTCCCCCGGGCGACCGTCGTCTCGTGATGACTACCGGTCCGTTTGAAATGGCGCTCGGTGATACTCAAGATTTATTTATGGCGCTGATGGGCGGAACCGGATTGGACAATATTTCATCCATTACCGTTATGAAGTTCCATGATGATTTTGCGCAATTTGCGTATGACAATGATTTTGATCTTCCAAGTCCGCCGATCGCGCCTATAGCAACTGCGACAGGTTTTGCGCTTGAAACAAACACAAACCAGGGTAGAGTAACTCTGACATGGAATACAGATGATGCCGATCGCGCTGCATCTGAAGATATCGTAAGCAAAGGATTCGCCTTTGAAGGTTATAATGTGTATCAACTTCCAAACGCTACTTCAACACTGTCGGATGGAATTAGGGTCGCTACTTATGACCTGATTAATCTCGTACAGACAATATTCGATCCGGGTGTGGATACGAAATCAGGTTTTATTGTACAACAGGCGAAACAATCCGGCTCTAACTCCGGTATACAGCGTCATTTCACAACAACGAATGATGCGGTTAGAGGCCGACCGCTGTCAACTGGAATCGAATACTTCTTTGCGGTAACGGCGTACAGCTTCTTGGCTGATAATATCGGCAGGCCGTTCAAGACGTTAGAATCGAGTCCGGTAATACTTTCTGTAAAACCGCAACAACCTGTACCGGGTACTACGCTTACTGCGGCTTATGCCGATGAGATAGACGACGTTCACATAGGAACTGCTGATGCTTTCCTTACTGTAAATGTGATTGATCAATCTCAATTAGTTACGGCTGATTACGAGATATTTCTTGATAAACAGCTTTTCTTCCTTGATGTGGATGGCGAGTGGAAATTCGCGAACGCAGATTCCACAATACCGAAGAGCATAGGAAAGGTAACGGATATCTCCGCTTCAACCGTATCAGGTGCAGCGGTCGTTTCCGCTAACGTCGGAACGTTTGACCTTGTATTTTCTTTTAGTTTTGTTCCCTCTGCGGATGAGGAATGGGCAGATGGGTTTAAACTGTTCTTACCCGCCGGAGTTGAAATATTAAGCGCGAATATCACAGGCTCCTATGGGAGCTTTGCGGATCAGGGACAAAATTGCCCGAACTACCCCAATGGATTGGTTGACAATGCAGCTAATACGATATTGTGGGGAAATACGGCTCGATCAGAATTCGGCTGTATCGAAGCCGATGTGGTTTTCGTAGTGAACGTGAATCCTGTTACTCTTCCGATCACCGTGGGTTGGGAAGCCTATGACGACGGATTCGGTAGCGCGACTGTTGACGCAAGTGGGTCTGTTACTCTGACGGAACTTGGTTATGATTTCAGACTCGAAAAGCATTGGAATCTTTTGAACGTTACGACAAACGAGGTTCTGCTTGAAGATCAACTTAATTTAACCACCGACGAAGATAGGCTGGTCGTGAATGGGATGACCGTCAAACTCGAAGGAAGCTTTGCCGCGCCGATCACATTTTTTGCCGATAAATTTACGGTTGACGCCGATCCGGACGACGGTGATTTATCCATCTGGGGCGATTCACAACTATTCGGAGCTGCGACAGGGTTCTGGTTTGAATTCGGATCCGGTACGCCCGTACCTACAATTAATCAGGCGCAACCTGATCTTGAATTTAGATTTACGGGAGTAGCTCCCGATAATGACAGTCCTGTTACCGCAGGCGGGTCATTTTCCACTCAGTGGGAAAGAGGAGCGTTCGGCGCATCCGATCTTTCAGGTTTCAACAGAGTTCAGTTGAGAATTCCGTTTGAACTTTGGAACGTGGACGGTTCAGACAGCTCGCTTCATCATCAGATAGAAGTCGCTGTGATCAACAGAAACGCCGACGATGGTTCTCCATATGGAAACGACGTCGGAACGGCAGCTACGGCTCGCTGGCGTATGTCCGGCAGAGACTATATGGTAATTCTCCAAAAGCCATATACGGACGATGCAGCTGCTGAGCGTTCGCTGATCGATGCAAGCGCAACATGGATGTTATTCTTTGAGCAGGAAGGCGGGTCTGTATGGTCCACCGGAGATGTATATACGATTCGTTACGCGAATCCACTCCAATTCGGAATAGATTCGTTTACGTTCTCCACAGCAGCGCCGGCAGTTGCTACTGCCACTGATGCGGATATTTCAAAGATAAATATCTACCCGAATCCATACTTGGGATTACATGAAAATGAAACAAGCAGATTCGATAAATTTGTCACTTTCAATCATTTACCGGAAAAGGCGACGATACGGTTCTTCAGCCTTGGAGGTGAAATGGTTAAAGTAATAATTAAAGAAGATGCTTCACAGTTCTTGAGGTGGGATCTTACAAACGAAGGCGGATTCCCGGTTGCAAGTGGTATCTATATAATTCATATAGATATGGGAAATCTCGGAACTAAAATATTAAAAATTGCCTTAGTACAGGAAGAACAAATCCTGCGGACATATTAATAACATGATAACTGAATCAGAAAATCATGTTTTTAAAAGGAGCTAAAAAAATGACAGTTCGTAAAACAATATTAGGAGTGTTAGCGCTTCTACTCATTTCAACAATGGCGTTTGCGCAAAGTGATGCTCGAAATGGGACGACAGCAGCGTCTTATCTTCTGGTTCCGCAGGGAGCGCGGTATTTATCCGGAGGCGGAGCCGTTGCAAATGTTACCGGTTTGGAATCGGTATTCTGGAATCCTGCCGGACTAGCAACAACAGAAAAATCATTAAACGCAATGTTCTCAAGGAGAAGTTATATTGCTGATATTGATATAAATTTCGTCGCCGCAAGCCTATCGTCTGAACGGCTTGGCGCGTTTGCTATTTCATTAAGAAATTTCGATATCGGAGATATTCCTATAACTACTGTATTTGCGCCTGATGGAACCGGAGGAGTTTATTCACCTACTGTGTTTTCATTAGGAGTAACATATGCCAAGAGATTAACAGATAGAACAAGTGTTGGAATCAGTCTCAATTACCTGAACGAGAGCTTCGAAAGAGTTGCGGCAACCGGAATAGCGTTTGACGTCGGTGTGCAATATCGCACATTCATGGATGTAGAAGGTTGGTCTATTGGCGTAGTATTGAGAAACTTCGGTTCACCGGTGAGATACGGCGGCTCGGGACTCTGGCAGTCGGCAAGCGCCATTGGTAATGATAGAAAGGTTACTTTCTACAAAGTCGAGGCAGCCTCATTTGACCTCCCGTCAATTGTTAACTTGGGTACCAGTTATTCGATTCCGGTGGGTGAATCAAGCTCGCTCGAGTTAGGTCTTACATTCGAGAACAACGAAACTGCTCAGAATGATTTTAAACTCTTAGGTGAGTACTCGTTGAGCGATATGCTTGCTCTACGAGGTTCATGGGTTATCTCGGAGAAGGAAGGTGCGCTTGAGAATATCTTTGCTAACAACATATCATTCGGTGGCTCATTGAACTTAAGGGCGGCTACCGGTATTGATATTAGTTTTGACTATGCATTTATTACTACAGAGATATTCGATAATAATCAGGTTCTTTCGTTTAGATTCGGTTTTTAGAATACTCTAAGGAATCGTTAAAAGCCCTGCCTTCACAGGCGGGGCTTTTGTGTATTTTAGAAGTAGCTCTGAAAAAGTAAGGTTGGATATAATCAATCGGGATACCTTATTAAAAAAAGGATAAAGATGATGAAAAGTCAGTTTATTGTAGTTCTCATATCATTATTTCTAACAGTTTCAACAGGTTTTTCGCAGTCGTCGCATTTCGCCGTACGAAATGCGCATACATATTCAATAGTAGCATATGATAAAGAGAATAACCAGATGGGAGTTGCGGTTCAATCACACTATTTCGGTGTAGGTTCAATAGTCACTTGGGTTGAGCCCGGAGTTGGAGTAGTAGCCACACAATCTATCGTGGAGGTCAGCTACGGACCTCTCGGCTTGAGTCTTATGAAAGCGGGGAAAAGCGCTCAACAAGCGCTAAAAGGGCTTTTAGCAGCTGATAACACGCCGGAAGTAAGACAGGTTGCAATGGTGGATGTAAATGGCATTATCGCTTCTCACACTGGCGATAATTGCATTGCTGAGGCTGGATATAAAATTGGTGACAGTTATTCAGCGCAAGCTAATATAATGCTGAAAAACACTGTTTGGAATAAAATGGGGGAAGCGTATGAAAAGACAGACGGAGATTTGGCGAACCGTCTTCTCGCAGCGCTCGATGCAGCGCAGAAAGAGGGAGGAGACCTACGGGGAAAACAGTCAGCTGCAATTATGATTGTCACTATCAATCCAACAGGCAATGTTTATCTTGATCGTCCCTACAACCTTAGAGTTGAAGATAGCCCCAATCCGCTTAAAGAATTACGAAGGCTCGTATATATAGCGCAGGCATATAATCATGTCAGCAGAGGAGACGATCATCTCGCCGAAAATCATTACGAGATGGCGCTTGAAGAGTATAAAATCGGAATGAAGATGCTTCCGGATAATGTCGAATTAAGATTCTGGTATGCCGCCACTCTTGTATTGGTGGATAAACTTGAGGAGTCTCTACCGGAATTCAAATGGGTATTTAAAAGAGAGCCAATTTGGAAAAAACTTGTTCCACGTCTGGTAGAGAGCGACTTTTTACCTGATGATAAAAAGGTGATAAAAAAAATATTAAAACAGTAAGAAATATTATTTGACCAAACTTCTTGTTTGATGATTGCGTATCTTTTTACCGGATACAATTTAAAACGGTTTTGAATACGCTGAATGAAATCTGAAAATATTATCATGAAAACGATCTTATTCCTGCTGTTATTCAGTGTTAAGTCTGAAGCTCAGGATACGATCACGATTCGGGGCAGAGTTAAAGATTCGGTGACCCGCGAAGGTATATCCAACGTTCAAGTATTTATACCTAAATCAACATTTGGAACGACCACAAATTCATCGGGTGGTTTTAGTCTGACCTTTAAACCGAAAAACTCTAATATAACGATAGTATTTCGACATATAGGTTATGATTCTCTCGCTTACGCTCTTGATAGAATTCAATCAACATTAGATATTTACCTCATGCCAAGAGTGATACCGCTTTCCGAGTTTGAGGTAAGTGATAAGCGGGTATATTCGGAAATTGGAAAAGATCTGCCTCAATCCATACTTGTCATTGGAGCCGAAGAATTTGAACATCTAAGCTTTGATGATGCGGGAGAGCTGCTGAGGAATGAGCAAAGTATTCAAGTAGAAGAAACATTGAACGGTCTGAAAACCATTTCGATAAGAGGGGGCAATTCGAGCGAAACTATAGTGATGTACAACGGTATTAAATTGAATAGCGTATACAATAATATTGCGGACGTCTCTCTTATCGATTTGCAAGATATAGAAAAAGTAGAAGTAATTCGTGGAAGTAACACCGCAATTTACGGTTCGGAAGCATTTTCGGGGGTCATTAATATCGTACCGAAATTTAACGATAATTACCATGTCAGATTCAGACAGAAGATAGGCAGCTATGATAGCGGACAGTGGACTTTGAACCTGAATGGAGCAGTTGGAAACCTTTCCGGGTTTCTGAGTACAAGGCAGGGAGCGTCAGTCCGGTTGTTTTCGACTCAAAATGAATCGAATTTTCAAATTAGGAATAATTCAAAACACTTTACCGGAAATTTCGTGTATCGTTTGTCCGATATCAATCATAATAATTCCCTATATGGTACAGTGCTTACCACCACAAAAGATTATGAAAATGAACGAGATGTCGAAACACTGTCAAATGAAGAAAATATATTCTCATCCCGGTTTGACGCATACCTTCCTTCGATTCAAGAGATTGAATTTAAGGTCTCAAAAAGGTCCTTCGAGCAATCGCACACCATCAAAAGTGATTTCGGTTCACTTACACGGAATCTTTCTGAAGAGTCATTTAACATAAGTATTGACAAACCGATAGAGATAGCATTAGTAGAGCAACGGTTTGTTTACCAATTGGAAACTACAGAGTTTGATATTTCGGATATTCGGGGAAACGATTTTACCGCTTTCCCGGGTATCGCTCGCCAACAGTTCAATCGAACGAGACATGCAATAGTGTCTATAACAAAGATTCATCAGAAGAGTAGATCCGATAAGGTAAGAGTTACTGATTTTGATGTAAGCATTCGACACGAATTTTTAAAAGATGTTCAAAATGAAACATTGTCGGGCAGTGACTTTTCAAAAGCGAATAATGAACGGAATGGGGTCTACGAGGAAGAAACCTCGTATAAATTTTCGTATAATATAGCGGGGAGCACAGAAAATACCATCTATAACAGTTATATGAATTATGGAACAAATTTTAAATTTCCATCGTTAAGTCAGAGAATAAGCTCCATATATCTTAAAAGCGGCGCCAATGAAAATATCAATTTTAATCCGGAGAAAGTCTTAAGTAAAGAGATCGGCTTTGAGATAATCGGAAGTCTGCCCGATCATGAGATTGTTGACGAATGGGAGTTCAAAATTAATATTTTCAACAATATTTATGACAATAAAATTCGTGTGACCTTTCCTATAGGTGTTCCTGTTCCGATATATGATAATATCGCAAGAGCAAAAATATCGGGCTTGGAGACCAATTTAAGAGCGACTTTTTATGAAAAGAAATTAAATATGAACATAGGTCTGTCTAAATATTTTATTTCCGATAAATCAGCTTTTCCTTTTAAATATGATATGAAACTTTCGATGGGGATCACGATTAAGCATTCGGGTTATTCATCATTCATAACGATTTATAGGGAAGGTGAACAAGTAGGCTGGATTAATAGCGATGATGAGCAATTAGCTGTAGTAATTCTTCCTTCATTTTCAAATATTGATATTCATATAAGTAAAGCCGTCAACTGGAACGATTATGAAATGAATATCAATCTTAGCGCATTAAACTTGATCAGCGACGATTTGATAATACAGGGATTGGCTCTTCGCGATAGGAGGTATTATTTATCAGTGGGAATCGAATATTGATCCTTGCAGGTAATAAAGCCATGATAAACAAGAATAAACAGCTCGCATTAATATGCGCATTTAGTCTCATGACCCTGTTAGGATGCACCGAAAACCCATTCTTTGATCCTCCGGAAGTCGGAGCAGCCCAAATCAGCGGGAAAGTTTTCCTGAGCCATGATTTTGATAATAGCGGCGTATATGTCTGGGTCGAACAATTAAAACTATCCGCTTACACAAATTCTAATGGTGAATTCTTGATCAACATACCGCCGCCTGCAAGTCAAGGGGGAGGCAATGGTCTCACCGGCGATCTGTTTATGTACTTCTATCTTGCAAACTATAAACTCGATTCGGCGCGAATCTCTTTTTTAAACGGAGTTCCATTGATCTCTAAGGGAGATCTAAATGAAGAAGGAAATCTGAACCGCATTATAAATCTATCAAAATTACTGAATGTCAAATTATCATTTTTAAAGAAATCGATAAGTATGTCAAGTCCTGACAGTTTGAATATAAAAATTACTTTGACATCTCCTGAAATTAATCCTGTTATCTCAGTCATGGCGAAAGAAAAGGCTAAAGATGATACTCCTTTACCTGCCTTCTTCATTAAGAAGGTCGATTCAAAGGAAAACATCTTCAAGATGATTGATATCGGTATCCATGTGAATTTAATTAATTTTATAAACAAGAATATAACTGTGATATATGAAACGAATATTGGATTTTCAGGGGGCGAATTACCACCAGGCGCTTATAAGGTTATCCCTTATGTAAAAGTAAGAGATGTTAATCCGCCATTAGAGCTTCTTAAAGGTCTTGGTGCGCATATAATGGAATATCACCCTGATTACTTAAAATTACCATTTAAGCATTCGTCGGGAAATATTATTTTAACGGAATAATATCCCTTTTCGACCTTCGAAGATATTTCCGATAGAGGCTTTAATCAGTTACCACCCGTTTTGAAAGCCACGTTCTCTTTGCAAAGAGGGCGGCATGCTCCGTTGCATTGAGCAGCACCCAATCTTCATGGGACAGCAGACTATGTGTAATTTCGCTGTTTGCTTCCATCAGAATTAGATCATGATTATATTTGTCCAAGAACACGAGAGAGGTGTCATTTCCTTGAAAAAAGTTAAAATACTCTATTATGAACGTCTCAGGATAAGCGGTGTCGAAGCGCCCGTCAATACAAACTTTAATATTCGGATATAAATTATAAGTAAGATACTTACCCCAGTTAAATGAATTGAGTATATTGGCTTTAATATTATTTTCCTTTAGCCATTTCATATGTTCTTCAGGGTAAAAACCCCTTGGTAAAACAATATTTACCGAATCCGGATATTTTAAGATATACGGACCCAGCATTATCAATAGAAACACAGAGAAGGAAAATAATTTTAACATATAGTGCAGTTTCATAAATCGATTTGAGATCTTATCTGAGATTTCATATATAATGCTTCCGAATTTCGTCAGGTACTCTGAAATAGGCAGAGGAAAAGCCAATGCCGCAGCAATGCCGAAGAACGGTACATGCCGCAAATAACGAAATGACAGGTATGCGGTAATCAGTATTAAAACAGTGGGGAAAATACCAATCTCCCTCTTCCAGAAGAATGAGATAGGTATAAGAGCCAGAAAAAGTATTTTAAATATCAGGTAATCCCATGTGAAAATGGGCAGCGGCTGCCACTCGACTATGACAGATTTGTCCGTTAACATCTCGGTAAACAATTGAATCGGCAAGTTTATTCCATACGGGTTGATAATTAAAACTATGGGTAACAGGAAGCCTGTCAGTACCCAAAACAGGATAGAATAACCTGGTTTTCTTGTTTTTTGAAGAAGGGTAATCAGAATCCAAAGATAAAAAATTCCAAATCCGGCAATGACTCCGCCATGCAAATTAACCCAGAACAAAAAGATGGTGAACAGGGCGATCCCAAACTTCTTCTGATTCAATTTTGAATAAAGAAGCCAAATGAGCAAAGTAGTAAACAGGTATGTGAAAATATGGGCTCTCGGATACGAACCGCCCTGTAAAAAACCTGCTGAAATCATTAAACTCAGATATCGTACTACTGGGTGAACAGTGGGATGCATATTTTTAATTAGCGAGTTTAGCAACGAAATAATCAGAAGAAATATCGAAATTTTGAATATTAGTATCCCGCTACCGCCGGAGAAACGATAGATGGAGGCAAATATCAGACTCGAGAGCCATTTATGGTTGACCCATGGATAATCAGGATTAGTATATGAATAACTGTTCAGAGCGGGCAAGGACCCGCTTTGGAGAATATTCTCTCCATACATCAGGTGTCCGAATAAATCTGTATCCGCTTCATTCAGCGAGAAAAGAACAAGACCGAAACCAAGAGATATTAATAGAATATAATCATTTGGGAGGTATTTAGTCATTCGATAATAAAGATTATCGGTCTAATTTAGTCAAGTTATTTTTAATGGTTACGTCAGAGAGCAATTCAATTTCTTTAGTCAAAAGTAATAACCGCTTGACAATTTTTTGAAATGATTTTATATTACTTCCCGCGCAGTGAAGGGCGATTAGCTCAGTTGGTTTAGAGTGCCGCGTTCACATCGCGGAGGTCACTGGTTCGAGTCCAGTATCGCCTACGTTTGAAGACGCTATAAAGCAGAGAATATGAACAAAACAAAAAGAGGAAATAATAAGTGAGGTCGCCGGAAATTCGGAGACTATTTATATTGCCTCTGCAAACAAATAATTTGTAATTGGAAAGCCCCTTATAACAGGGGCATTTTTTATATATTGAAAATTAGTCAAGTATTGGAAATATTGAACGAATGGGCGCCGGAGGCTGATGCGCAGGAGTGGGATAATGTAGGACTATTGGTAGGTTCGGAGGAAGATGAGCTTACGGGAATATTAGTAGCATTGGACGTAACTGCGGCAATAGCGAATGAAGCGAAAGAGTCAGGCTCAAATTTAATAATCACACATCATCCCATAATTTTCAACCCGCTCTATTCACTAAGGAGAGACGAATACCCTGCTTCAGTGATTGTGCAATTGATTAAAAATGATCTATCTCTGTATACGATGCACACCAACCTTGATATTGCCGATTCGGGCGTGAATGAATCGTTAGCGGAAAAACTAAATTTGAAAGATATAAAACCGTTTGACGACTCCGAATTGGGAGCATTAGGCAGGATCGGTGAACTACAGAGTGAACTGAGGATGGATGATTTCTTGAAGGAGTTGAAGTTAGTATTGGATGTAGAGGCTCTTACGTACAAGGGAGATACCGGTCAATTGATCAAGAAGGTGGCTTTATGCTCAGGCGCGGGAGGGAGTTTTATTGAAACGGCGGTTAAATTGAAAGCCGATGTTTTCGTAAGTTCTGATTTCAAGCACAGTAATTGGTTAGAAGCAGGAGATAGGATAGCCCTCGTGAACGCCGGTCACTTTGAGAGCGAAGAAGTGGTTTTGGACTCCATAATCGATAAGCTGGGAAGAAAAATGGACGCCGCTGATATTTCTATCAAAAGGGCTAAATCAGAATCAAAACCTTATAAACTTTACAACAGTGTTTAGGACAGTTAAGAATATTAATAATTTAATGCGCTATATCAGGAGGAAATAAATGCGGGAATCCCTGCAAAGACTGATTGAACTTCAAAAAGTGGATACAAAGCTTTTAGAGATTGAAGAACTTCGAGGCAGCCTGCCTCAAGAGGTAGACGGGCTAAAAAAAGATCTCGGTGATACGAAAGAGACTTTGAAGACGAGTCAGGATAAAATAAAGGCTATAGATAAGAAGATTCGGGAGATTGAAGGAAATATCTTGCAATGTAACGAGAAGTTGGATAAATACAAAGAGCAGCTTTATGCGGTTACAACCAACAAAGAGTACGATGCGTTAACCCATGAATTGGAAACAATGCAAGGAGCGATAAACGAGAGTGAGAGTCAAATTTTAGAGCTGATGGAAGAAAAAGATGAAAATGAGGAGATCACTATGAACTCCAAAACACTTTTAGAGGAAATCCAACAGGATCTCAAATCCAAATCAAAAGAATTGAAAAAGAGAATTAGTGAGACTAAAAATGTAGAGGCCGATTTTTTGAAGAAAAGGGATAAGATTACTCCCGATATCAGTAAATCGCTGATCTCCAAATATGAGAAGATAAAAGTAGCGAAAAATGGAAGAGCGATAGTTCCTGTTGTGCGTGGCGCATGCGGAGGTTGTTTTCACACGCTGCCACCGCAACTTGTTGTTGAAGTTAAAAAATTGAATAAAATAATTCATTGTGAATCTTGTGGCAGAGTACTTGTGCCACCCAATGAGGAATTGGGTAATTAAAATAACACTCCAAGCAGGTCGGGCGGTCGCCTTTTTCTGAAATATGAGAAGGGAGGAAAGTCCGAACTCCATACAGAAGGGTGCTCCCTAACGGAGAGGTTTCGTGAGAAACGGAAAGTGCAACAGAAAGTAAACCGCCGATTTTCGACTCGTTCGAAAAGGTAAGGGTGAAACGGTGGTGTAAGAGACCACCAGATTCGGGAGTGATCCCGGATGCTTTGTAAACCCCGCCCGGAGCAAGATCAAGCAGGGAAATGCGCGTTGCTGGCGCGAGTCGGGCTTTGCCCGACAGTTTCCCGGGTAGATCGCTCGAGCGTTGAGGTAACTCAACGCCCAGATTAATGATCGCCGCCCGGTTTACCGGGAGACAGAATTCGGCTTATAGACTTACTTGGAGTTTATGTCTTTTCAAAAAAGGTGAGCTATGGATAAAGTTTGGTCATTTTCCTCCGATGATGAAGGTAAAATCGCCGCCTTATCAAAAGACCTGGAATTATCTGGAATCATTGCATCCCTACTCATAAATAGGGGGATAAATAATCTTGAAGAAGCAAAATTATTCTTCAATCCCGTAGAAGATCACTTTCATGATCCGTTTCTGTTGGAAGATATGGATAAAGCTGTAGAGATCATTCTTAGTCATATAAAGCGGAACAGCCATCTGCTTATATACGGTGATTATGATGTGGATGGCACAACGGCAACATCGATTTTATATCTGGCTCTTTTGGAGCTAGGCGCTCGTGTGACCTACTATATTCCACGGAGAGATGAGGGATATGGTCTCTCATCAAAAGGGATCGAATCAGCGCGGCAGGTAGGTATCGAGTTGATAATAACCTGCGATTGCGGCATAACGAGTCATGAAGAAATTGCATTGGCAAAATCTTTCGGCATGGAAGTAATTGTCACGGATCATCATGAAGTAACGAATACATTACCCACCGCTGATGCTGTCGTAAATCCGAAACGACCGAGTTCCTCCTACCCGTTTAACTATCTCTCCGGCGCGGGAGTGGCATTGAAGGTGGTGCAGGCGTTAAGGAAACAAGTAGCGCCGGAAAATTGGTATGCAAGGGAGTACTATGACCTCGCCGCTCTCGGCACGGCTGCGGATATAGTGCCTATGATCGGGGAAAATCGTGTTATAGTTTCGCTCGGACTTCCGGAAATTTACAATAGAAATAGAGTAGGACTAAGGGCGTTGTTAGAATCATCCAATTTTTCGAAAGACAAGATTACGCTTATGGACGTGGTATTTAATTTAGCCCCGAGGATAAATGCCGTTGGAAGAATGGGAGAAGCCAGAGAAGCTGTCGAACTTTTTACTACTAATGATCCTGAAAGAGGAAAACAATTAGCAAAGAAATTTGACCAGATGAATAAGAAAAGACGTTCGGTCGACCTGAAAACATTTATGGAAGCAGAGCAACAAATGCTTGAAAGATATGATCCCGATCAACCATGCGGTGTGGTGCTGTATGCCGACGACTGGCATCAGGGAGTGATAGGAATCGTTGCTTCACGCCTCACAGAGAAATTTTATAGACCGACGGTGATGATCTCGTTGAACGGTGAGATAGGAAAGGGATCGGGAAGGAGCATACCGGAGTTCAATCTGCATTCCGTGCTGAAGGAATGTTCCGATCTGCTCATAGGGTTTGGAGGTCATGAGCAAGCCGGCGGAATGACTATAAAGCGGTCGAATCTACAAGATTTTGTTGACAAGTTTGATGACGTAGTCTCTTCAAGGTTGACGCCTGATCTTATGACCAAAAAAATAAAGGTCGAAGCCATACTGAATTTCAATGAAATAGATAAAAAACTGTTAAAAATTATCGATCGTCTTGAACCTTATGGACCTGAAAATGACCGACCGGTGTTTGTTTCCAAGGGAACTTTCCCTACAGGCAATGCGACAATAGTGGGAGAAAATCACCTGAAAGTGAAATTTGAACAAAAGAACAGAACGATTGACGCTATCGGGTTTAATATGGCTGAATACCTGACGAACGTTCTAAATCCTCCCGATGAGGGAATAGATATTGCGTATGCATTGGAGGAAAATGTTTGGAAAGGGAATAAATATATCCAGATTATTCTCAAGGATCTGAAATAGGAATTTCTTAATATTTACAATTGACGATGAAAAAATATAATTCAACTATTGACTCGAAATCGGATGAGTTTAAAAAAAGAAAAACTCATATGGAAAAATTGCTTGCCGAACTTAAAGAGAAATCCGAGAGCACAAAAAGTCATGACACTTCCAGTGTAGAACGTTTACGGAAAAAAGGGAAGTATCCGGTAAGAGAGAAAATATCTAAGGTCTTGGATAAAGACGCTCCGGTCACAGAAATAGGGTTATTTGCCGCTGACGGAATGTACGAAGAGATCAAAGGCGGATATAAATCCGGGGGGGTTGTAACCGTAATCGGAGAAATTTCCGGTAAAAAATGCGTGGTGGTGGCAAACGATCCGCTCGTAAAATCGGGCGCATGGGTTGGGATTACTTGTAAGAAGAATCTTCGCGCGCAAGAAATAGCCATGGAAAACCATCTGCCGATTATTTATATGGTAGATTCTGCCGGAGTGAATCTTGAGCATCAGGCGGAAATATTCCCTGACAAAGAACATTTCGGGAGGATATTCAGAAACAACGCCAAACTTGCGGCTATGGGAATTCCCCAGATCTCATGCGTATTCGGATATTGTGTGGCGGGTGGAGCGTATCTTCCCGCAATGTCCAGCGAGATGGCTATGATCACCGGCAATGCGAGCATGTTCCTAGCCGGTCCGTTTCTCGTAAAGGCTGCTTTGGGACAGGATAACGACAGTGAATCTCTTGGCGGAGCCGAAATGCATAACGCTGTCAGCGGAGTCGCGGATTATCAATTCGATACGGAAGACGAAGCCTTTGAATGGATCAGAGAGCAGATGGCTCTTATAGGCTCTAAACAGAAATTGGGACTTGATAGAATCGAATCCAAAGACCCCTCTTTAGACCCGAAAGAACTGTTGGGAATTCTACCGCAGGCATTGGGTGAAAAGTATGATGTCAGGGAGATCATAGCAAGGATCGTGGACGAAAGTAAAATCGAAGAGTATAAACCGAAATACGGTAAAACAATCGTTACATGTTTTGCCCGGTTAGGAGGATTTTCTGTAGGAATAGTCGCCAATCAAGGGAAACCTGTAAAAAAAGAGATGCCCCCGGATCACACAGGGAAATCACAACCGCCGCAAATTCAGATGGGAAACGTAATATTTTCTGATTCCGCCAATAAAGCGACAAGTTTTATCATGCTGTGTAACGAGAGAAAAATCCCGCTTATCTTTATGCACGACGTAACGGGCTTTATGGTTGGAACGAAGGCAGAAAATGAGGGAATAATTAAAGACGGAGCAAAATTTGTGAACGCCCAGGCAAATTCGGTAGTCCCGAAATTTACCGTAATATTACGAAATTCGTTCGGCGCCGGAAACTATGCCATGTGTGGAAAGGCGTATGATCCACGATTGATAATCGGATGGCCTACCACCCGTCTTGCTGTCATGGACGGAGGCATTGCGGCAAATACGGTTCTGCTGACGAAGAAAAACCTGAGCGATGCGGAAAAAAAGGAATTCTACGAAAAGATCAAGAATAAATACGATGAAGAGATGTCTCCATATTACGTTGCCGCCCGTATGATGTTGGACGCGGTTATCGATCCAAGGGACACGAGAGAGATCCTGATTCAAGGACTCGAAGTCGCCGAACATAATCCCGATATGCCCGAATACGTAACAGGGATATTGAGGATATGAGAGCTGAGCTGATTCGTAAATATATCGCCGAAGGGACTTTCTAAAATAATGATTAAATTATAGGACTTTGATATTTAAGATGGAGGTTGGGACTATGAAGAGATTAATACCAATCATAAGCTCATTTATTGTGGCAATGAGCTTACAGCCTACGCTTTACGCTCAGGGAGGACTTGAGCAGCGCATTTCAGAGCTAAGCCAGCAGATTGCCAGTGAGATGACAATCCATCAGAAAACGACAATCGCCATTATCGAGTTTTCTGATCTTGAGGGAAACGTCACAAATTTCGGACGTTTCCTTGCCGAGGAGCTCATCACTAAGCTGTACCAGACCAAGAAGTTTAAAGTGATCGAAAGACAACTCCTGAACAAAGTAATGGAAGAACACGTATTGAGTTTGACCGGTGTGATTGACACCGAGTCTGCGATGGAGCTCGGTAAAATTCTCGGCGTGGATGCCATCTGCTCGGGAACTATCACCGAGCTGGCGCAAAATCTTCGTGTAAACGCGCGAATTATCGACACCGAAACAGGCGAGATATTTGCCGTAGCTTCGACTAATATCTTCAAGGATGAATCGGTAATAGGGCTCATGTCTTCCGGAACAGGTATCGGGTCAGGAAAAACCCGAAAGGAATTGCCGAAAAA
This sequence comes from Fidelibacterota bacterium, assembly GCA_022571215.1. Lineage (GTDB taxonomy): Bacteria > Fidelibacterota > SORT01 > SORT01 > SORT01 > SORT01. The sequence continues at coordinate 16,367 of JACZYG010000016.1, read as the reverse complement.
AGCTAGCGTCAGCAGTGTACAAAAGGTTGAAGCAAATGGATTTACGTTTGAGCTCGTGGAATGCAAGATGCTTGGGACTACCGTGATTTGCGATGTGCTTGTAACAAATGATCATGAGGATAGAAAAATAGCATTATATGGAAGCGGTGTTTACGGTGGAAGTAATCGTTCTGGTTCGAGGATGATTCTTAATACAGGGAATGAATATAAGGCAGACCTTGCAAAATTAGGAAGTAAACATAGTCGTGGCTTTTGGCCTTCTGAAAACTTACTTGTCAACGGAGTGCCAACGAAGGCAGTGCTGGAGTTTAAGAACGTAACACCAAAACCAACCGTTATTGCGCTTCTTGAATTGAGTTGCAAATCTGAAGATTATTTTACAGCCCAGTTCCGCAATATCTCTATAACTAGATGATAATGTGATGAAGGAGCCGCTACGCATCGCGAACGGTCAGGGCTTCTGGGGTGATTCCGTTGACGCTCCCGCACGGCTTGTGCGGGGAGGTCCTATAGATTATCTGACTTTGGATTATCTCGCGGAAGTTACCATGTCTATCATGCAGCGGCAGAAAAGTAAAAATCCGAAGGCGGGCTACGCTTCGGATTTCGTAAATGTTATGCGGGAGATTTTCCCCGAACTGATTGAAAAGGGGATAAAGGTCGTTACAAATGCCGGTGGCGTAAATCTTGATTCGTGCTTTGAGGCGTTGAGAGAAACTGCAAAAGAGCTTGGCTTGAGCGGTGTCAAAATAGGCATCGTAAGTGGTGACGACCTGCTTGAACGGTTAGACGAACTCTTGGGGAACGGAACCGAGCTGGCTAACATGGAATCGGGGAAACCGCTGTCGGAAATACAAAAAAGTATTGTTTCCGCCAATGTATATCTCGGCGCCGCTTCAATGGCGGAAGCTCTCGACCGGGGAGCGGATATTGTTATCGCGGGCAGAGTAACGGACACCGGATTGACGCTTGCGCCTATGATTCATGAATTCGGCTGGAAAGCAACCGACTATGACCTGCTCGCCGCGGGCACGGTCGCGGGTCATATCCTGGAATGCGGAGCGCAAAGTACCGGAGGAAATTACACGCGTTGGTGGGATGTGCCGGATTACGCTAATATAGGATACCCGATAGTCGAGGCGTACAGGGACGGCTCTTTCGTGCTCACAAAACATGAAGGGACAGGCGGACTGATAAATAAACAATCTGTAAGCGAGCAGTTGTTGTACGAAATGGGGGAGCCGAGCAACTATATAACGGCTGATTGTGTAGTGGATTTCAGAAGCGTAAAGTTGGAAGAGGATGGCGAGAACAGAGTTCGTATAAGCGGTGTCAAAGGTGGTCCCGCTACAGACACCTATAAAGTATCAATAAATCATTTTGTGGGTTATAAGGCTTCAGGAAGCTTGACGATTTCGGGACCGTTCGCGGTAGCAAAGGCTGAAAAATGCGCTGAGATAATCTGGCAACGGTTGGAAGATGCCGGATTTAAGTATGAAGAGACAAGCACGGAATTTCTCGGGTTGAATTCGAGTCATGGCGATATTAATCCGATGCCGGAACAGGTCAATGAGATTGTGCTTCGGCTCGGAGTGCGTGACAACGATAAGGCGTCTGTCGAGCGATTCGGGAAGGAGCTGGCGCCTCTGATTACTAACGGACCGCCCGGTATTACGGGATTCGCGGGCGGCAGACCGCGCCCGCAAAACATTTACGCTTATTGGCCTGCGCTGATCGACAAAGATTTGGTAAGACCTGAAGTTCGCGTAGAGACTATTTAAAATGAAAAGAGTGAAACTGCTTGATATTGCTCACTCCCGCTCCGGCGATAAAGGAGATTCCAGCAATATAGGGCTGATAGCTAAAAGTCCGGAAGCATATGAGATCATCAAAAACAGAGTGACTGCTAAGGCTGTAAAAGAGCATTTCGGAAGTATTATCAAAGGGAAGGTGGATAGGTACGAACTGCCGAATCTCCTCGCCCTGAATTTTATACTACATGACTCTCTCGGCGGCGGCGGTTCGCAATCGCTAAAGAACGATGCTCAAGGAAAAACACACGGACAGGGACTTTTGCTGATGTCTATTGAAGTCCCTGACGACTTTGAGCTGTCGAAGGATGAAAACCGACCCGAGATTTAGCTAATTTAAAGGGATCTAACCATTTTTACCTTACTGACGTCACCATAATTCTTTAATGACGTAATTGTTGTCTAATCTATTCAGTCAGTTTCCTCTTGCTGAATTTACAATTTCAGGTTAATTTAGAAGCCGATAATAGTTATTCAATCACTGATACAAGGGAATTATTGGGAAAAGAGGAAACACTCTTACTTCTTGAAGAGTTAAGTTCACCGCTCAATCTGTCGAACGGCACGGTAGGCATTATCCTTGCCGCAGGGCACGGAAAACGAATCAAATCAGAGAAGTCTAAAATGCTCCATGAGATTTGGGGTGTTCCGACTGTTTTACGAGTTCGTCAAGCTCTTGAACAAGGTCTTGGTAAATCATCTCAACTGATTGTTGTCGGCGTAAAAGCCGAAGAGGTGGCACGTAGTGTGGGTAAAAAAGAAAACTTGAAATTTGTTTTTCAGGAAGAACAAATTGGGACAGGAGATGCTGTGTGTATCGCCATGAATAATTTGGAAGAGTCAGAAGTTGACTATGATGTCTTTATCGTGCCTGGTGATATGGGTCTGATTGACGGAGATACCATAAGCGGGTTTAAAGATTCTTTTAAAAATTCAAATGCGGATATGACGGTTCTAACAGGTCAATATGCCGGGAATCCCGAAAATAATCAGTATGGAAGAATAATTCGAGTGCCGAAAAAGCTCTCGGATGGTAGCAGCGCGGGTTCGCTTGAGGGTGAAATTGTTGAAATTATAGAGCATAAAGATATATTAGCAATGAGCTTTGATGAACCTTTTGAATTGAATCATAAAGATAAGAAATTTCATCTCACCAAGGAGGAACTAATCAATATTTCGGAGTTTAATACCGGAGTGTTCGGCTTCAAGGCGAAAGTATTGAACCGGTACCTTCGGAAAATCACTACCGATAACGTCCAGGGAGAGCTTTACGTAACTGATCTGATAAAGATATTTAACGAAAATAAATTGATAGTTCGCGCCGCTAACGCCACTGACAGTAAGTTGGTAGAGGGATTCAATGTCAAGAGCACTCTCCGTGAGATGGAAGCCATAGCCCGTGAGCGGGTTTATGAAAAACTGAAAGATGTTATCACAATTAAAGATCGGAAAGATTTTTTTATAGCCGATGAAGTAGTTGAACATATTCTTGATCTCGACAGCTCGGGAAATTCGGGTGATCTGCTTATTCACAAAGGCGTCTATCTCGGACCGGATGTACATCTGTCGGCGGGAGTTGAAATTTGTGATAATTGCCATCTGACAGGAGAGGTTCATCTGGGTAGAAATGTGCACATTTCTGAACGTGTGGTTATGAGCAGTTATCCCGGACAGGTTATAAAGATAGGTGATGGCACAACCGTGCTGAACGGAAATGAACTGAAAGGGAGAATAAGTATAGGTACGGATTGTCTTATAGAATCACGCGTATATATCACCGGCAGTGATGAATATCCCATAAATATCGGAAATGAAGTACATTTGAGAGGAGTCAGTTATATTTTCGGCAGCGTGATCGAAAGCGGTGTTAAGATCACACATTCAGTTATAAAGAGAAAACATGTGAAATACATTTCTTCAAAAGAGCAGGACGGCGAGGTCGTAAAGTTGAGATATATAATTCCCAAACCTGAGGGAGAGGATGCTGTTAAAGACCTATGAGTAAAGTCAGAGTTAATATTGATGAAAAAACTTTTATTGCGGAGATAATTCTCGACAATCCTCCCGTTAATACTTTGAATTCCGAAGTGGTTCTTGAACTGGTTAATGCCGCAGAGCAGGTTAAAATAATGATTGAAAAAAGAAAAGTTCGGGTTGTTATCCTGCATAGCGAAGGAAAACATTTTTCCGCCGGCGCGGACTTAAAAGAGCGGTTATTGATTGCCGAGTCAGATGTAGCTGATAAAGTGAAGTCAATTCGAAAGGCGGTGGATTCAATTTGGGCGCTGAAGGTTCCGGTAATCGCTGCCATAAAAGGTTTTGCATTAGGTGGGGGACTCGAACTTGCCCTTGCGGCAGACATAAGAATAGCCTCGTTGGATTCTCGAATGGGATTAAAGGAAGTCTCATTGGCGATTATGCCTGGCGCGGGCGGAACCCAACGGCTTTCTCGAATAGTAGGGATTGGAATTGCTCTTGATTGGATCTGTACAGGAAGGGATATAAGCTCCGAGGAAGCTCTAAGGGCGGGATTGATCAGCGATGCAGTGCCTGAAGATCAATTATTGGATAAGGCAGATGATATAGCGAATACAATAGCCGAAAACGGACCCGTAGGCGTTCAAGCCGCGAAAAAGGCTCTAAGAGAAGGTTTTGACATTCCATTTGAGGAATCTATTGAAGTTGAATGGGCTGAGTATCTAAAAACAATTTCTACGAAAGACAGACTTGAGGGACTGCAAGCGTTTTCGGAAAAGAGAAAGCCCGTTTACAAGGGATATTAGAACAATCTGATTTCTTGATTAGAGCGTGTATATTGCATATATTTCGATTTAGAGGTGAAACTAAACAAGTTAGGCTATGGATTTTTTTACGGACGATCATAAACTTCTGAGGGATACGGTCAGGGATTTCGCTATCAAAGAAGTCGCCCCGATTGCGGCCGAGATAGATGAAAATGAACGGTTTCCGGTAGAAACTGTCAAAAAAATGAATGATCTCGGGCTGATGGGAATACCATTTTCTCCTGAATACGGCGGTTCGGGGATGGATTATGTATCCTACATAATAGCCGTTCATGAATTGGCGAAGGTTTGTGTTTCGACATCGATCACGCTTGCTGCTCACATCTCACTCGGCGTGGGACCGATCTATTATTTTGGAAGCGATGAGCAGAAGAAAAAGTATCTCCCCCCTCTTACAAGCGGGGGAAAGTTAGCATCATTCGGATTGACGGAACCGAACGCGGGAAGCGACGCTTCTGCAATCCAAACCGTTGCTGTAGTTGACGGGAATGACTATATAATCAACGGCTCAAAGAATTTCATCACAAATGCGGGCTTTGCGGAAACCTTTGTGATTCTTGCTTCAACAGGGCAAAAAAATGGTAAGAATGAACTTACGAATTTTATTGTCGAGAAGGATACGCCTGGCTTGATCATTGGACCTCCCGAAAAAAAGATGGGGTGGAGAGGCTCGGACACAAGGGCTTTGACGTTCGAAAACATGAGGGTAAAGTCAGATAGTATTCTCGGGAGAAAGGGAGAAGGGTTCAAGCAATTTATGCAAATTTTGGATGCCGGCAGGATATCGGTTGCGGCGTTGAGTCTTGGATTGGCGGAAGGTGTATATGATCTCTCGTTGAAGTATGCTAATCAGCGAAAAGCATTCGGTAAGAATATCTACGAGTTTCAGGGAATCAGCTTTAAACTGGCTGATATGGCAACGAGGATAGAAGCTGCCAGACTTCTTGTATTTAATGCCGCAAGGATGCGCGACGAAGGTAAGAATATTATTAAAGTATCGGCAATGGCAAAATTATTTTCTTCGGAATTGGCGATGTGGGCATCGGGAGAAGCGATTCAAATTCACGGCGGGTATGGTTATCTGAAGGATTTTCCGGTCGAACGGTTTTACAGGGACGCCAAAGTATGCGAAATCGGGGAAGGGACTTCCGAAATTCAGAGAATAATCATCGCGCGGGAAATGTTAAAGGAACTTTAGTCAATTAAGTTCATTCAAGCCTTAGGTTTCAAACAGCATGGCAGATAAATCATCAAACAGAACTGATTTGGCAATCAGGTATGGAACTCTTATAGTTCTATTGATCTCCAGTCTTTTCTTTTTCCCGAGAGAGAAATCGCTTGAGTATGCTTATGAAGTAGGTCAAATAACCACCGACGAAATAATAGCTCCATTCGATTTCCCGATATTAAAGACAAAAGTCGAACTCGAAAAAGATAGGCAAAAGGCTTTGGAGCAAACATACCCGTTATTCGAGAGAAGAGATGACATCATGCTGTCTCAGCTTGACGAGATAAATAAATTCTTTGACATACTCCGAAAAGTTCGCGAAGCGAAGGCTGCTTACGGAAAAAACCTGACGACAAAAGTGCTGAGAGCGGCTGAAATTGATTCGGCGTTTCTTGCGGAATTAAAAGAAGATTCGCTCAATTTTGTTAATTTAGTAAATCTTGTTCAAAGCGAATATAATTTTAATCTGTCACGTCCGAAATGGCGATTCCTTACTGACAGAGATAACCGTCTGACCGGTGGAATAGATGAATTAGAGATGTTCAAAGCGAATTTGGTACGGATAGCCCGTGATCTGTTTAACGAGGGTATATTAGATATTCCGCTTAAAGAGATTAGTAAACAAAAAATAGCCGTTTTAGAAAACGGTGAGGAATTATTGGGTGACAAGGGCTATTACATGAGTTTAGATGACGCTCATGTTCAGTCTGATATTCGATTAAAAGCAAGTTTAGGAATCGAAACGGGCGACGAAGTCGAAGTAGGAATTGATATATTAAAGAGATTCAACAAAGCTAATATCATTTATAATAAACAAACGACTGAAGCTCGCATTAGAGGTGTGATAGCCAAAGTGCCGATCAGTCGGGATATCGTTAGAGCCAACGAACGAATAGTGGACAGAAACGAGCGTGTCACTCCCAATATTCAACAGAAACTTGAATCTCTCTTTTCGGAAAAAGCCCGGAGAGGAACCGCTGAAGGCGGGATAGTCACTTATCTTCCACAAATAGGGCGCATCCTGTTGGTATCGGTGATACTGTTTTTCTTCAGCGCGTTTATCGTGGCGTATCGCCCACAAATATATAAAGACAGCAGGATGGTATTGCTGATAGGATTTATCTTCCTTTCGGTGCTTGCTTTTTCATCGTTGGTTATCTACAGATTAGGATTATCAGAATATCTCATTCCGATAGTGATAGCATCCATGGTGCTGACAATTTTAGTGGATGCTCGCATTGCTTTCATTGGAACTGTTACTCTGGCGCTTCTCATCGGGGTAGTTCTCGGTAATAAGCTAGATTTCGTAATAGTATCAACTTTCGCGGGGACCGCGTCCATTTTCACTGTTACCCGGCTCAGAACAAGAAGCCAATTATTCTGGTCATTTATCTTCGTAGCCGCCGCTTATATAATAGCAATAACGGCTGTGGAATTGCTAAAGTTTTCGACTGTGGATGTTATCCTTGAGAGTTATGGTTTTGCGATTGGCAACGCGCTTTTATCACCGATTTTGGTTTATGGGATAATAGGATTTTTGGAAATCGCATTCGGAATTACGACAGATCTGACCTTGCTTGAGCAGTCAGACCTCAACAGACCGCTGCTGAAACAATTAGCCGTTAAAGCGCCGGGAACATACCATCACAGCGTTTTATCGGGAAACCTCGCCGAAGAAGCTGCGGATGCCATCGGAGCCAATTCTCTACTCGCAAGAGTAGGCTCATATTATCACGATATAGGAAAGATGAATAAACCCGAGTATTTTGTGGAAAATCAAATGGGCGCTGAGAACAGGCATGAAATGCTGAGACCCAATCTTAGCGCTCTTATACTTGCTTCGCACGTCCGGGATGGGATTGAGCTTGCGAAAAAACATAAAGTTCCCGAAGCGATAATCGATTTTATAACGTCTCACCACGGTACGATGAGAATGGAGTATTTCTATAAAAAAGCGATCGACCAGGCGGGAGATGAACCAAATGTGAATGAGATGGATTTTCGTTATCCCGGTCCGCTTCCGATTTCAAAAGAGGCTGGCATTGTGATGATATGTGAAGGAATCGAAGCGGCTACACGCTCCATAAAAGAAAAAACGTTGAACAGGATCAGCGATATGGTTGACACTGTCATCAAAACAAGACTTGACGATGGTCAACTCAATGAATGTGATCTCACATTAGCCGAAATTGGCAAGATCAAATCGGCTATCCTGCCCATATTGATCGGGATGTATCATGTGAGAGTTGAATATCCTGATGATACGGAAGAAGATAAATCTGATAAGCAGGCGGAAGGCACCGAAGAGGAGCGACCTAAGGGGGAAGAAAACGAAGAAAAGAAGCAGACGAATGGACAAAGAACTTAACTTAACCGGTAATGAGAGTGGTGTAGTCAGTTCCGAAGCAGTGATATCAGCGATCTCTTCGGTATTAGATGGAGAAGATAAGGATTATAACACTGTTTCTGTTTTACTCGTATCTGACGATGAAATCAAAGAGGTAAACAAAAAATATCTCGGGCACGATCAGACCACGGATGTAGTGACTTTTCCTCTCCATGAAAAATCAGAGCCTATCGAAGGCGAAATTTATGTCAGTTTGCAAACGACGGAACGGAATTCAAAAACATATAACAATAGCCATTCAAATGAAATAATTCGTGTTGTAATTCACGGTATACTTCATCTTGCCGGATATGAGGATTCGACTTCCGAATCGAGGGAAGAGATGAAAAAGAAAGAAGATTTTTATCTTAATTTGATCGAAGATTCCCTGATGACGAAACGCCAGTGATATGGATTTTATAATTCTGAACGAACTTTTTTTGTATAAACTAATCGTCTTGCTGATTCTGATGCTTATTTCAGCATTTTTTTCGAGTAGTGAGACCGCATATTTTTCGTTAAAGAAATCCCGAATTAAAGAGATGACCGATGAGAACGGCAAAGGAACAAAGAGATTATTGAATCTGTTGCGAGAACCCCGAAAATTGCTGATCACGATTTTAACGGGCAATACAATTGTAAATGTGGCGATAGCGAGTCTTGCTGCTCTTATGGCCCTTGACGTTGCTCAATATTATGGTATTGAGAAAAATATAGCAATTATTGTGGAAGTAATTATCGTAACTATAGCAGTTCTCATCTTTTCTGAGGTTACGCCAAAGTTAGCCGCGGTGAAACGAGCGGAAAAAATAGCGAAATTTTTCGCCCTGCCTTTGTCAATTATTCATTTGATCCTTCAGCCTATAGCAAAGATAATATACGGATTCACTGACTTTGTTTTAAAAGCATTGGGTGTCGAAAAAAAGATGGTCAACCTTGATGAAAATGAACTGAGAACTTTAGTTGATGTGGGGGAAGAGAAGGGAACGTTGGAAAAAGAAGAACATAAAATGTTACATGGCATCTTCGAACTAAGTGATACCAAGGTTCGTGAGATAATGGTGCCCCGGACAGACGTGATAATGATGTCGATAGAATTGAGCTTAAACGAGGCGATTGAAGTGGTAAGGAAGAGCAGATTTTCACGCATCCCGGTCTACAGAGAGAGTGTGGATGATATCGTAGGTATGCTGCACTCCAGGGATCTGCTGCCGTTTATTGAAAATAAAAAGAAAGAGGGAAGTTTATCAGCTATCATTAAACCGGTATTTTATGTTCCTGAAACAAAAATGATAGACGAATTATTGCGTGAATTTCAGGATAAAAGAAGAAAACTTGCGTTGGTAGTTGATGAATACGGAGGAATATCCGGATTGGTAACATTGGAGGACATTCTTGAAGAGATCGTCGGAGAGATACAGGATGAGCATGATAACGAAGAACCGATATTTAAGCGGATATCGGTAAATTTACTTGATGCTGATGCGAAATGGGATCTTGATGATGCGGAAGATGAATTAGGAATTTCTTTTCCAAAAGAAGAGGGGTATGATTCACTTGGCGGATTTCTGTTCCATCAGTTTGGTGAAATTCCGGAGAAGGGACGGGAAATCAGTCACAGCGGCGTAATGTTTAAGGTATTAGAGATTCACTCAAACAGGATCATAAGAGTAAAGATAGACACTACAAATAGAATCACGGTCGTTGAGGATTCTTAATCTTTCCATCTCCAATATCCGGTAAGCGAAAGAGGTTCTTTCAAATCGTGTTCTATCAGCATATCTCTTATTTCATCATCTGAATAAAATCGACCGACTCTTTCTTCGGCATTGGCGATTCTAAGAAGGGTGGTGGCGGCAACGCTGGCTGCATTGTTCAGGTAGGTCTCTGATGCTTTGTCGAACGTGTCCCCTGCGCTGTGATAGTACCGCCACATGCTTTCATCCAAGGTCGCTCTTATGTTCATGGCAGGAACCCCAGCGAGCGTAAAAGATTGGTGATCGCTGTGCAGACCGGCTTTATTTGTGACTTTGTCCGGAGATAATCCGAAGCCCTGAAGGTCGGCAGCGAGTTCCTTGAGGAATGGTATGGCTTCTTCATGTCCGTAAGAGTTGAAACTATACGGATCGCCTATCATGTCCATGTTAAGCATCATAACTATGTTTTCAAGCTCCGAAGAATGCTGTTTAACATATGCTTTTGAACCGTATAGACCGAATTCTTCTCCCATGAAGAGTATGAATCGTATAGTCCGTTTCGGTTGAGCGTCCAGAGTTGACAATACTCTTGCGGCTTCAAGAAGCGACACGGAGCCTACGCCGTTGTCGATAGTACCCTGTCCGAGTTCCCATGAATCGAGATGAGCGCCTACTATCACAATTTCATCAGGTTTTTCCGTCCCGATGATTTCCGCTACGATATTATTCGCATGGGTCTTTCCCGTTTTATTTTTCATGTTGATCTTCATTTCGATTTCGGGATGATCTTTTAGCTGTCTTCTGAGCCATTTGCCGTGTTCTGATGAAACGCTGATAGCCGGTATATCAGCATATCCGCCGATTTTACAAGTCCCTGTTCTCGGGAGATTGCCCGGAGCGTTAGTGATGAGCACAAATCCTGTGGCTCCGTACCGGGTGGCAAGTTCGACCTTCTCCGTTCTGTGAACGGATCTTTTCCCCGGGAGCGTGCCGACCTCCGCGAGGACTATCCTGCCTTTTATTCTATCGCCTAATTCAGCGAATTCATCGGGATGTCCAAACCCCACATCGATTATTTTATCGGTTATCTTAGCTTTTGACGGAGTGTTAGCCAAAGCAACCGCAGAAAGTATTTTCTTCCCCGGGGTCAAGACCTCTACGGTAAGGGAGCCGCGTTTCCAACCCGGCATTTCAAATCGTTCAAAGTGTGGGTTATGTAAGCCGTAAGAGGTGAATTTTTGAAGCGCCCAACGTTCTGCTCTGTAGCCCGCTTCGGTTCCGGAGACTCGTCCGCCGATATCATCGGATAGTTCACGGAGGTTACTGTACGCTTCCGAGTTATAAAATATCTCGCCGAACAGTAACCGATAAATACTGTTTTCTTCGGCGTTGACATTAGAAAGAATCAGGACTGAGAATAGTAACGAATAGAATATTACTTTTAACTTGTCATCGAGCATGTTGTCTCCATTGTGAATACAGGCTGCAAAGTTATGTTGTTTCGCTCAGACAATCAAGCTGTCGGTTTTGGGAAATATCAATTCGTAGTTGTGTTTTAACGCATAATAAAATATATTTAAACAGGATGAGCGCTGATTAGAATTTTACCATGTCAGCAAAGACATCCTTTTATTTATTTCAGGAGAGGAGATTTTCCATAGAAGAATCAGGGCAAAAGAGTTATTCCATAGAATTCAACAGACTGATAGAGATCATGCAATCCCTGCGTTCGGAAAACGGTTGTGAATGGGATAAGAAACAGACCCATGAATCACTTCGGCAATATTTGATAGAAGAAGCGTATGAAGCCGTTGAGGCGATTGATAACATGGATATGAACTTATTGAAAGAAGAGCTCGGCGACCTCCTGCTGCATGTAGTATTCCACGCGCGGTTAGGGGAAGAAAAGGGGAACTTTGATATTGACGCTGTATTAGCCGGAATAAATGAAAAATTAATCAGACGACATCCCCATGTCTTTGGCGAAAACAGAGAGAAGGATGTTGAAAAGATAAAAATGGATTGGGAAGAGTCGAAACAAAAAGAGGGAAGAGAATCGCGTATTGACGGTATTCCAAAGAATATGTCCGGTTTGCAAAGGGCGTTCAGATTGCAGGAAAAAGCCGCTTCAACCGGATTTGATTGGGATAACGTAGAAGATGTTTGGGCAAAGTTAGATGAGGAAATACAGGAAGTTCGTAAGGCAGCTGACGATGGAAATAAAAACGAGCTCGAGGAGGAGATAGGAGATCTCATTTTCAGCGCTGTCAACTTATCCCGGTTCATGGGGGTGAATCCGGAAGACGCGCTGCGCAGGACAATAAAGAAGTTTGAAACTCGATTCAAGAGTATCGAAAAAGCGGCTGAGGAGAATGGACGCAATATAACGGAATTATCTTTAGAGGAAATGGATAAAATTTGGGAAAGTAATAAAATCAAGGGGCAAGTATGAGTGAAAAATATTTCTTCAAGCAGGAAGAATATGATGAACTTATGGCGGAATTAAAAAATATGAAAGGGCCTGTGAAATCAGGCGTCCAAAAGGACATATCAACCGCAAGAGCGCAGGGTGACCTGAGCGAGAATGCGGAATATCATGCTTCTCGAGAGAGGCTGTCTATGCTTATGACGAAAATTCAGGATATGGAGAGTAAGCTCGCCAACGCGGAAGTATATGACCCGAAAGACAGACCTAAGGGCAAGGTATTTGTCGGTTCTGCGATTACTATAGAAAATTTGGATTCAGGAGTGCTTTTGGAAGGCGAGGTAGTCTCTATGCCTTTGTTCAAGGACGATGTTGTAGAAATATCCACTAAGTCTCCGGTGGGAAAAGCCATTTTAGGCAAGTCACAGGGTGATAAGGTAATAGTGAAAACGGAGCGCGGAACCGCGCGCTGGCTCATTAAGAAAGTTGATTAAGATTTAGTGAGTTCACAGCTGTCGGAGAACGCTCCTACCTATAAATAAAGAGCTACTTCCCAATCACCTGAACTATCACCCGTCTGTTACGAGGTCCGTCAAATTCACAAAGAAACACCGATTGCCAGGTTCCAAGAGTGAGACGACCCTCTTCCACGGGAATCTGCACTGACGACCCGAAGAGGGATGTTTTGATATGCGCCGCTGAATTTCCTTCCGCATGGGCATATCCGTCTTGAAGAGGAACTATCTTATTAATCTCCATCACCATATCTCTGACTACGGCAGGATCCGCGCCTTCATTAATGGTAATTCCCGCAGTTGTATGCGGAACGTAAACAGTGCAGACCCCTGTTTTGATTTCGGCATGTTTAAGTTCGTTCTGGACCTGGCTTGTTATGTTGACCATCTCCGTAGAAGAGTGTGTGCTTACAGAAAATTGTGATGACATTGGCGCCTCATGTTTTTTGTGGTTTCTTCCTTGCGGCCGGGAATAAAATGTTGTTCAATATCAGCCTATAGCCGGGCGAATTAGGATGCAGCTCGAGATTGGTAGGCGGGTCGTTGACATGGTGACGGGAATCTTCCGGATCATGTCCGCCGAGAAAAGTGAATGTGCCTCTTCCGAAGTTTCCATGAAGATATTTTACTTCATTTGCTGATTCGACTTCTCCCATAATTACAATATGGTCTTTTATCAGATGTTTGCGAAAAGATGTGGTCTGTCCCATAAATCCCTTAATGACGCTAACATGATTCTGAGTGAGCATGGTGGGCACGGGGTCATGCTTAGCGGAGAACTCGAAAAGGGAGAAGTAGTCGGTATCTATCGGTCTCGGAGCCGCTCCGCTGCCGGGGACAGCGTCAATATCGGAAAATTCATATACTAACGGATTAGTTACAAGAGTGAAATCCTTAAATACAAGAGTTTTGCCATAGTCAAGTTTGTTGTTGAGGTCGGGTGTCACCCCCGTCATATCGAAAGGAACATCAACAATATCAAGACCCTCAGCGGCTAACGCTATGTCGTAGCTGTCAGTCGCCGAACACATGGCGAATAAAAATCCGCCATTTCGAATATATTCCTTAATCGTTCTCGCCACTGATTTCTTTTCTTCGGAAACACTTCGAAATCCCAATTCAGCCGCCATATCTTCGTACTGCAACTGCTGCCTGATATACCATGATGCGTTGTTGTAAGAGGCGTAAAATTTACCGTATTGACCTGTAAAATCCTCATGATGCAAATGAAGCCAATCATATTTGGAGAGGTCGCCCTTAAGAACCTCCCGGTCCCATAGCTTCTCATAGGGTATTTCAGCGTAAGCAAGCGCTAAGGTGACCGCATCGTCCCACGGTTGTTTATTTGACGGGGTATAAACTGCTATCTTCGGCGCTTTTTCAAGGAGTATGACTTCCATGTTATTCGCCTCGATCTCGGAGTATATGTCCAATATCTTTCCTGCGTCGGGCGACTGAAAATTGACGCCGCGAATTCTGCATTCACGGGCGAGCTTATCAGAATAATCCATTAAAAAAGAGCCGCCCCGATAATTCAAAAGCCATTCTATTTCAATATCGGCTTCCAATGCCCAGAAGGCTAAACCATAGGCTTTTAGATGGTTTTTTTGAGATATGTCCATAGGTATAAGCAGTTTTTGCCCAAAAAGCGGCGTTAGTTGTAACATAACAAATATAAGTGTAAGTAATTGTTTCAATTTAGTTTACGCTTTCTAACCTCGTTAAACTTCTTAAACGTTTTCGCGCTCTGTCCGCGTATAGACTTCTTGGATGATCTATCAACAGCCTCTCGTAATAAGAAATCGAGATTCTACGGTCTTGAAGAGCCATTTCGCTGATCTCGCCGGCAGAAAGCAGGACTTCGTCGGCAAGGTTTGATTCGGGATAAGTGACCAGGAATAGATCTAACATTCGAACCGATTCCTCGAATCTGCCCATTCTGGCTGATAGTTTCCCCGCAATAAAGAAGGCATCGTCCGAGAGTGGAGTATCCGGGTATTCTTCGTAAAGGTTTTGAAACTGCGCTTGGGCTTCCGAATATCTTCTTTGGCGGGAGAATAGCTCTGCTTTTGAATAAAGTTTTAATGCCTCCCGAGAGTTTACCGAGTTATCGCTCTTAACAATTTCCAAAAGAACGCTTAACTCCAAAGCATCGTTCATGATAGCGTCTTTAAAATCAGCTTCAAAGATAACGTCATTCAAGTGATAGAGCGAGCTGTCGAATTCACCGGAAAAGTATTCAATTTCACTAACGATAAATTTACTTTTTAAACGAAAATCTTTTCTATTTGTTGTTTCGGCAAGCTTCTGATAAATTTCTCTTGCTGAAGCAAGATCACCCCGTTCCAAATCTATGTCGGCTAACCGCGCTAAGGCGGGTTCGATTATTTCTGCTGCACGATATGAAAGCATCGAATTCTTAAAAGCCTTTTCGGCTTCATCCAAATTTTGGAGTCTCGTAAAATAGATCTCTCCCATTCTGAATAACGCCTTGGAGGCTATCAGGCTGTTTTTGTATCTGTTTGAAAGTGAATCATAGATGGCGATAGACTTAGGAATGCCCGGTGATTCGTCAATTCCCCCGGCATAGCTCTGATGCAGAGTGAAATTCAGCTCCGGATAAAATTCATCCCGACCTGCTTCGTTCAGCTCAGTCATCTCGGCTAACATAAAATATGTCTTTGGATAAATTCTGCTATTTGGTTTAAGAGTCATCAGTATTCGGGAGGCTTTTATGCCGATATTATACTGTTTCTCAAGTTTGAGATTTTCGATGAACTCAAAGAGGATTCGTCCGTCGCTTTCGGAGTTAGTTTCCAAGATCAGATACTCGGCGAGCGCTTCCTCATACTTACCCGTCCGGAATTGGTAATCCGCTACGAGTTGTCTTAACGGTGTATTATCGGGGGATTCCTTTAATCCTGTTTTAAGGTTTTCGAGAACAATGTTTATTGTGCTGCTATCAGTGTTGAATCGGGAGAGTTGCCGCCGTATATAATCGAAATTTTGGGGAGCAAGATTCAGGAACTTTATATATTCTTTAGTAGCTTGGGAATAATTGAGACGGGATGCATGAAAATTCGCTAAGTCTCTTGTTATCTGTCCCGGTTTTTCCATCCTTTTTCGAGCGTCTTCATAAAGCTCGACAGTCTCGTAAAAGAATCTGTTGCTACTCAGTACCAAAGCAATTGTACGAGTAAGGGAATAATTATCCGGATATTCTTTTGACAATCTGTCGATGATTGAGAAAGCTTTATCTTTCTCACCGAGTTTGAAATATGTGTCAATAATCTCCGCTTCGATTCGCCAGTTATCTGGGTGAAGGGCTGATCTCTGTCGCAGGAGGGAAAGCAGATTTTCGAAATCGCCAATATCTTTGTAGCTCTCTTTTAATAGATTCAAATATGCGATGTTTTCCGGTCTATCTTCGCGCAGCTTTTGAAGTATCTTGATGGCATCTTCGATCTTGCCCACCTTATGATAAGCTCGCGCTCTTTTGAA
>JACZYG010000033.1 GCA_022571215.1 Fidelibacterota bacterium | reverse complement strand
AATAGACCATATAGAAACTCTGCTGTCTATCCCATCTGATCTATCCGTTAACCTACTCCGTCTTCACCCGAAATGGGACTCGTTGAGGGAACATCCTCGGTTCAGTGCACTTTTGGAGAAATTCGATATTTAATTCGGCGAAGGACTCGCATTCCCCATATCCACGATGACTTTCCATTTTCCATCGGCTTGTTTCCGCCAGATATTAAGATACTTTCCATACATTTCGGTTTCCGTGCCATCACTGTTCCTGACTACCACGACATATTTCCCCCATGTCCAGCCGAGTTCGCCCGAACGCGCAACTTCCGCCTTAATAGGTGTCCAAAGAATGTCATAGTGGTCTCCCTTCATCGTTTCATAGATCGCTGTACGGCCGTAAATAGGCAGACTCCCTTCGGGCAGTTGCATCGCATTATCGGCAAGATAGAGATAAAAAGCCGCGGCGGGACCTTTTTTAACCGCCGTCCGGGCGAATTCATAATCTAAATCAAGAAGTTTTTTACGTTCGGCTTCGATATCCACCTGAGCGAAAGCTGCACCGGAATTGCCGAAAAATATAGAGATAGATATAAACATCAGTGTCAGTGTTGGAATAAAATTCATAACATTTGTCCTCCCAAAATTATCTGTTCCCCGACGCCATCTTCTCAGCTTCAGGCAACCTTCTAAGTTTTAGCATACTAATAGTTCCGAATATAGGTCCTAATACGAGAATCATAAAAGCAAAGTTCCACCCTATTTTGTCGGATATAATTGGTATCAACCTTATGCTTATCATCGTCAACAGAAATCCCATGCTTGTCTGCAGGGCGAGCGCAGTTCCGACATATCTCGGATCGGAGAGTTCGCTTACCGCAGCGCTGAACTGAGCGCTGTCGGCTACGACAGTGAAGCCCCAGATAAGCGCGATAATTGTTAAGAGCATCGGATTATTAAAGAAAAAACCGATAGCTATCGCGCAGCTGCCGGAGACGATCATACTCCATGAAGTAATCTTTGTCCTTCCGAGCCGGTCGGCGAATTTACCCGCAAGCAGGCTCCCTAATCCACCGATAGCTATTGCGCTAAAACCGACTAACCGCGCCGATTGTTCGCTCCAGCCTGCCGATCTGAAACTTAATATGATAAAGAGAGGAAGCCATGTCCACATAGCGTATAGTTCCCACATATGACCAAGATAACCGAAATTTGCAAGCCTTGTAGCTCTGTCCGAAAGCGCTTTGCTCAAATAGCGCCAATCAAACGGCGCCGTTTGGCGGAGATACGGACCCGCCCTCAGAAAGAACCGCGCAAGCAGCGCTCCTATGACTGCTAACGCGGATGAGAAATAAAGAACATTTTTCCATTCGGGAATTCCGTTAGCGCCGAGAATCGGAATCGCATTGAGCAGATGAGGAAGCGCGGAGCCGATAGTAAGAGCTCCCACGAGAATCCCTATACCCAATCCGAGGTCTTCTTTACACCAGGTAGCCATCAGTTTCATACCGGGAGGATAGACTCCCGCGAGAGATATTCCTGTCATGAATCGAAGAAAAATAGCGAGTTCAGGAGTTGGATTCAGGAGGGGAATGGCAAGATTGAAGAGCGCTGCCGAAAGTGCGCTTATGGTGAAGAGTTTTCGTACCGATATGCGGTCGGGTAGATTCGATATTGCGCTCAACAGCGCGCCCACAACAAAGCCGATTTGAACGCTCATGGTCATCCACGCTTTTTGCGCGTCATTCAAGCCCCATTCTTTTGTCAATTGAGGTAACACGGCGGAAGCGGAAAACCAGAGTCCCATTACTAATAGCGCGGATATGGCTAATATAGAAATATTGTACCATTTTCCGGCAAGATGATCTGTGTTCTGATTTAAATTCATAAAATCGGTCTGCCTTTTTACTGAGGAAACTGAAAAGTACACTTAACGCAACTATCAACCAAACTAATAATTCAGTGGAGCATGACTATGAATATAAATTAGTGCTTTGTTATTTAGAAGTTTATTCCATAGATTTAAGCATAGTGTAAAATCATTTTCTACCAAACAATTTTAAGACTGTAATAAACGGAGAAACAGGTGAACAAATTAACTATCAATCTTTTGCTGATTTCAATATCGGTTGGCTCAGTTATCATATCAGGATGCTCGAAAAGGAATGACAGCGGCAGTTCTATGGTTACCATCAAAGGTTCCGATACGATGGTTCACCTTGTAAGCAGCTGGGCAGAAAAATATATGGCTTTGAATCCAGATGCGGAAATTTCTGTTACGGGAGGCGGTTCCGGTACGGGTATTGCAGCGATACTGAATAATACAACCGATATTGCTGCGTCATCAAGGAGCATAAAAGAGAAAGAATCAACGTTAGCTGAAAGTAAAGGAATCGGGTTTACCAGGACAGTGATTGCCAAAGATGGAATTGCGGTCGTTGTTAACATAGCGAATGAGATATCAGCTTTATCACTTGAAAGCTTGAGATTGATCTTCACAGGAGAAGTGACAAATTGGAAACAGGTAGGGGGAGCGGATAAAGAAATAGTCGTTCTTTCAAGGGAATCAAATTCCGGCACACACGTTTTCTTTCAAAAGCTTGTCTTGAGAAAAGATGATTACACCCAAGGCGCTTTACTAATGCCGTCCTCTTCATCCCTTACTCAAACCGTCAACGATAACGAGAACGCGATCGGCTATGTTGGACTCGGGTATGCTGATAATGCGGGCGATAACGTCAAAACACTCTCGATCATAACTCCGGACGGTAACGTAATTCCCTCTGAAGAGACCGTAAAGAGCGGGGAGTACCCGATTGCGAGACCATTGTTATTCTATGTGAATGCTAATGCAAACGGCAAAGTGAAGGCATTCATAGATTATTGTTTAAGCGAAGAGGGGCAAAAGATAGTCAGCGAGATCGGGTATGTCTCTATCGCAGATTAGATTTTATGAGTAGTTTCTTTCAAAAAGAAAATTTAATCAAATATTTACTGCAAGGCGCGGCGTCAACGAGCATTTTTATAGTCTTGCTTATAGTCCTTTTTCTTGGGAAAGAAGCGATTCCGTTCTTTTCTGAACCCGGAATTTCAAATCTGTTCGGCACTACTTGGAAACCCGTCTCTTTTAAAGAGGAGTTGTTTGGTATTTTACCGCTCATTTCGGGAACGGTTGTAGTGACAATCGTTGCGATGTTCATTGCAGTCCCGACCGGCGTGATTGGCGCGGCATACTTATCGCAAGTCGCTCATGAAAAAGAGCGTGAGATTCTGAAACCTTTTATGGAGCTCCTTGCGGGGATACCCTCTGTGGTTATAGGTTTCTTCGGACTAATCATTCTCGCGCCTATCGTAAAAGAACTCTTCGGGCTCCAGACCGGTCTAAGCGCTCTGACGGGTTCTATTCTTCTCGCGTTGATGGCGATTCCTACGATAATGACGATTTCCGATGACGCTATCAGTTCCGTGCCTCGATCTTATAAAGAGGCATCGTTATCTCTCGGAGCGAGCAAATTCTATACGCTTTGGAAGGTTACCGTTCCCGCTGCGATGCCCGGAATAGTAGCAGCTGTATTGCTCGGAATGGGCAGAGTTATCGGTGAAACGATGGCTGTGATGATGGTAACGGGAAACGCAGCGAGTCTGACTCTTTCACCCTTTAATTCCGTACGAACAATGACAGCGACGATCGCCGCCGAGATGGGAGAGGTGCCGTTCGGCAGCGAACATTACAGCGCTCTTTTTATGGTCGGTTTAGTTCTTCTGTTTATGACTTTCGGATTGGTCCTTATAGGACAACGCTATTTACAAAGGCAGGAGAACTGATTATGAAAAAGCTGTTCACCGAAAGAGTAGGAATATTTTTTATGCGAGCCACAACGTATTTAGTTGTTGCCGTTATCGGATGGATACTGTTGGATATTATTATAAAAGGGATTCCCGGTTTGAGTTGGGAGTTTCTTTCCACGGCTCCGAGGAGGAGTGGAGCAGAGGGCGGGATACTCCCTGCGATAGTAGGCACGGTCTACCTATTGTTAGGAACACTGATAATCGCTTTGCCGCTGGGAATAGCGAGCGCGATTTATCTGTCCGAATATGCTCAGCAGGGAAGATTCACAAATTACGTAAAGAGAGGTATCATCACTCTTGCGGGCGTTCCATCCATCGTATTCGGTCTCTTCGGGCTTGGTCTGTTCGTTATTTATCTGAATTTCGGCGCATCAATTTTATCGGGAAGTCTGACTCTTGCCTGTATGACACTGCCGACGATTATTGTGGCGAGTGAGGAGGCTCTGAAAGCTGTACCGCGGTCATTCAGGGAGGCGAGTCTTGCTCTCGGAGCCACGAAGTGGGAAACGATAAAATATAACGTACTGCCTTATTCGGTTCCCGGCATGATCACAGGTTCAATTTTAGCAATAGGAAGAGCGGCGGGAGAGACGGCTCCGATACTCCTTACGGTAGCCGCATTCTATCTTCCGAGGCTTCCCTCGTCCGTGTACGACCAGGTCATGGTACTGCCGTATCACTTATATATATTGGCAACTCAACATCCCGAAGCCGCTCTGATAAGGGATAAACAGTATGGCACGGCGTTAGTTTTACTGCTTATAGTTCTCGGATTTAATTTGATCGCGGTATTATATCGCAGACGGTTCAGAAAGAAATATCAATGGAATTGATAGGTAACACTGAGGTGAGCGCTTGGCAAAAGAGCTGAAAATCATAACAGATGATCTGAATTTCTATTACGGTGAAAAACAGGCGCTCTTCAACATTTCGATAGAACTGCCCGCAAAAGAAGTAACTGCTCTTATAGGTCCATCCGGATGCGGTAAATCCACGTTTCTACGCGTTTTGAACAGGATGAACGACATAATTGACGGAACGCGGTCTACAGGTGTTGTTACCATAGATGGTGAGGATATAACGGGAAAGGATATTGATCTCGTAGCGCTGCGCAAACGGGTCGGCATGGTTTTTCAGAAATCCAATCCGTTTCCAAAATCAATTTTTGAGAATATAGCTTATGGACCCAAGATTCATGGGATGACTGATAAAGAAGAACTTTCCGCATTAGTTGAAAAAAGTCTTACACAGGCAGCGTTATGGGATGAGGTTAAAGACCGGTTGGGCGATAAAGCGCTGAATCTTTCCGGCGGGCAGCAGCAGCGGCTGTGTATCGCGAGAGCTTTAGCCGTGGAACCGGAAATTTTACTTATGGACGAACCCGCATCCGCGCTTGATCCGAAGGCGACGACACGAATTGAGAACTTGATAGGGGAGCTTAAAGGTGAATATACGATTATCATAGTGACTCATAATATGCAGCAAGCTGCTCGGGTATCGGACAACACCGCTTTCTTTTATGAGGGGCGTCTGATAGAGTTCGGATTGACGAAAGGTATCTTTACAAAACCGGCTAACAAACGTACCGAAGATTATGTTACGGGAAGATTCGGATAGAGGAACTGATTATGGAAATACATCTTCATAGAGAAATAGACAAACTTAAAAGTAAAATACTGTCTCTTGGTGATATGGTAGAAGAAAATCTTCTAAATTCTATAAAAGCGGTGGAGAATAACGATATAGAATTAGCGAAGGGAGTAATGGAATTGGATAATAAAATAGATAATATGGAATTAGAGGTAGAAGAAGATTGTCTCAAAATTCTTGCTCTTCATCAACCTGTTGCGATAGATCTTCGTTTGATTGTCGCCATACTTAAAATAAACAGTGATTTAGAACGGATTGGAGATCTTGCCGGCAATATTGCGGAACTCGTCACGATGAAGCAAATCGGAGACAGTTCAGATCCGCTTTTTGATTTTACCGCCATGGCAAAACTATCCAGAGGAATGGTAAAAGACAGCCTCGAATCTCTTGTAAATATGAACAGTGAAATAGCTTTTAAGGTTTGTAAAGATGATGACAGGGTTGACAAAATGTATTACGAGATGAGGGATAAAATTAATGAAGAAATTTCTAAAACCCCTCAGAAATCGGCATATCTGATCTCTCATCTTACAGTTTATCGTATGCTCGAAAGAGTAGCGGATCATGCCACAAATATTGCTGAAGACGTTATTTATATGATCGAAGGAGATATCGTCAGACATCGTATGTAGGGTGGGAGCTGTCTATCTATAGAAATAAAGGGTCGTAGCGCTGTCTTTATGCGATTTTTTCGTACACTCGCGCCTTCCAAATAAAAGTTGTGTTTTCGTATCTGAGTCTGAATCCCGCTGCATCAATTTTATCCAGAATGGGTTGTTCCGGATGGAGAAACGGGTGGAACTCCCATCTGAAAACCATTGAAAGTAAAGTCAGAAAACGAAAAAATATTTCAACTCTGAATTTATCTCTCGGCATTATGAAGGCATAAATATTTTTTGTTTTTTGGAGAGTTTTTTCTAACAGCGCATCGGAAAATTCGTAGCAGCAGATCACTTTATCATGCATTGTAATGTCAACCTCGGGGACTTCGCCGTTCATCTCAACGATATCGCCCAAAATGTATTCCACTTTATCTTCTAAATTTTCCTCCTTGGAAAATTCCGCGGCAGCGATCAGCATTTCTTGAGAAAGTTCTGTGGCATATGCTTTGGAGGCTCCGTTACGTAACAGTCTGCGGTGCGCTCCTCCGACACCGCCACCCACCTCAAGTACAGTTTTCCCGTCAATTCCAATCTCTTCGATTCCGGAGAGCATCATTTTGGTTATTTTTTCAACTCCCTTTTTACGATATTTTTTTGCCCACCTCTTTGCTTCTTTATCAAAGAATTTACCCGCCGGATTTTCACTACTGCAACAATTCATAAAAGCCTCTGTCTAATTTGAAAAGGCAATATAATTGATACGCAGTTATCGAAGCAAGACCAACTTTTTATTCGGGGAGTAATTTTCGGTCATGGCGGCTTATCGTTCTTTTTAAAACGAGTATCTAAAGGTCAAATTCACTTGCAAATTATGACCATACTTAGTACTATTTAGGCTGTTGTAAAAGTTGGGAAACTAAAAATACGGAGATTGATCTGGCTAAATTGAATTTAAAAGGAAAGGTGATTTTAGCGCCTATGGCTGGCGTCACGGATTCACCATTTCGGCGACTTTGTAAAAGGTACGGCGCCGGTTTGGTCTTTACAGAAATGACCTCTTCACAGGGGATTGCCAGAGGAGCGACACAGACGTTGCGTTACCTTCCGTATGAGGAAGAGGAGCGGCCTATCGGGATTCAAATTTACGGGGAAGATACTTCAACTATGGAATCTGCCGCCGTAGAAGTGTTGAAATGGAGACCGGATGTTCTTGACATGAATTTTGGGTGTCCAGTGAAGAAAGTGGTAAAAAAAGGCGCTGGTTCGGCTCTTCTAAAAGACATAAATCATTTAGAAGAGATCGTCCGCGCGGTGGTTAACGCGGTTGATATTCCGGTCACGGCAAAGATTCGCAGTGGTTGGGATGATCAACATGTCAATGCGGTTGAAGTTGCTCAAATGTTTGAGGATGCGGGAATTGCGGGAATAAGCGTACACCCGCGGACACGGGAGCAAAATTTCAAGGGAAAAGCGGATTGGAGTATTATAAAGTCAGTGAAAGAAGCAGTATCTATTACTGTAATTGGTAACGGAGATATAAATACTCCTGAAAGCGCCAAAAGATGTTTCGAGGAGACAGGTTGTGATTATGTAATGATAGGCCGCGGCGCTATCGGAAGACCTTGGATATTTGAGCATATCGAACATTATCTAAAAACAGGTGAACTCTTAGAAGAGCCGGACGACGTGGAAAAATTTGCCATTTTAAATGAATATATCAGTCTTGAAGAGAATTTTAGAGGTGAATTCGGGACTTTGAATCATCTCAAAAGTTCGATCTCCTGGTTTATATCGGGTATGATTGATAGCGATATAGTATCCGAAGAATTGATGAGAGTGAGAACTCTGGTTGACTTTAAAATAAAACTTAGAGAGTACTCCGAGATGGTATTAAGAAACGAGAAACGGTCGAACTGGCAGTTAGGCGATATTGAAGAAATGTCGAGGTAAAGCTAAAAAGGAATAATTTGATTAGAGAACAATATAGACCCACAGACTATATAGATTTCAGTGATGAGAATAATGTTGAAAGTATGCTGAATGCTTTGAGCAGAGTAAAAGAAAAGTTAGGCCGGACATACAACCTAAAAATCGGCGATCAGGAAATTACAACCGAGGATACTTTTACGTCATTTAACCCGGGAAACATTGACGAGGTAATAGGTCATTTCCAAAAGGCAGGTGAGCGTGAGGCGGATATGGCGATAGAGGCTGCGTTTGAAGCCTTTAAATCATGGTCCGGCGTATCGGCGGAAGAGAGAGCGGATTATCTTTTTAAAGCATCGGACATCATGCGGGATAGGCGGATGGAGCTTATGGCATGGATGGTTTATGAGGTAGGCAAATCATGGGCTGAGGCGGATGGTGATGTTGCGGAAACTATTGATTTTCTTGAGTTCTACGGTCAAGAAGCTTTGAGATATGCAGGCAGGAAGGAGGTTGTATCGTTTAACGGAGAATCGCCATACATGGAATATATACCGTTAGGAGTGGGTGTGATTATTCCACCGTGGAATTTTCCTTTTGCGATTACATCAGGAATGGCAACAGCAGCGATAGTCTCCGGTAACACTATCGTATTAAAACCCTCTTCAGACGCGCCGGCAACTGCTTATCAACTTGTGAGCATCATGGAAGAAGTAGGCTTGCCACCGGGAGTCCTGAATTTCTTGACAGGTCCCGGCGCCCTTGCCGGAGAAAAATTGGTGCGACATCCGAAGACGAGGTTTATTTCCTTTACAGGCTCGATGGAAGTCGGATTAGGCATCAATAAGGCAGCGGCGGAAATGGCAGATGGACAAGTTTGGATAAAGAGAGTGGTGGCGGAAATGGGTGGGAAAGATGCCATTATTGTTGACTCAGAAGCAAATCTTGAAGAAGCCGCCGTTGGGGTCGTAACCTCGGCGTTCGGCTACAACGGACAGAAGTGCTCTGCATGCTCGCGATTGATTGTTGTAGAGGACGTACATGAAAAACTGATGAAGAAGGTGATCGAGAAAACATCAGCACTGAGTTTAGGGGATCCCGCTGATAAAGCTAATTTTATGGGACCCGTTATCAATGAATCTTCAATGAGAAAAATTGAAAAGTATGTGGAAATAGGGAAAAAGGAAGGTGAACTCCTCATTGGCGGCGAAAGGGGAGAAGGAAACGGATATTATTACAAGCCGACCATATTTGGCGGAATTGACAGACGAGCCCGGCTAGCTCAAGAGGAGATATTCGGACCCGTGCTTGCGGTGATCAAAGCTAAAGATTTTGACGATGCTCTTGATATAGCAAACGACACTGTATTTGGACTCACGGGAGCTGTTTACACCGATAATAAGGATAAATGGGAAAAAGCCACTCGAGAATTTCATGTAGGAAACTTGTACCTCAATAGAAAATGTACGGGCGCGTTAGTGGGAGTTCACCCATTTGGTGGATTTAATATGTCCGGAACTGATTCAAAAGCCGGCGGCGCGGATTATTTGCTGTTGTTCCAGCAAGCCAAGTCGATTTCTGTAAAACTTTAACGGTTTCTTCCGAAATTGAATTAATTTTTGTTACAAGGGAATAATTATCCCTGTGAAGGGTGTTTTTAATTATCAAGGAGTTAGAACCGATGGGAGAGAAAATTAGAACTTTGATTATGGGAGCTGCGGGAAGAGACTTCCATAATTTCAACACAGTTTTCAGAACTGATGATAAATACGAAGTAGTCGCGTTCACAGCGACGCAAATTCCGAATATAGAAGGTCGCTTGTATCCGCCCTCTTTGGCAGGGAAGTTGTATCCGAATGGAATACCGATTCACGACGAAGCGGATCTGGATAAATTGATCAAAGAGGAGAAAATTGATCAGGTGATTTTCGCTTACAGCGATGTGTCAAATCAGTATGTAATGGAAATGTCTTCAAGGGTGAATGCCTCAGGCGCCCAATTCAGTCTGATAGGGGCTGAGCAATCGATGATAAAGTCTATCAAGCCCGTAGTGGCTATTTGCGCTGTGCGGACAGGCGCCGGCAAAAGTCAGACGACCCGGAAAGTGGCGGAAGCGCTAAAGGAAATGGATAAAAAGGTTGTTGTCATAAGACATCCGATGCCTTATGGGGATTTGGCAAGTCAAGCAGTGCAACGATTCGCCGATTATGATGATTTGGATAAGCATCAGGTGACTATTGAGGAACGCGAAGAATATGAACCTCATATTGCGAGAGGAAATGTCGTTTACGCGGGAGTTGATTACGAGGCGATCCTCAGAATGGCGGAAGAAGAAGCGGACGTGATAATCTGGGACGGAGGGAATAACGATATGCCGTTCTATAAGCCCGATCTGATGTTTACTGTCGCCGATCCACACCGCGCAGGGCATGAACTGACATACTATCCGGGGGCAACATGTCTTAGGATGGCAGATGTTGTTATCATTAATAAGGTAAATACGTCCGATAGGGATGATGTGGAAACGGTTCGCAATAACATTACTGCCGTCAATCCTGACGCAATTATTATTGAGGCGAATTCTCCGGTGACGGTAGATGATCCGGCTCTGATAAAAGGAAAACGAGCCTTGGTTGTAGAGGACGGTCCGACACTTACTCACGGAGGGATGAAGTACGGCGCTGGAGTGGTGGCAGCGGAAGAAGCAGGCGCAGACGAAATCGTTGACCCGAGGAAGTATGCCGTTGGAAGTATCAAAGAGATTTTTGAGTCTTATCCCGATATAGGGATTCTTCTTCCGGCGATGGGTTACGGAGAAGAACAGATCAGAGACCTTGAGGAAACAATCAATGCTGTGGATTGCGATGTAGTAGTCATAGGCACGCCGATAGACCTTACCAAACTCATAAACATAAAAAAACCAACTGTGCGGGTAAGATATGAACTTGAGGAAATAGGCGACCCTGATATAAAGGAAATACTAAAAGATATATGAACGATAGACGAACCAAACTTGTAGTCATTGCTCTTGGCGGTAACGCAATTATATCATCAGGGCAGAGAGGGACTATTGCCGAACAATTTGCGAACAGCCGCAAGAGTCTTAAGGGAGTGGTCAAGTGCATTAAAAACGGATATGATGTCGTGATTACGCACGGCAATGGACCGCAAGTGGGCGATGCGCTTATACGAGCGGAGATGGCGAGTAACGTGGTACCTATAAATCCGCTTGGCATATGTGTTGCCGAGACAGAAGGTAGTATGGGATACATGCTGCAGCAGACTCTGATGAATGCTCTTAAAGTTGCTAAACAGGATAATCCGGTGATCGCTTTAGTGACGCAGGTATTGGTGGACCCGTCTGATGATGCCTTTGATAATCCCACCAAACCGATAGGGCCTTCATATGAAGAGTGGGAGGCAATTAAATTCACGAATGAGCGTGATTGGAAGTTGACCGAAAATTCTCACGGTAAGTATCGCCGGGTAGTCGCCTCTCCTATTCCTTTGGAGATAATTGACGCCGACGTAATCAAACATCTTGTGGATATAGGGATGGTGGTCATTGCTGCGGGTGGTGGAGGTATTCCCGTCCGGAGAGATAAAGATGGCAACCTTGAAGGAGTTGATGCCGTAATTGATAAAGATTTTGCTTCAGCGATTCTTGCCAAGGAGATTGGCGCCTCGACTCTTCTCATGGCAACAGCCGTTGACGGAGTGTATTTGAATTATAATACGCCGGGACAGGAACTTCTAAGTGAATTGAAAACGGAAGACGCGCGAAGATATTTGGAGGTTGGGCATTTCCCCCCCGGCTCTATGGGACCGAAAATTGAGGCGGCTTTGAACTTTTTGGATGAAGGCGGAACCAATGCTATCATTTGCTCCGTCAATGATATAGCAAACGCCCTTGAGGGCAAAAGCGGGACGAGTATAACATTATGAAAATTCATGAATACCAGGCAAAGGAGATACTGAGAGAATTCGGAGTTCCCGTACCACGCGGTGGCGTCGCTTCGACTAAAGAGGAAGCGCGGAAGATAGCCGAAGAATTAGGCGGTACGGTTGTCGTGAAAGCGCAAATTCATGCCGGCGGCAGGGGAAAAGGCGGTGGAGTAAAGCTTGCCGCGAACGCCTCTGAAGCGGAAGAATATGCCGGAAATATCCTTGGAATGAATCTCGTTACCCATCAAACGGGTCCCGAAGGGAAGGAAGTGCAAAAGGTTCTTATCGAAGAAGGAGTGGACATCGCTCAGGAACTCTATTTCGGGATCGTTCTTGACAGGGTGACGGGTCAACTTGTTTTGATGGCAAGCAGGGAGGGTGGCGTGGAAATAGAAAAAGTAGCCGCCGAAAATCCCGATGCCATTATCAAAGAACATATCGATCCCTCGGTAGGAATTCAGCCTTTTCAGCTGAGAAAACTCGCGTTCGGATTGGATCTGAAAGGGGATGTGTTCAAGGAAGCGACCCGGTTTTTCTCTAAATTGCTTAAAGCTTATGAAGAGAATGACAGTTCGTTGCTGGAGATAAATCCGCTTGTGATAACGGCGGATGATAAGGTTATCGCGCTTGACGCAAAGATGAATTTTGATGATAACGCTCTTTTTAAGCACAAGAATATTTTGGAGATGCGGGATCTGACCGAAGAGGACCCGTTTGAAGTCGAGGCATCGAAATATGATCTGAACTACATCAAACTCGACGGCAACATCGGCTGCATGGTCAACGGAGCCGGACTCGCTATGGCTACGATGGACATAATCAAATTGTCGGGAGGAGAACCGGCTAATTTTCTCGATGTAGGCGGCGCGGCAAGCGTATCAACGGTAGAAAACGGTTTCAAAATTCTCATGAGCGATAAGGCGATCAAGGCGGTTTTAATAAACATATTCGGGGGGATAGTCCGGTGCGATGTTGTTGCGAGCGGCGTCGTTGAAGCGGCAAAAAACGTCGATATTCATGTTCCTCTTGTAGTGCGGTTAGAGGGTACCAATGCGGAAGAAGGCAGGGAAATCCTTAAGAATTCTTCGATTGATATTAACGTAGCCTCAAGTTTGGCCCAAGGCGCGCGAAAAGTTGTTGAATTGGCTAAGGCATAGGGGGCAGACATGAGTATTCTCGCAAATAAAAACACTAAACTTTTGGTTCAGGGCATTACGGGAAGCGAAGGTTCTTTCCACACAAAACAAATGGTGGAGTACGGCACAACTGTCGTAGCGGGAGTCACTCCCGGCAAGGGCGGCGACAGTTATGAGCAGATTCCGGTGTATAATACCGTTGCGGAAGCTGTATCAGAAACCGGCGCGAACGCATCCGTCATCTTCGTTCCTCCTCCGTTTGCGGCTGACGCCATAATGGAATCGGCAAACGCAGGAATTGAACTTGTCATCTGTATAACCGAAGGGATACCGACTCTTGATATGGTGAAAGTGAACGAATACCTCAAAGGCGGAACAACGCGGTTGATAGGTCCTAACTGTCCCGGTCTTATTACTCCCGGCGAAGCGAAGATAGGTATCATGCCGGGCTTTATCGCTACACCGGGTCGAGTGGGAGTCATCAGCCGGAGCGGAACGCTGACATACGAAGCGGTAGACCAACTCACTAAAGAAGGTCTCGGGCAATCGACATGTATCGGTATCGGCGGAGACCCTATAATCGGTTCCTCGTTCAAAGACCTGCTTGCGCTGTTTGAAGCGGACGAAGATACGGACGCCGTAGTGATGATAGGCGAGATCGGCGGAAGCGCCGAAGAGGAAGCGGCTGAATATGTGAAATCGGAGATGACAAAACCCGTAATCGGATTCATAGCGGGACAAACCGCGCCTCCGGGAAAACGAATGGGTCACGCGGGAGCCATCATCGCGGGAGGCAAAGGAACAGCATCAGAGAAGATGAAAGCGCTCAGCGATGCGGGTATCCATGTGACCGAAAATCCTTCAGGACTCGGCGAACTGACTAAAAAGGTGTTGGGCTGAGATAGCCCCGCCTGACCTGTGTGTTTTATCGGAGTGCATTGACATAGTCAATGCACTCCATAAGAAACATTCTATTTTCAGCCTCTGGCGTGGATGCAAGCGGGTAAATCCTGACTCGCTCAACGGTTGGTGGTTTATTCCAATTAAGAAAAAAATGAAGAATCGATATTTAATTCATCACCAGTTAAATTGCGACTGAATAACTTCCGGTGTTATATTCTACAGTTGAAAATATGACTGAATCCGATTACAAAAAATATATAAAATTCGGCACTTCCACCTGGACGTATGAAGGGTGGGTGGGAACTGTCTATAACCGTCCCTATACCAAGACTAATTTTAAGAAGATGTGTCTTGCGGAATACGCGGAGTATCCGTATTTCAGCACTGTCGGGATAGATCATACGTTTTATGGACCCGCAACCGACGCTGCGCTGAATAGATACGCTTCTCTGCTTCCGG
>JACZYG010000032.1 GCA_022571215.1 Fidelibacterota bacterium | reverse complement strand
AAAATCTAACGGCGATTCCTGTTTATCGAGCAGGAAAAAGGACGTATCGCTCAGGGCAAATCGAGCTACAGAATCATCTACAGAAAATTTCGCCCCTTGTCTAATCCATCTTCTTATGCGATCTATGAGTGCCTGAGCCATGATCGAATTAGGTGGCATCCTGGTAACACTATTACCGTCATTATCCTTTCCTTCTAATCTCCAGATCAGAGGACTGAGAGATGGACTCCCAGCAATCACAAGAGGAGCACTTCTCGTGGTATTTGAACCTGTGATTTCATTAAAAGAAGCTCCTGCTTCAAGATTCAATCCACCTTGTCCGCTACCCTGTCCATGGCAATAACTTGCAGTACAACCGGTTGCGAAAAGTGTCTGGATTTGGGTTTGATAGTCTACTATTATATTATCATACGCAGATACAGTCCAGTAATATTTTAAATCATCTGTAAATAGAACAAAGGAAGTATGAGATGTATTAGCTAATCTTACAGTATATGTCGGTGATTCCATAGATTCAAATGTCGATACCGTAAGTCGATATTCTTCTACGTCTTCCATATCAGGATCCACAGCGGAACGCCATGCGAATGACGGGACAATCGTATTTAGGGTATCGCCCAGCGGGGATGTCAGGGCAAACCTCGTAGGAATGTCTACCACCTCACCCTCGTCCTCATCGGAGGGACCGATAGGGTTGTCATCCTCGCCGCAGGTAATAATGAGAAACAGCATAAGCGGAAACAGCAGTGAGAGTTTTTTCATGATCTTCCTCTTTGGTTGCGTATGACTGAATTGTTGATTTCGAATATCAGTTGTTTCGGACTGTAGAATGCAGATATTTTGAACTCACCGGTATGAGCATAAGCCGGTTGAGAGATAGCCTTTGAAGCCGCCGCACAAATCGTCAGAGTAAGTAGTTGCATCTTGTTAAGCATTTTATCCCCAAAAAACGCTACAACTTTATATATATTACGGACCATCAGACCGTATAAAATTCTAAAATTTACCTGACACTAAAAGATATGTTGTAAATAAGGGTAGTGGGTCAATCTGAATTGTTAAAGAATTTTATCCAACCTGACGATAACAATAATATGAAAAGCGGTGAACAAATAAAAGGCTTGACAGGGATAACACAAAGAAGTGACGGAATAAAATCCCTAACAACCTACATATAGTGTGTTTATTGCGTTGGCTAATGCCACAATTTGCCACAATTAAGTGTTGCATTGTTATCCCTGTCAAGCTATATTGTTGTTTGTCAAGTGCCAAAAAGTAAAAGATTGAAAAGAAAAAGGAGAAGTCTGTTGACTACTACAACTATTAGGGCAACTTCTGGCGGAAATTTTACCGTTCCAGCACTATTAAGAAAAGTTGCTGGAATCAAAGAGGGACAATCCCTCGTGGTAAGTGTGTATGCAAACAAAAAGATTGTAATTGAACCGCTTGATTTAAGCCATAATGAGGAGCGTATTAATAATTCCGCAGAAAAGGCAAGGGGGGAGTTTGGAGATAAGAGTGCCAAGAAGTTTAAGACGGCGAAGGGGGCAATTGACTATCTCCATAGCCTATGATAGTATCTTTTGCTAAAAGCTTTCAGAAGATATATACAAATCTTGATCCAACCCTAAAGAAAAAAGTAAACAAACAAATAGCCTTCCTTATAAATAATCCACGCCACCCATCCTTAAAATTTAAAAAGTATAATAAAGATATTTATCAAGCGTATGTTGATAGAAAGCATAGGATGCTTGGTATATTGAAGGGTAATGAGTTAAAACTTTTTGACCTTTTTAATAAGTAAATCAATTATAATACGGCAATTCTAACGCCAGTAAATCATCTAAGCTCCATAATCTATTGGTAATTCCCGCTTCCATTGCCGGAGTGCATTTTAAGGTTTGATGTATCCGGCAGAAATTGTAATTAGCAAAGTGTAAAGCACACGCAGCTTTAAGATTGATTAGCGTTTTGCTGAACGCATTAGTTAGCCGTGTAAATCTCCGCATCTGCATACGCATTGTAAGGTTCTGTCGTTCGACAAATGAGGTTGATATGCCTCTGATTTTCGGGTTTCCCGTCATAATCCGGTGGAAGACACCGGTAATTGTTGGTGGAGAGTATCTACGTTCTCCGTTTGTTAGATAATGCTTATGCAGTTGAGCGTAATCAACCTGACCATTGAAAGCTATTGAAACAGCATCATAATAGGGCTGAAAGGCATCTGTAGTGATCTGAACGTGATTGATAAGCCTCATTTCAAGACCCTGCATGAACCTTATGGCTGTTTTTCTATTACGTTTTCCTATTCTGTGATAGGGAACCAATTTTGTATCAGCATCAAGAGCAACAAATACATAATTGTCGCCTAAGTCGGGTCTGTTCTTTCTATCACTTTGCGTAAGATGCTTCTGTTTCTTCCCTACGTCTTGCCTCACGAGTAAATCATACCCTAATCAAAGATCTGCCTCACGGATAAGCTTACCCTGGAGTTCAGTAGTAAAATTATCTTTTGCTAACAATTCATCCTTCATCCACTCATAATCAAAGGTTAATATCGCCTTTGAACGCCACTGTTTAACACGTCGTTGTAGTGTCCGGAGTTGACCGTCTTTGTACTGATCAGGATAACGTTCCTGCAGTTCAATAAAAAGGGATTTCGATGTTCGTTCAGGATGTTCTTCAAGCCAGGAACAGATTTCATCCCACACTTCTTCAAAGGGATCTTTGTGGGTACGCCAGTCATGTACCCTTATCTTTTTCGTACGTCTGTATTGTCGCTTTTCCCGTTCCATTGAGTTTTTAAGAAATTCGGCTGCCGAAGATTCCATGGTGTCATTTATTGATAGCGCGCCAATATCAGGATTAAAGTTTACTTGAGAAACAGGTTTTGAACTTTCCGCTATTCCTATAACAGCATGCTGCCACAACGCATCTTGCATATTTCTGATCTGCTTTAGTAAGCGGATCGGATCAAGTGAGTTAAATATCTTTTCCAATAGTTCTCGTTTCTTCTGAGTCAAAACAGCTTCATCCAATAGACGATGGAATGGTGTTTTGGCGCTGTCATAACTGCGCTGAACCTTATAACCTTCCCGGTGCTTCATTTGAAGTTTCATTGAAGGCTGGAAGAAGTTCACGTATAATCTCACCGCCCGATAAAGTTCGTTTAACTGCTTATAAGCGCGTAAACCCTCAAATCTGTCATAGCCTATAAGTTGCCTGACCACAGCCCCGTTCTTCTGTTCAACGAAGCACTGATCGTTCTTTTTATATGCCCGACCACGGGTAAAAGTTATCTTATTTTGAGCGCAATATGCAATAAGTTCCCGATTAATAAATTCAGTGCCGCAATCGGTATCAATCCCCAATACAGGAAAGGGTATTAACTGCATAGCGAGTTCAAGAGCCCGGATGACACCGCTCTGATGGCGGGATAATAGCGGTAAACATTCAATCCATCCTGTCGCTACATCGGTGAGGACTAAGGTGCTTAGGAACGACCCTCCACCATTGCTTCCACAGTGAGCGACGAGATCTGCCTCAAAGAAACCGGGTTTATTCTCTTTCCAATCGGTAAATGTTCTGACCGGGATCTGGTTTTTCAGTAGTATCCCTGGTTTTGTTGTGCTTATACCGCGCCCGTATTGATTTCCGCGGTAAGGATGTAATAGCCGATCGATCGTTGCCGCGCTTATCGATGTGATCTTCTCCCTGGCCTGATCGCTTAGCGTAAGATGACCATGGCGTTCTAAGGAAGGGATAAGTTCCTTGAGAAAAGGTGCAAGCCTCTTTGAACTGATAAAATTAGCTGCAGACCATGCCAGTTTCAGTGTTTCCAGTTCTTCATGGCCATAATAATGAGGCCTCGGTCTTTTTATCTCTATCAGAACAGGAAGTTTTTTCCAGGAGAGCAATCGTATGGCGTATTTCCTGGAATAGCCGGTGGATGCGACAAATTCGTCTAGGATCGATCTTTTTTGCATGCTGCCTGATTCCCTGTATCGTGGTGTTAATTGTATCAACAACTCTCTTCTCGTTTTATGACTCATCGCTAACCTCATTTAAGCACCCTCCACTTAATTTTCTTAAGTATTGGGTTACATTTCCCGTGAGGCAACAGCTTTCTAAAAGTGCGATTTTACGTGAGGCAATGCGAAAATAATTTTAATTGACGTTGAACAATTACTCAAAGATGTTCACATATCATAAATTTAAAAAAGAATAATTCAAATTGACCCACTACCTAAATAAGAATAGTCAAGTCATTATTTATCATATATTTATGACCATTTTGGTTATCTTTAACCAGAGACGCTAGTAGAGTGTCTTCTTAGAGATTTTATAATTTGACCAAAATATTCTTTGATGACTCTAAATTTGGATTTTAATCAGTGTGTCCAATATGCGCCACTTGATGCTCACTAAAAGACATAGAACAACACGATACTTCGCCTTAATTCGTATCTTTCAAGGATGACCCCTTCATCCGTAAAGCCAATTAGTATCGAATCGACCGATTGCGATATTATACGGCGTATCGATCGCTTTCTCGCTGACTCGTGAGATAAGTTTCTCCGTTTGTCGGATTTGGACGAAAAGACTTGGTAACGTTGGGAGTAATGGCTATTTTAGCCGAAATATGTTAAAAAACAATTGCTTCAGTAAAGATAAATAATATTGTTTGAATGTTAGCCACCAGGAAACCGAATGAATTCTAATCTCAAGTTGATATGGGGATTGCCGGATCTTATGAAAGGTTCATTGCGCGCATGGCTGTTATGCGTTCTCTTACTTGTCGCCGGAGGGCAGGCGACAGGGCAGTATGTGAATCTACCGCTTGGGCACTGGGCATATGGGTTTCTTGAGCGGATGCAGACGAAGGGGGTGTTGCGTGACGCGAATCTAATGAACAGGCCGCTTTCCAGGTCGGATGTGGCGGCAATGGTGGCACGAATCAGTGAGGATGAGCTGAGCGCGGTTGATTTAGAGAGGCTTGAATGGCTGCGGGCAGAGTTTGCGCTCGAGCTTGAGCGTCACTCGCCGGTGCCGAATGAGCGCCGGCATGCCGTTACGTTGGAATTTCCCGATGCCCACTTTGTGCTCAATCCAGCGGGTGGATTCAAGACCCACACCGCCGGCGGTATAGAACTTGCGGACGCGGAAAGGTCGGTTACGACTACCACCGTGGGTCTTTACAGTTATGGCTACCTTTACAAGCAATTCGGCTATTCTCTTTTTTTTACGAACAGCCGCGAGCAGGGTAATCCTCTCGGTCTTCCGTTCAGCGCGAACGATGCGTCATACGTGCGGCGTTTAAGCCCTGAACGTGGTCTGGCTTCGCAGAGAAGACGGCAAGGCGGAGATGATCCGCAGTTCTTTTTCGATACGGCGGAGGCGTATCTTACCTTCCAGCATAGAGGTTTTGGTGTTGAGTATGGTTCTGAGGTGAACCGCTGGGGACCTGGTTACCGCGGTACCCTAACCCTTTCGGATAAGTCTCCTCCGGTTCCGACGCTCAAGGTTCGCTTGGACCTGCATAACAGGTTGGAGTTCATTTTCTTGACTTCCTCGCTTCGCACTAACGGGAGTGTGGATGACCCCGTTTATGAGAAGATTTACGGAGGAGCCAGGCCGCGGCGCCCCTCGAAATATTTCACGGGACACATCCTGACTCTGAATCTACCGGGAGCCACTTTTAGCCTATCTGAAAGCGTGGTCTATGGACTGCGCTTAGAGCCGATTTATTTAGTTCCCGTCCTGCCTATCTGGTCGTCTCAAACGGATTTAGGGGACAGGGACAATGTGCAGGTGACCTTCAGCGCCGACGTTCACGCGATGAAGGACGTGAGGATTTATGGGCAGCTTCATGTTGACGAAATCGAATTCAGCTCGCTCTTCGGTTCTGACAACCGCAACTGGATCGGATACCAAATTGGTATTCTCCTGACCGATGCTCTTTCTCGGGTGCCCGATCTCAACCTGCGCGGTGAGTATACCAAAATAGACCCGAGGGCATACCGACAACGTTTTCCCATTAACGATCTGGAAAGCCACGGCTATCCCTTAGGGTTCTGGACCGGCCCGAACGCGGACAACCTCTACCTTTCGGCGGAATACTTCCTAAGCCGTGCCCTCTCTCTAACGGCGTGGTTCGAACGGACGCGCAAGGGTGAACTCCGTCCGGTTGTTGACCAATACTATGGGAAGGAGGCCGTAATCTTCCTGGACCCGGACCTCAATAGCGAGCGCCGCCGGATTTACAGTATTGGCGGGCGCTATGAGCCTTTTAGGGATTTCTTCGTAGAATTATCCGTTCAGCGTATTTCTAACGAGACGAGGAGTGTAGGGGAGTCGAGTGAAAGTGAGAAAACGAACCTCTTCTTCGGCGTGCGGTATAATCTATATTGAACTGTTCCTTCTTTTTAATTAAACACACACCCTTTCACGGTTTCGGTATCAACACCACATCAAATATAAAATAAAAGTTTGTGTTTTGGCACCGTAAATGGAGCGACAGATCGGATAAACACGATTCCATCTTTTAATTGGATACCGCATCTTTAATCTTTCGCTAATTGTTCCAAGTAATAGGAGGCTGTTCACCGACCAGCTTAAAATCTAAACAAACGAAAATTGATTAACCCCCATTTGCTCAGGCGGTACTGAATCGAGACCCAAACGCATCCCAACCCGTACTTCACACTCCGTGCAAAATTTATAGACGATGCTTCAGCAAAGTACCGAGTGGGACATGAGATCTCACCTACGTTAAAGCCTTTATATAATATCTGCGATAGCATTTCGTTGTCGAAAATGAAGTCGTCAGAATTTTCCAAAAAGGGTATGGCTTCTAACACCTCTCTTGTGTATGCGCGATAGCCCGTGTGATACTCAGAAAGCTTCGCGCCGGTAGCCAGATTTTGTATGAAAGTCAGCACTCTGTTAGAAACGTACTTATAGACAGGCATTCCGCCTTTAAGTGATTTCCCGCCGAGAATCCTTGAGCCGATAACCATATCGTACTCTCCGCTGCCAAGCATATACGCCATAGGCACAACCAATTTCGGCGGATACTGATAGTCCGGGTGGAGCATGACGATAATATCCCCGCCACTTTCAAGCGCGGCATTGTAGCAAGTTTTCTGATTCGCCCCGTACCCCTGATTAGACTCATGAATAATCGTTTTTATCTTAATATCGTTCGCAATCCGGACTGTCTCATCCGTACTCGCATCGTCTATCAGTATGGTTTCGTCTACAACTTCAGATGGTAACTCTTCGTATGTTTTACGAAGCGTTCTTTCAGCGTTGAACGCCGGTAAAACGACTACTACTTTTTTGCCGTATACCATTGAGTCTCACGTTGATATGGTAATATCGTATCCGTTGAATTCATGCTTCTCGAATCTATCTTTACGTAGAACACTCACTATGTTACTTATTGAGCAGTTAGAATGCACTGAAAATATTGCCTAAATCTTATGAACTGCTCCCCGAAAACCGGACAAACTTTTGGGACACAGGTGATTTTTGTCTTGATTCTCTCCGGCGGAAACATTGACCTTCCGCCTTAAA
The DNA here is from genome assembly GCA_022571215.1 of Fidelibacterota bacterium. Taxonomy (GTDB): domain Bacteria; phylum Fidelibacterota; class SORT01; order SORT01; family SORT01; genus SORT01. The sequence continues at coordinate 7,406 of JACZYG010000032.1, read as the reverse complement.
GAAAGTAGGCTGAAAGCAAAATTATTCTAACCAAATTGAAAGTATTCTTCGGTACGGAAATTGATAGACAAAATTCTAAAGAGCGGGAAAAAGAACCTCGACCTGTACAAAGCGGGAGGGATTAAAAGCGTTTTGAAGGGCGAAGCGCCGACGGTGAAAGTCGGAATCATCGGCACCGGGAGGCATTCACGGAATAACCTCCTCCCCTGCCTGCCGCACCTTCCGGTCAGGGTCGTCAGCGCCTGCGCGAAAGACCGCTAGAATGCGGAGCTCTACGGCTCTGCTTACGGGGCGACCGAATTTTACGATAACCATGAAGAAATGTTCAATGAGTCGGAGATCGACGCCGCCATCTGCAGCGTCAGCGCTGAAGTTCATCCCGGCGGCATCGAAATCGCCCTTTTCCAGAAGTTGAGGTACGTCCCATGGTCGATACTCAAACGTTTCGTCGTTGAATATAAATTAGGCTCGGATTTCTACTAAACTTATCTCTAACCATCCGATCCGAAGATTTACTTGTAAAAGCTTACTTGACCACCGCGCGAGTTGGGGGGCTTGTTGCCTAAACTCCTTTGGAGCCCCGACCGCATAGAATTATTGCAAGCGTCAGGGCAGGCCCTGACTGCCACAGGGATATGTGGACTCACTACGAATAATCAAACCCTGATTACTACGAAATGAAGATTTTACTTGTAAAAGCGTTCTCTATTGCGTACGTTTATTAAATATTCTATCGGAGACAAATATGCGAACTATAAATGTTACAAAGGCTCGGGCAGACCTCTATAATCTTCTTATTGAGACATCAGAGTCACATGAGCCTATTCAGATCACCGGCAAAAAGTCCAATGCCATCCTCGTGTCCGAGGAAGATTGGCGTTCTATACAAGAGACTATTTACCTTTTGTCTATTCCCGGAATGAGGGAATCGATTATCGAAGGAATGGATAGTGATGTTGACTCCGACAGCAAGGAACTTGATTGGTGATATGGAGGATTGTTTACACCAAACAAGCAATTAAAGACTCAAAGCGAATTGAGTCATCTAACTTAAAACCCAAAGTAGTAAAGTTACTTTCCTTACTCAAGAATGACCCTTATACAACCCTTCCCCCTTTTGAAAAATTGATGGGTGATCTCTCCGGAGCATATTCAAGAAGAATTAATATTCAACACAGATTAGTTTATCAGGTTCTCGATAAAATTAAGACAGTCAAAATAATCAGAATGTGGACTCACTACGAATAATCATGCCAACAAGCGGTTCTTGCACTGAATTTGGCTGGGAACACTAAAATACAGCTAAAAAAACACGAACTGAAATCAGTTACATATTCAACAGGTATTCTTTGAAATCGTCATACTCGTCGGACAACAGGATTGAATGTTTTTCCTTTCGAAGCGGAATTTTGAGTTCTTCCGGGACAGGCTGCGAATCCGATAGGGTAGAAATTATGACAGCTGGAAATTTTCCCGGGTGAGCTGTCGAAAGAACTATTCCCTTAGCCTTTGAGTCGGACTCTTTAAAATATTTTTCCATTCCTAAAATTGCCACGGCGGTATGCGGATCTGCCAAGTATCCATACCGTTTGTAACTCTCCCGAATAGCCGTTTTAGTTTCGTCATCGTTAAAGCTCCAGCTGACTATGTCATCTTTGATCGCGCTGACATCTCCATCATAAAGATTCTGAATTCGTTCCAAATTGCTTGGATTGCCCACGTCCATCGCATTTGAAATCGTCTGTCGTGACGGCTGCGGACTATACTCCCCCGCCTCTAAATAGGTTGGAAAAACATCATTGGCGTTTGTCGCGGCAATAAATTTTTCTACCGGCAGACCCATCCGACGAGCTATCAGACCGGCTGTGAGGTTACCGAAATTCCCGCTCGGCACGCTGAACACAACAGGTTGATCGCTCCCTGCAAGATGTAAAGCCCAGGCGTAATACACCGTTTGAGGAAGCAATCTCGCAATGTTAATTGAATTTGCCGAACTGTACGCCCGTGATTTCCGTAATTCTTTATCTTGAAAAACTTTCTTGACCAACCGTTGGCAGTCGTCAAAACTTCCGTTCACTTCGAGAGCTGTGATATTTCCGCCCAGAGTGGTCAGTTGCTGTTCCTGGATCCGGCTCACTCTCCCCGACGGATAGAGAATCACTACTCGAATGCCTTCGATGCCCTGAAATCCGTTCGCAACCGCGCCGCCCGTGTCTCCTGAAGTCGCGACCAAGACCGTCAGTTCTTTTTCCTCCCCCTGGAGAAAATATTCCATTACGCGAGCCATGAATCGTGCCGCAAAATCCTTGAAAGCCAATGTAGGACCATGAAAAAGTTCAAGTATCTCAATCCGTTCATCAAGACCGATAAGAGGAAGATCGAAATTGAAAGCCGACTCACAGATGTCATTTAATTTTGATTCCGGAATATCCTCCTTAACGAACGGCAGTATCATGCGCGAAGCAAGTTCAGGGTATGATGACGCGGCAGCAGTTTGAAAAAAATCACTGCCGAGATTAGGGATTTCAGCCGGCATATAGAGACCGCCGTCCGGAGCCAATCCATTGAGCAGAGCCTTCCTGAACGGCACAGACTCGGCTCTTCCTTCGGTGCTGAAATATAGCATCTGTTTAGTCTAAGATTTTTGCCGGTTGATTATTGATGAGAGACGAATATGCGCGACTCTTTAATCCCTTTTTCAGAAATGCTTCTACCATAGATTTTCCGATCTTAGAAGCGTCTTCTTCGGAAGAAGAGAGAGCAAAAAGCGTCGGTCCTGAACCGGAAATCCCGCAACCTATCGCCCCCGAGTCAAGCGCGGCTTGCCTGACAGATTCAAATCCGGGTATCAGTTTTTTTCGGACAGGCTCCGCGAACAGATCTACCATCGAACGCCCCAACAAGTCGAAATCTTCGTTCTCAAGTCCAAGGATGAAACCCGCCAAGTTTCCGGATTGCGTGATGGCTGATTTCAGCGGCACCGTCTTCGGCAGGATGTTGCGCGCATCCCGCGTATTTACGCTGTAATCTGGAAGCACAACCGTACTATAGAGGTTATCCGGCACGTTTAATTTCAGGACTTCTAACGGTTCGTAACTCCGAATCAGAACTATCCCGCCCAAGAGTGAAGGAGCGACATTATCAGCGTGCTCGGTGGGAGCCGAGGCGGTTTCTCCCGCCATGCAGTGAACTAAAAGTTCGTCTTCCTCCATCGGGTTGCCTAAGAGCTCATTAACACCCACCACACCCGCTACCGCGCTTGCCGCGCTTGAACCTAAACCGCTGCCGGGGGGAATTCCTTTTTCAATGTGGATTCGGAATCCGGTGTCCCTGTCAAGAGAGTTCAGCAGAGACAGAATAGCTTTCCCTGCCGTGTTATCTTCCGCTTCAAGCGGTATCGTCCCTGATTTTTCTCCTGAAATCGTCAGTTCCAGACCGGGTTTGTCTTGAATTTCCAACGTCAAAATATCAGCAGGCGAGCCGATAGAATAACCGATGCAGTCAAATCCACAGGATACATTGGCGACGGTGGCGGTAGCCCGAACTTTCAGCCGTTTATCACCCACCGATAAAACCTTTTTTTACCAACAATTCAGCCGTGAGTATCGCCCCTCCCGCCGCGCCGCGAATGGTGTTGTGTGACAATGCCACATAACGGAAGTCAAAAAACTTATCTTCCGCTAACCGGCCGACAGATACAGACATCCCTTTTCCCGCATTCATATCCAATTTCGGTTGAGGACGGTCTACCTCCTCAAGAAATATTATCGGCTTCTCGGGGGAAGATGGCAGACCCGACACGGATGGATCAGCCTTGAAATCCCGCCATACAGACTTTACCGTATTCAGATCCGGCGCTTTTTCTTTAAAGCCAATGTGCACTATCGCCATGTGGCCGTCCACTATGGGAACGCGGGTACAGGTAGCGCTGATATTCAGCCTATCGGTTACCGAGATACCCTTTTCGGTGACCTCTCCCAATATCTTCAGCGGTTCGCTTTCTGTCTTTTCTTCCTCACCGGGAATAAAGGGTATCACGTTATCGATCATCTCTTTTGAGGAAATTCCCGCATACCCCGCCCCTGACAGAGCTTGAAGCGTACTCACTTGAATCCTGTCAACGGGATATCCGGCTCGTTCCAAAGCCACTAATGTTATTAAGTAGGATTGGATCGAACAATTCGGTTTTACGGCGACGAATCCTGTTTTGGGCAGGCTTCGATTTGACTGTTGGAGCGCTATGACGTCCGTATGATCCGGATTTATCTCAGGAATGAGCATCGGAACATCTTCCGTCCACCTGTTGGCTGAATTATTACTGACCACCGCAAAGCCTTCTGCCGCATAGGAAAATTCCAATTCAATTACGTCCGGTTTATCAGGCATGGAGATCGCCGAAAAAGCGCATTTTACCCCGTCTTTTACTCCTTCGATATCATTTACATCACGCACCTTGAGGTCGCGCACTCCGGAGGGAATATCGGTAGACATATGCCATCTGTCCGCCACCGCTTCTGAATAGGATTTGCCAGCTGAATTCGGTGATGCCGCGACATCTACGATTTCAAACCAGGGATGATCGTTCAGCAATTTCAGATAATTCTGCCCAACCATTCCGGTAGCGCCAAGAACTGTTACCGGTATTTTATCGTTCATTTCATCTGCTCCTGTCAACTGCTTTAATTTCTGTAAAAAGTTTTGCTGCGGTAACGGAAGCGCCCGCTCCCGGACCCTTTATGACCAAAGGGTGTCGGTTATAACGTTCGGTGTGGAAGGCAACTATATTCTCGCTTCCGGATAAATTAGAAAAAGGATGATTCGAATCGAGCGCCTGTAATGACACTTCTGCCTTGCCGTTCTCATAAGAACCGATGTAGCGCAACACTTTTCCCTCTCTTTTAGCTTTTTCAACTCTTTCTCTCGCACTGTCGTCAAATTTAGACAATAACTTCAGAAAAGTCTCTACCGATTCTTCCTTCCAACTACCTTCCGGCAAAAGACTTTCTACCTTAATATCGCTTATTTCGAGCTCCGCTCCCGTCTCGCGGGCGAGGATCAGCAGCTTTCGGGCAACGTCCATGCCACTCAAGTCCTCCCGCGGGTCGGGTTCTGTGAAACCCGCCTTCAACGCATCCTGCACTAATTGAGAAAAAGGTAGTTCGGGAGTCATCGTATTGAAAAGATAGCTCATCGTGCCGGAAAAGATACCTTCAATGGAACTGATTTGGTCACCCGAATCTATTAGCTCTCTTAATGTTCTAATTATCGGCAGACCCGCGCCCACGTTAGTCTCGTAGCTGAATTCCACACCATTTGCTATTGCGGTCTCCCGCAGTTGGCGATAATAGTTTAAATCCATGCTATTGGCAATTTTATTCGCGGTCACGATTGAAAAACCGCTGTTCATTATTTTCAGATATGCCTCAGAGAGTTCCTTGTCAACCGTGCAGTCGATAAATATTTTCCGACCTATATCTCCTTTTGCCGCGTTTAAAAACTGATCGAGATCAAAAGACAAATTTGAATTCTTTAGACTGTCAATTGCCTGACCGAACTCTATATTCCCCGATTCAATTACCATTCTCCTACTTGACGCTATCCCCCTCAATATTAGGTTATTAGAACCATCGCTCTTTGCCAAAATGGAAATCAGCTCGCTGCCTACTGTTCCGACTCCCGCTATATAAATATTTTTCTGTCTTTCACTTTTTAGAAAAAATGTTTGGTGCACTGTATTCAGGGTCTTCCCTACATCTCCGTTTTTTACGATGAAGGAAATATTTCTCTCCGAGGAACCCTGAGCGATTGCCACCACGTTAATACTTTCCCGTCCTAACGATGCGAACAGATTTCCAGAAATTCCGGGAGTGTGACGCATTCCTTCACCCACGAGAGCCACGAGAGACAAGTCCGGTTCCACCTTTATCTTGTCAATAAAATGATTTTCTATCTCTTTTGTTAATTCTTTCTCCAATCTGTCAACAACACTGTCTGCGTCGCCCGGGTTTATTGCGAAACATATAGAATGCTCACTGAAAACTTGGGATACAAGGATGATATTCACATTTTCTTTTGCAAGGGAAGAAAAAACCCTCCCTATCAGCCCCTTCAAACCGACCATTCCCGCGCCTTGAATCCGTATCAGCGTTATCTCAGAGAGGGAGGAAATCCCGATAGCTTTTTCCCCTTCGATATTACGTTCCTTTGTGATTCGTGAGCCGATATGTTCCGGTTGGAACGTGTTCTTAACAATTATGGGGATTTCTTTATCCATGACCGGTATCATGGTAGGCGGAAAGATAACTTTTGCTCCTCCGTGAGCCAGCTCCATCGCCTCTTCATATGTGAGATGAGAGATAGTTTTAGAATCCGAAACCATCTTTGGGTCCGCCGACATGATGCCATTGACATCCGTCCATATCTCAATCGCGTCCGCATCCAACGCCGCGCCAAAGATCGCAGCGGAATAGTCCGAACCGCTGCGCCCTAAGGTGGTCGTTTCACCCTCTTTGTTCGCGCCGAGAAAACCTGTGATAATCTGCATCTTCTCTCTCTCTCGGAACTGTTTTCTTATACGGTCATACGATTCCTCGTAACTGACCATAGCATTCCCAAATTGTGAGTCAGTGAGGATAACCTTTCGAGCGTCAAGCGCTTCGGCGGGGATGTTGACCGCGTTGAGATAACCGGCTACGATTAACGTAGAGAGTAACTCTCCGTAAGACAAGAGCTGATCGCTATTTTTGGGAGTAAGAATTCCATCCTCCGATAAGAGAGACAGATCATTTTTTAAAGATTTGAACAGTTCTTCAAGTTGCAGCCGCGAATCTTCGTCCGCAGCCGGAATCAGTTCGTCAAAACAATTCGTGTGATCCGAACGAAACTCACTGAACAGCGGCTCAACATTTTCCCCGCTCGCTGCCCTGCCGGCAAGCGCGATAAGCTTGTCGGTTGCGTTGCCTACGGCTGAAACCACAATAGCTAAGTTGTTGTTTTCTTTATATCTTGATTGAATTATTCCGGCAACATGGCGAATCCGGTCGGCATCAGCTATGGATGAACCACCGAATTTTAGTATTATAAAAGACAACCAGATCTTTCCTTTGTGTTCAAAGAACTCAGCTCCAAAAGTAACGTTATCATTTCAAATCAAAGATAAGGAACATTATTAAACACTATCAATACCGATTACAGCTTGGACTTCGCCCAAAAATATCCGTTAAATCCAAGATTGCCCGCCTGACTCTAGTCGGGTTCAAGCGAAAGTCCCACCATCGGGGTGTCCTTTACCTTTCAAAGGAAAAGATGCGAACCTCCTCCCTTGAGGGAGGTGTCATCCCGATTTATCGGGAGAGGGTGTGATTACTATTCTCTCTTCTATATTGTTCAGAACCGAATGGTTACAC
>JACZYG010000001.1 GCA_022571215.1 Fidelibacterota bacterium | reverse complement strand
CTCCTGTTTGTCGATGGTATCCACCTTCTAAATTTTCAATAATTATTGAATCGGTACGCATATGTGCGCGGATTGGGGCCTATTCGGGGATATTCAGGCCTGTTTTGATAAAAAGAGAGGTGTTCCAATGTTCTCTTGAAACACCCGTCAAATGTAGGTTCTATAAGGTTTTGAAGTGGTGGCGCCTCGCGGAATCGAACCACGGACACATGGATTTTCAGTCCACTGCTCTACCTACTGAGCTAAGGCGCCTGATTTTACGAGGCTGAAATTAGATTTGTTACGCCTCAAAATCAAGAGTTAATAACCCTTCGATTTAATCCGACTTAATATCCAGCTTGTTTTTTCTAACATTTTATCTCCTATTTGTAAACCAGGTTTTCTTAACGAAGGGATTTTGTTCAGACAAATTGCGTTGTTTTCCTGCATTCTAAATTATTTTCCATACTTTCCTTTTCTCATGTTGAGTGATGGAATCGCGGTGATTATTCTATAGTATTGGGATAGAAGCGATTTATTGGAGAATGTGCTACTTAAGTTGTGTTTATATTATTAGACTCGTTACTCAATTGGAACAATATTCAAAAAAGATTGTAAGGCTTAAGTGAATTATTGTTATTGACATGAGATGTTTCAATCAATACATTTAGTATCATATTTAAATATCTTAAATGAAAAAAGCCGAGGTGAAGTAAAAATATAAAACAAGGGGGATTGGGATGCACCATTGGCTTCCAGAAAGCATTTCAACGTACGGCAGCGACATTGATTCAGTCATTCGATTAGTTTATTATCTCACACTGTTAGCATTTATTCTTATGGAAGGCGCCCTTCTCTATATGATTTTTATAGGGAATAAGAAAAAGGGAGAACGGGCATCTTATTTTTCAGGAAACACGTTAAAACAAGCCTTGTGGACTCTAATACCTCTGGGGATTGTCATAGTAGTAGATATTTATATAGACTACAGAAGCGCCACTACCTGGGGAATGGTGATGACCGGCGCGGACGAAGCTAAAATCGCCGTTAGAGTTGAGGGGGAACAATTCAACTGGCATATGATCTATCCGGGACCTGATGAACTGATAGGAACTGCCGATGACTTAAGCATAGAAAATGTCCTTCACGTTCCGGTTAATCGGAAAGTCCGATTGACGCTCACGTCACGCGACGTAATACATAGTTTTTTCGTACCTGTATTACGGTTAAAAATGGATTGTCTTCCGGGAAGGGATCTCGATGTATGGTTTGAAGCCACTAAAGTAGGTGAATACGAGATACCTTGCGCCGAACTCTGTGGTTTTGGTCACTCCGGAATGATTGGCAGGCTAATAGTCCATTCTCAGGAAGATTATGATTTATGGTTGGAAGAAAATTGGCCTGAAAATCTTACAGAATTAGCTGAAAACAAGCTTTAACTTTTTTGGGGGTTACAACGAAATGAGCAAAAAATCTTTCATAAAAACGTACATTTTTTCAACTGACCACAAAATGATCGCTAAACAATTTTTACTTTTCGGCTTGCTTTGGATAGGCATAGGCGGGTTTATGTCTCTGATGATTCGGTGGCAACTCGCTTACCCCGAGCAACCTATGCCCGTTATCGGCGCTTCGATGGAGTATTTAGAAAATGGTGAACCGCAGGGACCCGTTGACAGAATGTGGCAATCTCTTGAGGAAGACGAAGATGAAGGCTGGTTGATGACAAATATTCCTTATGGAATCATAGACCCGTCTTTCTATAATGTCCTGTTCACGATGCACGCAACAATTTTAGTGTTCTTTGTGGCTATGCCGATTCTTCTCGGCACATTTGCAAACTTTCTTATTCCCCTGATGATAGGAGCAAGGGATATGGCATTTCCGATTCTTAATATGCTTTCATTTTGGATCACTGTTCTTTCGGGTATTATCATGGCGGCAAGTTTTTTTGTGCCGGGCGGAGCCTCCTCTGCCGGCTGGACAGCCTATCCACCGCTGAGCGCAGTAGTGGAATATACCGGAGTAAACTGGGGTATAAATCTTTGGATACTCAGTTTGGGCGCATTTGCCGCCGCTTCCATGATGGGGTCCGTTAATTACATCACTACGGTTGTTAACTTACGGGTAAAGGGACTAACATGGTTCAGGCTGCCTCTTGCCATTTGGTTTATCTGGATAACATCTATAATTTCTTTGCTCGCGTTGCCTGTTCTATTAGCAGCCGCTGTTCTTTTATTATTCGACAGGACATTCGGCACCTCTTTTTATGTGGCAACCGCCGGAGGAGACCCTTTGCTCTGGCAACATCTATTCTGGTTCTTCGGGCACCCTGAAGTTTACATTCTATTTCTACCGGCTTTTGGCATAACGCTTGAAATACTTCCTGTATTCTCGAGAAAAACCGTTTTCGGCTATAAATATACTATTTACGCTCTCATTGTTGCATCGATATTAAGCTTTGTTGTTTGGGGTCATCATATGTTTGTCAGCGGCATGGATCCCGGTGCGGCAAGCATTTTTTTTAGCTTATTCACAATACTTATATCAGCGCCATTCGCGCTAATAATATGGGTAAAGTGCCATTTTAACCACCAATTTGTTAAATTATGAGCGAGTTAAGTAATTGTTTCTTTTGAGTATCAATACTCTGATTTCTATGGTTAAAACGCCACACATATTCAGCAAGATAAAGCGGGAGTCTTTCACGCCTGATTCCACCCTTCGCGGCGAGCCTTCGCTTGAGGTAACCCCAGAATCCTTCAAGCCCATTTATATGGTTTCCTTCTTCATTAACGTACTCTCCTTTTTGATGCTCGACCAAACGATGAACATAGCCTTTAGCAGCGACACCCGTGTAACTCTTCCAGGTATCGGAGTAAACGGTGGAACCGGATTCCACGCGATTGCTTATAAGGGGCAACAATGTATTTGCTTCCACGTCAGGAACGATCTGAGCCCACACCTTACCCCCTCTACACAGTATCCCGAATACCGGAGTCTTTGATGTTCCACGTCCTCGCTTACTCCCTGAAAGGCGCACCCCGTAACGTTTATTCTTCCATTGACCTCCAAGGTAAGTCTCATCAACTTCAACTGATCCCGAAAAGACATCAGGAATATTCCGCTGCATTGCCATCCTCACATGCGTCAATGCGCGGAGAACACGCTTGCGATTCAATCGAGTCTCTTGAGCCACCACGGCTGCTGGCAGGCCCCTCAAAAACCAGTGAAGGATTTGTCGCCACTCCTTCCGAGTTAGGTAAAGAGGAAGACGTCCCGGAGTCCACTCGTAACGACATGAACTGCAACGAACTTTCCCTCGCCGAATTGACCAAACTTTCCGACAGCCGCACCTTGGGCAATCTTTCTTTTTCATTTGTTAAATATAGCATCTCAGGTGGTTAAAATGGCACTTTACCCATAATATTTAACACAATTGCCTCGTTATACGGTGGGAATATGCGATTTACAGCGCCTATGCTGTATGCGCTCGGAGTAATCGGTATATTTATCTTCGGCGGATTAGGGGGTATTTTTCTTGGTTCTTCAATGATAGACATGCCTCTGCATGACACCTATTTTGTGGTCGGGCATTTTCACTTTATCATATTCGGCGCTGTCTTCTTCGGAATTTTCGCAGCCATACATTATTGGTTTCCGAAGATGTTCGGTCGGATGATGAATGAAACATTGGGGAAGCTACATTTCTGGCTCACGATACTCTCGTTCGTCCCGGTCTTTTTCACTATGCATCTTTTGGGGATGGCGGGGCATGTGCGAAGAATTTATAATCCGATGTTATATGAATATCTTCATGACGTGCAGTGGATGAATGTATTCATCACTTACGCCGCATTTATCTTATTCATGTCACAATTTATTTGGCTGTATAATATTATTCATAGCTTGTTCCGCGGGAAAAAGGCTGAAGAAAATCCCTGGCAGGCAAATACGGTTGATTGGACTGCGCCTACGCCTGTCCCGCACGGAAATTTCGTCGAACCGATGACCGTTTACCGTAGTCCTTACGAGTATAGTGTTCCTGATGTCGAAGCCGACTGGATAGCGCAAACACAAAAATAGTAGCAATTTTATACAGAGTATAAGCGATATTAATTATCCAATTAATATTTATATTGACTCTTCAATAGTATTTTAATACTATAATACTCTTGTTTAATTAGGATCCTCTCCGCAATGCGGAATGATTAACTAATAAAGAAAAGGATTTTATATGCTCGATTGGCTGCCTGAAAACATATCCACGTATGGTATGAAAATAGACTTTCTCTTCTACCTTATTTACTACATAACTAATATTATTTTTCTTCTTGTTGCGGGATTTATGATATTTTTTATGATCAAATACCGTTACAAAGAAGGGCGAAAATCTGAATATACTCACGGTAATAATAAATTGGAACTCATATGGACCAGCGCAACCACTATCGGAGTTTTAATAATTGCTCTTGTAAGCGCCCCTGCCTGGAAAGAGATAAAAATCGATCTGCCGGAACCGGATATAATCGTTCAAGTAACCGCGGAGCAGTTTAACTGGAGGATGCTCTATCCCGGTCCGGACAACGTTTTTGGAACAGCTGACGACCTCGAGATTGAAAACGAATTAAACGTGCCCGTAGATAAAGTCATTCACATCAAATTACTTTCAGACGATGTGATCCACAGTTTCTTTATACCCAATCTCAGATTAAAACAAGATGCTGTGCCTGGACGTGAAATTATTGTATGGTTTGAAGCCATGAAAACGGGAAGATATGAAATTCCTTGCGCTGAACTTTGCGGGTTTGGGCATTCAGGAATGCTTGGTCTTTTATACGTTCATTCTTCTGAAGATTATGAGGCGTGGGTAAATGAAAACTGGCCTGAGTCTTAATTACTTTTTCAATCTACCTCTGAATATTTATTTAAAAGGATAGTAAAATATGACAGAAAACGATCACGTGGAGCATAGTAAACAAAGTATTTGGTCAAAGTACATTTTTTCATTCGACCACAAAATGATCGCCAAACAATACCTTTTACTTGGCATCAGTATGCTGATTTTAGGCGGGCTACTCGCCATGCTGATTCGCTGGCAGCTCGGTTACCCTGATGAACCACTTCCCATTATCGGACTTTCTGATCAATACATGGAAACGGGAGAAGTCGATGGCGTGGTAGATGAAATGTGGGACGGCTGGTTTGAGGATGAAACTGAAAACTGGTTGACAATGACTATTCCAGGCGGCGTGATCGGTCCTGAATTTTACAATTCTCTTTTTACTATGCACGCGACGATTATGATCTTTTTTGCCATAATGCCGATTTTAGTCGGATGCTTCGGTAATTTTCTCATTCCTCTGATGATAGGTGCCAAGGACATGGCTTTCCCCTTTCTTAATATGCTTTCATTTTGGGTAGCATTTATAGGCTCTATAGTGATGTTATGGGGCTTTTTTGTGCCCGGAGGGCATGCAGCAGCCGGATGGACGGGATATCCCCCTCTTTCCTCCTCGGTAGAGTTCTCAGGTGTGGATTGGGGTCAAAATCTTTGGATAATCAGCCTCATGATAATGGGTATTTCCTCAATGATGGGTGCCGTAAATTACATTACGACTATTGTCAACATGCGTGCCAAGGGAATGACATTTTTCAGGATGCCGCTTACAGTTTGGTCTTTATTCATAGTTGCGATCTTACTTCTTCTCGCCATTCCGGTACTTGCATCCGCTCTCTCAATGTTGTTATTTGACAGAATATGGGGAACAAGTTTCTTCAATGCCTCAGGCGGCGGTGATCCGATTCTTTGGCAACATCTCTTCTGGTTTTTCGGTCATCCTGAAGTTTATGTTCTTATTCTCCCCGGAATGGGAATCGCCTCTGATCTGTTGTCTACCTTTGCAAGAAAACCAATTTTCGGATACAAGGCTATGGTTTATGCGATGATTTCCATCGCAGTCCTCGGTTTCATTGTCTGGGGACATCATATGTTCCAAAGTGGTATGAATCCTGCGCTCGGAATGACCTTTATGTTTTCTACTATGGCTATAGCCGTTCCTTCAGCTATAAAAACTTTCAACTGGCTCGGCACGCTGAAAGGCGCAAATATTAAATTCACCGTTCCGATGCTTAATACGCTTGCCTTCGTCTCCATGTTCGTTATAGGCGGACTAAGCGGAATCTTTATGGCGTCTACACCTGTTGATATATTTATTCATGATACCTACTACATCGTAGCGCACATACATTATGTGGTTTTTGGTGGAAGTATGTTCGCTCTCTTTGGCGGAATATATTATTGGTTCCCGAAGATGTTCGGAAGGGGAATGAATATGACTCTCGGGAAGATACATTTTTGGATGACTTTAATCTTTTTTAATGCTACATTCTTCCCTATGCACATTCTCGGCATAGGGGGTCATATGAGAAGAATTGCAAATCCAATGCAATATGAATTTTTACAAGATATGCAGTGGATAAATGAATTTATTACCGTATCTGCATTCATGCTCGGTCTAGCTCAAATAATATTCTTCTTTAATTTCTTCTACAGCATGTACAAGGGTAAAAAGTCTGTTGACAATCCATGGGAAGCTAACACTCTTGAATGGGTGGCTGCGACTCCGCCCCCTCACGGTAACTTTCCTACGCCTCCGATTGTTTATGGCGGTCCTTACGAGTACGGTGTACCGGACAGAGAAGAAGACTGGCTGTCTCAAGTTACTAAACGCTGATGATAAAATTCGTTTGAAATAGAAAATTATGGAAACCGCTTCAATAAAAAGTAATATGTGGCTCAGTCGGTTCGCGTTCATGACTGTAGGAGCTACCTTCATTCTATTGGCGATTGGCGGTATAGTTTCGAGTAAAGGTGTCGGAATGGCCGTTCCGGATTGGCCTACCACCTTCGGAGAAAATATGTTTACTTTCCCATTTTCCAAAATGGTGGGTGGTGTATTTTATGAACACAGCCACCGACTAATGGGTTCTCTTGTCGGATTTCTAACTATCGGCTTGACTTTTCTTATCTGGTGGAAAGAAGAACGGAGATGGCTAAAATGGCTTTCTGTGATCGCTTTGATATCAGTCATTCTCCAGGGAATTATGGGAGGATTACGCGTTATTGAAATAAGCACTTATTATGCGGTTGCTCATGGAGCATTTGCGCATCTATTCTTCGCATTACTTGTCAGTATTGCCCTGTTTCTTTCTGATTTTTGGAGAGATTCGGGTTCCGTCATTCACGATGAGGATCATACCGCTTTACGAAAATTGTCCATCTATACTTCTATAGCCGTTTATATACAACTGATTCTTGGCGCTGTTTACCGGCATACGGGCGAACTACTGTGGCTCCACCTTTTATTTGCTTTTGTGGTCACTGTTTTATTGTTCATTTTGACGGATTCCGTGAGTAAAAAAATCGGCAAAATAGCCTTTCTCAAGAAGGTATCTATACTGCTCGGAGCGTTGATCATATTTCAACTATTCACAGGTATGGGTGCGTTTATGGTAAAACTATTCTCGCCCGATAGGCTGCAAGCTCCTCCTATGGTTGTCGGCATGACGCTCGTTCATGTGCTCTCAGGAGCGTTACTATTCGCTTCTTCCGTTGTGTTGACGCTTGGCATAATAAGGTCTACCAATAGCACTACCGAGGCGCTGACGGCATGAAAAAGATTCTCATCGACTTTATTAAACTTACCAAGCCGAAATTGTTATTGCTTGTTCTGATAACCACTGTCTCGGGATTCTATCTCGGTTCTGAAGGTATACTTGACACAAGGTTAATGATCATTACGTTGATAGGAACTACATTTGTAGCCGCCGGGGCGTTAGTCCTGAATCAATATATCGAAAGAGATATAGATGCTATAATGAAACGCACTAAAAACCGTCCACTTCCCGATGGCAGATTAGAAGCAAAAAGCGCTCTCATTTTCGGCTTAACGCTCGCTATGGCGGGACTATTCATTAATTTTGTTTTTGTTAATACTCTAACGGGAACCCTTGCCGTTATTTCTATGGTCTCTTATCTGCTGGTTTATACTCCGATGAAAACAAAATCAGCTTTTTGCATCGTGATCGGAGCGGTTCCCGGCGCCCTGCCGGTAGCAGGCGGCTGGATCGCAGCATCCGGAACTTTCGATCAAGGCGCATTGATATTATTTGCGATTCTCTTCTTCTGGCAGATACCACACAGCCTTGCAATCGCTTGGCTCTACAAAAGCGACTATGAAAAAGCTGGGATGAGGCTTCTGCCCGATTCCTACCCCGGAGATAATGCAACCGGACATCAGGTATTGATTAACACAACGGCGCTTCTACCAATAGGACTGATGCCGAGTATTTTGGGGATGACAGGTCATTTGCATTTCTTTGCCGCCCTTATGTTAGGTGCCATATTTGCTCTCTACGCAGCTAAATTTGCCATGAATCAATCAGTACCGTCTGCTAAAAAATTACTTTACGCGTCATACTTATATATTCCCTTTCAACTTGGAATAATGAGTTTTGACAGGATATCGTATTAAAAATGGGGGATTTTATGAAAAATAAAAAGGGAATTCGGCTAACCGTGATGATTATCGGCAGTGTGTTGATAATTCAAGTTCTGATAACCGTAATAACTGTATTGGTAAAAAACTGATGATGGGTCACTCGGCTGTTTCGACAGTGAACGAAGATTTTGGAGGAGCTCCAAAGCCGCTCATTAACAGTACTTACTTGGCGATGTTCATGTTTATTGGCGCTGAGTTGATGTTCTTCTCCGGTATCATCGGCGCTTTTCTGCTTTTGCGTTTAAGCGCTATTGACTGGCCTCCGGTAGACCAGCCGACCCTACCCGCTTTTGTTACCGGCATAAACACGATTCTGCTTCTCTTTAGCGGTTACATCGCCTCTCGAATCTGGAACCCCTTTAATAATAAGGACATAGTTGTTAGAAATTTGATATTCGTTTCATCTCTCGGATTATTGTTTCTCAGCGTACAAGGATATGAATGGATTCGGCTAATTGGATTTGGGCTTACTCTTCAATCAAGCGTATACGGAGCAATATTTTATCTTCTAATAGGAGCGCACGCTATGCACGTTCTCGGCGGACTCTTATGGCTGTTCGCGATAACGTTCCTCACTATCAAATCCGGAATTGTTGAAACTAATCTTAATAAATTCCGGGCAGCGCTTCTCTATTGGTTCTTTGTAGTGCTTCTCTGGCCGATTCTATACTTCTTGGTATATTTTTAAGGAAACCGATGGGACAGATTAAAATTATATTGTTCGCGCTTACGTTCTTTTACGTTAAATTTTCCATCGCATACGCCTGTCCCGGATGTGCTCAAGCAATTACCGGTTCGGGTGGCTCAGATGGATTGGTAGCCATTTATACCCTGTTGGCGGGAATGCCGTTCCTTATCATCGGCTCTATTATTGCGGGGATAGTGATCTCAAATCGAAGAACCGATGAAAAAAACAAAAATAAATTAGATTCCGATTTTTTACAAAATGGAGGGAATTAATAATTGAGTGAATCAGCAGTCGTAAACGCGACACAAGAATCTTATGAATCACCGGTTACTCCTGAAAGCTGGGGGAAGTTTGGAATGTGGATATTCCTTGCGGGAGATGCCATGTCATTTGGAGCCTTGCTCGTAGTATATGGAGCTCTAAGAGCCGCAACAAGTAATTGGCCAATTCCGGCGGAAACTTTAGGCATAGGTCTTACCGCTTTTATGACCTTTCTTCTCATCGTTAGTAGCTTGACGATGGTAAAGGGTTTGTCCGCCGTGAAAAGAGGAGACATTGCCGGTTTAAAAAAATATCTTGGCCTTACCATACTCGGAGGCGTCATCTTTCTTAGTCTACAGGCATACGAATGGACTCACCTGATACATGAAGGACTCCTGTTCTCCGAAAATCCTTGGGGCAGCGCGCTGTTTGGCGCTACTTTCTTTTCTATCACGGGTTTCCATGGAATGCACGTTACCGGTGGAGTCATTTATCTTTCAGTGGTACTGATAAACGCCCAAAAAGGGAAATTCTCCGCTGAAAATTACAATCTCGTGGAATTGGTCGGTCTGTACTGGCATTTCGTTGACCTTGTCTGGATTCTTGTATTTACTTTAGTGTATTTAATTTAATTGTAGGGGATCGCTTAAATGAATGAAGAATTGAATTACAAACCCGAAACATCAACGCATGAAGAGCCGAACTACATGAAGATCTTCTATTGGCTCTGCGCTCTTACTGCTATCGAGATCCTGATTGCGATCATTCCCAATGGACCCTTTTACCCAAATTTGTTACAAGGATTTCTGCTTATATCCACCGCTGTATGGAAAGCTGCCTTAGTGGCTCTTTATTTCATGCATCTGAAATATGAAAAACGCATCCTCGGAACTATTGCGATGATACCGTTAGTATTAATGATCATGGCTCTTGTATTTCTTTTGAACGATATCACAGTGCCAGAAGCCACCGCGGAAGATGTTTCCTCTTCTGAGGTCGAAAGTGTTTTAGAAGATTGATTTCGGCGAAATTGGGGGAGAAATAACCGCTTTAATAAAGCCGCGCTGAATGGATTACTCCCTGCTCCCTACTCTGAACGCAATCTTGAACGCCACAAGCGGTATCCTCGTTCTATTAGGTTATCGAAACATCAAGCGTTCAAATGAATCCGCGCATAAACGATTTATGCTGTCCGCAATGGGAATCTCCGCTATCTTTTTTGCCTCATATCTGTTCTATCATTGGGAAGTAGGTTCGGTAAAATTTCAAGGACGCGGTATCATTCGGACGTTTTATTTTACGCTGCTTATTTCCCATACGATTTTAGCTGTCACGATAGTTCCAATGGTGCTTCGCACGGCGTATCTGGCTCTAAAAGGTAATTTTGCCAAACACCGGAAAATTGCCAAATGGACGTTTCCAATCTGGGTTTATGTGTCAATCACCGGAGTATTCGTCTATCTGATGCTTTATCAACTCTATTAATATAATTAATTTAAGTTCAGGTCAGCTTATCTGATGAAATTTTTGATCCCGAAACAGATGTCCGAATGGAAGAAGCTGATCCGAGAAGAAGGATTTAAGTCTTTTATAAAGAAAAAAGGCTGGAAAGTGTTGCTGTGGATTGTGATTTTTTATACCATTCGGGATGGCATACTATACCTGCTTTTTCCATATTTGATTTATAAAGGGGTCTTTTAATCAGACCGGTTTTTTCTTCCGCTCTTTTTCCCATTTTATCCATTCAAAGGGAGTATTGCACTCATTGCAGACATACTGCACTAAGGCTAATGTCGTCCCGAATGCTGAGTGAAGCTCGGTGTTTTCCGATTCACAAAACGGGCATTTGACCGACCGAGGCAGGTTTTCCGCAGTTATCATACTCTGAAAACCTCATTTTTCTCACCTCTCAATGAATAAATGATCTCCTCTTGCGGAAATTGGAGAAAATCAGAACTGTCATCTGACGCCATCTCCTCCGGATCGGGCAGATCCAATCCCGCCTTTTTTATAAGAGCCTCAAATTTGGTAAAACTGTTACCGAGCGTTTCTTCCAACGATGTTTTTAACACTCCGGCTTCAATAAGATTAGACGCATTTAATTTATTTAACCAGCTCGCAAAAACCGGCACTGCCTTTTTGAAAACATCACCCACCATTTCCGAGCTTCCGTTTCCATCGTTTGCGAGAGCGACTACCCATGCGTCAGTGTAGTCCGAATGGAACTTTTCCTCCTGGAGAATTTTTTCGACTCTCTCTCTTAATGGTCTGAAACTCGAATCGCTCATAGATTCCAATAAAATTGTGACTCCCCCATCTATTACCGCTGAAAATGTTATCAGTTCAAGCCAACTCGATATGCTTGAATTCAAACAGGAGATCGAATTATAATTTTCCGCCTGTCGTTCGTGAATAAGAGTAGCATCAGTTTCATTCGAATGGTTCTTCAACAGACCATGAAACAGGCGGACATGACCGAGCTCATCCTGCGCAAAATTACAGGTAGCGATACCGGATTCTAAAGATGGAGTCCTGAATGTCCATTCGCCGAAATGATAACCTAACAATAATTTTGTATCGGAAATCGCCAATAAGAGCGACTTGAACTCATCTTCCGTTCCCTTTGGTAAGGTTTCCTTAACCTTTTCAGCCACTGTCAGTTTCCCTTAATGTTCAATTTATCTTCAGCGTGGTACACAGGAATTATGTCCTCTCTTTTCACAACACAGAGTTCTATCCAATTCTCTTCGTTATAAACCGTGTGGGCGTATACCTTTGCGAGTTCAACGCCGGGAGCGTTCACGTAACCGATATGCATCAACTCCTGCTCGCTTGAGATTCGTCCGAAGACCTCGTACACCATTTCCGCCATTTGTTATCCCCGAGAAATTTCTTTTTTAAACTGCTATCCCCAACGCTTTTAACGCATAGACTCCGTCTTCCGTCAACATCTCCTTTGTCCATGCGGGTGACCAGACAACTTCAATATCAACCGAGCTGACCCCGTCAATTGCCTCCAGCTTTTCTAATATATCTTCCTTGATGAAATCAATCGCCGGACAACCCGTAGCAGTCATCGTCATTGTTATATTAACATCTCCCCCGTCAACCTCGACTCCGTAAATCATACCCATATCGATGAGACTTATCGGAAGCTCGGGGTCGTTCACCTCTTTCAAAGCGGAGAGAATCGTCTCTTTCGTCAGGAGAGCCAATTTATTCCTGCGAACGGGCTATTTTTATTCCCCTGTATCATCTCGACAAATAATTCATTATAAGGGCCTCTGCCCCTCCACCTGTCGAATACTTGTTCCCACGTAATGTGTTCGTCAAAAAGCCATTTCTTACTGTCGGGGTCATATTGCAACGGAAAATCGTACTCCAAGTCGTACCTATCACTCTCTTTATTATGATGCGCCGGAACTTTGATGCCGATCCCTTCGCATAGCGGTACCACTTTTTTCATCCATATCTGACGAAGTTCATCGTTCGTAAACCCCTTTAACTTATACTCAAGTTGATCGTTATGTTTTTTCAGGTCGTCCGGTAAACCGAACCATTCAATCGTCATCGGAAACATCCAGTCCACCGCCCTCTGCAATCCCTCTTTGGCAGCTCCTCCGGCTCTCGAAAGCCGCTTCATCCACGTTTCGCCATGTCTCAGATGCAGCAGCTCCTCTTTTCCGACTTTCACAAGCGCCCTTTTCCACGGACCGTAACTCGTATGGTCGTGTATATCCGAGAGGAGCGTAATGCCCGCCCTGTCGAAGAAGCCGTTTGCCACCACCATCTCAGCCCAATTTTCCAAAGGTTGGTCAAAACCGTACGGATTTTTGAATTTGTTAGGTTCCCTGCCGTAAACCAATTGCCGCTTGTCGACGCCAATATCCTCCAACAACCGATATGCTATATTCGCATGACCCAATTCGTCCTGTATGATTGCCGATACGGCTATTCGTGAATTGATATTAGGAGCGTCTTTCGCGGCAAGATAATACGACGGCGCGCTCATCAACTCGGTATCTCCCTGCACGGTAAGTATAACAATGAGAGCCTTCTTGTAGCCGGGCGTCATCTCCTCTTCCGACTCGACCATATGCCCCCTGTTGAGCTTCTCAATTAGCGCAATATCTTCTGTTGTCTTTTCTTCTGCCATAGAGTTATATTTTTTTTCTCTTATTTTTGATTTTCTGCAACAAGTTTCTGTCTTAACATGTGATAGTTAGGGAGCTTGTTGCCTAAACTCCTTCGGAGCCCTGACACCACACATTCAGATTTTATTTGCGGTCGGGGTAAGCGATAGTCACGCCACCGCGGTGGCCCCAACCCGCATTAAATTTACTCTTTTGGTTACCTAATTGCAACACTCCCTAATTTTCTCCCAACGCCTTCAATATCTTATCAGGAGTGATAGGCAAGTCCCGAATCCGTACTCCTATCGCGTCGTAAACGGCGTTTGCTATCGCCGCGGCTGTCGGGATTGTCGGCGGTTCGCCGATCCCGATTCCTCCGAACGGCGCCGTTGATTCGTCATGCTCGAGCACAACACAGCTTACGTTCGGATAATTTTTCGAGCGCATGAGTTTGTATTTATCGAAGTTGGTCGCCTGAGGAATGCCGTCTTTATAATCAGTGTCCTCATACAACGCAAAACCGACTCCCATCGAAACTCCGCCGACTATCTGCCCTCTTACTGCTCGTGGATTCAAAGCTCTTCCGGCATAATGAGAAGCCGTAATATCCTTTACCGTTACTTTCCCTGTCTTTGTGTTCACTTCAACCGCTGCCATCTGCGCTCCAAACGCCATCGGGTACCAGGCTTTACCCTGTCCCGTTTTAGGATCAAGCGGCGCGGTGAGTTCTCCCGCCTTGAATATTCCCTCCCGGCGTCTCGGTTTTCCGAATTCTTCAAATAGGTCAGCCGCCTCTTTGAACGGCATATTGAACGACGGGTCGGTTTTGTGAGTTATGATCCGATTCTTGATTTCCAACTCTTCTTCATTTTTACCGCTAATGCTTGCGGCTATTGAAAGAATATCCTTCATAATCGGGTAACACGCTCTAAGAACAGCATTACCCGTAGTATATGTCTGTTTTGAGGCGACAGTGGAGCCGCAATTCTTTGTCCTGTCGGTATCGGCGTTCACCACAATTATTTCATCCAATGTCAAACCGAGAATCTCGGCTGCCATCATCGCAAAGGTGGTATTCGAGCCGTTTCCGTAGTCTACCGTACCGACAAATATCGTAACCGTTCCATCTTTATTAAGCTCCGCTATTACGTCTGTCGTATCGGGAATTCCTGAGCCGAAACCTATCCCATACCACATACCCGCAACGCCTACACCTGTTCTGACCAGCGAGTCAGTTTCCGGTTTTGTCGCTTTTCGCTCCTTCCAGCCGAAATCTTTTGCCGCCTCATCAAGTGTTGCTTCAAGCGGCGCGAATTTATCCCAACTGTAGTTAGTGGAGGTCTTACCATTCTTTTTCAGCGCGTTGAGCTTCCTGAACTCCAATTGGTCCATACCAATCGCTTCCGCCGCTTCGTCCAATAAGGATTCCCCACAAAAATTTGTCTCCGCCGCTCCGAATCCGCGAGTAGCGCCCGAAAATGGAGTGTTCGTATAAACGGCGTACGAATCAACCGTGATATTATCAATTTCATACGGACCGGTAAGAAGCACTCCCGCTTTTCGCATTATATTCCTTGACCAGGAGGCGTAGGCTCCCACATCACCGAGTATCCTCGCCTCGTAAGCCATGATTTTACCGTTCTTTTTCACGCCTATCTTGATTTCCGTAACTTGCCGTGTCCGTTTTGAGGTCGAGAGCATCGTCTCCTCACGCGTCCATTCGATTCGGACGGGTCGTTGGAGCGCCATCGCCGCCAACGCTACATGAATCTGAGCGTAAATATCTTCCCTTTTGCCATAAGCGGCTCCAATAGCTGGTTGAATGCACCGGACATCCTCTTTCGGAATACCGAGAGCTCTTATAATGTTCAGCCTGTCAAAAAAGACAGATTGACCGGGCGAATAAACAGTCAATTTTCCCGTATCGTCATCGAAATATGCTATCGCCGCTTCGGGTTCTATCGGGGAGTGATCCTGCGGCTGAGTAGTGTATCTTTTCTCAATGATAACATCAGCCTCTTTGAAGCCCTTTTCAATGTCACCCTTTTCGAGGTGGTAGTGGCTTAGAATATTCCCATTCTCATTTTCTTCATGCACTTTTGGAGCGTCATGTTTTATCGCTGCCTCGACATCCGTAACTTTCGGAAGGTCTTCATACTCCACCTTGACGAGTTTCGCCGCCTCGTAAGCGATCTTCCTTTCCTCCGCCACTACGAGCGCTATCGCATCGCCGATATACCGCACCTTTTTATCGCAAAATACCTGCTGGTCCCGCAGCCGCTTCCCATAGGCGTTTTCCCCAGTTATATCTTCGTGCGTAAACACCTTCAGAACCCCGGGCAAAGATTCCGCTTCGCTCGTATCTATCGAAATGATCTTGGCATGTACGCGCTCGCTCCAAACAGTAGCGCCGTGCGCCATCCCCTCAACAGCTATATCAGCGGTGTATAATGCCTCTCCGGTTACTCTGCTTCGTGACTCTATCCGCGGCTTGGAATGTCCAATCACCTGAAGCTCTCTGCCGTGCCACTTGGCGTCGGGAGAATCATCGTCGATAGAACGGACTATCTTCAGGTTCCCGGATTCCAGATCTTCAGATTTCAATTGTCCTGAAGCAAGCTGTACGGACTCTATAAGCTGTTCATAGCCGGTGCATCGGCAGATATTCTTGTGTATCGCTTTTTCGATCTGTGGAAGCGTCGGTTTCGGTTCCTTATCCAAAAGAGCTTTGGCGGACATTATAAATCCTGACGTACAAATACCGCATTGGAATCCGTGCGTTTCTATGAATGCTTCCTGCAGCGGATGCAGCTTGCCGTTTTTTTCAACTCCCTCAATGGTTTCAATTTCTGTACCGATTGCATCCTTAGCGTTGATAATACATGCGTCAAGAGCCTTGCCGTTCACGATTACAGCGCAAGAACCGCAAACTCCTATATCGCAACCACGCTTTGCCCCGGTGAGTCCGAGCTCGTCCCGCAGGATGTCAAGAAGCGAGCTGTGGTCTGAAACCTTTAATTTAACAGGCTCATCGTTGATAGTGGCATGGAAATTAATTTCATTTTCTTGCGATGTGATGATTTTTTTATCAGCTATAGCCATTTTAATGACCTTTCGAATTTGCCAAATTTATCATGGGAGATCATTACTCTTCCCGCTATCAATAATAGCACAAATTCACAAGGAAAACAAATTTGTATATTATCAAATCCCATAATCCACAGGAACCGATAGAGCCGATTTTTTTATCTTGAGGCTCTTAATTTTTTCTTCTCCGAGAAGAGACATATAATGCTCCCTGTTTTCAACGCCATAGACCCATTTGCCCAGCCAATTTTCGAAATCATCGCGTGTCTTTGTTTCCTTATGATATTCGGAGAAATAGCTGTCATCTCTGTTATAATAACCTTGCATGGGTGATGGATGACATGCCCATGGCTCATGCACAACAGCGCTGACCTGAAATCCCTGAATCAATGTCCTTCCCGGATCACTGCTGATAAGCTCCGGCGGGACTATCTCCTCAGCAACAAGAATCACGATCTTGGAAGCTTTCGCCGCATCAATAGACACTCCCAAGCTGCCCCACAGATGAGCGTTTCCCGTCTCATCGCAACGTTGCACCGGGAGGATAGCCACATCGGGAATAATCGCTTCCACGGCGACAAGTTTTTCGTCTGAAACGGGAGAATCGAATTCTTTCAGCGACTCATTTTCCTTTAACAGATCGCTTCCAAGCGTCGAAAGAGTCGGCAAAAACGGCACCCCTAAAGCCCCTGCATGAAGCGCAAGAGCCATTGTCAAATTAGAATAATCCGTCATTTTGATTTTATTCGGAACAGCCTCTTCTACGGCTCTTCTGAACTGGTAAGCCGAACCCATCATCACATTTCCGACCCATGCCGCCTTCACCTCCGAGACACACCCGGCGCCTATCATCTGGTCGAAAAGCAAATCCGATATCGGTCCTATAAGAGTGAGATTTTTTCTGCGTTGACGGATAATTTCATGAGCCGCTGAATAGATTATCATCTGTTCCATAAACGTGCTCATCGCAACTGAAGAGCCGTTAAGGACATATCGCTCGATAGCCTCATTCATTGATATCAGCTTGCTGACCGGCATCAGTCTCCCCTCTTTTTTGAGTTCCACCCGGTCCAAAATCCCGCAGGATCGTATTCTCTGATCACTTTTAACTCTTCTTCACTCGGCGGCTGGGTTTCAGCGACTTCGTTTGGCATCGGAAGATCGAATCCTGTTGCATCCTGCACCTCATTCGCCGTTAAGCCGGGATGTATACTTCTAACCTGCATTAATCCGTCAGGAGAAAAATCGAATATACCCTTTGTGGATATCACGGCTGCGGGACCGCCCCGCCTTAATCCGGCGCTTTTACGCCATTCGCCTCCATCACCATACCCGGGAGAAGTTATATAATTAACTTTTTTCACGAACCTGTCTTTTTCATGGCTCATAATTATCAGCACCTTTTTTGCCAATGAAGCTATGTCACATGCGCCACCGCTACCCGGAAGACGAATTTCGTTATCCCCGCTCTTCACGGTTGTTGAATTTAAATTTCCATACCTGTCAACTTCCGCGCCCCCTAAAAAACCGACAGACACCTTCCCTTGTTGCAGATAAGCCATCACGGTGAGCATTTCACCCGTATGGGTAGCGCCTATCAGATTTGGGGTGTCGCCCATAGTGTAAATCAACGATGGACTTGGAGTTGATCGAATAATTCCGTTTTCAAAGAGACCTACGGCATTCGGCGCATAGACTTTTTTAGCAAGAACGAATGCTATCAGTGGAAGACGCATTCCGACAAAGACTATATCGCCGTCACTGATTTCCCGCGCGGCAGCGCAAATCATCAGTTCCCGAAGTCTGTATTTTTTCTCCACTGCCATTCATCCTTATCCGCTTGAAATGAGAGCCATGATCTATTCTTTCTTATTAACCCCCGATTTTAATCGGGGGTTAATGCGATATAACAACATATGATAACCGTTTAAACGGTTTATTTTATTGACACAAAATTCAATATCACAAACCTAAATTAACCCACACGCTCTTCACCTGAGTATAATGCTCGAGAGCGTTTTCTCCCAGCTCCCTGCCGAATCCACTCTGCTTATAACCGCCAAAGGGAGATGCCGGATCATAGATATTATAACTGTTTATCCAAACAGTGCCCGCCTTTAGTCCTGCCGCAACGCGATGCGCTCTTCCGACATTACCTGTCCAAACGCCCGCAGCCAAACCGAAGGGAGAATCGTTCGCTATCCGTAAAGCGTCTTCTTCATCTTTAAAAGGAATGACAGCCACGACGGGTCCGAATATCTCCTCTCTTGCTATCTTCATATCGGAGGTCACATTATCAAAAACGGTAGGTTGCACAAAATATCCCGCACCAATATCAGCGCGTGAACCTCCGGTGATGAGATCAGCGCCTTCCGATTTTCCAGATTCGATATACCCGAGCACGCTCTTCATCTGCACCTCGGATGCCACAGGACCCATTCGCGTATTCTTATCGAAAGGATCACCGAGCGTCAGTGATTCCGCTCGTTCACCAAGCGCTTTAACGAATTCTTTTTGTATGGATTCCTGTACAAGTATACGCGATCCCGCCGCGCAAACTTCGCCCTTGTTATAGAAAATACCGTTTATGGCGCCCTTGACGGCAGCATCGAAATTCGCGTCTTCAAAAATTATGTTAGGTGATTTGCCTCCAAGTTCGAGCGTTAATTTTTTCAGAGTGTCGGCCGCTGCGCGCATAATCCCTTTCCCCACTTCGGTAGAACCGGTGAAAGCAATTTTGTCCACATCGGGATGCTCGACAAACGCTTGACCGACTATCGAACCCTTACCGGGCACTACGTTCAGAACACCGTCAGGAAGTCCGGCTTCCTTGCAGATCGAGGCAAGTTTCAGAGCGCTAAGTGGCGTGATTTCCGCAGGTTTCAACACAACACTGTTCCCCATTGCGAGGGCGGGAGCTAATTTCCATGTCGTTAATAGCAATGGGAAATTCCATGGAACTATCGCCGCCACTACGCCGACGGGTTCTCTAAGCGTATAGTTCAGGAACGGACCAGAAACCGGGATGGTGTTTCCATGAAATTTTGTTGCCCAGCCGGCGTAATACCTGAAGAGATTTGCTACGAAAGGCACATCAATCTTGCTCGACTCAAAAAATGTTTTTCCGTTGTCCAGACTTTCGAGCGTGGCAATTTCCTGATTCTGTTCGTCAAGCAGGTCCGCTATCTTTAACAATATTTTGGTTCGTGAGGCTGCGGATTTTTTGCTCCACCTACCGTCATCAAACGCCTCTTTCGCGGTAGAAACAGCCCGTTTAGCATCTTCAACGGTTCCTGATGCTACTTCCGCTACCGGCTTTTCCGTTGCCGGATTAATTGTGGGAACATTAGCTCCGTCAGACGCGTCGCTCCACTCGCCACCTATGAAGATGCCCTTGTTTTTGACCTCAAAAGAATCCATGCCTATTTACCGGTGAACTCTGGTTTGCGCTTTTCGATATACGCCGCAAGCCCTTCTTTCGCGTCCGAACCCTGGAATAGAAGCTGCTGCATTTCACGTTCCATCGCGAGTCCCTCGGAGAATGGGACTTCCACTCCCGAACAGACGGCGCGCTTGATTCGCCCGACCGCTCCGCTTGCCTTATTCGGAGAGGTGAACTGCCCGGCATATTCCATGACCTGCTCCATGAAATTATCGCCATCGAATATTTGGTTAATCAGTCCGAGTTCTTTTCCCTCATCAAAAGAAAGAAGGTTTCCCGTAGCCATGAGTTCGATAGCTCTCGATTTTCCGAGTAGCCTGCCGAGCCGCTGCGTTCCGCCGGTACCCGGTAACACGCCTAATGTTACTTCGGGCAGACCAATCTTGCCCCCGTCTTTTCGCGCTATTCTAATGTCGGTAGCGAGCGCTATTTCGAGACCGCCGCCGACTGTATGTCCGTTAAGAGCGGCGATGACGAGCTTCGGAGTTTGTTCGAATCTGTTAAGCGTTTCATTCGCGTGTAGACAAAAGTAGTACTTAAAATACGGGTCTGCTTCACTGAGCATCGTTATGTTAGCGCCGGCGGAAAAGAATTTTTCACCCGCGCCGGTCAGTACGATGACCTCGACGTTTTCATCGAAACGGGCGCTAAGGATATGTTCATCCAACTCCTTCATCATTTCATGCGTGTACGTATTTGCCGGTGGGTCAGCTAATTCCAGTAACGCGACGCTATCCTTTACACTATAATTAACTAAAGCATTTGCCATGGTTCATTCCTCTATGTTATTTCTATTCTTAAATTTTGCGAATACAGTCAATTGCGCTTTCACTCGTATTAAGTGATTCTCTTTTGAGCGTAATGAATTTAATGATGACCTTCTCAATCATCAAGCGGAAAGATATTGTTATATTTTGGATTTATATATTTTGATTATCAAAATATATATGACGTTGCTGTCTTTATTTTCTTAATCCTGATTTTGTAAATCGTTTTTCAGGGATATCCAGATCGAATTCAATTTTATCAACTATCCATTCCGTACCCTTGCTGTTTAATTTCAGTTCATCTTTGAACAGCCATATTCTTGGATACCATCTGTCTCCAACCCGCATAACTTCACTGATACGCAATGATTTAATAAGCTTCCCGCTTTTAGCATATAGTTCTTCCCGAAGGGGAATCATACGTTCTTTATCGACCCATAATTTTCTTGAATTATACGCCAGTCCTTTCTCTCGCGCTGTAAGCAGGATTCGCCAACAATCTATATTGTCAATAATCTCTTCACCATCAATAACAGCGTTGTAACGCTCAAATAATTTAGGGTCTTCCATCATATCTTCATATGACAAGTCGGAACCCATGACGGATTGGCGAAGCATATGCCCTGATATTTGAATTATCCTGTCCGTTTGTGGAGAATACGTCCACATTCTGTTTCCTATCTTTAACATTTTCGTCCCTTTTTCACGCGCCGGCGACATGTACTCCGTAAATGCTTTCTCCTGACCTAACATCCACGATTTTGATGAAATTGTTCTTGTAGCCCTTCTGCCGTGCACAATCATCTTACTCTCTAATACGGTGGTTCTTGCGGACAAGTTCCGGTCAACCGCTTTTATTATCTCCTCGGCATTCGGCGGCAGTTGAGCCAGCAGAATTCCACTGTATAAAAGCGGCAGCGCTGATAACAAAAATATTCTTATCATGTTTCAAGTTCCTTAAAAAGCTGTGAAAGTTCTCTTTTGTATATTCCCCTCCCCGCGAGCGCTGTCCCTAACAATGAAGCGAATAATCCCGGAACTACACCTACATAATATGTTCCCGGTGTGATTTGAGCTCTCATCACTCCGGAGATTAGCATATTAGCTTCACCTAATAAATCTGAATAATCTATCCCTACTTCCTGAAGGTAATAGACAATTGACAATCCACCCATCATACCTAAAACAGTTCCGATCACTCCGATGATCGAAGACTCGATCAATAGGGTCCGGTACACATGCCCTTTTGTTTCTCCCATCGCAAGCCGGATTCCTATCTCCCCGTACCTGCGAAGTCCGTTCATCAGTCCAAAATTCCATACAACTAAAACGACCAGGAATACAAATATTCCGATTATGAAAGCAATGTAGATATCCGCCCTGTCCATCAATAAGCCGATGTCGTTCTGATCCCTTAGCGCTATCATCAACAATCCAAACTCAGACATTTCCTGACGACCCAAGAAATCAGATTTAATTTCTTCACTGCGTTCTTCATCATAAAGTTCGTCTTTAAAGATGCCCAATATTTCCGAGCTTGCATCATCCATATCAAGCGCCAGTCGGGCTCCTTCTATATCCACGATCAATGTGCTTCTGTCCATTGCGGGGATTCCAAACCTCAGAGTACCGGACAGAACAAAGTTATAAGTCGCGAAGCTCCCCCACATGGTGCTTGAAAGAAGCGTTATTTTGTCTCCAGGATCTACGCCTAATTTTTGAGAAAATTCTTCACTCAGTAGAGCCTCGTTAAATGATTCAGGTAGCCTCCCTCTTACCAAAGATTTAGTGATACCAAGCAATTCCGCTTGATTGGATCCCGGTGAAAGTAGGTCAATACCAATTCCAATCGCAGGGGACTGGTTTTTCGTCTCTCCGTTTTCATCCGGAATATCCACTAAGCCGCCCAGCTTGATTCGAGGAGTCCAATAAAGCTCGGGATATTTTTCTTCTAAATCTGAAATAATAGAATCTACTCCAATGATTGCAAGATCGTTCGGAGCCATATCACTGAGTTCGTCATACGCTCGGGTCATTATTTTCAAATGTCCAGCATCCAAGATCGCATTTACCCGGATAAAATCGTTGAAAATTCCAGCCATAAAACCGACCATAATTGTGGAAAACATCACACCCAAAAAAATTACTATCAAACTGAGCACGCTGCGAATTTTATCTCTTAATACACCCTTGAGGAGAAAATTTATCATCAGCTGATTTTCCCCCTTAACGCTTCTGTGGGCTGCATATTAGCGATTTTACGGGCAGGAAGGAAACTCACTACCGTTACAACTCCCGCCACTAACAACATCGTGCCAAAGATCAGCTGTGGACCGAAAACAGGATATAGGCTGCCTGTGCTGATAATTCCGGCTTCTTCTCCATAAGGTATTGTGATTCCCCGCGTAGCCAAATAATAAAAGAGCGGTGTCCCGTAAAGAGCTCCAACGAAAAGAGCAAGAACGCTATGCAATCCACCCTCAAGCGTAAACAATCTCACAATTCTCTGTCTCGTCATTCCAAGCGCCATCAGTGTACCTATCTCCTTTTTTCTTCGGAATATTGACAGAACTTGCGAGTTGAAAATTCCTAACGATGCCATGATCAAAAGTAAACCGAAAATTGTTCTCGCCCAAACCTGGTCAGCCTCGATTGCGGAATCTATATCTTTCATGAAATACTCGATATCTTTATAGATGAATGAATCGGCTTGATTATTAAAAGCATGATCTCTCTTCAGCACTATATAGGTTACTTCTCCGGGCATTTGTAACAGCTCTCTCATTTTTTCTAACGACAGCCATATCACTCCCCTGTCAAGCCGATAATTATCCAACTTGATCACTTCCGCCACTTCAAATTCATCGGCATCGTACGTCCTTAAAGCGTCCAACCATCTGACGGTAAACAGGTCTCCCTTTCTTAACCCCGTCTTTTTTGACATCCCTGAGCCGATGACCACCGGAATATAGTCCCCGGAATAGTCTCCTATGACCTTCAACGGCATTCGCACTATTTCTTGTCCGGGGGGAATGCCCTTCATTAATCCTACAGAGCTTCTGCCGTTCATATAGAATGTCGCCTGTCTTACCAGTACCGGCATCGCTTCATTCCCGGCTACCATTTTCTGTAATTCTTCCGAAATAATCGAGTGGCTATCTTCGATGGTCAGAGGATCGAACGGATCGTATTCCGGGTGCCATAGCTGCCCTCCGGCGACCTCTGTGTCCAGCAATATCCTTAGGGTGTCTTGCCTCATGCCGTTATACATGGCATTAAAAAAAATTATAATTGTGAAAGAAAAAGACGTGACCACAACATTTAGCCATGTCCGCATTCCCGCTCCAAGCAAATTTTTAATCGCAAGCCTGAATATCATCATTAGACTTTTTCTCTCAATTCGTTTCTATCAAAGAATTTATCGCTTTCAATTTTTCCATCTACAATACTGATAATTCGTGACAGATAACCCATTACCTTTTCGTCATGAGTCGCAAATATAAATGTAGTTCCTATTTCTTTATTTAATCCTAAAAGTATTTTCATTATTCGGTGAGAATTCTTCGCATCAAGATTAGCCGTAAGTTCGTCTGCTATCACTAACGGTGGTCTTTTTACAATGGAGCGGGCGATTGCAACTCTCTGGCTTTCCCCCCCGCTCAATTGCGCCGGCTTCGACTTGATTTTATCGCTGAGATCGACCCATTCGATTGCTTCCCGAACCATTTTATCCCTTTTGTTTGAATCAACATTCAGAAGCAGGAGCGGGAATTCAACATTTTCATATACCGTATAGACCGGAAGAAGATTGTAACCTTGAAAAATGAAGCCGATACCATTTTTGCGGAGATCTGCAAGTTCCTTGTTCGACTTCCCTATGAGCGATAAACCGAGTACGCTCACCGTTCCCTCGGTTGGAGAATCCAATCCTCCTATTATATTTAGAAGCGTGGTTTTGCCGGAACCTGATGGACCGACAATCCCCATGAATTCTCCTTCCGCAATATTTATCGTAATTCCCTTCAACGCTCTAAAAAGCCTGTCGGCAATAGGAAAATCCTTTATCAGCCCCTTTACTTCCACTACGATTTTTCCCACTAATGCAATCTCCGTTTAATGGTTATAAATAATCATAAGCTGAATGTTATTCCCAAATTGTGTAAGACCCGACAATTCTAATTCCTCTTTTGAAAATTCATTCCTCTCCGGGTTAAAGGCAAATATCAAATTGAAATCAAAATTATCGTAAATTCTGGAATATTTAATGTAATTGAACATCCGCTCCCCATCCCAATCGTATTCACCAATATATGTAACATTGTCAATGACTCCAATCGGATAATTAACCATAATTGCGCTGATTTTCGTTTCTACATCGTCTAATATCAGTTTTGGTTTTACTTTATCTATCATATGCTCTGCCAAAAAATATATTCCGTTACCTATCGGAAAAGTATAGTCTCCACCGATCATATATATACTCCTATCAAACGGAATTACGAATTTATCCTGTGATGATTTTGAAATTAGAAATTCCGACCAAAGCCCCACAACAACATCGGCGCGAATGTCTATAGAATATCTGTCCTCC
Source organism: Fidelibacterota bacterium (assembly GCA_022571215.1). Taxonomy (GTDB): domain Bacteria; phylum Fidelibacterota; class SORT01; order SORT01; family SORT01; genus SORT01. The sequence continues at coordinate 329,983 of JACZYG010000001.1, read as the reverse complement.
GATGAAGCCGGATGCACAAGCGGAATGCCCGAGCGAGGCGGTATTTTATTTTTTGAATACGCCGGTCTGTGATGATATGAAGTTGCAATTTCTCCGAAATCAAGAATTGGGATTTCAATTCTCCCGCCCCGAGCGGAAATCTCACGATTCTCCGGATGAATCAACCAACCCCAATACGTAATTCCATATCCGCCAAAATATTTTAATCGTGCAGCCGTCACACCGGCTGTCTGACCGGTAGGATCTTTTTCGTCCAATGAATCAAACCATCTCATCGGACGAAGAATTAAACTTGGACCAAACGCAATTTTTTGCAGCCCGTATCTTAGCTCGATGTTATCGGAGCTATACCGGCCCCAAAGCCTATGAACAGCTCTGTTGCTATTGATTCCATTTTCTCCCGTACCTAATAACCCGTCAAATTCAGCTTGATAATTATACGCTACTTCAAAATCTATCCTGCTAAGATATTCATATTCAGGGTAGATTGAAAGAGTAGGAATATATCCGACCCGCTGGTCAATCTTTGTATCCCTTGTTATAGAATAGTTAAGCAGGTTTACGCTTGTAGTAAACTGCCCCCTTAGATCCCATTGTTGGGAGTAGATAATTGATGGAAAAATCAATAAGCCAGCCGAATAAAGAGAGAATAAACCCCATTTCATTACGTTTTTCCAGTCTGCTTTATTCGGATAAATCAAGCTGCATTTCGATATTCCCCCGTTCATAATCCGGGTTTTGACCGAGTCTGGTTGTAATAAACCCAAATTTTTTGTATAGATTTATCGCTAAATCTAATTGGGTATTGGAAATAATTATAATTTTATCGGCTTTTTTAACACGCGCGCCCTCTATCACCGCCTCCATAAGCAGATTTCCGTATCCTCTGCCACGAGAGCCTTTATCAACAGCCATCTTGGCTATTTCGTAGACTCCCTCTTCATGAAATATTAGTGCGCAAACACCTTTAACATTTCCATCTTCAATCACGTAATAGATTTCACCTCCGGTTTCAATGATATTTTCTCGAGGATGTTCGAGCTGCTTTTTATCCAACTCCTCCACATTGAAATATTTTTCTATCCACTCAAGATTGAGTCTCTTAAAATCATTTGCATATTCGTCACGAAAGGGTACAACTTTTATATTTTTACCGGACATTATGGGATGGTATTCCTCTGTTGCATTTGTACTTATAAATTTATTCTTATTTATCCTTTCAATCAACAAAGAAATTTAGTTCCTTGCCTGAAAATCGGTAGACACTTGCTCTTAAACGATTTATCTTGAAGTTATGGATTCTTTGAGCTACGAACAAATGGTTAAAGCCATGACCGAATCTGATTCACAATATGACGGTAAATTTTATACAGGCGTTATGACTACCGGCATTTATTGCCTTCCTTCCTGTAAAGCTAAAATACCTAAAATTATAAACGTAGTCTTTTTCGCTTCCAGAGAAGAGGCAATAGCGTTTGGCTTACGAGGTTGCAAAAGATGCAAATCGGAATTTTATCCGGATGTTCTTCCTAAATGGCTTCCAGCGGTTATAGACCAGATGAAGAACAACCGTAATGGTAAACTTAATGAAATCAAACTTACTGAAATGTCGGGCTGTGACATTTCGACTATCCGCCGTTATTTTAAGGAACACGTTGGAATGAGCCCAATGGCGTTTCACCGTAAATTACGACTTGAATACGCAAAAAAGTTAATCGAGTCCGGGGATGATTACTTCAGCGCCGGTTACAATATAGGATACGAATCCTCAAGTGGCTTCCGGGAAGCTTTTAGAAAGGAATTTGGAATGTCGCCCGGGAGTCTGATTGATGGCAGGTAAAATCGTTTATTCAAATATTCAAAGTCCTATAGGGGATATGATAGCCGGGACGACGGATAAAGGCATTTGTTTTTTGGAATGGCATGACCGTGGTGGGGTGGAACGCATACTGAATCGTGTGGAAAAAAGATACAATAAGACTCCCGAACAGGGTGTCTCAAAACATTTGCTGAAATTACAAAATGAACTCAACAGCTATTTTGAGGGAATTCTTACCGATTTTAAAACCGATATTGATGTCAACGGTACAAAATTTGAAAACACGGTCTGGAATAAACTTCTCCAAATTCCTTACGGTGAAATGAAAAGCTATGGTGAGATCGCAGCGGAATTAGGTAAACCTGGCGCTTCGAGGGCTGTAGGCAGAGCAAACGGCTCTAATTATCTTTCAATAGTCATTCCCTGCCATCGCGTTATCGAATCAAGTGGAAAGCTCAGAGGCTATGGCGGCGGACTCTGGAGGAAGAAATATTTACTTGATTTAGAAAGTAAGGCATTTGCCCGTCTCAACAGCATGGCACCTACTATTCGTTAAAGATTTAAAAAATTTATGTGACTTAAACGGGTCGGCATACATGAAGTCCACCGACCCGTTTTTAAATAATACTGTTATTCAGAGCTACTTAATCTACCCTCAACATCTCAGCCATCTTCCAGCAGTGTCCGGGCGTGAAAATGTCCACTCCACCGAGTTTATCACTCCATTTGGCTACTGTAGAATCCGTACACATATCAGCCACTTCATTTAAATATGTATCAAAGAGCAGCCATGGATTCGCCCAGCCTGTTCTTCCCGCTACTGCCATAAAATCGACTGTTTGCAGGGCATGAGCCGCATTGCCAACCAAATCATTCATATATTCTTTTTGGGTTTCAACGTCCGCCCTTGTGCCCAGCCGCGTTAGGTGACCGCTTATAAGAGTCTCAAAATCAAACGTGAGAACTTCATCGTGAGCGGCTATGTAGCCGGGGACATTTTCTGTGATTGCCAAATATTTGAATGGTACCCATCCCGGGAAGATGACATCAATAAACATAAGCACTTTCTGTTTCGGAGCGTAAATATAAATGTTGCCGGGAATATGATTTACGCCTCTGTAGCTCAGCTCAAGTTTTTGAGTTCCAACTTCGAGAGTATAGCTATCAGTAAAAGTCACTGTCGGCTCAGGAACCGGCGATCCGCCTAAGAATGCTCCGAAGGGAGCTAATCTGCTGCCGCCTTCCTGACTTGATAACCTTATTGCGGTTTCTTCATGCGCAATATATACAGCGTCAGCCGGATACATACTTGCTGCTGCGATATGATCGCCGTGGGAATGGCTATAGATTACATGAGTGATAGTTTCATCTGTTACCTCCGCTATCGCTGACAAGACTTTATCTCCTATTGTCGGAGGAGCATCAACCACTATCACGCCCTTCCCGGTAGTCAGAAACATCATATGGTACATGCCTTCTGTCACATAATAGAGACCTTCTCCCAATTCCTCGACAAGATATCCCTTCTCCTGATCTATGGGAGTGCTGCCATATGCGGCTGCCGGCACAGGAAGAGCTATGATCGTATCCTGTTGAGCATCAGCCATCATTTCATCAGAATTCGACATCGTCTCTGCAGACTTGCACCCAATCATACCCACTATGATGGCGAAGACCAATAGCAGTAAGATAAAACTGCTGAATTTCTGTCTGTTTAACATCATTTTTCTCCTTTATTTATCATTATTCAATTATTTCCGTCTGTTTCAATCAGTATCAATAGTAAAAGCGATTAGGTAATTTGACTAATATCCGTTCATAGAAATTTTAATTTCAAAACAAGTTTTAAGATATACTCTTTCGTACTTGAAACAAATATTAATTTATCAAATAAATACTTTGCGCGCAAAAAACTGTTACGCGTTCAAGCAACTGCAAGTTCGCAAAGCTTCTCTTTAACAAGAGTTACAAGTTGCTCTGCTGAACTTATTTTTTCAAAATCTTTTCCTTTCAAGATAAGAATCTGTCTCTCATCGTTCAACGCAAGAGATATTTGCTGCCGCAGCAAAGACCGTTCTTCTTCATCCTCCGCCAATCCGTTCGTGGCAATCAGTATTCCAAAAGACAGACCTCTTTCTTTTAGCCGTCTTAAAAACCATTTGATATGCTCTTTCTCAATTTTTTCAAGCCAACGGTGAGCGCCAATCGGAATAATGTTCGGTAGAAAGTAAAATCCATCTGATTTTTGCTCATTCCAAAATATAATTTCAATATCCCTGTCTTCAAATTTTTTATCTTCGTTTCGCTTTGTAATTGATAACCCGGGTATCTTTTTAAATAAATCGCATAGCAACTCCTCCAAAGCAAAACCTCGTTCATTTGGCGAAGCGCTTTTTCTAATTACGCTTAAGAATTGAACTGTCCGAGTGTGGGAAATAGAAGACATTAGCTGTTATTAATTTCTATAATGTGACGTGGTCTTCAGAGATTTAACAATTTCGATCAAATTGTTTTCTTCAAAAGATTCTAAAAATTTCGGAACGGGCATATGTATCACGGATTCCGGAAATTGTTTCCATACGTCTGAATTTTCCTCAGGTCCCTTTAGATAAAGCAATAAAAGCCACCCGGCGTTTGAACTTTCAAGATATGAATCCAACTGGTTCGCAAGCCTTGTAATGCTCGTTGAGCCGCTTATATGTTGTTTTACTTCTATTAATAAGGGGTTTCCAACGCTCTCTTCCAATTCATCCGCCCAGACCGCCATATCAGCCCCTGAATCCCAATATTTTGATTGTACTAAAACATTCACTCCGCTTGAACCTAACGCCCGTATCACCGCATTTTCCGGATGAGTTCCCCATGTGCTCTCAGGTTTAATTAGCTCTGCCAAGAGATTGTTTGCGATTTCTCCGATAGGCTTATTTTTTTTGAATTCCGCTTGCGCTCTGTCACGTTCAATTTCCGGAGCATTTATCACTTGGTCAATTGCAAATTCCATTGCTTCCCTATTATCCATTGCTACACGCATATACAGTGATCCTTTGATATTTTTCACACTGTTTTTCAGCGATGGTGAGGAAAAAATCAATGTTCTTCTTCCGGTTCCATTCGCTACGCCTATCTCATAATAAACCGTTGAATTGTCAACCCCTGCTTGCAAAACTCCTATGAAAAAATCTGAAGAGGCAATTGCATTCACTAAATTTTTATCTAACGACGCATCTAAATTCACATCATCTTGTTCAATTCGCACTTGCAATCCTCTGTCTTTGAGAATATTACGGAGAATTATTGTATCGGATTCTGCGGGAGCGGAGATAAAACACGTTCTTTGCGTCAATTTGAACTTCACAATTTCTCCTAAGAAAAGCTAATAATCCTATTATTGTATCTTTATTGGGTACCTAACAATCAAAAATCGCTAATTGTTTTTATTATTAAACTTTACAAAAATATATTAGGCTTGTGCCGATGAAAAATCAAGGAAAATTGACTTCATCGTTTCAAATATTTTATAGTCTGTTATTCTCTCGTTGTTTTGAAGTTATTTCACTCCTAACCCAGAGTTGAATAATACTCTTGTAAAATTTTCAATACTTCAGGTCTGCTGAAATGTTCGGGCACTTCCTCTCCGTTCGCTAACAATTCTCGCAATTTCGTTCCTGACAGCATAAGTCTGTCTTCGGCACTGTGCGGACACGTTTTTGTTGAAGACATGCTGTTGCATTTATAACAGTAAAACGTCCAGTCAATAGGCAGGGTTATAATCTTTAGGGCATTTTCAGGAATTTGTAGAAATATATCTTGAGCGTCAAAGGCTCCATAATAGCTTCCCACTCCAGCGTGATCCCTGCCGATGATCATGTGAGTACATCCATAATTTTGCCTGAACAACGCATGGAGTAACGCCTCTCTGGGTCCGGCGTACCTCATATCAAGCGGATATCCCCCAACCAAAACGGTTCCTTCCTTAAAATAGTTATCAACAAGAACCTGAATGCATCTATTCCGCACATCTGCCGGTATGTCACCCTCTTTTAGATTGCCCACTAATTGGTGAATATAGATTCCGTCAGAAACTTCCAATGCTATCTTTGCTAAATACTCATGAGAACGATGCATCGGATTTCTTAATTGAAGGCATGCAATCCGTTTCCAGCCGTTATCGCTGAATATTTTTCTGCTTTCATCCGGCCTATGATATATTCCGGCAAATTTTTCCGGAAATTCCCCTTCGCTCAGGACACGCACGCTTCCACCCAAATTCACTTCTTTTTGCTCAAGCACCAATTTAACGCCGGGGTGATTTTCATCATCCGTTTTATAAACTTCTCTACATTCAAGACGTTTATCAATAGAATACTTTTCTTCAACCTTCATCGTGGCGCGAATTTCGTCCGACTCATCAGTGTAAAGAGCTATTTCATCCCCTTCATTTATCGATGCGGCATCTTCTTCGCTTACCGACAGTGTGATGGGAATAGGCCAGAAGGTTCCGTCCGTCATTTTCATCTCGGAGACTACTCCATTCCAATCATCATAGCCCATAAATCCTTTAAGCGGAGTGAATCCGCCGATGCCAAGCATTATCAAATCGCCGGCTTCTCTGTTCGTTATCTGAACTCTTTTCATCGACTTTGAACGCTCTATCTCGCTATTTTTCTCTTCTCCTGAAAGTAATAGTGATACGAGTTCATCGCTCCCGTGTGGCATTATCAATCCGTTATCCCTCATCTATTGTTTTTGTTCTTATTCAATATTTTCTATTATTGATTTATGTCTCGCCAACCGGTCATTTCTATCCAGCGCGAATTTCTTTATCCCTTCAAAAATATGCTCTTGCGACAGATGCGCCTCTTCCACTACCTCTTCCAAGGTTCCGCCTGTTCTCCATCTATTATCGAAATCAGCCGACAATGAATATTCTTCCGTGATAGCTCCACCGGACCAATCCGACATATTACCTATCGCGCCGTTTGTAATTATCATACTGTCCGCCCGGTCTGACGCGGAAAATATCTTCTCTTTGTATTCATCAGATTGCAAATTGAAAAGTTCAAGACTTGTGGCAGACAGTATTTTTACGTTTATATCTTCTTGACGTAACCGTGGAAGCGCCTTGATCAAATTAGCCGTTGTGATAGTACCTCTTATTACAACAACTCCCTTTTTAGGTTTATCCGTATCATATTCCCTAATCAGATATGCTCCCCGTGCAGCTGCAAAATGACTATCCATGCCGAGAGCGTCTCTGTCGGGAATCTCTACTCCCGGTCGTGTCAGATGTAAAGCTATTATGTGGGCATCACACTTTAATGCTGCTCCCAAGACAACCGGAACTTCATTATGCTCCCAGGGATGTAAGTCAATTACCTGTCCTTTAGGGAAAAGCTTTGTCACTCCTGTCGCAAATATTCCGAAATGCGTCCGTGAATCGTCTGCCGTTTCCAGACCTGAGTGACCGGCTATCCAAAGCACCTTACCCATTTTTATGGGAGAATCCTGTACCATTTGACTGAATAGTCTCATTGGCCCATATTTTAAGTAACTGAACGAACCGTAAGTTGAGCATGTTCCAAAATAACCGATATATTTTTCGAATGGTTTGGAAGAGAAATTAACTGAAGCGATTCCGGCGATTATTCCTGAATTCGTAAATTCAGTAATCTCCTGTGGAAGCAGAGCGCCGCCGGGATTATCGTTTTTCTCATATCTCCCGTAACCTTCAAATTCGCCCCACCCCTTTGCGAATCCTGAAATATTTGTCGAATCAGCCAGGTCTGCTGAAACTGCTAAAAATAACGGACGGTCATAATTCTTTTTAGAAAGCGCATTTGCATATGCTCCCCACTTAGCAAGCCCCGCACGGTTAGCGGCTATCTTTCCCGGCTTAAGATACATTTCCTCGGGATAGTTCTCAAAATCGGTTAACTCAGGATCTTCGTCCGGGTTTTCATCTGTGCGAAAATTTAACTTCAAATCTTCCGGTAGTGAATCTCCGATTTCTACAAGTCGGTCAGCTAAATAATCCCGTAACTCCTTATCCTGGTTGAAAAGGTTGAACATCCGTTCGAGATTTTCACTTGCCTGCTCCCTTAACAATTCCTGACTTTCCGGCAGCGCATCGCCTTCACCAATGAATTCTATTCCGTATTTTTCTTTTAACGGATTCAATGTCTGCCAAAAAAGTTCATGGTTCACAGGGTGGGGAGCGCCGTGTGACTTGTTATCATATTTTAGGTATCCTCTACCTTTTCTGGTTTTAACCCACACCATCTTGGGGGTCTGTTCATCTTCATCGTTCACGGCGGACAGTAGCGCTTTTGTGACATGCTCCCACTCGGAGCCGTTTTCCGTGCCATAGACATTCCAACCATACGGTTTGAACCAATCTTCAGGAGTGCCATGAACCACAGAACTGATTGTCTGATCGTCTATGCCATAATCGTTCCAGTCCACAACCCAAATTAGATTTCCGGCGCCTAACCCCCATGCGGAATTCTTTGATTCATGACTTGCTCCTGCCGTCAAACCACCTTCACCTTCGAAGGCAAACACCCTGACACCCTTTGCGCCTGCATGTTTCAGGGCGACTGCCTGACCTACGCTCGGAGGACCGCCGTGACCCGACGGGCCTGTGTTCACCTTATAAAAGAGTGTTTTACCGTCACTCTCAGCATGACCAGGGAGTCCCCCGCTGCGGCGAAGTGTCAACAAATCTTCCCAGACTAGCTGTCTGGACTCTGCGTCCGGCACCGAATATTTCGCGTCGTTTGTTTCTTTATGTTTGTTCCTCAGAGCTTCATTAAATACCGCAAGCGTTGCGTAAATCAATGGAGTTGTGTGTCCTGCAATGAGTATGAATTTATCGCCGAATGGATGTTCCGGTCTTCTGATATCCCACCTCATTACTCCTCCGAGCAAAGTGGCGACAAGCGCATGAACCTTAGAACGTGAGCCTCCCGGATGGCCACTCTGACGATAATTCAACATGATAGAAATACAACCGTCAATCAGATCCTTAATCTTTTCCCAATGATAGAAATTTTTTGATTGAGCTTCTAATAATGTCTTATTCTTTTGCATCTCTTTTATTCAAATCCTTTTTATAATATCTAAATTCATCCCTGTTGTTTCAGTAATTTAAGGCGGATAAAAATACCTATCTCCCCAAGCATATACAACCATATTTTTATTGGTTTTATTCTGTATCATTCGGCTATAGGTATAATTTCCGATAATCGTAAATTCTCTTTGTTTAATTTGGAACAAATCTGTTTCTGTAACATTAAATATATCTTGAAGGTTATAATTATGATTAGTAGCTTGTATTTCAATGGAAAATAATAATAATTTAGCTTCGTAATTACGAAACTAAAAGGCATAAATTCAATTTTTGATCATAGACAATTATCCATATTTTAGTACTCTCCAAACAGTTAATTTTTACCATGCTGAATAATTATTACATTTCCTGAAACCTAATAGAATAATGAACCAAAATATGCAAAACGAGCCGGAGAGCAAAAGCCTGAATCTGATTGAATTTCTATTTATTATAAATAATTGGCGGAGATTCATTTTTCTTAATTTTATCAGTATCATTATTTTAACTGCTATTATCAGCTTAATTATTCCGAAAACGTATCAGGCGGAATCTATTATTCTTCCGGTATCCAGTTCAGATGATATTATGATGCCGATTGGATTTCAGGGATTCGGTTCGAGTCTGCTTGGTCTGGGAGAATCCGAGGAGGCTAACAGATTAATGGCAATATTGGCAAGTAGAACTGTTATGCAACAAGTCGTTTTACAGAACGATTTACAAAACAGATACGATGAAGAAACGATCGAAAGCGCTATCGAAGAACTCAGAGATTTTTCTGATATACAATTTGAAGATGACGGTACCATTATCATCACAGCTTCTGCAAAAACCGGGTTTTTGCCTGATAGCGCTGACGAAGAGAGAACGCGTCAACTTGCCGCAGCCATCGCAAATTCTCTTGTAAACGAACTCGATAAGACCAATAAGATGCTGAAATCAAAGCACGGTAGATATACACGAATGTTTATTGAAGAAAGACTCAAAAATAGCGTCGCCAACCTCGATGCGGCAGAAGATTCAATCAATTCATTTCAATCCCGGTTTGGTACTATCGCTCTACCGGAACAAATTGAGGCGGCCATAGCGTCGGCTGCCGAGTTGGAACGGTCAATTGTTACTTTAGAAGTTAGATTAGCAACTCTGGAAAATATGTTTGGCACTGATCATCCTGAGTTTACTTTAGCTAAATTAGAGTTAGCCAACCTTAATAATAAATTAGACGAAATGATGCAAAGAGTTGAATCTGATTCCGCTAAGGTAGAATTTTTGTTATTCCCTGTATTTTCCGATATACCCGACTTGATTACTAAATATTTTCGTCTTGAAAGAGAATTTGAGATACAAGAAACGATCTATGCTTTTCTTGTACAGGAGTTTGAAGAGGCAAAGATACAAGAAACACGAGATACGCCTACATTACATATAATTGATGAAGCCGTTCCACCGATTAAGAGAATAAAGCCGCAAAGAGCGCTATTGGTTCTTATTGCCGGATTCATCGCCATTATATTCAGTCTTATATTTGTGTTCATATCCGAATCGTTAATTAAGCTCAGGGCTGACAATCCTGAGGATTATTCCAAGCTGACGAGCGTATTTCAGTCGTTCAAGCGGACACAACAAAACTCAAGTGATTCTAACGCTCGTTTCTGATTATTTTTCTGTCTTTCTAATAAACATTTTTTCTCTCATGTCGTTTACCTCATAGCCATGTAGACTTTTTATATATGTCACCACGACTTCTTAAAAATACTATAATACTTTCTGCATCACAGGTAATATCCAGATTATTATCTTTTACGTTTTCTTTGTTAGTAGCTAGATATCTTGGCGTTGAGCAGTTTGGGATGTTTACTTATTCTTTATCGCTGATTGCGCTATTTTCTACCGTAGTAGATTTCGGTCTCTCGACTCTTACCGTTCGCGAAATGATTCAGGACAGATCAAAACTCAATCTTTACTTTTTTCACGCTATAATACTTCGATATATATTAGCCGGCTTGCTTTATTCTATACTATATTTTTATTCAGCCTCCCTTCCCAATAGCGAGCAGATCAAACAGAACCTTCTATTAATTATGGGACTGTATCTATTTGTAAGGGCTTTATTCGATTCATCCGTTAGTTTCTTTCAATCTCAAGAGAGACAGGATATAGGGGGGTATTTACAAATACTAAATAATTTTTCTCTTCTGATCATAGGATTAATTTATGTAATGCTGCAAAAAGATGTGCTCTACTTTGCCACAGCTCACGTAGTGGCGGGTCTGATTGCCTCCATTGTCGGCTTAACCTTGATATCATTTAAGATTTCGTTTGATTTTAGATTATCATTTAATTTCATAATGAATTTATTCAAGAAAACAATTCCCTTTGGTTTTACTTTTTTTGTGTCGTCCGCCTATGCCAGAATGGATATATTAATGCTATCCTGGTTAAGAACAGATTTAGAGGTGGGTGAATATGGCGCGTCATTACGTATTATTGATGGGCTATTATTGATCCCTATTGTAGGAAACAGAATTTTATACCCATACCTTTCAAGAATTAGTTCAGATAGTCAAAATTTTCAATTCATTGTAGAAAAATCTATAAAGATATTAGTTATTGCGTCCTTTTATATTTTAGCTATTGGAATAATCTCGGCTGATTGGCTTATATTGACGCTCTTTCCGGTCTCATTTAAAAACTCGGCACATATTTTACAAGTATTGATTTTTACGCTAATAGCAGCATATCCGAACTATATATTAGGCAGCGCTTTATTTTCGCTGCATAGACAGAATATGGCTTTAAAAGTCGTGTCTGTTGCGCTTATTGTCAATATAATATCTAATCTATTCTTTATTCCGCTCTGGGGTACAGTCGGAGCTGCCGTCACGGCGATAATATCCGGTATTTTAATTCTTACCGGCTATATTTGGGCGTTAAGGGATAAAATTAACTCTCTTAAAGTAATTAAATTGATTGGATCTGTTTTTCTTATTAGTTCTTCCTTGATATTACCCGTATTTTATCTCACAGATCAATATCCTTTGTATTTTTATATAATTGTTTTCAGCGTTATGTATCCGCTAACATTATATGCGTTAGGCTTGATTAAATATCACGAAATTGAATATATGATTTTAAAATTTAACGAAGCTTTTAAGAGGTCAAAGACATTCTGACGTGAGCTATTTTAGTAATATCACTGATTCGAATTCCCCGATGATTCACAGGCGATTATGGTTTGGTTTTCTGATTTACCTATTTGCTATAGCGACATTAATTTCATTAGAATATTGGATCATTCTTTCGGTTATATCTATTCTTCCCATCCTGCTTTTAACATTATTCGATATCAAACTTTCATTATATACTCTTATAACAGCAACTTTTATAGGATGGTATATATTTGAGGAGCCTTTCGCATTAAGGCCTATTGATGTTCTAACCATTCTGATGATAATCTCTTATCTTTTCTACAAGTTACTGAACTCTGATTATACTTTCAAAATTGATAAGCTGCAAATGCCTATACTAATATTTATTTTCGCCATATCCTTATCTCTGATTGACAGTGCTGATACTCAAAAGGGCATCATGAATCTCTTCAAGCATTTGGAATTATTTGTAATTTATTTTATTATCACCGATTCCTTTAGCAGTTGGAAATTAGACAAGATTAAACGCCTTTTAAATTATTTTCTCTACATTGCTCTTGCGGCAACCATTGCGGCTATTATTCAATTAATAGTTTCCGAAGAGGTCAGAGCTTTTGGGATAACCGGCGTCCCGCTTGCAGATCTAACCGTGGGGGCATTGATACTGAGCATCTCATTATATATTTTTTCTACCTCAAACCACGCTACACGAAAGTATGGTCTTTTTTCACTTCTATTATTGATGGGATTGGTTTTGACTCAATCCAGAGGAGCTTGGATCAGCTTTTTCCTGTCGTTATCTTTTATATGGCTGCTTGCTCGAAAAAAATCGATAGCTCAATCAAGAAAAAGATTATTGGGAATTTTATTTTTACTGCTTCTGTCTGTAATGATCACGTTTCTCATTTTCCCGAATATATTTACCGGAATCACTCACAGAGTAGAGCAGGTTAAATACTTTGAAATAGGAACTATTCAACTTAGACTTATGCTTTGGGAGGCGGCAATTCGAGCCTTCTTGTCCCATCCGATAAACGGTATCGGGTTAGGTCAATTTACCGTTCTTTCGGACGATTTTTCAAGTTTAGGCATGAGCTCTATATTCAAGGAGAATGTCGGCGGACTTAGCGCGCATAATATAACTTTTTCTTATTTGTCAGAAACAGGAATAATCGGGATAATTGGACTCATTATTTTTTATACTTCTTTTATGATAATGGCAACCAAGACGTTTATTCGAGCAAAGACCCTTCAAGAGATTGAAATTACTACTGCGCTTCTCACAAATCTTTTTTTTGTTGTAGTATCGTCCACGTATGCGGGCGCGTGGTTTTGGGGGCTTAACGGTATGCAGTTTATGATTTTTTTAGCGATGTCAACTATAGTTTCAAAAAAAATATAAATCTAATTTAAGATTTTGAATTAATCAGACGACTATTTTGAAAACTACTTCAGAAATCAATCTATCTGTAATTATTGTAAACTATAATACCGCGGACGAATTGAGAACTTGCATCCAATCAGTCAATAAACAGACTAATGGAATCGGATACAAAATAATCGTTGTTGATAACAATTCCCAAGATCACAGTAAAGTTATGCTTAAAAACGAGTTTGCAACTGTTGAATGCCACTTTCTTCAATTCAACTCTGGTTTTTCTTATGCAAATAACTATGCTATGGAGCGTAGCGAAAGTGAATTTATCCTGCTGTTAAATCCTGACACATTTTTGATCGAAAATTCTTTAAAAGTAATGATCGATTTTATGAGAAATAATCCTGCAGTGGGAGCAATTGGTCCCGTCGTAGAGGATCCGAATGGAAATCTTCAATTGAGCATGAGCAGGTTTCCGGATTTAAAACTACAGCTTCTTGACGCTCTATACCTTCAAGGCGCGCTGAAAAGATATGCATTAACCGAAGATCAAAGAGGATCAATCGCGTCTAAGATTCCTTTCGAGGTAGATTGGGTTTCCGGCGGATGTATCATGCTGAGGAAAGCAATCTACAATGAAATAGGAGGACTTGACGAACAATTTCATCTTTTTAGCGAAGATGTAGATTGGTGTTTACGTATAAAAGAGGGTGGATGGAATATTTATTGCCTTCCTAATACCAAGGTCATTCACATCGGAGGAGCATCTACGAGTAAAAATTATTTTACTTTAGTTTCAAACAGGTTTAGAAGTAGATTTATATTCGCAAAAAAGCATTTCAATAAACTTGAATTTTTCGCGGTTCGTATTATAACTCTTTTAGGTTTATCTTTACGCCTTACCGGAGCATTGTTTAAAAAATTCTCCGGTACAAAAGAAAAGAAAGAGAGAGTTGCGGCATATTTTCATGCGCTACTGTTATGGACGGGAATTAAGAAATTACATCCCGTAGAACGAGAGAAAAATTGAAATCGCCCGAGCAGTACAGTTACGCCGGAAAAAGTATGGTTGAATTAGTGAAAATCGGATGAAAATCTGTTATCTTGCTGACGCTGGAAGCATTCACACGCAGAAATGGGCTAAACATTTCGCGTCAAAAGGAAATGAAGTTCATATAATCTCATTTCGAAATGCCGACATTCAAAACGTTGAAGTCCACTTTCTTAACGTTCACGGGTTCATTTCAATAAGTCCGGTAGCATCGCTGCTATCGAGAGCCGGATATATTTTATGGGCGCGAAAAATAAAGCGGTTAGTGAATAAAATTAACCCGGATATTCTTCATGCGCATTGGGCTACTTCATACGGATTATTAGCTGCCCTCACTGGGTTTCATCCTTTCATACTTTCGGCTTGGGGCAGCGACATCCTGATTTCTCCCGGAAGTAACCGATTAATGAAAATAATTGTCGAATTTAACCTCAAAAAAGCTGACGTTGTTACGGCTACAAGTGGAACGCTATCGATAGCGACAAAAAAACTCATCTACGATGAAAAACCGGTTCATATTATTCCCTTCGGAGTCGATACGAAATTGTTTTCTCCTTCAGAATCTACTCCGAATACAAAAGAGGTTTGTATCGGTGTAGTAAAATCGTTAGAAGAGGAATATGGCATAGAATATTTAATTAGAGCTTTTAATATTGTTATTGATAAAGGCTTTGATTGTAAACTCCTTATAGTCGGTTCCGGAAGCTTAAAGGAAAAACTAATTTCGCTGACAAAGAAATTGCGCCTTTCAAAATTAGTCACTTTTACAGGTAAAATAAATAACGATGATATCGTTAATTATCTACATAGAATGGATATATTTGTTACGCCATCACTCTCGGAATCATTTGGAGTGGCGGTAGTCGAAGCCTCATCTTGCGAAATTCCGGTTATAGCATCAGATGTCGGTGGATTACCCGAAGTTATTGTTGACGGTGAAACTGGCTTTTTGATTCCACCGCGAAATGAAGCGGCTATTGCCGAGAAGATAATCAAGTTGATTGAGCAACCCGGACTCCGCAAAAATATCGGCTCTAACGGCAGGAAATTTGTGCTTGATAATTACGACTGGAATTTATGCGCGAAAAAAATGGAAGAGGTTTACGAATCGATCCTTAAGTAGCTTTCGATTTCAACTATTATAAATTACCTTTATACTTCTTTTAAAGCTTTAGAAAAATTTTCGATTATCACAGATTTTCTATAATTATTTCTCACAAATTCTTTACCATCTTTGCCTAATTGTGATGCCATCTCGCTATTTTCATATAAAGTCAAAATCGTATCAGCCAACTCTTTATGGTTTTCCGGTTCAATACAGATTCCACCTCCGGATTCTTCCAATAGCGTCTTAGCCTCGCCTAACACGGACAGGATTATCGGCTTGCCCCGTGCCATATACTCAAACATTTTAGAGGGCATTGCGTGTTCAAATATGGGTAACCGCCTCAGCGGGACAACACAAAGGCTTGCCATATCGATTATATGAGGCATCTTCTTTCGAGGCTGTGATCCTATAAAGGTGGTATTGGTTAATCCTGATTCCTTCGACAATTTAATCATTGCCGGTTTGCAAATACCGTTACCCACGAAAAGGAAATGTATTTTGTCCGATTCCTTCAACTTTTCCGCCGCTTTTATGAGCGTATCCGTCGCTTGCGCGATACCATGATTGCCCGAAAAGAAAACGACAAATTTACCGTCAAGATTCGGTAACCCCTCTATCGAAATATTTGATTCTTCCACCTCAAAAAATTCATCGGGAGCGCCGTTTAACAGATCAATATAATTCTTAGGTTTATCTACCACGCCGATTATGTGTTCTCTAAACCCCGGAACCGCCAAACTAATCAGGTCCGCCCTGTTATACAAAAATTTCTCAAGTTTTTTAAGAACGAAAACAACTAAACCGGATTTCATATGTGTCAAACTTATGATCGACGCCGGCCAGAGATCACGTATATCCAGAACAAATTTCGCTCCCTTAATCCTTGCTATAAACCATGCGGATAATGCGGTGAGTGGTGATGGGGATGTTCCCATGACTATATCAGCCGCCGGCAACCGAAAGCTGTTAATCAGTGTTCCGAGAAAAAATGAGACGTAAAAAATCGCTCTTTCCAGAAAATTTCTTCTCTTTGTCGGCAACACGAAAGACCTAAAAACCTGAACCGTTCCGACTTTTTCCCTCTTTAGTAGCCCTAAAGAGTAACCATTAGTTATTTTCCCCTCCGGATAGTTAGGTATTTCTGTCAATACGGTTACTTCATAATTGTCAAGGGAAAGCTGCTTTGACAGGTCACCCATTCTACTTGATGCCGCTCCCGTTTCCGGAGGGAAATATTGAGATACTATTATTATCTTTTTTTTTCTATCTCTCAATAGGTTTTAGGAATATAAATTTAGATTCATTCAACATTTTGCTCTAATTTATTTTTAATTGGGTTAATGTCAAGAACATGCCGTTTGAGTGAGTACAATTTAATAACGCCATAGTCCATAAAGGGCTTAAGCCGTGATTTTTTCTAAGATATTTCCGAAGACAATATATTAACAATTTCGGCGGCACTGTTTCCGTTTCCGTAAAGATCCGGATGCGGCAGTAATCTTATTTCATCTGACCTTTCCGCGACTGACAAAATAATAGATTTATCACCGTTTGTCACGGTGTTCCAACCAGCATCTACTGTTTCTGTCCATTCCGTTTCTTTCCTAAGCGTGATGCAGGGCGTCCCCAAATAATACGCCTCCTTTTGAATCCCGCCCGAATCGGTCAACACAGACTTTGAGCATTGCATCAGATGCAGCATATCCAAATAACCGGCGGGTTCTATTATTTTTATGTTATCTGAAACTTTTAGAGAATATTCTTCCATCCGGTTTTTGGTCCGTGGGTGAAGCGGAAGAATAACCTTTTTATCCAAATCGGAGAATACTTGAAAGATCGTTTTGAGCCGGATTTTGTCATCGGTGTTTTCCGCTCGATGAATGGTAGCAAGATAAAATTCATTTTTTTCAATATCAAGGTCGAGCATTATAGAAGAGTTCTTTTCCGCCTTTTCGCTATATTTCAAAACGGAATCAAGCATTATGTCACCGACTATATGAACGTTATCCGTGATGCCTTCAAGTTTCAAATTCTTCTTAGAAGTCTCTGACGGAGTGAACAACCACCTCGATATATGATCAGTCAGAAGGCGGTTAATTTCTTCCGGCATTTCACGATTGAAGCTTCGTAAACCCGCTTCCACATGAGCTACGGGGATATGTAGCTTTACGGCTGCTAAGGCGCCGGCAAGCGTTGAGTTCGTATCGCCATATACTATAACCGCATCGGGCTTTTCTTTTACGTAAACCTCCTCGAGCAACTTTAGCATAGCGGCCGTTTGTGCTCCGTGCGAACCGCTCCCAACACCGAGATTATAATCAGGTTCGGGAAGATGCAATTCATCAAAAAACCTCTGCGACATTCCGCTATCATAGTGCTGACCTGTATGGATCATAATTTCTACAAACTTCTCCCGAAGCGCCACGGATAACGGACCTGCCTTGATAAATTGCGGACGAGCTCCTATAATAGTACAAATTTTAGACAATGTGAATTGAGCCTTTGAAGTTATGAATTGTTTAATTTGTGAATTCTTTTATGCGGGATTTATCGTCATTGACATATACATATTTTCTGTCGCACTTCGAGCATATTAGATTGACACCGTTTTCATCGAGCCTTTTGCCACATTCACATACCCACCCCATCTGCGCCGCCGGCACACCGGCCATCAAGGCATAATCCGGTACGTCTTTGGTCACCACGGCTCCCGCTCCGACAAAGGAGTGCTTGCCGACAGTGTTTCCACAGATAATTGTTGAATTAGCTCCGAGTGAAGCACCCTCTCGAACAAGGGTTTTTTTATAATTATCGGCTCCCCTCTGAGGATATTTTGACCTTGGGTCTCTGATATTGGTGAATACCATTGAGGGACCGCAAAAAACAAAATCCTCTAATTCCACGCCTTCATATACCGATACATTATTTTGTATTTTAACTCCATTTCCAATCCTGACGTTACTGCCGATATTAACGTTCTGCCCGATCGAACAATTTTCACCAATAAATGAATTCGATTGAATATGAGAGAAATGCCATATTTTAGTTCCATCACCTAATACGCATCCCTCATCCACGTAGCTCGATGGATGCACAAATGCCTTTTCATTCAGGTCGTTTGTTCTTGAATCGTTATTCGATTGATCAACTTCGCTGAGACTGACCTGCGCTCTCTCAAGAACTTCTAAAACTTCAATAGCATTCTTTCCATCCGATCTTTCTACGGGCGTACCGTCCAGGTGGTCGGCGAAATATTTTAATTCGTTTAACAGCGGCATTCCTGCATCATACTTGATAGACGTTGTTGGTCCGTCTCTTTTTATCGGCACCCCCCCGACAAAGTCTATTCCCTTTTCATAATATTTAATATCCTTGTCTGCGTCTGAATCAGTGTAAGATAGCATTCCCTTTGAGCCTATAAGAACTAAACGATGCTCTTTAAACGGATGTAACCAGCTGACAAAGATGTGTCCTACAACATTCTCCGGATATTTCAATATGGTCATAGTTGTGTCGTGAAGATGTGATTGAGTGTATGCTCCTCCCCTTGATATTACTTCGTCCGGCTGATTGTTCGTCAGGTAACCGAATACGGAAATATCATGCGGCGCGAAGCTCCATAAAATATTTTCCTCCGTTCGAACGGTTCCCAAATTCAACCTATTGCTATATATGTATTGTAGTTTCCCTATCTTTCCGGAATTCAAAACTTCTTTGATCTTCAGAATCGCAGGATGGAAAAGCAAAAGGTGGCCGACCATTAAGTTCACTTTTGCATCTTTGGCAAGTCTAACCAATTCTTTAGCTTCTGACACTTTAAGGGAAAGTGGTTTTTCCACCAGGAGATGCTTTCCTTTTTTGATGATAGTTTTTGCAATCTCATAATGTGTTTCCGATGGCGTGGCTACCGTAAATCCATCGTAATCATTATCAAGAGCGTCATCCAGACTTTCATGTGTATTCACATCTTTGTGACGAGAGCGAATTGTGTCCAGCTCTTCCCTGTTTGAATCAACCACTCCTCGTAAATAACCTAATTCACTGAGCGTATTTATATGATTTTTCCCCCAATGACCTGCACCGATGACGCATATTTTTTTATTCATAAACGATTTATTCTGCATTTTAACAATAACTTACTTGGAGACCAATTATATCACGGATAATATAACATATTTAATAAAACTGAGAAGTATATTTTAATTTAAAAAATAGGTCAGCTAAAGTATTTCATCTATCAATTTTCGAATATCATGGATCGAAATCGGTTTTTTTAAGATTCTTTTTGCCATTGAAGTGTCTACGGGAGCTATATTTTCTTGGCTGGAAAGGCCTGTTATTACGGCCGCAGGAAGGTCAGGATAAAGAGTATCGATTTTAGCAAGAAATTCCCAACCATTCATATTAGGCATATTAATATCAGTCAGAACCATATCAAATTCTTTGTTCTCTAAGATTCGCAACCCATCAATGCCGTCTTCCGCAAGAGTAACGCTGTGTCCATCCCTGCTGAGTAATCTCTTCATGGCTTTCCTGTAAGATGGCTCATCGTCCACTACAAGAATATTAAAACTACTACCCTCTGTATCTTTCAATATAAATAGCATACTTTGTCCATATTTTACTAATAACTTTTGTTTTTGTTCCGCTGATTATTGTATTATTACTACCCTTTCAGGCGAAGTATATTGTGCTAACCAAATTATAATCTATAAATTAAAAATATATTGCTATTTTATACAGTATATATGATAATTAACGATATTACAAGTAAATTACCAACTATATTGAAATCTTCCACTAATTCTATTTTTTGTCAGTCAATATACTATAGTTGAGGCTTCTCACGGCTTGACTATCTAATCTATTACCAATTAAATTTCGTATTGATGCAAGCCACCCTAGCTCAGTTGGTAGAGCAGCCGCCTCGTAAGCGGCAGGTCGTCGGTTCGACTCCGATGGGTGGCTCATAATTAAATCTATCTATTACACAACTATAGTTTTTTAACTCTCCTCACAGGTTGCTAATTGAAACCAATTAGAGTAATTTATCGTAATATTATTGGCTACAACTACTATGGACCTCTTTAAAGAAAAAAACCAGAAGAGCGTGCAATGGAGACCTCCTCTTGCTGAACGCTTGCGCCCTGTAAAAATAGGAGATTTTTACGGTCACCAGAAGTATCTGGCAAAAGGGAAATTACTCCGTCAATTAATCGACAGGAATGAAATTATCAGCCTCATCTTTTGGGGACCTCCCGGATCCGGGAAAACTACTTTGGCAAAAATTATTGCTCGCTCTGCCGATGCAAAATATTATCAAATATCCGCTGTTGACTCCGGAGTTAAACAATTAAGAGAAATTATCAAAGTGGCTGAATCGAATAAAAATAACGGAAATTCCACCCTGTTATTTATAGACGAAATTCATCGTTTTAACAAAGCGCAGCAGGATGCTCTGTTGGGAAGCGTTGAACAAGGAGTATTGACACTCATTGGCGCGACGACTGAAAATCCATCTTTTGAAGTTATTTCTCCATTGCTGTCCCGTACCAAGGTTATCAAGCTTGAACCGCTAACAGAGAATGATATTAAGTCAATTCTGTCAAACGCAATTAGCAACGATGAATATATGAAACCGTTAAAGCTCAAAATCGAACCTGACGCTGAAGAAAGATTAATCATGTCAAGTGGTGGGGATGCTCGAAGATTACTGAATACGTTAGAAATTTCAAGCCGACTCGTTGGTCGAAATTCAATTATAACAAACGATATAGTCAGCCAGGCGCTTTTGTCGAACCACCATGTTTACGATAAGAAAGGCGATGCACACTATGATATTATTTCCGCGTTTATTAAAAGCATCCGCGGTTCTGACCCGGATGCTGCCGTTTATTGGCTGGCAAGGATGCTTGAAAGCGGCGAAGACCCGAAATTCATAGCGCGCAGAATGATCATTCTTGCATCTGAAGATATTGGGAACGCTGATCCTTTTGCTCTTGTCTTAACCGATAGCGCCTTCTCCGCAATCGATAAAATCGGGATGCCTGAGGCGCGTATTGTGCTTTCTCAAGCAGCAACTTATCTTGCAAGCACCCACAAGAGCAACGCCGCATATCTTGCTATAGATAAGGCTATTAAGGTGGTCAAGAAGGGAGGCTCGTACGCCGTGCCCCTCCATTTAAGAAACGCCCCGACCAAGCTTATGGAAGATGAAGGATATTCGGCTGGTTATCTTTATCCTCATAATTACCCGGGACACTTTTCAGACCAGGACTATCTCCCGCCTGAGTTGAGCAAAACCCTGTTTTACAAGCCGACAAAAGAAGGTAAGGAAAAGAAGTTTTTCGAACGACTTTCCGGCCTATGGAAAAAACGAAAGGAGAATGATCCTGACGATTAATGTGAAATTAGCGGCTCTTTCTTTTGTTGCGGTTATGATCATCTTTAAACCCCTACAAGCTCAAAATAGGAACCTCGGCGTGTTAGAGTTGATTCATGCCGATGAATTGAAAACTATAAGAATTAAGGGAGGCAAGCAGTACAGAAAAGCTTCGGGGGATGTCCTATTTCGTCGTGGCGATATGGATATGCGAAGCGACGAGGTTGAATTTCTTCCGAATCTTAACTGGGCAAAATTTAAAGGTAACGTTGTTATCACTGACCCCAATAGAAAATTGACATCTTCCGAAGTTATTTATCGAACGGAGGACGACCTCGTAATAGCTTACGGGAATGTGGTTTTGACTAATTTAGAAAACAAAATGTACGCTGATACTGTTTACTTTTATCCCAAAGATAAGATTTCCATCGGAAAAATAAATGCAAGATTAATTTTTAAGGATTATAAGATACACGCTGATGAAATCCGATATGATGAGTCAAATAATTCCGCCAGAGCAAAGGGCAATTCTATACTTACGGATATTCGGGGAAAAACCGAACTTCGCGCGAATATCGTGGACTTTTTTATCGGGATAGATTCTGTTATTGCCTTTTCGGAGCCGCAGCTAACGAAGGTGGATAGCGCGACGGGCGATACATTGTTTATCCGATCTAAAATTATTTCCGGGAATACCCTTTCCTCGACCTATTATGCGCGTGATTCTGTTAAAATTGATCTCCTTAATCTGCATGCCGAAAGCCAAAAATCCGAATATAACCCGGCGACGGGAATTATCACCCTTCTTCAAGATCCGTTCGTCGAGCAGGGAGAAGAAAAGCTGACCGGAGACAAAATCATCATATTTTTGGAAAATCAAAAAGTTACTCAAATTTATGTCCCAAGCAACGCAAAGACTGAATCGCGACAAACTGTATACATTAAGCGGCCCTCCGATGCCGAAACAAATTCTGGTACTCTTGTTTCCAAAAAGAAGACGGTTATAAATAGACTTAACGGCAACACCTTACGAATGTATATAAAGGACAATCAAATTAAAAGGATCGTAGCGGGAGGGATGGCATCAAGCGATTACTTCATGACAGAGGACAGCATACTACAGGGGTTGAATAAGGTTTCAGGTGATACCATTGTTATCAGCTTTCTTGATAGTGAGATCAGGACAATTCTCGTAATGGGAGGAGCTATCGGTGAATTTCAACCTGATAAATATGCCCAGGGTACCGATACGACTATCAACTATAGTTCCGGTACGATCATTTATGATATTCCAGGTAAAACCACAAGGCTTAGAAATAAATCAACATTGAAGTATCAAGACATGACCCTGAACGCTCACGAAGTTAATGTAAACTGGACAACTTCAATATTAATCGCAAAAAGTTCTTTTATTTTGGCTCCGGATTCTATTAGAGAGGCAACAGGCGATTCACTAATAACCATAGGTCTGCCGGAGCTAATTCAAAAAGGCAGTAATCCAGTCACCGGAACCGAAATGGAGTATAATCTAATAACCAAACGAGGGAAAATAAAAAGCGGTATCACAAAATTTGAAGACGGGTACTATACCGGCGAGACAATTTTGAAGCTTGGTCCGGATGTAATGGCCGTTTCAGAGGGTTACTATACCACTTGCGATCTTGATCACCCGCATTTTTTCTTTAAGAGCAAACAGATGAAAATAATGTTAAATAACAAGGTAATTGCTCGACCAATTGTATTATATATAAGTGACGTTCCGCTCTTTGCCCTTCCATTCGGAATTTTTCCCAATAAAGCCGGAAGACATTCGGGATTATTGCTTCCATCTTATGGTGAAACGTCAAGGGACGGCAGATATTTGAGGGGAGGGGGGTTGTATTGGGCAGGTAGCCAATACCATGATGCCACTTTAATAATCGATTTTTTAGACAAGAGAGGTCTGTTATTTCGTGGAAGCTCTAAATACAGTAAAAGATATGTGTTAAACGGCAGTCTCTCCGGCTCTCTCACACCCCGTTCATTTGACAATAATAATAGCAGAAGATGGGACCTAAATTGGAATCATCGTCAAACTATCAGCCCGACAATGAATTTAAACGGTAGGGTCAGGCTTGTATCCGATGAACGGTTTTACAACGATCTTTCATCAAACAGAAACAGTCGTCTTGACCAGCAGCTTATATCCAACCTTACTATAGATAAAAAATGGGAAGGTTCCGGTAATGCTCTGTCGCTCAACCTTTCTCGAACAGAAAATCTTCAGACAAATGACGTTACGGAAGTATTTCCGAGTTATAATTTCCGGGTCGGAAGGAAGCAGCTTTTCGGATCGAAAAAATCAGATGAACAAAGGTGGTATAATTCGTTATACTACTCATATTCAAACAGAGGCGAACGGAAGAGGATCGTTACGCACTCAACTTCTTTCGACACGACGATCATTGATACCGGAAATATAGTTACAACAATTATTGATACCATTATTACGGAAAATGAAAATATAAACCAACTTCTGACTCATTCTATTACCTTGAACAGTCCGCAAAAAGTTTTAAAATATTTCTCTATTTCTCCCAATATTGACTATAACGAAAAGTGGATAGACGAATGGAATGAGCCACAACTTGACGGGAACGGTAGGTTTTTGTACGATAGCAAAGGAGCTGTCTTAACAACCAAAAGAAAATCTTTCAAAACGAGACGAACTTTCTCTACCGGAATTACTATGTCTACAAAACTATACGGCAACTTCTCTCCCCATATAGGACAGCTATCATCAATCAGGCACGTTATGACCCCCTCTATTGGTTTTAGATTTACTCCGGATTTCAGTAGCGACACTTATGGGTATTTTGCTAACGGTTTGGATCCTTCCGGGAATGCTTTGAAGGTAGACTATTTTACAGGCTCAGCCATTGGAGCGACACCGTCACGATCAACGAAAATTTTGAATTATTCCGTTAGAAATATATTTCAGGCAAAACTCAATGAGGGTGAAGAAAATGAATCCAAACTTGAATTGTTATCACTAAACTTCAATGGGAGTTATGATTATAACGCCATAGTCAGACCGGTGAGCCCCCTATCCGCCAGCATACGGACTCAATTTATTCCCGGCGCAAAATTTGACATTTCCTCAAGGTATAATTTTTATAAATGGCTCGACGGCTCTATTTCAGAAGTTTTCATCGGCAAACCCCGCCTCACTAATTTTTCCATCCGCACAAGTTTTACTTTGCGTGGGAGCGCTGCAACAGCCGTGGATAACCAGTTCGGAGATGCAACTGATGAGTATTCCGCTGATGATATTGATAACCGGTTCGACTACCTGGATTTATCAGCTTTATCAGGAAATGAGTGGTCTTCGAAAGTATCCCTTAGCTACTCGCTCAATAAAACCGACCCTGACAATCCGACAAAATCATTCTGGTTTCGCGGTGACGTCAAATTTAATCCAACCAGAGATTGGGCTGTAGGATATAATTATAATCTCGACCTTATCAAAAAAACTATTACAAACCATAGTGTGAACATTAGACGTGATTTACACTGTTGGCAGTTCTCCCTAAACTGGACTCCTTCCGGACCGGGTGCGGGATATTATTTACTTATTAATGTAAAATCCTTTAATCTTAAAGATCTTAAAATTGAAGAGCGTGGCGGCAGAAGCAGCCTATTCGGAAGATGATCTATTGGTAGAAAACAGATGATTTCCAAAAATCAGATAAAACTTGTTAAGTCTTTGAAACATAAAAAATTCAGAACCCAACACTCTTTGTTTTTGGTTGAGGGATATCGAAATTGCGTGGAATTACTCAAATCAGATTTTGCAATTCAGCGATTTTTTTATACCGAAGATTCAATTCGGAGCGAACGAAACTTCAAATTAATTACAGAATTTAAAAATATTGTTGATAAATGCGAAATCATTACCTCGTCAGAGATGAGCTCAATTTCTGACAGCGTCACTGATCAGGGAATGGTCGCGGTTGTTCATCTTCCCGAAGAGAATCAATTTCCGAATCTAAATGATATGAACACTATTTTATATCTTGAATCTATATCTGACCCGGGTAATCTCGGGGCAATAATTCGTACCGCTGCCTGGTTCGGCGTTGACTCGATTTTCCTTTCAAGTGATTCGGCCGATCGGTTTAATCCCAAGGTTGTTCGCTCCTCGGCGGGAGCGATATTTCAACTGCCCATTTTCGAAATATCCGACTCGAAAGAATTTTTTAATACTGCTGCCGAAAGCGGATTTACAACTGTCGCCACCACCCCTCACGGCGGAACAAGCATTTATGACTTCGATTTTCCCGCAAAATCGATTATTCTGTTCGGCTCCGAAGCAAACGGATTGAGTGATGATATTATGTCTAATACGGATACTAACATTTCCATTCCGTCCAAGGGTAATGGTGAATCATTAAACATTGCGGTATCATGCGGAATAGTTTTAGGCGTAAAGAACAGTTCTAAGTAGTCTTTAACGTTTCTTACATCTAATAGCGCTCACGTATTATTAATTTAACTGCGCTCGTAAAACTTGACATACTACCGGACACAAAATAACTTATTGCGGATTTATTATGGATTTTAGAATTACGCCTGAAAAAAATTCCGCCCTGTGGATCACCATACTGGGTATCATCACCGCATTCGCAACTGCGGCAATTATAGGCGTATTGTTAGTTCCTCTCATCGGGTTAGACAGTTCAAAATGGATCGCGCTTATCATAGGCGAGGCTATGATCGTTCTCCCGGCTCTGTTATACGTTCGAGCAAGAGAGTATGATTTTAATAAATCTTTTCGGTTATCGAAACCCCCTAAGGGTACGATAATATTGGTTATACTAATCAGCTTCTCTTTGCAGCCGCTGATGTATGAGCTTGATGCTTTGTTTTCTCAACTTCTGCCTCTTCCGCCATTTCTAAATGAATACCTGGATAAAGCCATTGGATCGTTAAAAGTTGACTCTGTCGGCTCTTTTCTGCTTCTGACATTAGGAGCTATTATTATTGCGGGAATAAGCGAGGAAGTTCTATTTCGCGGGTTTTTGCAAAAGTCCTTTGAAAACAGCGTTTCCCAAATAAGAGCGGTAATGTTGTCAAGTTTAGTGTTTTCACTTGTGCACTTTTCTCCTCAATTATTACAAATATTTCTGCTTGGCGCCCTTCTCGGATACATTGCCCTCAGGACTAACAGTCTCTATCCTTCTATTATTTTACACATGATAAACAATGCTATTGCCATATCTGTCATAAATTGGGATCTGACCCTATCAATTTATTATTCGAAAAATCATCTATCCCCATTGATAATTGTTCCTGCATTAATCATATTTGGTGTTGCACTAAGATCGTTCCATACAAAAACGGCATCCGGAGAGATAAATTAGCCCGGTAAAATTAATTTAATTCCTTAAGGGAAAACTATGGCGAAGAAAATTTACAACAATGTCCTTGAACTTATAGGGAATACACCCGTAGTAAAACTTCACAGCGTTGTCAAAAAAGGCGGCGCGCAGGTATTCGCCAAGCTCGAATATCTTAATCCCGGCTCCAGCGTGAAAGACCGAATTGCTGTCGAGATCATAAAAGATGCCGTAGAAAAAGGAGAGTTAAAACCCGGTGGCACTATTGTCGAGGCAACCTCAGGAAATACGGGCGCGGGTCTTGCAATTGCCGCTGCGGTTTTGGGATATAAAACTATCTTCGTTATGCCGGATAAAGTTTCAAATGAGAAGATCCAACTGTTAAAAGCATTAGGGGGAGAAGTAGTTATTACTCCGACATCGGTCAACGCGGATTCACCTGAGAGTTATTATTCCGTCGCGAGGAAAATAGCTTCCGAAACCCCTAAGGCGTATTTATCAAATCAATATTTTAACCAGGCAAACCCGAGAGCACATTATAAAACAACCGGTCCGGAAATATGGGATCAAATGGACGGCGACCTGGATGCGTTTGTTACGGGACTCGGAACAGGTGGAACGGTCAGTGGAATTGGTGAATATTTAAAGGAGAAAGACCCTGACATACGAATTATCGGCGCGGACCCGTATGGCTCAGTATTAAAAACTTACAAAGAAAGCGGAATTCTTATCCAAAGTACGCCATATTTGGTTGAGGGTATCGGAGAGGATATTATTCCCGGCACCCTTCATATGAAATTTGTAGACGAAATATATAATGTTTCGGACAGGGACTCATTTCGAATGTCCAGACGCTTAACCCGGGAAGAAGGGATATTTTGCGGCGGCTCTTCCGGAACTATTACGCATGTCGCGGTAAATATCGCCGCGGAAATGAAACCGGACCAGAAGGTTTTATGCTTAATACCTGATGCGGGGGACAGATATCTCTCCAAGCACCATTCAGATGAATGGATGCGGGAAAAACGTCTATTAGGCTCCGAAAGGGTGACGGTGCGGATGATGTATGAAACGAAGCCGAAGACTATCCCTAAATTGGTTTCAGTCAGCAAAGAAAACTATGTGAAAGACGCCCTCAAGCTAATGAATGAATACAATATCTCACAACTGCCCGTGATAAACGATAACGAATCTATAGGAAGCGTGAGGGAAAGCAATCTTCTTGGGATGGTTCTTGAAGATTCTGAAAGTGTCAATTCTCTGATCGGCGAGGTAATGGATGATCCTTTTCCCGTTATAGATGAGAAAAGCAATATAGACAGCGCGTCAAAAACCCTGAAAAATGCGCCTGCTGCAATTGTAAGAGACCGGGATAACCTTGTTGGAATTATCACTCGATTCGATGTATTAGAATTTATCGCTCCAATGGAATAGAATATGCAACCGACTGAATTTAATATCCTTTTAGATACATACAGAAAATTTATCCGACGCGGAGCGAAACGACAAATTTCTAATATGTTCCTGAAAACCCACACTGCGGATACTGCTGTTCTGTTCAGGCATTTCTCACAGAAAGAACGGATTGCCTTGTTTAATGAAATGAGCGCCGAATACGCAGCAGAGGTTCTGAGGGAGCTTGATGAAACGCTTGTTGTCGAATTACTTACTCAGTGTGACACAAAATATATAGTGGAAATTTTAAAGCACCTTCCATCCGACGACGAAGCGGACATACTCGGAATTCTTCAGGAAGAGCTTTCAGATGAAATTCTAAATCTGATGAAAGAAGAGGAAACCAACGCATTAGAAGAACTTCTTAAATATGATCCTTCGACCGCCGGTGGTTTAATGACCACACAATATTTTGCCCTGAAGGAAGAAACAACCGCCAAGGAAGCTATAAGTGCCCTTCAGGAATCGGAAGATGCCGAAATGGCATTTTATCTTTATGTTATTGACGACAGGAACCACTTGATAGGCGTTGTATCGCTTCGGCAGCTGGTAACAAATCCTCCCAATAAGACACTGGCTGACATAATGAACGAAACACCTATCTCGGTTACGACCGACATCGAACAGGGTGAAGTGGCGAAGCTTGTTTCCAGGTACAATATTATTGCCATTCCGGTTGTTGACAAGGAGAACAAACTGCTTGGAATAATTACAATTGATGATGTTGTGGATGTTATTAGAGAAGAAGCCACTGAGGATTTTTTCCGGATGGCGGGAGCCGGAAAAGACCGGGAAATTCTACTAAAATCTACTTTTGGAGCAGCCAAGCTACGGTTTCCATGGCTTCTTGCAACCTGGTTTGGTGGAATAATAGCATCTATAATTATCGGCGTATATAAAGACCTTCTCACAAATTGGATCGTTCTCGCTGCTTACATGCCGATAATCGTCGGCATGGGAGGTAATATCGGAACACAATCTTCGACTATCATCGTTAGGGGGCTTGCCACAGGTAGAGTGACCCTAAAATCTACATGGAGTATTTTATTTAAAGAAATGCGAATTGGTGTTCTTCTCGGTCTGACCTATGGTATACTACTCACCATTGTGGCTTCATATTTTTATGATGCAAACTTCACTATCGGAGTCGCCGCCGGTCTGGGAATTTTAGCTTCAATGGCGCTGGCTACCATAACGGGAACACTAGCTCCAATAATTTTACACAAGTTTAACATTGATCCGGCTGTGGCGGCAGGACCATTTGTCACAACCTCTATCGATATTCTCGGGATAGCAATTTATTTGATTGTGGCGTCTTACATGCTGAGTTAACGCTTATATACTTTTAGCTGAACATAATTTATTTTGTCTCCCTTAAACATATTCATTCTCACTGTAGCCACCCTCCACCTGCTGGTTATACTATTCTTTATTGCTGGACTGCTAAGGAAATCCAAAACCGATAAAAACACCGAAAAACCATTTGTATCGGTACTGATCTCCGCCCGGAATGAAGCAGAAAATGTTGAGGCATGTCTCTTGTCAATTTTGGATCAATCTTACCCAAACGATCTCTTCGAAATAATATTAGTGAATGACAGGTCTTCTGACAGCACCGGAGAAATAGCAAGAAAGCTTGCTGGCGAAGGAAACAGGATAACCGTAATCGATGTTGAATCCGTGCCCGCGGGAATTCATCCTAAAAAACATGCTCTTACTATCGGCGTATCTTCGTCAATCGGCGAAATTATCATTGAAACAGATGCGGATGTTTTAGTGAAAAGATATTGGATTGAAAAAACCATCGAACGGTTTTTACCCGATGTCGGACTGGTTGTCGGATCATCAACTATTCGAACTAAAAAGAAGACCTTATTAGAGAATTTACAAGCAGTAGATTTCTTACTGCTTGTTGCATCCGCGCAGGGTGCCTTAGGACACGGTATTCCGATGGGCGCGACGGGGCAGAACATGGCTTACAGGAAGAAGGTGTTTGAAGAAGTTGGGGGCTTGGAACTTAATACCCGCAGATATGTTAGCAATGACATGCTGTTTCTAACCAAGGTATCGCAGTCTGATTGGAAAATAGTCGGTAATATGAGCAAGGAATCAATTGTATCTACCTTGGCGGTTGGGGAGTGGAAAGGGTTGATTTCTCAAAGAACACGGTGGGCTTCCAATGCCTATTGGAAGGAAATAAATTTCTTGTTGTTACTGATGCTCAGCGTGAACTATTTCCTGAATTTATTCGTTGCCGCAAGCGTTGTTATTTTGCTTGTCGCTCCGGCTTTTAATTTTCCAATATTTCCGTTGATTATTTATAAGTTTATCATAGAGGCATTATTTTTATATGTAGCCTCGAAACAGTTAAACAGAAAAGACTTATTTATAAAGTTCTTCCCGTGGTTTATCTCTGTGACCCCCTATATTATTATCATAGGCATCCTTGGCGGCATCGGTATATTCAGCTGGAAAGGATACAAGGTAAGGTCTGTTTGATGTTCATACCCCTTTTATCAGCTCTTTATGCTCTTCTTCTTTTCTGGCTTCTTATCGGAATTTTCAAATTACGGAGATCTTCTAAATCCGATTATCTACCTTTCATATCTGTTATTATCGCCGCTCGAAATGAGGAGGAGAATATCGAACGGTGCATAGACGCTCTCGAAGCGCAGGATTATTCTGATAAACTCTTTGAGGTAATCATTATAAATGATCGGTCTATTGACAACACCGCAGATATTATTACCAAAAAAACGGATTCTTTGTCCAATTTTTACTCCATCACGGTTAAAGATCTACCCGCCAATACTTCACCAAAGAAGTATGCTCTTCAAAAGGGAATTGAAGCCTCTAAAGGAGAAATAATTCTGACCACTGATGCGGATTGCGTTCCTAATCCGGGATGGATATCCGGCATGGTCAAAGCTTATTCAAATGATAGAATCGGTATGGTCGTTGGATTCTCTCCAATAACCCTGGACTCTACCGGCATCAAAGCCGGACTGTCAAAGCTCGATTCTTTGTCAATGGCGGCAATTTCCGCCGGCTCTATTGGCGCGGGTTACCCGGTTACATGCAGCGGAAGAAATTTTTCCTATCGGAGAACGGTATTCGATTCTATAGGCGGATTTGAAGGGTTATGGCAGTACATGAGCGGGGATGACGATCTGTTACTTCACAGGGCGTTTAACAATAAAATCAAGGTTTCTTATTCTTTGCAGCCGTCCACCTTTGTCAATTCTCTCTCCTATGAAAGTTTGAATGAAATTTCCAATCAGCGTAGAAGGCACGCATCCAAGGGATTTATTTATTATTCATTGCCGGGAATGACAGGATTGAAAATCGTCCTTCCTCTTATTTACATTTTCAACCTTTCTATTGTATTAGGCTTATTGGGAATTGGGATGAGCCTTACTGTCCTGTCATCTATTTTTTTGCTGAAATCGGTGATGGAATTTTCGCTTCTTTTTGTGTTTGCTTCAAAAGTTAATTGCAAGAGCATCCTAAAGTATTTTCCACTTGCCATATTCCTTCATCCTTTTTACGTTGTAGTGTACGGGGCATGGGGAATATTCGGTAATTTTACCTGGAAAGGACAAACTAACTACAATTGAAAGGTACTTCAACTTAATTGTCGTTCTCTCGTTTAAACGTTATGCTCCATACTGCTTTACGCAATTACCGCGTGCTTAGTCTGTATAAATTATGGAACATCTCAAAAGTAACTTTTTCTTTCTACCTTTCACGGTATTTAAAAAAAACCATTCATTGGGGAAGCCCCGTGATACTGATGATAGAACCGACAAATTACTGTAATTTGAAGTGCCCACTCTGTCCTTCAGGTAATGGGATGATGACCAGGAACAAGGGAATGATGGAACTCAATCTCTTTAAAAAACTTATAGACTCAACAAAAAGGTCTCTCTATTTGGCAATGTTTTGGAATCAAGGAGAACCGTTTATGAACAAAACGCTGCTTAAACAGGTGAACTATGCGCATGCGAATCAGATCGCTACCGTAATAAGCACTAACGGTCATTATATTAGAAACACGGTTGATGCCAAGAACATCATCGATTCCGGACTTAGCGAACTGATAGTCTCTCTTGATGGAGCATCGGAAGAATCTTATTTAAAATACCGGGTAGGCGGAGATTTTCAAAGGGTATTGAATGCCATTAAATTATTGTCATCCGAGAAAAAGAAATCCGGAGCTTTGAATCCGATCATCCATCTTCAATTTATTCTCTTTAAACATAATCAACATGAGATTGAAAGGATCGGTAAGATGGCATCCGACCTCGGTGCGGATAAATACTCTTTCAAGACGGCGCAGGTATATACTGATTCAGATGCGGAAAAATTTCTTCCCACCGATTCAAGCATGAATCGATATGATGTTATAAATGGGGTAAGAACCCTCAAGGCAGATTGGTCCTCCGGATGCAAGCGGATTTGGTATACCGTAATGGTAAATTGGGATGGATCTATCGCTCCCTGTTGCTACGACAAAGATATTGATTATAATTTGGGCGACGCGAACAGTGTAAATATTTCTGATGTTTGGGACGGTGATAATTTTAATCAGTTTAGAAATACCGTGTTAAAGGAAAGAAAATCAATTGAAATGTGCAGAAATTGCACAGAAGGACTAAAGGTAAAACAATTTCATAAAGTTGTTTGGACGAATAATTGATTAGGCAATCTTCTGTTTGCATAATATTTATTAATTATTTATTTTCACCTATGCTAAAAAATTCTTCTTCGCGAAATAACCGCATGAACTCTGAGATTATTTATTTTTTTATGGACGCGGAATGAAAATTTCATTCGGAGATTTTCTTGTAGCATTCCGAAAGACTATTGTTATATGGGTCCTCATAATCGCTTTTGTAACTATTGGATTCTACTTCGGTGTACCTAAAAAGATTTTGGGAGGTACTATTATTGCCGTCGGCTGGGTTACGGGCGCTTTTGCCGGACTAATGGGAATGATTGCATTGTTGCCTCTTGTCGGACCGATTATTGTCAGTGTTCTCTCTCTGCCTGTGATCTGGCTATTGAACGGATTGGGCTATTTCGTTTCGATAATCGCAATTAAAAAAGGATACAGCAAGGAAGTTGTAAATTCAAGAGTGCTTACCGTCGTACTGCTGGTCGGAATTGTCATTGGATATGTTCTGTCGAAATTGATAGACTACTTTCAGGAGACCGGTTTTAGCATTTTATAAGGGTTAAAGAATAACCCGCGCTCCTTTTATCGCATAAAATTCAGCTCTGTTTGAATATTTTCCGGTTCAAAATTTGATACCCTCACACCGACTAATCGTATGCTTCTACCCGGAATAAAATTGTAATGAATCATCTGTTCAACTAAACTTTTTACCACTCCGACATTTCTGCTTGCTTTGGATAATGTTTTTGTTCTTGTAATGGTTTCAAAATTCTCGTACCTCAACTTAAGGCTTACGCTTCTTGCCAATATTTCTTTCTCTTTCATCTGTTCGCAAATTCTCATACTTATCCGGGTTATCGTTGGGATCAATCCGGCGGGCGTTTGTATGTTTACGTTGAATGTTCGCTCATTGCTAATTGATTTTCTTTCACGTTTGGAATTCAGCTTGGAGCTTGCGATTCCCCTCGCGCGCTTATAAAGCCCTTCGCCGTGTATCCCGAATCGGCTCGTTAGTTCTTTTTCACTTAATCCTCTTAATTCCCCGATAGATGTTATTCCAAGATTATTAAGCCGTTCTTTCGTCTTAGGACCCACTCCGGGAATAATGCCGACATTCATCGGTTTTAAAAACGACTCTTCTTTGTTTGACAATATTTCTAAAATTCCATTGGGTTTTGCGTGCTTTGAAGCTATCTTCGCCATCATTTTGTTTGATCCTATCCCAAACGATACCGAAAGACCAACATCCTTGTCTATTCTTCGTTTGATCTCTTCCGCTAATTGTATGGCAGTTCTTTTTAATTTAATTACGGAATCCGTCAGATCAATATAGCCCTCGTCAATGCTCGTTCGTTCCACAAATTCCGAATATTCTTGTACTATATTAAATACAGAGCTGGAATATTTCGAATACTCCCTAAACTTACCGCCTACCCGAATAAGATGCGGACAGAGCTTCATCGCTTGATACATCGGCATTGCCGAATGTATCCCATATTTTCTGGCTTCATATGAAGCCGATGATACCACGCCTCTACCCGTTTGACTCCCTCCCACAACAACCGGTTTATTTTTTAAACTTGGATCTTTGATTCTTTCCACCGCTACATAGAATTCATCAAGATCGAGATGGGCTATTATAGTTCGCCTCATAAGACCGGTCAATTATATTTTCTGAGAATGCCTATTACCACGCCTTGTATTTGAACATTGTTCGCCGGAATTATAAGCGGTAACATTTTATCGTTTGCGGGTTGAAGTCTTATTTTCCCATTTTCAGGATAATATTTTTTTATCGTTGCCTCCTCATTACCAATTAAAGCGACAACCGTTTCGCCGACTTCCGCTGCTGAGCGTTCTTCCACAATTACATAATCGCCGTCACGAATTTGTTCGTCGATCATAGAATTTCCTCGAACCTTAAGAACATAGTGGCTTCCGAATCCTATCATATCCTCCGGTACGCTTACAGTTTCAGATGAATCTTCAATAGCTTCAATCGGCTGCCCTGCCGCAACCAAGCCAAGCAGCGGAAGACTGATGGACTTACCCTCTGATACCTCGGGAACGATCTCAACAGTGCGACTTTTATTCCATTCTTTGGTAATTACTCCTTTATCCAAAAGATTTTTCAAATGTTTGTGCACCGTACCCTTAGAGCGGTACCCAAGCCCCTCCGCTATCTCCTCATAGCTGGGTGAATATCTATTTAATTCTTGAAAGCTGCTGATGTAATCAATCATTCGTCGTTGCTTTTTTGTAAGTGTCATTGTTTTACCTATAATTAGTGAACAAAAACCGTATATATAATAAGTGAACAAAAACCGCAAGTCAAGCTGTTTCGTTACTGCTTATAATATTGCGAAATGAGAATGAAATATATTTTATGCCGGAAAACGCCGGCAAAACGTATTAAGCTGAACTATACTCCAACTTTTTCTTCAGCCGCTTTATACGTTCGCTTAATTCTCTATCGTCAAGAATTTTTTGAGCCACGAGTTTACACGCATGAATGACAGTGCTGTGATCTCTACCGCCAAAGTGAAGTCCAATGGTTTTCAAAGAGTGCCCCGTCATAATTCTGGTAAGATACATCGCCGTTTGACGCGCGGCGGCCACCTCCATTTGACGCCCCTTACCTATGATGGAGTTAGATTCTATTCCCCACTCTTGTGCCGAAAAGGAGATTATGTCTTCTATTGTAGTTTGGACTTTTGAACTGCCGAGCACCTCGCTTAGTACTCGTCTTGCAAGTGACAGATCAATTTCCGCGGAAGACAGGGAGGCGTATGCGAGCAATCTGATTAAAGAACCCTTCAGCTCTCTTATATTACCCTTGATATTAGTCGCAAACAGATCGATAATCTCCGCCGAGATCGGAATTTGATTCTCCTCTGCCATACGATTTAAAATAGCTATTCTTGTTTCCAGCTCCGGCTCCTGAACATCGGCAGAAAGCCCCGCCTGAAATCTTGAAATTAGACGACCCTCCATACCCAACAGATCTCTTGG
This sequence comes from Fidelibacterota bacterium, assembly GCA_022571215.1. Taxonomy (GTDB): domain Bacteria; phylum Fidelibacterota; class SORT01; order SORT01; family SORT01; genus SORT01. The sequence continues at coordinate 293,468 of JACZYG010000001.1, read as the reverse complement.
CGGTCTATCAGAGGTAAGCACTATCTGTTTATTATCTTGATATAATGCATTAAATGTGTGAAAAAATTGTTCTTGGGTCTGCTCTTTCTTTATAAAAAATTGTATGTCGTCCACTATCAAAAGATCAATACTTCTGTAATATCTTGTGAAGGCATCTATTTTTCTCTTTTCAAGAGAATTAATAAATTCAAGAGTAAAAATTTCACTCGGAACGTACAGTACTCGCTTTGCTGTGCCTATGGCACGAGCATGATTTCCAATCGCTTGCGCCAGATGCGTCTTCCCGAGTCCCACTCCCCCGTAAATGAAAAGTGGATTAAACGAAGTTTTTCCGGGCGCATCTGCTACCGCTTGCGCAGCAGCTCGGGCAAATTGGTTCGAAGAACCCTCGACAAACGTTTCAAAAGTGTATTGTTCGTTTAGTCCGCTCTTGTCCTCTTCGGCGCGAACCTCGATCTCGGGTGTAGAATTAAATGTTTCCGTCTTTCGAGAATCGGCGGGAACAACATAGCTGATGACTACATCCGGGTAATTTGAACTGCTTAACGCAGCCTTGAGAAGTTCTCCATAATGACTTTCAATCCACTCTACATGGTATCTGTTAGGAATGCGCAACGTAAGCATTCCCTCTTCATACTTAACCGATGATATTGGTTTAAACCAGGTTTCATAAGACTGATTGTTAATTTTTGATTTTAGATATTCAAGGCAGCTCTGCCAAATCCTATCAACTTGATTGTTCTGATCATAATCTAATGACAATACTTCAATTCCTTATTGGTTAAATATTTTCATGACCGTCTTTCAATTTACTTCACGAATCAGGAGGAATAAATCATGAAAACCATGTGCTATTTAACGCTGTTTACAAGCAAGAAGTCATGTAGCAACATCGTGTAAATCAATTCCCAGTTAAAGTCAAATCTTATGTGTATCTAAATCAATGCCTAAATATCAACAAAAAGTGATATTGTTTACGTTGTTCACAACTTATCAACAGCTCCTCTTTGTCGGTGAAATTATTTACATACCTCCTTGAGTCAATGTCAAGAGAAATTTTATTTTAAGTGAAAATTGCTACGATTAAGCATTAATAAAGCTTTAAGCAAAAGAAATTTCTTGCATTTACAAGAAATAAACGTATATTTTTGCACGCAAATTTGTTAGAATATGGAAGCTATCAACACCGAAATACGGAAGTAAAATGAAAAGAACATACCAACCAAGTAATCGTAAACGCAGAAATAAGCATGGATTTCGCAAGAGAATGTCCACCGCGGACGGCAGGGCAATTCTAAAGAGACGAAGGGCTAAAGGTCGTAAAAAACTCACGGTCTCCTCAGAAATTCCCAAGAAATGATGGTTTGGATAATCACCTTCCAAAGAGGGAGATTCTTCGCGGGAGGAAGAACATCGATTTCGTCTTCCACAATGGTCGTAAACTCAGATCGAAGGGCATAACCGCTTTTTGGATAAATTCCCCATCAAGAAAGGTCGCTTTTTTCGTATCAACCAAGGCTGGAAACTCTGTTACCAGAAATAAAATCAAAAGACTATTAAGAGAGTCTTATCGGCTCAACAAAGAATGTTTCCCAATGAACATCACAGTTAGCTTTAGCGTGCCTAAGTCCTTGCATAGTCCAACATTTGGCAACATCCAATCTTCAATTATTGATATTGCGAAACAAATTAGTGCCAAGATTAAATAAACATAGGAATATAGCCCAACTGACAGTCCTCGGACTTTTACGAATTTATCGGTTGGCGATTTCTCCATTTCTTGGCTCGAATTGCCGCTTTTATCCATCCTGTTCAAATTACTCTGTTGAAGCGGTGGAGAAATACGGGGTAATAAAAGGAGGCTTAATGTCCATAAAAAGAATTTCAAAATGTCATCCGTTTCATTCGGGGGGGGTCGACTTAGTACCATGAGTGAGTCTAACAGAAATACGATCTTGGCGATCCTCCTGATCGGTCTTATACTTGTATTTACACCTTCGTACTTAAGATTCATTAATCCTCCGGTTGAAGACAGACTGCCCGATCCGGTACAAGTAGACGCCCCACCTTCAAATGATCCGGGCAGCTTCACAACTACACTCTCCCCGGTGACTCTTGATAAACGCGATACAATCAACAATACCCAAATCGGTTCTACAACAGATGCTGTTTCTAAAGAAGAATCCTTTATCTCTATTGAAACTCCGCTATACTCGGCGCAGCTTTCTTCTATGGGCGGAGGTAAAATAACCAAGTGGGTTTTAAACGATTTTCTTGATCATGACTCAAATCCGGTCAAAATGATACATAATTTAAATTCCGGAAATTTGGGTATTCGGTTTACGGATGTCAATCGCGATACTGTTGATCTTTCAAATTACAATTGGTCAGCTGGTCCGGAAAATCAAGCTTTTATCAGTTTGAATTATGAAGAAACTACTGAGATATCTTTCTATACTCAACTTAATAATGGTTCTGTCGTTCGGAAGACATTTCGATTCAACGCCGAAAAATATGACTTTACTCTTACCGTGGATGTATCCGGATTAGCAGGAGCTACAATTGATAACAGGTACTCTATTTATTGGGAAACACCGCTCTTATCAACAGAAAGGTACCTAAACGACGATATGCAGTATGCAAGGGGTTTAGCGCTGTTAGGAGGTGAACTTGAAGAGATAGACGCTTCTGACGGCGAAATAGAGCGCGTATATTTTGACGGCTCCGTATCCTGGGCGGCAACAAGGACAAAATACTTCACTGCCGTAATAATCCCTGATAGGAACTCTTCCAACCGGGTTATGTTAAAATCCAGGGGCAGAACAACAATAAATGACGAATTATATAAATCCTATGGAATTTCGCTTGATGTTCCCGTTGTTAATCCTTCGGGGAGCAGCACCAACACATTTACTGTCTACCTTGGACCCATAAGTGCCGATATACTAAAGTCTTATCAGGTTGACCTACAGAAAATGATGAACTTCGGATGGGGCTTTGTCCGACCGATTGGTCGAGCTGTTTTGTGGTCTTTTGTCAAAATACACTCAATTGTACCCAATTATGGCTTAGTCATTATAATTTTCTCGATACTGATCAAAATTTTAGTATATCCGCTTACGCACAAAAGCTTTGTGTCAATGAAAAAAATGCAGGATTTGCAACCGGTCATAGCGGAATTGAAAGAAAAGTATAAAGACGACCAGCCAACCATGCAAAAAAAGCAGATGCAATTATTTAAAGAGAAGGGTGTTAATCCTCTTGGCGGGTGCTTACCCATGCTCATTCAAATGCCGTTATTGTTCGCCCTATTCACGGTATTTCGTTCTACCATTGAGCTTCGAGGGGCGGAATTCATTTGGTGGATTACCGATCTGTCATCACAAGATACACTGTTTACCCTTCCATTCAGTCTTCCGATTTACGGTCCCAATGTAAACTTTCTGCCCATATTTATGGGCTTCACAATGTATTTACAACAAAAGTATTCGGGGCAATCCTCGACAAGTGAACAACAAAAACTGATGGGCTACTTTATGCCTGTGTTTATGGTTTTGTTTTTTAATACTTTTCCGTCCGGTTTGAATTTGTATTACTCTCTATTTAATATATTTAGCGTCATTCAAACAAAATACCTCTCTGACGGAATATTTAGCAGGATAAGGGGCAAAGCCTCAACGGAATAACATAATTTTTTCAAATCAAAGACAATGGCTGTCGAACCAAGAGATGATGATACTATAGTTGCGCTTTCCACCCCTCCGGGCTTGGGTGGCTTAGCTGTTGTAAGGCTTTCCGGCTCAGAATCCGTTTCTATCCTGAATAAGCTGCTCCCGCCAAACAAAAGAATATCCTCGAAATCACACGGGAGGGCATTAGTGACAACTATTTCCGACCCATCTACCGGTGAAACGATAGACGAGGTTGTGTTGACTTTCTTCAAGGCGCCGCATTCGTATACTACGGAAGACCTGGTTGAAATAAGCTGCCATGGAGGTGAGTATGTGCAGGGACAAATTCTAAAATTGAGCACTGCTGCCGGAGCAAGAATAGCAGATCCCGGTGAATTTACCAAAAGAGCGTTTCTTGGCGGAAGAATAGATCTATCACAGGCGGAGGCGGTGGCGGACCTGATATCCGCAAAGGTCAAATCCGCCCACAGGTTCTCTATTCTACAGATGCAGGGAGCATTAAAGGAAAGAACATCTTTCTTGAGGTCGAAAATTGTGGAGCTATCCGCGCTAATTGAAGCTGAGTTGGATTTTTCCGATGACGAAATCGTACCAACACCAAAAGAGGTGATCGCCGAGAAAATCAATCAGGTATTAGCGGGAATTCAACTGATAACAGATAATTATGGATACGGTAAAATTGTTAGAAATGGGGCTATCGTACCCATTATAGGAAAACCCAACGTCGGCAAGTCAAGCCTTCTAAACTCCCTATTGGCGGAAGAAAGAGCAATAGTGACAGAAACACCCGGCACTACAAGAGACTCAATCGAATGCTCCGTTGATGTTGATGGATTTCTTGTTCGGCTTATTGACACTGCCGGTATCAGGAATGCGGGCGAATCAGTAGAAAAATTAGGCATTGAGAAGACTTTCGAGCAGATTCAGTCTGCAGACCTTATACTTTGGCTCCTTGATAGAAGTTCGCCGTTAGGGGAAGATGATCTATACATTCATACCGAACTGAAAAACAGGGAATACATAACCATTGAAAGCAAGTCAGACCTTCCACGGCACAAGTCTTTTGACCCCGAAAAACAAAATATCACGCCTGATTTAGCTATATCTAACCCAACGGGGGAAGGACTTCACGAGCTTTCTATTCTCATATCAAGCAGGCTAAGAAAATACGATGCCGGTGAAGATGCGATTATTACCAATGCGAGGCAGGCGGCCGCCTTGAGCAAAAGCGAAAAATCCTTAAAAATGGCGCTCGAAAGTACGATAAACAATGTTGGAAATGAATTCATTTCGGTTGATATAAGAGATGCCATGAATTACTTAGGAGAGATAACAGGGGAAATAACCACGGACGATGTTTTAAATGAGATATTTGGACGATTTTGCATCGGGAAATAGTGTGTTTCACGTGAAACATCTTCACAATACCGCATGCCGAACACTGCGGCTGTTTCACGTGAAACAGGGCAGCTTCGGTTTGCAAATCAATTACATCAGTGTTATTATTGTGTTATCATGACTGAAAGTTACGATATAATAGTCGTCGGCGCGGGTCATGCCGGAATTGAGGCTGCTCTTTCGTCCGCCAGAATGGGCAACAGTGTGGCTATCATCACGATGGACACCGGCGCTATCGGAAGAATGTCTTGTAATCCCGCAATCGGGGGACTCGCAAAGGGACACCTTGTACGAGAAATTGATGCCCTCGGAGGGGAAATGGGCAAGGCGGCTGACGCAACCGGGATTCAATTTAAAATGCTTAATCGCTCAAAGGGACGCGCTGTCTGGTCTCCACGGTGCCAAAGCGATAAATACGCATACGCTGAATACATGAGCGCCGTGGTCAACTCGGAGAAAAATATAACGCTAATCAGAGACTCTGTAGTCGGCGTCTCTGTAGCATCCAAGAAGGCAAATGGAGTTCATACTACCAATCACGGAACAATCTCCGCTAAATCAGTTATACTCACCTGCGGGACGTTTCTGAACGGGCTAATGCATACCGGACTGAAATCAACATCCGGCGGGAGGGTTGGAGAAGAAAAAGCTGGCGGGTTAACTGACAACTTAACCGGATTAGGGTTTATAACAGGAAGATTAAAAACAGGAACACCGCCAAGACTTAAAAAAGATACGATTAATTTTGATCTGACCGAACCGCAATATGGAGACGAAGAGCCAAGACCGTTTTCATTCAGCACAAAAAACTTCAATCCCCCGAACATTCCGGCATACATTACACACACAAACGTTAAAACACACGAAATAATCGAATCCGGGCTTGATAAATCACCAATGTTTACAGGACTGATAGAAGGCATTGGACCTCGATATTGTCCTTCAATAGAGGATAAGATAATCAGGTTTTCCGATAGGTCGTCTCATCAACTTTATCTTGAAATAGAAGGAATAGGGAAAGATGAAATATATGTCAACGGCTTCTCAACAAGCCTCCCGGAGGATGTCCAGACCGAAGCCATCAGAACGGTCCCCGGCTTGGAAGAAGCAGTGCTCACCCGCCCCGGCTATGCCGTTGAATATGATTATTTCCCACCACATCAGCTTTACCACACAATGGAAACGAAATTAGTGAAAAATCTATATTTCGCCGGTCAGATAAACGGCACAAGCGGCTATGAAGAGGCCGCGGCGCAAGGACTTGTTGCCGGAATCAACGCTGCGCTGAAACTTGCAGGAAGAGATAAATTCCATACGAACAGAGCGGAGAGCTATATTGGAGTCCTCGTTGACGATCTTGTGACAAAGGGCACCACAGAGCCATATAGAATGTTCACATCACGAGCGGAATACAGGATCCTATTACGTCATGATAATGCAGACATTCGCCTATCAGAAAAGGGCTACAATCTTGGTTTGACCCCAAAGAAAATATATGATCGGGCGTTGATAAAAAAATCTCTTGTAGAAGAGGCGGTTATAGCTTTAAGAAAAACCTCTCTTTCCGCAAAAAAAATTAACGAACAATTGGGACATATTATCGGTCGTCCCGCCAATAAACCCTCCTCATTCCTTCAATTGTTGAGACGTCCAGAGATTAAGCTACTTGACATCCTGCCCGCATTTGAAACAACGTTTCCAGCTATTGTGAAGAAGATTTATGCCGATCCCGAATCGGCGGAACAGGTCGAATTAGAAGTGAAATACGAAGGGTATATAAAGAGACAAAACGACCAGGTAGCGCGTTTCCTAAAAATGGAATATAAGAACATACCATCCGCCTTTGACTATAGCTCGATTCGTTCATTGTCCGCCGAGGGCAGGCAGAAGCTCTCTGCCATGAAACCGGATTCGCTTGGCCAAGCTTCCCGTATCTCTGGGATAACACCCTCCGATCTGTCTCTTGTTGCTATAGCCCTCAGGGCATATGACTTTAAGGTCTGAACGAATTCTACCAGACCCCTCCCAGGCGGAAGTTGGAGTAATAGAGGAGCTTCTTTCATCCGGGAGCGTGTATAAAAAATTCAACCGGAAACTAACAGACTCTATACGATTTGACATTTCCGGAATTTCCGGGTCTCTCACTTCATTCTTAATTAAAAGCGCTTTCCGCCAGACGGGCGAAAGCATCCTGGTCGCAGCGCCGTCGTTGAAAGATGCCGAAGCTATTAGAGACGACCTTGAAATTCTCGTTGGAAAGGGGCTGGTCTATTTCTTTCCGGAATCGGGCAAATCTATCGGACAGGAAGCTCTTACGCTGCTCTCTTTTCAGTCTCAAGCGCTTAACGCTATTCATAAGAGCTCGCCGGTTATCTTGGTGACCACATTTACAGGTCTCACAGAACCTGTTACGCCGCCTAACAAAATTATCAAATCCTCCATACAGATTAAGATTGGCAAAGAAATCAGGCTAAACGATCTCAAGACAAAATTAATTGACATTGGGTATGAAGCAGAGAAGATGGTTTCGAGACCGTTCGAATTTAGTATACGCGGCGGTATAGTGGATATTTTTCCAATCTCATATGAACACCCAGTGCGTATTGAGTTTTTCGGAGATGAAATTGATTCTATCAGAGAATTTGACATCAACTCTCAAATATCTCGTAAACATATAAAGAACATACAGATACTACCTGATTTGCGGCTAGCTGTTTTCGCAAAGGATGAAGCACCGGGGGGGATTATTTCGATTCTGCCCGAACAATCCTTAGTTTGGATTGAACACGAAGACAAAATTGAATTGCTCAACGAGAAAAACAGTGAAATAGATGTCGGATTGCTCAGAAAGGAGATTGCCCGGTTCCGCGGTCTGAATGTAAAATCATTTTCATCTAAAAATTCACTGAATTTCGGCAGCATACCGCAATACGGATATGCCAGATCGATTAATGCCCTTTCCGCCGATTTACGCAAGTGGTCGCGCTTAAACGATTCAATAATCGTATCGTGTGAAAATGAATTCCATAAGGAACGCATGAACAATATCATTGGAGACGAAGGGGTTGTATTATTGCCTATTCCGCTGTCCGGCGGGTTTCATCTGCCGTCCGTCAAATTACATTTATTAACAGACCATCAAATCTTTGACAGGCACCGGAAACGGCGGTCGTTTTTAGGTTTTTCATCACACAGCACGCCTGTAAGGCGTATAGACGGGATTAGAATGGGAGACTATCTCGTACACATTGAGCACGGAATTGGCAAATATCGAGGGATGGAAAAGATTAAGATACGGGGCGCCGTGAGAGAATGCCTGAAGATTGTCTATGCCGGAGATGATAAAATCTATCTCCCTGTTGAGAATTTTCATCGAATACAAAAATATAAAGCAGCTGAAGGCGTAAAACCCAAGTTAAACAAGCTCGGAACGGGCGAATGGGAGAAGCTCAAGGAAAACACAAAATCTTCGGTATCAAAGATTGCCCGTGATTTGGTGGAGCTTTATGCCAAAAGATTAAACTCAAAGGGATTTTCATTCGGCGCTGACGAAGACATGCAGTGGGCCCTCGAGTCTAGCTTTCCTTACAGCGAAACCAAGGATCAATTGCAAGCCATCGAAGAGGTCAAATCCGATATGGAAAAAGAGTATCCAATGGACAGGCTTCTCTGCGGAGATGTCGGGTTTGGAAAAACAGAAGTTGCCCTCCGCGCCGCTTTTAAGTGCGCGATCAACGGCAAACAAACCGCCATTCTCGTGCCGACCACAATCCTTGCCGAGCAGCATTACATGACCTTTAAAGAAAGGCTCGCCCCATTCCCCGTTAATGTGGAATCGATAAGCAGGTTCCGTAGCAAGAAGGAGCAATCCGAAATCATTTCCGGGTTAGGGACCGGCAAGGTTGATATATTAATAGGTACTCATCGGTTGTTAAGCAAGGATGTCATATTTAAAGATCTTGGGCTTCTTATCATTGACGAAGAACATCGCTTTGGAGTGAAACAGAAAGAACGATTAAAAGAGATGAGGCTCTCCGTGGACACCATTTCTATGTCGGCGACGCCAATTCCAAGAACCTTGAATTTTTCTCTTCTTGGCGCTCGCGATCTTTCAAACATCAATACACCCCCAAAGAACAGGCTACCAATCTACACTGAAATAACTTCGTTTGATGAGGGTGTAGTTCGCGACGCAATTATTAAAGAAACAGAGCGTGGCGGTCAGGTATTTTTTGTTCATAACGCTGTAAAATCTATTGATCGGATATATAACACATTAAAGAAGTGGGTTCCCCAAGTAAGTATCTGTATCGCGCACGGTCAGATGAGACCGAAAGAGCTTGAAACAATAATGGCCAAGTTCATGGGGGGTGAGTACGAAGTTTTATTAAGCACGATGATAATCGAAAGCGGTTTAGATATTCCGAATGTGAATACCATCCTTGTAAACAGGGCGGATAAGTTTGGGCTATCTCAGCTTTACCAGCTCCGCGGAAGGGTCGGACGCTCTGACCGGCGGGCATTTGCGTATCTATTAGTGCCTCCGGCTCATAAATTGACCGAGACCGCCCTTAAGCGGTTGAAAACTCTTGAAAATTTTTCCCATCTCGGAGCGGGTTTTAATATCGCCATGCAAGACCTCGAAATCAGGGGCGCCGGAAATTTATTGGGAACAAAGCAGAGCGGATTCATGGAAGCCGTTGGATTTGATCTTTACAACAAGCTCGTTAACGAGGCTGTCGAGGAGATGAAAAAAAGTTACGGCTTAGAGACGGCTTCTACGCTCGAGGTGAAGACCGAAATAGATTGTGATATTGATGCTTATCTCCCCGGAACTTACATAGAAGATGGAGAAACAAGAATAGATTTTTACAGGCGATTGGCTTCTTCAAATGAAGTTTCGATGGTTGATTCTATTTCCACCGAGCTGTTAGATCGGTTCGGCTCCATTCCAATTGAAGCGAGAAATCTGTTAGAACTGGCAAAAATAAAAATCTTAGCATCTACCCTGTTAATTAAATCTATTTCTATTAAACACCTTATACTTACCGGCCTTATAGGAAAATCCAATGAAATATCTTCTAACAACGAATTTTTCAAGATTCTCGCGAAGACCAAGGGAATAGAGGCGTATAGCATTTCTATAAAAGCCGGTGAAAAAACTTTCTTACAAGCCGAATTAGATGAAAATAATACCCTGAAATCAGCTAGTTCGTTGTTGAAATCTTTATCGTCATCAATTAACTTGATGGCTTAGGCAATTATAAATTATAAACTGAAGGAACTATATTAATGATTCAACTCCGCTCGACAGCCACAGTGATATTTCTGGCATTAATCATTGCCGGCTGCTCAAAAGAACATCCGTCAGACACGGGACCTCCTGTCGCTAAAATTGGCAATGAATATATCTACCTATATGACGTCATAAGCCCCGCAGATAGCGCTGTTTTTTTTCAGAGAGGTTTTGAGTTTCGCAAAAAACAAATAACGAGCTATGTCATGCGCGAGATGTATGTCAAAGAGGGCTATAAAAGAGGGTTCCACAAAAATGACACCGTTATTGAGAAGATGGACTTATTTGTCAAGAGCAGGATGGTAAATATAGTTTATCGCGGGGAAATATTGGAGCGGTACGCCGGTGAAGACGCGCTTAGGAAACTATATGAAAATCTAAAAAAACAAGTTTCAGGACGTCATATTTTAATTACATATAGCGGTACCTCATCCGCCCCCCCTGAGGTTTCGCGGTCAAAAGACGGGGCGCTTAACGTAATAACAAAGATCCGGTCGGATATAAACAGCCAGGAGGATTTTATTTTATTCGCGGATAGTCTTTCGGAAGATCGGACTTCGGTCAATGGCGGTAGTCTTGGCTTTTTCAAATGGGGTGATATGGAAGATTCGTTCCAAGAAGTCGCATTTTCTCTTCCAATAAATACATTGTCTGAACCCGTTGAAAGCTCCTATGGTTATCATCTTATCTGGATTGACAGCGTTAAGTCTGTTAAATTGGATTCGTTTAATAAAATGGAAGCCCAGCTGAGAAGCAAGCTTTATACCATGCGCAATGAAGTCCTGATCAAAGCAGCCGAGTCGTTTGTCGACTCGCTAAACAACATTGCCGGCACGGTAATAAATATGGATAAAATCGACGAGTTGATTAAAAATATTCTTACTTACTTACAAACAAACCGTTCCGCCCAATCCGGCAAAAGCCCCGCAGTGTTTCTAAACGAACAAAAGGAAAACGGCCCCCTTGCTACTTATTTTGACAGGGAAGTCACCACGCAGGTGCTAATTGATCTTATAAAAAACCGATCTACCGGCATGGCGATTACTACTTTTACTGATAGCTCTCTTGTTAAAAATATCGTTGCCGGAGAGATAAATAAAGCGGTCGTTTCTAAATTCGGATTTGATAACGATTACGACAAACGACCGGAAGTCAAGAAGGAGTTAAAGAAAAAAGAGCGGGAATTCGTCTGGCAAGAAATTCGTGAATCTGAATTCTCCAAAGAGATGAATAACACGGACGACGATCTTCAAAAATATTATAATGAGCACAAAGACAACTATGTTTCAAAGAGGAAATCTGATATCGTAGAGATACTTGTGTCTGATAAAAATCTTGCGGACTCTCTTTACGCGCTTTCCAATAACGGTGCCGATATGACTGAATTGGCGGTTAAATTCAGCGAAAGAAAAAAGGTTGAAAAAAGCCTGGGAATAATCAAGGATGTTACAATATTACAAATGGGTAAAATCGGTAAAATGGTTTCCTCAATGAGCGTTGGCGATATTTCTAAACCCGTTAAAATTGGTAAGAGCTGGTCTTTGTTCAAGATTCTTTCAGTAAAAGAACCAGAATATGAGCCCTTTGATAACATACGAAACAGAATTCTTGTTGATTTCCGGGGTTACGAAAGAAAACGTTTAATAGATAAATTCGAGAGTTACGTTACTGATAAATATAAGCCTCAATACTACTATAAAAATTTAGATGATACCGTTGTCGAAGGAACCGTTGAATAAGAAAATTATATATATACTTTCATTTATTCTCTTGGGCATTCTTTCAACAATATTGTTAGTATCAATCAATAAAGAAGGCGAACTTACCGACGGGAATGTTCTGATTGCAAGCGTGAAGAACGCTAAATTGACAAATCACGATCTTTCATATATGATCTCTAATCCGGAAGTTGATAAGTACCGTCTGAAAATCCTGGCGGAAGATTGGGTCAACAGGGAGATCCTCGCGCAAGTGTCTGAGCGAGGCTACGCGGTTGATACTGAAAGGCTAAGCGATAATCTAAAAAACTATAAGAGAGAGCTGCTCGCAAACAGCTATTTAGAACACAGATACCGGCAAATTCCTCTCATTTCCGACGGGGAGATATCAGATTTTTATAACGATAATATTGAAAGCTTTGTTCGTGACAAGCGGCAAATAAGAGCTTATCATTTTTTACTTGACAGCAAGGAATCTGCCGTTGACCTGAAGAGCGCGTTGTCAACAAGCAATGAAGAAAAAATGGCGGTTCTATTGAGCAGGTTTCGTGGCACACTTCGAACATTCACCAGGGATGATGTAATAGAAGAAATTTCTTCTGCTGCGTTTGGATCTCGCGGTAATTTTGTTGGTCCGATTGAAACAGAATATGGTTACCATATTCTTCAAATAATAAATAGATTTGAAGAAGAATCCTTAATACCTGTTCACGAGGTTCGCGACGAAATTATTCAAAAGATTAAAATCCTGAAGCAGAATATTTTATATTATCAAATTATAGACAGCCTACGACTATCAACTGGATATTACATAAATGAAGCCTATTTTGAGTAAATATATTTTTTTAATAATAATAATTTTTTCCTTTATAATCAGTTCGGGTTCTTTAAAGTCGCAAGTGGTAGATGGAATTGCGGCTGTTGTCGGTGACGAAATAATTCTCAAGAGCGAAGTAGATCAATTTGCGCAAACCCAGGCTCTTCGCATGAGAATTGATCCATCAAGAAGTCCGAGTATGTATCAAAGCATTTGGAGAAAGACTCTTAATACCATGATAGATCAAAAGATTCTTCTCGATCGTGCCGAGCTTGATAGCATAGAGGTTAGTGAAAAAGAGGTTGAACAGGCTTTAAACCAACAGATTGACGCTATAATTCAAAGGGTGGGTTCGAGGGAAAAAGCGGAAGAAATTATCGGTTATCCTCTTAGTAGACTTAGGAGAAACTATCGCGAGGAAATTAGAAAACAGCGGTTAGTGGAAAAAATTCAGCAACTAAAATTTAACAACATCAGTGTAGGAAGAAGAGAAGTCGAAGATTTTTTCTATCAGTATGCCGACAGCCTGCCGGAGATAAATCCTGCCGTTAAGATCAGCCATATCCTTATCGAGATTAGGGCTGGTTCTAATGCGGACAGCACAGCTTATCATAAGATAGACAGTCTTCTCACACTAATTAAATCTGGCGAAGAGTTTTCTGAACTAGCTTCTATATATTCTGATGATACGAACTCTGCTTTAAACGGCGGGGAGCTTGGATTTATGAAACGCGGAACTCTCGTTCCTGAATTTGAAGAAGCGGCATATTCACTTTCACCGGGCAATATAAGTGGAATCATTAAAACCGAGTTCGGATACCATATTATCAAACTTATAGAAAGGCGTGGTGAAAGAATAAACGTTAAACATATTTTGGTCATGCAGAAAACAAGTAAATATGATGAGGAAAAAGTCGTTAAAACGCTTAACGAATTACGAGCGCGGGCACAGTCCGGAGAATCATTTGAAGATTTAGCCACTAAGTTCAGTGATGATCCAGACGTTGCTTCAAATATGGGGAATTTAGGTTGGTATGATCTTTCGTCCTTGAGTATTCCTCAGTTTGCTCAAGTATTGGACACGCTAAAAGTTGGCAACATAAGCAAACCATTTAAAACCGATTTTGGATTTCATATTATGAAATCAATTGAAATCAGAGAGGGTGGAAAACTGACACTTAAAGACAATTGGTATGAATTGGAATCTATGGTCATAAGAAACAAAAGATTAGAAGTATACAATGATTGGCTCAAGTCAATAAGGGGTGAAGTTTATATAGATATAAAAATGTGAGAACGTTCTTGATAATATGTGTATAATCTTGTTGATATATTGTTAAATTAATGGTGTTAGAAACAATTACAATACACACAGTTTAATGTATAAAAATTTTTCTTGATAAAACTACTATATATCAACATCTCAGGAGAGATACTAACATAGTATAAATATAAGATTTTATTATACTTAAATATTACTATTAAACACCGTTAACACTACTAATATTATTATATATTTATAGGTATATTTTATTAACCATCTTTAATTAAACAGTTGTCAATTTCTATGGAATTTGTAACTTATAAGCCTATATATAATATCGGTATTCATTTTGATTAAGATGCATTTATAAGGAATTAGTTAATGAAGTTTTCAATCGAGAGAGAGGCAATTCATAAAGAGCTTCAGATGGCGAATAGGGTTGTTCCTGTCAGGTCTACTCTTCCAATTTTGACTTGTGTATTACTGAATGTTGAAGACTCAAAACTTAGAATATCGTCTACTGATATTGAGGTGACTATTAGCAGTGAAGTTGATGTAGGTAATTCTGAGAATGGATCTGTTGCTATTCAATCTAAATTATTAAATGATATTATTGGCGTGTTACCTCAAGGAGAATTGACTTTAAGTTCGGATGAGAAGAATTTTGTAACGATTGAATGTTCGAGTGGTAGTTATAGTATTGCTGGCAAGTCACCGGAAGATTTTCCTGCTGTGCCGGTTTTGGAAGACGGGGAAACAATAAAAATAAATAATGAAATGATGCACAGAATAATAGAGAAGACAGCGTTTGCCGTTAGCGCGGATATGTTAAGACCAGCATTAACCGGAGTGCTGTTTGAGTTTAAAGATGATAAATTAACCACGGTCGCTACAGATGGTCATAGGCTCGCAAAACTTTCTATAAATAAATCGACAGGAATAAAAGAAGACAAGCGGATAATAATTCCCAAAAAGTTTTTGAGTCTGATTTTAAGCGCATTGTCAGGGAGCGAAGAAAATAATTTTACTGTTACAGAAAATCATGTTATGATTACGCTTGGCAGCACAAAGTTCTTTACGAGGATTATTGATGAAAAGTATCCCGATTACAGTAGTGTAATTCCGACTGAAAATGATAAGGAAATTAATGTTAAGGTGGAAGGCTTTTTATCATCGGCCGTGAGGGTTTCTATTTTTGCGAATAAGACTACACAGCAAATAAAATTAACTATTTCTAATAATAATATAAAGATTTCATCAGCCGACCCTGAATCAGGTGGATCAGGATCAGAAGATATAGATTGTAACTACAGTGGCGAAGACATAGAAATTGGTTTCAATTCGGAATATTTAAAAGACATTCTAAGACAGATAGACACGGATGATTTAATTATGACCTTAAAGGCGCCAATAAGCGCCGGATTAGTTTACCCGGCTGAACAGGCTGAAAATGAAGTTTATACTATTCTCTTGATGCCAATTCGACTAACCGAAGAAGCATAATATAGATACGGTGATGTATCTTGAAAATTTGCGATTGATAAATTTCAGAAACTATGAAAAATTTGAAACTGGCTTTTCAGATAAAATCAATATAATTACCGGCAATAATGGCATAGGTAAATCTTCAGTTTTAGAGGCCGTTCACTACCTTTCGTTAACAAAAAGTTTTAGAGCTAATAGGGATGCAGAAGCAATACGCTTCAACTCAGACCACTTTGTATCCATCGGCACATTCGTTTCAAATGATGGTATCAGGGAAAATATTTCGATTTCATTTTCTAAGGATACAGGCAAGGCAGTAAAAAGTCATGGAAAAATTTTAGCTAATTCAAGAGATCTAATTGGAAAACATCCCGTCGTTCTGCTTTCACCGGAAGACATTATAACTACGTTGGGGTCTCCCTCGGGACATAGAAAATTTATGAATATGACAATGTCTCAGGTGAATAAAAGTCATTTGAGCAGGCTCTTGTCATATCGGGGAGTATTAAGGCAGAGAAACTCCGCTATCAACCTCGCAGCCTCAGGAGGGAAGGCATACGAAAATACGCTTGATGCCTTAGAAGAGCAGATGGGTGAATTGTGCAACTCTATATGGGAAGATCGCACGAAGTTTATCAATGATATTCTCCCGGAATTTCAAAAAATATTCAGCGATCTTAACGAGGGTAAAAAGGAAGGCACGATTGAATACCGCCCTTCCGTAAGCGGCACAAAGAACGAAATCATGGAAGAGTTAAAGCAAAGAAGAGCTAGCGATTTTAATATGGGGTTTACTACAAGGGGGCTTCACCGGGATAGGCTCGTATTCAAAATTAACGGTAGAACATTAAAGAAATACGGCTCGAAAGGCGAGAACAAAACGTTCTTAATAGCTCTAAAGCTGACGCAGGGTAAGTTTATAGAGAAAAGAACCGGTATTAAGCCGATATATCTTCTTGATGATGTGTTCATGGAGCTGGACCGAACGAGAGCGATTGAAACAATCAAATATATCAATGGAATTGGACAGGTGATAATTACCACTACGGACTATGAAGAATGGTCCGGCATGATAGATTTTGAAGTAAACAGGATAGGTCTTTCATAATGCCCTGGCTCTCGGAAGCGATGGAAGAGCTCGTAGAAAAAATTGGAATACGACAATCCGTTCTGTCTGACAGGGCGAGAGATGTCTGGAAAGAGGCAGTAGGAGATCTTATAAACTCCAACACGACACTCGAAAATATAGAAAGGGATAAGATCATAGTAATCGTTTCTAACGAAACCTGGAGAAAAGAACTTTTAGACAGAAAGGAAGAAATTATTATAAAAATAAATGATCTTATAGGCGAAAATGCCATTAAAGACATAATATTCAGGTAGGTATGACAAAAGAAAAAAAGAATAATTCTGAAAAATACGATGCCGAGCAAATTCAAGTACTGAAGGGGCTTGAAGCAGTTCGGAAAAGACCGGCAATGTACATCGGCGACATTGGAAAAAGGGGCATGCATCACCTCGTAAGCGAGGTTGTAGACAACAGCATAGATGAGGCGCTTGCGGGGTATTGCACGAAAATATCTGTCACTGTTAACAAGAATGGAAGCGTGACCGTTGAGGATGATGGCAGGGGAATTCCTATAGACATCCATCCGGAAGAAAAAATTCCTGCGTTGGAAGTTGTAATGACCATACTCCACGCCGGTGGAAAATTCGAGAAAGATTCATACAAAATATCAGGTGGACTTCATGGTGTGGGTGTCTCTGTTGTGAACGCCCTGTCGGAACGGTGTGAGGTTGAAGTTTCTCGTGATGGAGAGAAATATCATCAGGAATATGAACGTGGAAAAGTCATATCGAAATTAAAGATAATAGGAAAGGCCAAGTCTACGGGCACAAAAACGACATTTAAGCCCGACCACGAAATTTTCAGCGATCTAAATTTTGATTATCATGTAATTGCCGAGAGACTTCATAAGCTTGCCTTTTTAAATAAGGGCCTGGAGATAGTCCTTACAGATGAAAGAGATGGAAAAACTGAAACGTTTCTGGCTAAAAAGGGGTTGATAGAGTTTGTAAAATACCTGAATGAAAGTAGACATCCTATACACGACAATGTTATCTGGTTCGAAAAAGAACGAGACGGCGTCCCTGTTGAAGTGGCTTTACAGTATACGGATAATTACACAGAAAATGTATTTACGTTTGTTAACAACATAGATACGATTGAGGGAGGTACGCATCTTTCGGGATTCAAGGCGGCGGTAACGCGCGTCCTAAATAATTTTGGTATTAAGGACAAGCAGATAAAGGACCCGTCAAATGGACTATCGGGGGACGATTGCCGCGAAGGCTTGACGGCAGTACTTTCCATAAAGGTATCAGAGCCTCAATTTGAGGGACAGACAAAGACAAAGCTTGGAAACAGTGAAATTAAAGGAATCGTTGACAGTATTGTTTATGAACAGCTGACAGAGTTTTTCGAGCAAAATCCCTCCATCAGAAAAAAGATCATCGAAAAGGCGCTTCTTTCCGCAAGAAGCAGAGAGGCTGCCAGAAAAGCAAGGGAACTCATACGAAGAAAGTCGGCGCTTGATTCGGGGAACCTCCCCGGGAAGCTGGCGGATTGTTCTACAAGGGATCCGGAATTTACGGAACTCTATTTGGTAGAGGGAGATTCGGCAGGCGGCTCCGCCAAACAGGGAAGAGATCGAAGGTTTCAGGCGATACTTCCCCTTCGAGGGAAAATACTGAACGTTGAAAAAGCAAGGTTAGAAAAAATACTCGGAAACAACGAAATTCGTACGCTAATAACGGCGCTTGGCACGGGTATAAGCGAGGAGGATTTTGACTTAGAGAAGCTCCGCTATGGAAAAATCATAATAATGACCGATGCCGATGTTGATGGCGCTCATATCAGGACATTGCTGCTAACGTTTTTCTTCAGGCATATGAAGGAGCTAATACTGGGCGGACATATTTATATCGCTCAACCGCCTCTTTACAAGATAAAAAGCGGGAAAAAACAGGAATACGCCTACAACGATGAAGAGCGGGACGCTATCTTAAAGAGATTTAAAAGCAATGGAAAGCAAAAAATAGAGATACAGAGATATAAGGGACTCGGAGAGATGAATCCTGAGCAGTTATGGAATACAACGATGGATCCTGAAGTCAGAACGATTTTACAGGTTAAAATGGAAGATCTTGCAATAGCAGATAAAACATTCTCAGAGCTGATGGGTGAAATGGTTGAACCGAGAAGGTTGTTTATTCAGGAAAACGCAAAATATGTAAAGAACTTAGACGTTTAGGGGACAGATTAAAAGAATGGCAATTAGCAGAGATAAAATACTACCGGTAGAAATAGTCGATGAAATGCGAAGCTCGTATCTCGATTATTCTATGTCCGTAATCGTTTCGAGGGCGCTGCCGGATGCAAGGGACGGTCTAAAGCCGGTACATAGAAGAATACTTTTCGGTATGGATGAATTGGGATTGAGAGCAAATAAATCATATAAGAAATCGGCAAGAATTGTTGGAGAGGTGTTGGGCAAGTTTCATCCACACGGGGATACAGCAATATATGATTCTCTTGTAAGGATGGCGCAAGATTTTTCACTTAGATATCCATTGGTGCACGGGCAGGGGAACTTCGGGTCTGTTGACGGAGACGGTGCCGCGGCAATGAGGTATACAGAAGCCAAGATGCAAAAGATAGCCGAAGAAATGTTGCGGGACATTGATAAAGATACGGTGGATTTCACTCCGAATTTTGATGATACACTCGAAGAACCGACCGTGCTTCCAACGCGATTACCACAACTGCATATGAATGGCGCCAGCGGGATTGCTGTAGGAATGGCAACAAATATCCCTCCATTTAATTTAAGAGAAATCTCTAAGGCTATAATCGCAATTATAGACGATCCGGATGTAGATATAGAAGAATTAATAAAATTGGTAAGCGGTCCGGACTTCCCAACCGGCGGGATAATATACGGTAAAAAGGGCATACGGGACGCGCTTAAAACCGGAAGAGGAAGCATAAAAGTTCGTTCGCGTGTTAGAGTAGAAGTATCAAAAAGCGGCATGGAATCAATTATCGTTTCTGAAATACCGTTTCAGGTGAACAAATCTAATTTAATTATAAAAACGGCCGATTTAGTACGCGATAAGGTAATTGAAGGGATACGAGATATAAGGGACGAATCTGACCGGGATGGCATCCGCATTGTAATGGACCTTAAAAGAGACGTTATTCCTGACGTAGTTATCAACCAGCTGTTCAAACATACTCAACTTCAGGATACTTTTTCAGTTAATTTCATTGCCCTGGTTAACGGAGAGCCCAAATTATTAAATCTTAAAGAATCGCTTCTGCCATTCATTGAATTTAGGCACAAGGTAGTATTAAGAAGAACAGATTTTGAGAAAAAGAAGGCGGAAAACAGGGCGCACATACTTGAGGGGCTAAAGATCGCCCTTGATAATATTGACGAAATAATAAAGATAATAAAGAAATCCCAATCGCCTGAAATTGCCCGAACAAAACTGATAAAATCCTACAGCCTCTCGGAACGCCAAGCTAAAGCAATTCTCGAAATGAGGCTATCAGCCCTGACCGGGTTAGAGCAGAAAAAAATTGTGGAGGAACTCAGCGAACTGCTCAAATTGATAGAAAAGCTATCGTCCATTCTTTCGAATAAAGAATTGCGTATGGAAATTGTAAAAGAAGAGCTCATTGAAGTGACTGAAAAATATGGCGACGACAGAAGAACAGATATAGTGGCAGACGAGGGTGAATTCTCAATTGAAGACATGATCGCTGAAGAGGACATGGTAATCACTATTTCTCACAACGGGTTCATTAAGAGATTTCCGGTCAGCGGATTTAAAAGACAGGGACGCGGCGGGAGAGGTCTTAAGGGGGCATCGACAAAAGAAGATGATTTTGTCGAGCATCTATTCGTTGCCTCAACGCATCACCACCTTCTTATTTTTACAGATAGAGGAAAATGTCATTGGTTGAAAGTACATGAAATTCCTTCGGCTGGGAGGGCGTCGAGGGGACGCGCGATAATTAACGTTCTTCAGCTTGAAAAGGATGAAAATCCGCAGGCGTTTCTCGCGGTTAAAGAATTCGATGAAGACCACTTCATTTTAATGGCAACAGAACGCGGACTTGTAAAGAAAACTGTATTATCGGCTTATAAAAGGCCTATGAGGGGCGGCATATACGCAATAGATATAAGGGCGGGCGACAAGCTGATTGAGGCAAGGCTGACTGATGGTTCAAACGATGTAATACTTGGCTCTTCGAACGGCAAGGCGATAAGGTTTAGCGAATCGGATGTTCGACCGACGGGTCGGAAAACTATGGGTGTCCGGGGAATGAGGGTCAATGACGGCGAGGTAGTGATTGGAATGATTGTGATCAAGAGATCTGGCACCGTCCTCGCAGTAAGTGAGAATGGATTTGGTAAACGCACAGGAATAGACGCATATCCATTGAGAAATAGGGGTGGCAAGGGGGTCTTGACTATCCGCACTACGGAAAAGGTTGGTAAAATGATCTCTATTAAAGAGGTGGTGGACACGGACGATTTGATGATAATAACAGAACATGGAATCATGATTCGTCAACCCGTATCCAAAATCCGTACTATCGGAAGGGCTACACAGGGCGTTAAGCTTATAAGGCTCGATGAAAACGATTCCATCGCATCGGTCACCCGGGTTATGGAGAAAGCGGAGAATGACGAAAATGACGAGAATGATACTGTCCAAGAAGCGCCTGAAGCCGAACCCGAAACTTGATCTGAAATTCTCCATCCCAATTTAAGGGACTATCGTGACCGAAGAAAATAACGCCGCACTGTATGATCGGTGGCTAAAATTTATGCTCGAAACTCATGGCGCCTTTGCGGAGAAGCATTAATAAGACATAGATAAATTGAAGAAACTATTTTAAGAAGTAATAAGCGGCACCCGCTCCTACCGATAGAACACCCACAATAAATAAAAACGTTCGAACAAGCTTAAAGCGTTTTCGCCTGGATTCTTCAGCCAGGTCTGTATCGGCTCTTTTATTTTTCAGCGCGCTGAGGGTTTCAGAAAGATCTTCTGACGATTTACTAATATCCCGAACCTTGTCTTTGTCAGATGAAAGCAATGTGTTCTTTGAAAAAGCAATCTTTGCGTTATTAATTATTCGGATAAATTCGCTATAATATTCCACAGCCGTTTCAAACTCATCAGACTGCTCAGTCAGGTTTTTATAAGAGGGAAGATGGGTAGAAAACAGTTCCATCAAAGCAACGTAGATTGCAGGAAGATCCTCGTGTTTCTTTTCAATAGTATTGATAATATCTGAAATTGAAGCGCTATTGTCCATATTTTTAAGCCGACTGTCAATCTCATTTATAGAAGTAGTAATAATTTTGTGTCGTTCAGAATATTCCTTAATTAAGGCGGCTCTTTCTTCAAAAAGCGCGGTTGTTCTATCAAATTTCCGCCTCAATTCGGGAATTGAGGCTTCAACTTCTTGTAAAAATTCATGATTACTCTCTTTTTGAATTGAAATCAAGATTTCATCAAGTTTCGATAAAAGGTCTAATTCTATGTCAGAAATTTTATTAGATTCCTCGATTGAAAGAAATCGCGTGGTAAAAAATTCAGTGTCTAAATTACTTAGCTTGAATTTCTCTGAAAAATTATTCACATAATTTTTCATTTCAGCAAATATTTTTAGATAATCAACTCGTCCTACCTTGCCAAAGCGAGTTGCAATCTGTTCGGCATAAATGGAAATTGGTGACAATTTATTTTGAGCTCCGGCAGTGAATGCGGAGGATGTATTCTTGCGAGAATCAATTTCAAAATAGCCCTGATAGTCCTTCAAGGATTCTGAAAGAATCGCCTTTGAATTGTTTTCCGTCTTATCTCCCATTACCATAGGTAGCAACCATTAATTTTTTTCGATGATGATATTTGATATTAATATTGAATCGTCCGAGATGTCAACTAATAAGTAAATTAGAAAGAGTGAAACGATTATTGGAAAACAGATCATATAATCCCCAATCTTTGCAGAACGGATAACGTTGGTTTTGAATTGTTAAGAGTGAAAAAATGGATGCCGGGAACCCCCCTATCAAGAAGATCGCGGCACTGCCTGACAGCTTGATTCGTCGCCAGCTCCACCGCCATCTTTCGGTCGTCACCGATTTCAACCATTTGTTTTTTTAGGGCATCAGGAATATGCGTGCCGTTCATTTTCGCAAATTTCATGACGTGATTGGCATTAATAAAAGGTATTATTCCCGGTATAATCGGCTTGTCAATACCTCCGTTTCGCGCCATTTCAACAAACTTAAAATAGAATTCGTTATCGAAAAAAAACTGCGTAATCGCGAAATCTGCCCCCGCGTCCAGCTTAATCTTAAGATTTTTTATATCTTCTTCGAGAGAGACCGAATCGGGATGTCCCTCGGGATGCGCGGCTACACCGATGCAGAAATGGTTCAGCTCTGAGACAAGACCAACAACATCTGAGGCAAATCTTAACTCCTCCGTGTGTGAAATATAGCTCCCACCACCGGGCATGTCGCCTCTTAGAGCTAGAATATTATTTATTCCATTGTCTTTCAACTCATGGATATAGTCTAAAAGATATTCTTTTGAATGATTGACACAGGTAAGGTGAGGCATTGACGTTATGCCGAATTCATCCTGAATTTTGCATACGAGTTCGAGGGTTGGACGAGCCGTGCCACCACCCGCACCGTATGTTACGGAGTAAAATGCAGGCAATGCTTGTTTTAGCTGCTCAAAAACTTTATAAAGATTTTGAAATCCCTTCTCGGACTTTGGAGCAAAAAACTCACATGATATTACCGCATTATCATTTTCCCGGTATAAATCAGAAATCTTCAACTAAACGGTCTTAATAATTATATCTCTTCAAGCGTGTGAATTCTGCCCTCGTTCTTTTCTTGCAACCATGCCATTAGAGGTTGAAAGTATTCGAGCATGGCAGCAGCTGAAAGATCGCTACCTGTTTTCTCCCGGAGGAGCGCGCGCCAGTCGCCGCTTGCGCCCTGTTCGAGAATCGACCAAAGAAAACTACCCACCTCTTTGCTCCCGAAGTAATTAGTGGCATGAGGGTCTTGGTACAAGATATTTTTCGCAATGTGATTGTGTAGCTGAAAGAGCAGCATATTCGAAATGGCATAATCATAATATTGAGCGGCATCATTGTTTATATGGGTTTTAGATGCGGCATCGTTATACTCTTCTCCCCTCTTGCCCGGCGGCACGATCCCCTGATACTTGAGCTTGATCTCCCACCATTTGGCATTGTAGTTCCCGGGCGTGATTTCGCCATCGTATATACCTTTTTCGAACATGGTCATTACGCCACAAGACCATGGGATAAATATTACATAATTAAGAGCCTCATACATTAACGCCTCAATTTCGTCTATCTTACCACCTTCCGGCAGAAGACCAATTGCTTCCACAAACGGTTTCTGCATCGAGGCTAAACCTATGAGACTGCCAATCGCTTCATGGTAGCCCCTGTTCGCCCCGCTCCTGAGAAGCGGAGGAACATTTTCATTTGTGTATGCCATATAATAATAAATATGTCCAAGTTCATGGTGCGTCGTTTCATACCAAGAGGGGTTAGGCTCAACACTCATAAGCGACCGTATATCGTTTTTAAGATCTAAGTGCCATGCGGAAGCATGGTTATTTTTTTTGTAGGTTGCATCTTCGGGAAGCGGATAAAGAGAAGATTTTTCGTAAAAACTTGCTGGCAGGGTATCATATCCAAGGCTGACGAAAAAACTTTCTGCTTGTTTAACTACCCATTCCGCGTCTTTATCGGCAAGCGCGGCTGTCAGGTCCAAGCCTTCAACGGTAACAAGCGCAGTCCAATCCTGCCCCCACCTGTTGGGGAGCCAGTGAGCGGGAAGCATTTCCGGAACAGGCTGACCGTATTTTTCAGCTAATTCGTATCTCCAATAGGTGTGAAGCTCTCTGTACAGGGGTCTGAGCTCCCTGTTAAATTTATTCATCAGATCGGTCATCTCTTCAACTGTCATATCATAGTCGCTGACCTGATACTGAAAATAGTCGTCATATCCAAGCGCCTGTACGGTAGAGTTCCTTAAAGAGATGAGATTGGTTAAGCCATCCCTAAGCTCGACACCCACCTCTTTTGAAGATGACCATGCAGCAAGCCTCTCTTCCAAATCCGTGGAAGTTCTTAGAGTCTCGTCTATTTGATTTGTGGTTACGGACTCGCCATCAATCTTGAAGTCAAAACCGTACAAAGCTTCGACTTGAGCCGTCTGAGCCGCAATTCTTTTTTTCACAAGCTCGGGCACCGTCTGAGGGGAATTCGCCGCGCTGTAGAGAATTCCCTCAATTTGCTTAACCTGCAGCGGTTCAAGCTCATCTTTTCTCTTTAGAAAATTACTGGCGCGTTCAATATTTTCGATGCTTCCGGTAAAGCTCGCCATTTTTTCGTTCGCCATATTGGTTCTATGGGAGGCGACAGTGTCTCCTTCAATTATCATCGTATTTGATTGCCATTCTGCCTCTGCGGCTTCATAATAAAGAACTAATAATGTTTCCGTGTATGAATCGATATATGCCTGAGCCTCGGCAATAATGGATGAAGGCTTGGTGGAACGGTCAGCCGTATTACCGCCAGTGCAGGAGATAGTGATTAATGGGAGGGCGACAAGTAGAAATATATTTTTCATTGCGATTCCTTCTTAGGGTTTATATAATCATTATTTTCAAATTGTTAGAGCGGATGAATTTACTTCCCGCTGACTATAATTTCAACGGTTTATTTCATTGTCCGGGCTGATATGTCCAAAAAAATCTTGATATTGCCGTATGTTGGAACTAAATCGGATTAAACCTATTCTGAATAAGAGCGATAGTATATTATATGTCAGATTCATTGCACAACGGAGAGACGGAAACTATAACATCGAATTTTATGTTAACTATAAGGAAGCCACTTATGTATAAGAGAATTATTGTATCAGTCATATTATTGTCGCTGTTGGCATTTGTCGGTTGCGATTATTCGTCAGGACCGATCGATTCTATTATTTATGAATCAGCTGTTTTAGAGCAAGCACCTGAGAGCGGCACCCCCATTGAGGGTCAATATATAATCGTAATGGATAAAAAGCATTTTACTCTCGGGAAATCGGCTATTGAGGTCGGCTCCTTAGCAGCCGGGATTCTTCAAGAAAATGGTATTTCCCGCGATGCTATTGGTCTAATATACACACACGCTCTTACCGGATTTACGGCAGAACTTTCAGAGGTTGAGGCATCTAAGTTAAGACTCGACAGCCGAGTAATAATTGTTGAGCAAGACAGGATAATCACGTTGGGAAAGCCGGAAGGAAAGGGAAAGAAAACGTCAGACCCGGAACCACAACAAATTCCGTGGGGTATTACAAGAGTGGGTGGTTCGGGTAACGGAACCGGCAATACGGCGTGGGTGATCGACACGGGGATTGATCTTGGGCACAAAGATTTGAACGTGGATGAGGGAAGAAGCGCAAATTTTGTTCCTCGCGGCAAGGACTCTCCAAAAGACGGTCACGGTCACGGAACTCACGTTGCGGGCACTATTGCTGCTATTAACAACTCGATAGATGTTGTTGGAGTTGCTGCAAACGCAAGTCTTGTAGCCGTAAGGGTATTAGACAACGCAGGTTCAGGCGCGTATTCATGGGTTATAGCGGGCGTTGATTATGTAGCCGAATATGCAACAGTCGGGGATGTTGCAAACCTGAGCCTCGGAGGACCGCCGTCAAACGCATTAGACGCAGCAGTACGTAATGCAGCGGATGCCGGGGTGAAATTTTCACTCGCAGCAGGTAACAGCGGAGCTGACGCCGATGATTATTCTCCGGCGAGAGTTGAGTATCCGAACGTATGGACAGTTTCGGCGATAGGGCAGGACGATTGTATGCCGTCCTGGAGCAACTGGGGTAATCCGCCGATCGAATACGCGGCGCCGGGCGTAGGTATACTTTCGACTAAAAAGAGTGGTGGAACGACAACATTCAGCGGTACGTCAATGGCCGCGCCGCATGTTGCGGGCTTGTTATTATTGGGAGCCGTATTAACGGATGGTTTTGCGTGCAAGGACCAGGACGGAAATCCGGATCCTATCGCGTTTCATTAGAAACATAATTTAGTTATAAAAATAAGGGTTCACGTTTTTTAACGTGAACCCTTAATAATAATGAACTACAACTATCTTTAATCTATTTTCTAAAAAATTTGGTTCTTCCTATTAAATAAAGAATTACGCCGACCGAAAAACCTATCGTCAAGGACGAACCAATAATGGTAATAGTAGCTATTACTAAAACGATGATTATGTTGAAATAGCCCCGGACATTTTTCACTGTTAAAATAAGCTCCAATCCTGCGATTATAAGCAGCACGCCTAATAGACTTTCGGGAAAGGCGGAGACAATTGGAAGCAAGGATGAGCCAAAAATGATTGCTGCCAACAGCTTTCCGGTTCCCAATAAAAGAATACTCCCATTCGTTTTTGCTCCGAATCTGCTTTGGGCAGCGAGACCACCCGATCCGTGGCACATCGGCATTGCTCCGAATAAACAGGTCAGATTCATCAGTCCAACGCTCAGAGAAATCTTTCTGGTTGCCGCTCCATGTTTCGGGAATAGGCTGTAAGAAAGGGCTGATACGGCAATGACCGAATTGAGCAGGGTCAGTGGAAGTTGAGGAATGGCTCCCTTGATAAATCCGCCGCGGAAACTGTCAAAACCGATGCTAATCATATCGGGAATGTAGGGCTGAAAACTCAGAGAAAGTAAGAGCGCTCGATCGGCAAATAAGGTTATTGCAATACCAGCAACGAACAAGATTAGCGCCATTGGAACCTTATTACTTTTGTAAAACAACAGGGTAAAGCCGATTCCGATGAGTCCGACTATAATGCTGTCGAGAGCAATAAACTCCTTCAGATAAATCATTTGGGCGCCCTTAATGAACAATTTTAAACCGATAGTGAATTGTATTCCCCTTACTACAATTTTAGGCATGATTTTATCGAGATATTTGGTGAAATTAGTTGACCAAACTAACAACATGAAGAGAGCCATTATCAATCCGGAGGCATAAACCTCTCCACTGCTCATCCCCTCAGATAGCGCGACCGCAGCAATAGCTTTCATCGGCTGAACAGGCATGGGAATGGCGAATGTCAGTCCTGTGGCTATATTCGCAGCCCCCGCCCAAAAAAGCATCGCGGGAAACGATAAGCCGGCGACGGCAGACAGACCGAGAATTAACGGCAAGAAAGTACCCAAATCTCCAAGAGAACCGGAAAGTTCTTGTCGGTCAAATCGAGCAACCGATAAAATTTCTCGTATTTTATTGAGACTAAATAAGTTCAATGGCAAATGATTCTAATGTTAATTTTCGGCAACACTGAGAATTTACATTGATATTCGGCTTATTTCAAGAAATCAAATAAAAAACAAAAATAGTTGACTTAGTATTGTGAGATTATATAAATTCTAATCTAATTCGTTTGATATAAATTAATGAAACTTATAGAATATTGGGGGCATACTCTTGTTTGTTTATGCACTCGCTATTATTAAGGAGATAAAAATGATGAATCAGAAAATCAAATTATGTATTATGAGCCTTTTTCTTATTATACCGTTTACGGAATTGAGCGCAAGCGGTTTAGGCTTAAAATTAGTCGGCACGAGGGCATTCTCACTTGGAGGCGCTTTTAGGGGGGTTGCGAATGATTTCAGCGCCGCATATTGGAACCCTGCCGGTATGATGCGGTTAAATGGCTTCCAAATTGGATTTGGGGCGGTTGGAGTAGTACCCGTAGCGACACTAACACCAAAGAACCTCACGCCGGATGTTTTTAATCCGGACCCGACTCTCGGCGGTTTATATGGTTTGAACAACGGCTATACCACCAGCGCCACATCTTTGATAGAAAAAACACACATAATACCATCTTTTGCGTTCGGATACCGCGCCGAGGGTTCAAAGATCGCCTATGGATTTTCCCTCTCTGTCCCATTCGGATTAGGAACAGAATGGAACCTATTTAATTTGGCGCAAGTCAATAATTACGGCAATTTAAAGGCTTCCGAATATCCCGAATTTGATACGGTTAGCGATATTGCGATCATAGCATTTCAGCCGACGGTGGCAATTGAGGTATCAGAGAAACTATCCTTAGGGCTTGGATTATTCTTTACGAAGGCGGACATAAGCTTCCGCCAACCATCATTCAGTGATAATTCCACACTGGGAACGGTGTTTGGCACATATCAATATCCGTATTGGATAACCGATACGTTTTTGGAAGGATCGGGAACAGGATTCGGTTTAAACTTTGGCGTTATGTTTGAGGCATCGGAAAAACTGTCAATCGGTGTTGACGTACAATGGTTCGGTGATATTGATTTTGATGGCGACGTTATCGCAACAACATATTTTCCTTACAACCAGGATAAGATTAATTTTATCGGCGGGCTGCTTGAGGATGAAACCCTTGATGCGGCAACGAAAGCTTTATACGGAAGCGCGTTATTTGCGTATTCCGGAGCATCGATCAAAAATTCATCGGATGTTGTGACCACAACACTTCCGCTTCCATTAGAATTCGGCGTTGGAATAGGATATCAGCTAAGCGAAAAATTACTGATTTCAGCGGATTATATGTTTACACAATGGTCGGCATGGTATGAAATTCCTATAAACATAAATAAAGACTTTGATGGTGACGGCACAAACGATGTGACAAAACTTGTGGAACATTGGGATGATGTAAATAAATATATGGTCGGGTTGGAATATTTAATTATGGACAGCGATGAGAGGCAAGCGTTCTTGCGTTTCGGTTTTGCGTCCGACGGCTCCCCAATCCCCGATGAGACACTTAGCGCTTTTATACCGGACCTTGGAACTAAAAATTCTGTTTTTGCAGGCTTCGGAATAAACATGGGCAGCATATCAATTGATCTTGCGGCTCAAACAATGTTTGTAGACGATAGAATAATAAATGCGGTGGCGCTTGTAGACGGAGATCCAACAGAGCGTACTAACATTCCGGGAGTTTGGAGTTTAGAGGAATCAGCGTTTGTAGCTGGTCTTGCGTACTCGTTTTAACTAAGTATAGGAGCAGAAAATGAAAATTATAAAATATAGTTTACTGTGTGTATTGGGAATAGCATTGTCGGGTTGCGGTGAAACCGTCACAGAGACTGAATTCGTAACGGCTATTCCGCCCGCGGGGACAGTTGTAGATTTGAATATTGCAAGTACCCCGGTAATCGGGGAAGACAGGGTGGCTAAGGTATATTTACCATTCGGTTACGATGCGACAAGAGCGGCGGGTTATCCTGTCGTTTATCAGCTGCACGGTGTTGGCGGTGATGAAAATTCATGGCCTACAGGGAAGGATCTGGCGCAGATTCTTGACCGGATGATTGATGAAAAAGTTCTCGAAGCGACAATCGTTGTGATGCCGAGCGCCTCAAACGCGCTTGGAGGTGGATTCTACACCAATTCGTTCGACCACGATCTCACAAGAAATCCGCTTCCACCGAATCCCGCATTCGGTTTCGGCGCATATGAAGCGTTGATAACGGCAGTTTTGATGCCGACTGCTGAGGCGACATATAATATTGACGTAACAAAACGCGGAATAATGGGACACTCTATGGGCGGTTACGGCGCTATGAAATTGGCTCTATTGCACCCTGAGCTGTTCGTATCAGTTGCTTCTCATTCAGGACCGATTGCATTGGCGCAGCTTTTTGAAGCAACAGACAGTAATCTATTTACAAGAATAGCCGCGGAAAAGATGGCGGCTAATCCAGATTCACCCGTACTTGATTTAGCGGCGGCGGCGGCTGACCAGGCGGGGAATGCGCTTACGCTGACCCTGTTTGGATTGGCGAGCTCATTTTCGCCACACTATGGAAGCTTTCTTACTTTCGATAATTTACTATTGGCAGCCGGTATTGATCAGGACCCAACTGATAATTTTCAGTATCCCGTAGCGCTCCTGAGTGATCTGGGAAATGCTGACCCGACAGATGATATCTGGCTCGGCGTTGACATCCCATTGGTGTTTGACGCGAGTGGTGTCGCTACCCTCAAGCCTGATATATTTGCCTTGTGGCTGGCGCAGGATATTTATTCAATGTTAGCAACAGTAGCGGCGGGCGGATCAATTCCACTCTATCCTGCATTTGGAGCTGAGCAGGTTGCTGGCTTTAGCGCTCTGAATATCTACTTCGATACCGGAACAAATGACGACTTTGACCCGGCAGATGACATTGTGGGATTCGGAATAATTGCGCAACAAAGAAAATTTGTTGAACTGATGGACGCGTTGGGAATAAATTATGTTTCAGCTGAATATACCGGCGCTCATTCTGATGGAGTATACACACGGATTGATGAGGCGTTTACGGCATTTAACAGCGCCATCGGCAATTAAAGAATAGGCAGTTACTAAAAACCCAAAGCCCCCCCGCCCAAGTACAAGCGGGAGGGCTTCCTTTGAGGATCCCATCCTTAGAGAAATTGTTTGAATGTTTATTCGATCATATCCGATTCTAAAATGTCAGCCATATTTATCTTACCTTCCTTCTGAAACTCTTTCACCTTATCAACGATAGCCTGTTGGGCATTCTGCACCAACCGGCGCGGTTGAGGTCCTTCTACGAGCCTCATTTCGTCCTCAAGAATTATCTGAGCGCGTTCGGGTAAGTTATTATAGAGCTTATCCCTGAATTCCTGCGGTTTCCCCTTAAGCGCTAATGCGATATCAGTTGTCTCGATACCTCGAAGCAATTCGCGCATCAGATTGTCCGGTATCAGCCCAAGGTCTTCAAATGTGAAGTGACTTTTTTTCACATCCTTTGCCAACTGCGGGTCTTCTTTTGAAAGCATGTCTAATACTTGCTTTTCGTCTGCTACATCAAGGTGGTCGAGTAATTTCGCCAACGATTCGCTCCCGCCTGTTGAAATTTTGTGAAATTTGGGCAGTCCAAGAGCTTTCTCCGCAAGATTGCTCGCAATACTTTCAATTCCTTCTAATGGTATGTCTACTAAATGCCCCATTTCTATCATTACCTGACCCTGTGTTTCCGGGTCTAAGCGAGTCACAATTTTCGCTACCCTGTCAGCCGGAAGCTGAGCAAGCGCAATAGCAGAGATTCTTGCAGTTTCATCTTTTAACAACAAAAGTATCTGTTCATCCACGAGATCGTTGAGAAAAGCAAATGGATTTGCAAGATGTTCTTTGCTCTTAACCATCTTCTCGGACATGAAATTGAAATAGAATTCTTCAAGAACTTTCTTCCTTGTCTCAAACGTGACGTTGCCGAGCTCACTCATCTTTGAACGAATTTTCATAATATCTGTTTCGTTCAGCGTTTTGAATAGCGGCCGCGCTAAATTGGGGCCCAATACCTTGAAAAGAATTGCAGCTTTCTCAAGTCCGGAAAGTTTCATTTCTTCAGCCATTATAATTCCTCCGAGCTCTCACTTTCAGAGCCCATCCAATTGTTCAATATATTTGTAGCAGTTTCCGGGCTGCCAACGCTAAGAGTAATTATGGCTTGCCTTGTGTTTTTAAGATCTGCCTTATGTACATCAAGTTCGAGCGCCGCTGCTCGTTGTTGAGCCTGCGCGGTTTGAAGCTCAGCCAGCTTATCTTCCTTAGCTGCAACTATTTCAGCCGGTGTTCCGAGCAATTGAACGTCATCATCACCATTAGCAGGTTTCGGGAGCTGACGCTGACCACCTCTCTTCCCCCAATAATACGCTAATAAGAGCAACAGAATAAGTCCAAGAATAGCCGCGCCTGTATAAAGGGGCAACCAACCTTCTGATTTGCCCTGCTTCGCTTCTAATTCCCGCATTCGGGTTGCGAGGTCTCCCTCTGTTGAGGCGGATATAGTGTCTACCATAGAAGCTTCAAGCGCTAATTGCGCAATGGCTTGAGTTTTGACAAAAGAGGTCGTAACGATATCTAAAATGTCACCACGCTGATAATCTAAGCCCGTTGATACCTGCACCACAGGTCTTACGGCATCAAGGACTTTTTGACTAACTCCGTCTTCAAGCATAACGGTAACCTCAAGCCTCAATATCTCCGGTATTGCCGGGGAAGTTCGTTCAATAGAGAAACTAAGCAACGTAGAAGGTCTTTTATCAGACACAGATTCATCTAATTCGATCGTTGAGGGTTCTTTGTCTCCCGTTTCAATCGAGGTTGAATTTTCTACCTTATCTTGTGTATTATCAAAGGGTTCAAGTTCTGGAAATCCAGGTAGAACCGGGTCAAATTTAGTTGTAGGGGGAAGGAGATCGCTTTCCGGATATCCGGTTGGAGCGGTTTCGGCTCTTCTCATCTTAGAAATATCCTTCTCTCTTGTTGGCTCCCAAATCTGTTCGGAGCGGTGAGCGGGTGTAAAGCTGATGTCCGCCTTCACACTGACAAAAAATCGTTCATCTCCCAAGGCTTGTTTTAAGGCATTTTCAGCCTGCGTACGAAGGTGATTTTCGAGCATGATCCTTTGAGCAAGCTGCGATTGGGCATTCTGCGGATACAGATTCGAAAGTGGCGCAATACTGATTAACAATAGCGCTGTTAATAATTTGTATTTAGAAAGTAAATTCATTTTAATTACCCTATTGTTAGGAAGATGATTTCAATTCTTCTGTTTGCGGCTCTACCATCGGCAGTATCGTTGGAATATCCCGGTTTAGGCCAGGTATCGGCATATCCTATCGCTGAAAGTTTGCCCTGTCCTTCAGGAGCTACTACTCCCCCCTTATCGATAAGATATCTAACAGTGGCGCTTGCCCTTGCCGTCGAAAGCTCCCAGTTGGAGGGAAACGGTCCCCCCGCTTTAAGCGGAACATTGTCGGTATGCCCCTCGATTGCTATTGGAAATGGTATCTCTGCTTGAAGAGCCAGGTTAATTTCAGGAGCTAACTTATCAAGCAGGTTTTTCGCCAAATCAGACAATTCGGCAGATCCGGTTTTAAAGGCAACATCACCTTTAAAGCTAATATTAACACCTCTTTTACTGGAACTCACAGTGACATTTTCCTGCATATTTTGTTCGATTACAATTTCGGTTACCTTTTTCATAATAGCCGCCAGATCTATTTCGTCTCTTTGAACGGGAGCTGCTCCCATTACCTCGGAGAGGGCATCCGCAAATGCGCGTAGCTTCACCGGATCAATGGTCGACATGGAAAAGAGCAATATAAAAAAAGTCATCATTAGGGTAACCATATCACCATATGTAAGAAGCCACTGTTCCGTTTGGTCGGCGGGCGGAACTTTTTTGATCCGCTTCCTCCTAATAAGTTCAGGATTGATATTTGAGGTGTCTGCCATGATCAATTATCGCCTATATTACTGGCTTTCCTCTCCACCGCTTTCAGCATCGCTTTCCCATTCACTCGGAGGAATGAATGAATTGAGCTTCTCACGCACAACAAGGGGATGCTTTTTATTGTACAACAATGATACGCCCTCAATTACCATATTCTGAAGAACCGTCTGCTGCTCAATTCTTGATTTGAATTTTTCAGCCATCGGATTAAAGAATAAATTCGCAAGCAGAACTCCATAAAAGGTCGTCACGAGCGCAACTGCCATATTTGGACCGATAGTCTTGGATGGATCGCTATCTGTACCCATGCTGACAAGCATACCGATCAGACCGATAAGAGTTCCCATCATACCGAATCCCGGGGCGAATTTCCCCATAGTTCTTAAAATATTTTCTTCCCATTTTTCACGAATCTCTCTATTCTCAATACGTGATTCCATGATATCGCGTATTTCAGGTTCAGTATAACCATTTATGATCATTTGAATGCCATCCCTTAAAAAAGGATTGGAAATAGAGTCTCTACTTTTTTCGAGTTCAGATATACCTATACGGGCAGTGCGGGAAACCTCCACAATTTCATTTACATAAGGTCCCAACGAATCAGTTCCACCCTTTTTAAATATAATAACGGTAACTTTGATAATTCTAAGTATTTCCTTCATTGGAAATGATAAGAGCGTAGCGGCAATCGTGCCTCCAAGGACGATTTCGATACTCGGTAAATTATAAAAGGATTCCATTGGAGCAGCTCCGGTAGCAAGCGCGTGAACGATAACTCCAACTCCTGCAAGTATCCCTATTAAAGATGCAATATCCATTCTTTTATCCTTTTAGTTCCTGAAAGAAGTCACTCTAAGGCGATTTTCGCCCATAGCTCTTAATATATTTCTGATATCATCATATTCTGGATCCAGCTGAAGCGCCACATTCCAGTTCATTACAGCTCTCTCTGTGTCCCCTAATTTATAGAAGATGGAGCCGCGTCTCGCATACGCCAACGCAAGATTGGGATTAAATTCTATGGCTGTCTCAACCTCTTCCAAAGCCGATCTGTACCGTGCCGAATAAAAGTACCGGAGTGAACGGGAGAGATGTTTTAGAGCTGAATTTATGTTTTGCTCAAGAGCGAACCTATCTGTTTTTACTATCTGTACCGAATCCTGCAGAACGTTGACCCGCTGTCTGAGCATAGATGCCAAGTCGTTTAACGTTTCAATTTGTTTTCCCGCAAAGTTAATCGAATCACGCAGTGACTGTACCTCTTCCGGAGACAGGTATCCGGAAGGAACCAATAATCCAGGCTCGCCCATGACACCGGGAGGTAGGTTTACTCTGCCGGCAGCCGGTAAGCCAATTGGTCTCTCAAGGATCTCTTCAGGGATCTTTCTCGGAAAGTTTATTGACAAACCGAGCGCGATTCCAGGAAATTTCTTATTAGTAGTTTCTCCAAAGCTAAGGATCTTCTCTACTTGCATGATAGCGAGATTTACGGTATAGTCGCGGGTTAGGGGTAATCTGGTACCAATGTTCATACCCTGACCGTCAAATTCACCGAGAATCCTGAGTCCCCCGATCTGAGGAAGAAATGCGGTTTTAAGGTCAAATCCCACAAATATGCCTATCTGAGACGTTTGCGCGCTCAATGAATTTCTCGAAGCGGCGAATCTGTCGGTTCCGACACCAACATACCATCTTAGGCGATACAACTCGAATTCCTGCTCTCGGCTAACAATTCCATAGTAAGAAAAATCGCCTACCTGAGAACTTAAAATCGTCTGATTATCGACAAGGGATTCCGTGAATATTATGTTTGTGACACCCGCAGCGACAGACATATTTTCGTAAGTGAAGATGTTCCTTTGGAATGATATGCCAAATTCAGGGGGAGGATCTACAGATGGCGCTGCACCCGCTGATGTATCCGCCTCAGGCGCAAATCGATTAAGCGCTGTAATTCCAAATCGATATTTTGATGACGGCTCAAAATCAAAATATATACCCTGCGAAGATTGAAACGGCGCAAAGTTGTTCAATTCTACACCAAAACCGAATTTCAAGAAATCCGGACCTATAAGATGGCTTGATGTCGGGATGTTTATCATATTTCCGAACGTAGAAAAGCCTACTCTGGTCTGACCAATAGCAGTAGAGTGAGTAACTACGATTGCTGTGCTAATAATTATATAAAGTAATCTTTTCATTATAAATTCATTAAAAAAACGAGATTATTAACCCTTCTCAAGGGTCGAAATCAATTCTCTAGCTCTCTTGGTATAGGAGCTTCGGGGATATTGAGCTATCAAAGTTTTGAATTGCTTAATCGCGTCCTTTTTTAAGCCTAAATGTTTTAAAGCTTTGCCCTTCATAAGGATTGCGGAATCCTTTTTGTTGGAAATATCGAAAGCCAGCACTTTTTCAAATTCTGAGGCCGCTTTGCTGTAAAACTCTAAATGATAATAGCATTCACCTATCCAATATTGCGCATTATCTGAAAGGCTGTGGCTATTATCCTCGACCGTCAGGGATTTGAATTTCTTTATTGCCGACTTGAATTTTCTATGGCGATATTGCGCAAGCGCGGAATCATATCTTTCTTTATATGAAAGCTTCGACCCTATAGGTTTTTGGGTCAACTTTGATTTCTGAGACGACTTATTTGTTCTTTTAGCGGGTTTTTTCGTAATCGTTTTTTTCACTCGGGCATTACCGGTATCGAGTTGTCTTTCTAAGTCTTGAAGCCTGCTGACAAGCATCAAATTCTCGCTTCTCAGCGCGGCAATATCACCCTTTATACTGTTTTCAATCTTTGATATTTTAATTTCAATATCCGCCATCGTTTTTGCTTTACTGCTATTTTTCAGTGTTACAGGTTCATCTATACCCCATTTAATCATTAGATCCTGACGAATACTCTCAAGCATGGGATCAACTACATACAGTGTCTTTTGGTCTATTTTTTTATCAGACCTCGGAATGATCTCAACACCAAGGTCATGCATTGGACCGGCATACAATAAACCGTTTGAAACAGACCCCCGGTCATTATTTGATATTTCTTCAAGTGGTATCAACGGGTGCGGGATGAACTTATCATCTTCTAAAATTGAATCCTCGTTGCCGCCCTTCTCACTCTCTTCATAAATATCAGGTTTTTTCGGCTCGATAAAACTAAAAGGTGTTGCAAATTGCTCTTTTTTAAGCGGTTGTGAGCCGCCACATCCAACGAGAATAAGCAGTCCCAAGAGAATTGAAATAATTTTGTATGGCATATTATTGAATCCTGTCTCTTAATACTATTACCCGGCTCATAAGCTCGCTTTCGGGATAACTGTCTATAAATGATTGGAAAGCCGCATACGCCTGTGGTTCTTTTTTTAGCTTTAACAGACAAAGTCCAATTTTGAACTGAGCATAATCATTTTTGTTGCTTTGAGGGTAAGTTAATACTATCTCAAAAGCGCTTAACGCTCTCGAGTAGTTCTCCAAACCGAAATACGACTCTCCTATCCAGTATTGAGCATTATCTGAAAGTTCATGCGAGTCGTCAAAGTTGATTAAGCGTTTAAATGAATTGATTGATTCTTCATAATCACTTTCAAAATAATATGCTAAAGCCGTTTTATATAAATTCTCTAAATTTCCGGATTTTAACTCGGAATTGGAATTTGTATTCAGGTTAGCAGTTTTAAAACTGTTCGGATACTCTTCTAATGCGCTTAAACGAGAGTTTTTGTCTCCAATTCTATTTTGAAGGCTTTTATTCAGCTCTTCTGCAAGCTTGAGAGTTTCCTTCAGCTCTATTATCTCTGATTGGAGTATGATTACAGAAGATCTGAGATCCATAATCTCCACAGTTTGAGAAACTACATCGTTTGTGGATGATTGTGGTTCGGCGCTTGGAGCCAATCCTCCACAACCGAGCAATGATAGTGAAAACAAGAATACTGCGACTGTCTTATTCATATTTTTCCCAGTCAATAGAATAAGAATAACCTATAAATGATCCAATGGTTCGGGGAATGTATATTTCAAACGTTCCAGTCGCTCCGGGGGGAAGAGTAGTGTCGGTGGTCACCCCGCTTGCATAAGTATATTGAGCTCCATTTACAAATGTCGTATATGTTTCAGTGTTTCCTGACCAGTCTTTTCTTATGATGAAATTTATCTTTACAAAATCAGCACGTAGGTTACCCGTGTTTTTTAATATTCCGTTGAAAATCGTATTACCGCTTTTGTCTTTTTTCTCTTTGATGGGGCTTTCTATAATCACGTTAGCCATGCCCCTTTCTGTTGATGAAGGGGTATAATCGCCTGTAGTCGCCCTTGCGGAATTCGGGACGCTCGATAACGGTGTAGGCCTTGCATTTAAAAGATCATTGGCGGAAAATTCAGGTCTGTTTTCCAATATTCGACTTATTGAATTCCTTTGGAGGACAAGGCTTCCGATAAGAGTTTCCACCTTTACAATCCGCTCGTCCTGATACACCACGTTTCCGTTGAAGATAGTCCCGTTAGTCAGGACAATCTTCTTATTATATATACTTTGCGGGTCGCGCCACATCTCGGAACGATTATTCAGATTCGTAATTTCTGTGTTTAAATGAGCTATTTCTGCTTGAAGTCTTTTCAGTTCAAACCGTATTTCGGATATGTCCTGTGTAGATGATCTGCTGCCAACGCGTTGGGTCACCAGACCACTGCCTGAAGAAGGCCTGATTGTTCCTGATTGTTGACCTGTGGCAACGTTCTTTGTCCGATCCGGAGTGGACTGGACATCTCCGCTTCCCTGTACCGATTGAAAAAGAGGGGTTACCTCCTGACCGTCGCCTTTATCATCGCCACTCAATCCGACCGGTTTTAAGATAGCGCAATCAGATATTGTAAGAACAATAAGCGTTGTGAAGAGAGCTAATGCGATACTTTGTGAGTACTTGGTTTTGTTCATTTTTTTCCTCAAAGTCGTAAACGAGTTCCGGTTAAAGAAATTTACTATTTGGAATATATTTGAATGAACAAAGGGAAGTCAAGAGAAAATCTCCAAAAAACCATATGATGGAAGAAAAGCGGCAATAAATAATTGCACCTATACAACATAATGTGTTTTTAGCATCACTGAGTCTATATACTGCAATGGTGCAGATTGTAACTTCCGAAAATATAATGGTTTCTGTATAAAAGTACGGCTGTACATACAGCTGATCAGCTCGATTATGGAGCTCGCATGGGTCGGGAAACAAAATTAAAGATTCAATTCATTTACTTAGGGCATTTTAGTATAAAAAGGATTGAATCTTTGTACAGATGGATGAACTGAAGGAGCTGTTTGACTTGGCTGTGTACGGTACTATAAAACCTCTACTGATAATAAGTTTTCCCTTGAAAAGGTTGCTGAAACTCAGAAAATGATGGAAGAGAACCGCCAGATAGGTAAAATCGTCCTTAAGCCGTAAAATGTCCGAAAAATTCGGTCAGCATATCGTTGGAATGCCTTAGCCGATCGCTTAGAGCTCTTGCAATATTTAGGGATATCGTAGCAAGAACCATCGGATCATTGTCAAATATAGCAGCCAAAGATTCTCTGCTGATACTCACTGTTTTCAAATCAGAATCGGCCCTGACGGTTGCTGATCTCGGCTTCATATCCACAAGCGACATCTCGCCCAACATCATGCCCCGTTGCTCTGACCGAGCGATTTTAATGGTAGAACCTTCGCCGGCGCTCTTCTCAATTTGAACCCTTCCTTCAATAACTACAAAAAGCTCTCCACCCTCTTCGCCCTCCGTCATAATGATATCGCCTTTTAAAAATGAAACCTCTTCAGCGGCATCGAGGACACTTGAGAGCTGTTCAATTGATAGCCCGGAAAAGATAGAAGCCTTGAACAGCAGATTTTTGTTTTCTTCGCTTATCATTTAAAACTCCTCTAATAATATAATTTATGGAAAAGCACATACGAAGGTTAGGGAAATTCATTCAAAATCCAAAGTAATAACGATCACGGGTTGACGATCTGATTTAACAAAGCCTTTTGTCTACTCGCTGATTTCTGACAGGAGATCGTCTAAATCTAAGGATTTAGTGAACATTTCCAGTTCACCGTTCTGTTTTCGAGGCCATTTATCTTTAGGTTTATCATAATAAAGTTCAACGCCGTTGCCATCCGGATCAGCGAGATATATCGCCTCAGAAACACCATGATCCGCAGCTCCCTGAAGGGGATAGTCGGCGTTTAGTAATGTTTTTAGAGCGACAGCAAGCTCTTTTCTGTTCGGATAGAGTATCGCAGTATGATATAATCCCGTATGTCCCGGCGGCGGCGCTGTTCCTCCCTCGCTTTCCCATGTGTTTAAGCCAATATGATGGTGGTATCCGCCCGCAGAAATAAACGCAGCCTGATTACCTATCTTTTGAATCAGTTCAAACCCGAGTAGATCATTATAGAATGAGAGCGCTCTGTCAATATCCGCCACTTTCAGATGAACATGTCCTATTTTTATGTCAGGATGAATGCTCAATTTAATTTTCCGGATATAATTGATCGGTCTTGGCAGCCATAATAAAATCGTTTTTGTGAAGTCCTTTGATTTTATGCGTCCACCATGAAACTTTCACTTTTCCCCATTCGGTTAAGATTGCAGGATGATGTCCTTCTTCTTCTGAAATTACCCCGACTTGTATGGAAAAAGCCATAGCGTCACTGAAATTATTGAACGTATAAGAATTTTCAAGCCTGTTGACTCCATCTATTTCAAGCAATTCCCAATCCGGGATTTTTGGTTTAAGCTCAGACAGCTCTTCGTCTGTTACTGTAGGCGCGTCTCGATGACAGGCAACGCACTTCATCTCTGTTAAATTTGACATTTTTTATCCTCTCGAGGTAAAATATTAATATACTATAGACTCTTAAGGAATATTTTACAAAAGGCTTATACTAATAATAAAGGTAAATCTAAGGATAAAACGATTTTATTTGTCTATTTCCAATTTCATAACAGCTAACGCAAAACGACAAATTTTTCCCCAATTACTTCTTTCACCATAACCTAAACATATCCATCCGGTCATAGGCGGTTTAGATTTGAATGGGCTGAGAAATTTTGGTTTCCGAATTCCAAGTTTAACTAAGTCCGCCTCTTTACCTACCCTGAAGATCATTTCGTTCCTATGATAAAATGCTATGACCTTATTTTTATATTTGATACCCGGGGAAGACATCATATTACCGGTGATAATATTCTTGTCCTCACCTGAAAGGATACTTGCAATCTCAAAGAATCTGTTTTCAGATTTGGTTACCGGTTTGGCCATATTAATTCATGTTGTGAAAAGCTGCGCGAAATTCTTTTGGATTCCTCAAAAAGATAATTTTTCTATCTCGTCAAACCGAAAACAACTTTTAATATGGTCGTTGACAATTCCGACACTCTGCATATGAGCGTAGCAGGTAATGGGACCGACGAATTGAAATCCCAAGTTTTTTAGCTCTTTAGATAGAGCTTCTGATTCAACAGTCACAGCAGGGATATTTTCATCGGTTTTATAGACGATTTTTAGTTTAGGCCTAAACTGTTGTAAAAATAAGCTATAGCTGCCGTGTGTTTCAGCCAACGCAAGGAATTTACCCGCATTATTTATAGCTGCCCTAATTTTCTGATTATTACGAATAATCCCTTCATCATTGAGTAATCTTTGGACATCTTTCTCTCCGAAAGCGACAACTTTTTTCGGGTCGAAACCCGCGAAGGCTTTTCGGAAACCCTCCCTCCGGTGAAGTATAGTCCGCCAGCTCAAGCCTGCCTGAAAGATCTCCATGAGATGATGTTCGAATTGAATTTTGTCGTCGCTGACAGGTACTCCCCACTCGGTGTCATGATATTCTATCATCTGAGGGTCGTTTGCATTCCATGGACAACGGACTCTTTCTTTCATGAAAGAGTCCGTATTTTAAATGCGATGATTCGGGCTTGTCCCTCAGGTAATTTCCACAGTAGTCCTTCGTGACCTTCGGAGACCTGACCGATCAAAGATAGATTATAAACTACCGTTATTCTGATTTTTCCTCTTCGCTGCCCGGCTCCTTTTCATCGGAGCTTGAATCATCTTGGTCGCCTGCTTCTGATTCTCCCCCTCCGTCGGAACCGCTTTCTGCTTCGGAACTTGAATCTTCTTCTGCCGGAGCTTCCGGTTCGGGTTCAGGAGTAGGTTCGGGATCGGCAGCGGGAGCAGTTTCGGGTTCAGGCTCGGCAGCTGGAGCGGGTTCGGGTTCAGGAGTTGGTTCCGGCTCGGTAGCAGGCGCTGCTGCAGGCGCCGCATCGGAAGCGGCTTCAGTTGATGCTTCGCCCGTATAAATAGCGCCCATAACTCCGCCATAGGCAAAGTGAGCTACAACTGTTCCTATAAACGCCATCATGCCGCCTGAAAAAATCTCCATCCCCATCATCGGCATAGCCATAAAGTTCATAACAGCCCAGGGGATAAGACTGTAAATCATTCCACGCTTCCATCCGTCGGATGGGAGTCTGTCTATCAGAAATGCGGCATAGATCCAGGTAAGAATAATACCGTTAACGAAATGCATGATCCATCCCGCCATTTCCGGCATTCCCATCTGCATGCTAAGCATTTTGCCGATGTTCATCTCCGGCATCCCCATCATCGGCGCCATGAACATCACCGCCGTCATAGCCGCAGTTCCTGCAACACCTGCCATAATTAGTTTCTTGAAATCAACTTTACCCATTGGAATTCCTCCTGTAGGTTTTTCTTGGCTTGCAATTGTGTGGTTTTGGCTCTCGCCATGTTATTGTAAATTATTACTTAAGGTAGATACGATAATTTAAGAAAAATTCGCTGAACGGCAAGGAGATTTGAGCACGAATTGAATTTAAGTTATAGCTAAAAAATTACACGCACATACTTCATTCTTGCATTTGGGGATATATATCGTATCTTTTCTCCCTTCTTTTGGAGAGGGATGTTAGATTTGAGATTTATGGAAGTAGAG
This sequence comes from Fidelibacterota bacterium, assembly GCA_022571215.1. GTDB lineage: Bacteria > Fidelibacterota > SORT01 > SORT01 > SORT01 > SORT01. Next base: position 250,314 of record JACZYG010000001.1, on the reverse strand, counting down.
GAACAAACGATAAAAACGAGATTGCTTCGTCGCTTCGCTTCTCGCAAAGACGTAGACTTTTTATCCGGTATGCGGTCAGGCTCCGAAGGAGTTCCTACGGAACTAGCCCGAATCCCCGCAACTGTTAATCTGCGGTCAGGGCAAGCCCTGACTCGCACTGGAGTAATTTCATAGTGGCGGGAAGAATACTGATTATCGGGCTTGACTGCGCTCCGCCGGAGCTCATGTTCGACAAGTTCGTGGATGATATGCCGAACTTCAAGAAACTCATGGAAGAGGGAGTTTATGGGGAGCTCGAGAGCGTGATCCCTCCTATTACGGTGCCTGCGTGGATGTGTATGATGACGAGCAAGACACCGGGTCAACTTGGTTATTACGGATTCCGCAACAGAAAAGACCATTCGTACGACGCTCTGTATTTCGCTACATCAACAGCGGTAAAAGAGCCTCTGCTTTGGGAAATTTTGAATCGACAGGGGTGGAAAACTATCACGGTGGGCGTGCCGCAAACGTATCCGCCTCGACAGGTTGATGGTATTCAGGTCAGCTCATTTCTTGCTCCGAGTATTGATAGTCAATACACATATCCTCCCGAAATAAAAGAAGAGATCGCCGAGCTCGTTGGAGAGTACATGATTGACGTGCCGAATTTCAGGACAGACGATAAGACATATCTCCTTAAACAGATATACGAGATGACGGAGAAGCGTTTCAAGGTCATACGCAGCTTCATGGATGAGAAGGAATGGCGTTTCTTCATGTTCGTGGAGATGGGAACGGATCGTATTCATCACGGGATCTGGAAATATTTCGATAAAACTCACCGTTCATTCATCGAGGACGAAAAACTCAATTCCGCAATGCTCGAGTACTACAAATATATAGATAAAGAGATAGGCACGCTTCTTGAGCGGATGGACGAGGACGATACGGTTATGGTCGTTTCGGACCACGGCGTTAAAAAGATGGACGGTGGAATCTGTTTCAATGAATGGCTGATAAAGGAAGGTTACTTGACCGTGAAAGAATATCCCTCCGAGCCAACCCGATTGACTTTCGATATGATAGATTGGCCTAAAACAAAGGCGTGGGGTGACGGCGGTTATTACGGCAGGTTATTCATTAATGTTGAAGGGCGTGAGCCGGAAGGGATAGTGAAGCAGTCGGAATATGAAGACTTACGAAACGAATTACAGGAAAAGATCGCTGCTATCACCGATCCGGACGGAGTCAACATCAACTCTGTAGCGCACAAACCGGAGGAGCTTTATCCAGTGGTCAATGGAGTTGCGCCAGACCTGATAGTCATCTTCGGCGATCTGTATTGGCGTTCGGTAGGGGTCATCGGAAGCGGGAAAATACATACATTTGAGAATGATACAGGTCCGGACGACGCCAATCATGCCATGAACGGTATGTTTTTGATCAAGCATCCCGGCGTTGAGGGCGGAAGAAAAATTGAAGGGGCGAAATTGTTAGACATATCTCCTACGCTATTGAATTTACATGGAATAGAAATTCCCTCCGATATGGTGGGAAAACCAATTATATAAATAAGGAATTAGAATAGTGGCATCATTAGATATTTATAAACCGGGAACGACACTCTGGATGACAGGGTTGTCGGGAGCCGGGAAAACGACAATTGCTACTCTTTTAGCCGAAAAATTGACAAGACGCGGTGAAAAGGTAGAGATATTGGACGGCGACGTTGTCCGCACTAACTTGAGCAAGGGATTAGGTTTCAGCAAAGAAGACAGAGAAACGAATCTTATGAGGATAGGATTTGTTTGCAGGCTGCTCTCCCGAAACGGCGCGATTGCAATCGCCGCCGCGATAAGTCCATACGATTATATCAGGAAAAATCTCCGAAAAGAAGATGAGAATTTTATTGAGGTCTATATCAACGCTCCCATCGAAAAATGCATAGAAAGAGACGTAAAGGGGCTTTATAAAAAAGCGCTGGCAGGTGAGATAAAACATTTTACAGGGATTGACGATCCTTACGAGGCTCCTGAAGACGCAGAAATCGAGGTACATACGGATAAAGAATCTCCTGAAGAATCGGCAAATTTCGTTATCCGCAGATTAGAAGAATTAGGAAGAATAGAACCTTCCAAATCGGATGAAGGATATACTTCCGAGGAGAAGGCATTTATACAGAAGCGTCTCGAGGCACTCGGTTACCTTTAAATGATAGACTTACACACACATACATCCGCATCGGACGGGACGTATAGCCCGGCGTCGCTTGTAACATTAGCGAAGGAGCATGGAATAGAAGCTATTGCGGTTACCGATCATGATACTATCGAGGGACTGGCGGAAGCGCGGGAAACCGGTGAGCGATTAGGTGTTGAAGTAATTCCGGGTATGGAATTAAGCGTAGAGCACGGTCCCGGGTCGATGCATATACTCGGATTGTTGATAAACCCTGAAGATAAGGGATTGAACGATACTCTTTCTAAACTTCAGGAAAGTCGTTCATCCAGAAATCCCAAGATTATTGAAAAGCTTAACCGGCTCGGAATGCCGATAACGATGGAAGAAGTGGAAAAAATCTCAGGCGGTGGACAAGTCGGTAGACCGCATATCGCAGCGGCGCTGCTGAAAAACGGTCATGTCAGTAACATTCAAGAAGCCTTTGACAAATACTTGAAAAAGGGCGCTACCGCTTATTTTGAGAGATATCGTCTATCACGGGAGGAAGCGGCTGACGCGATTCATGGCGCTGGAGGACTTCTTATTCTTGCGCATCCGGGAACGTTAGGCGTAAACGGCTCTAATTTTGATAATCTATTATCGGAGTTGAAAGAGACCGGCTTTGACGGAATTGAGGTTTTTTATAACAACCATTCTCAGGTTGAGGAAGACAGGCTGATGAAAATTGCGGACAAGCTTGGATTTATCATTTCCGGAGGTACGGATTTCCACGGCGAAAATAAGCCGTCGATAAAATTGGGTGTGGGTTACGGTAATATGGCTATTCCCTATGAAGTACTTCAGGAGATGAAACAGAGGATATAAATTCTACCTTCTTCTGAGGAGACATGCGCTTGTCTACCAAGAATCTCGAATATAATTCCAAGAAAATAATATCATCCGAATCATCACGTAAGCGCGTGATAGTTATCGCGCTCGACGGCGTGCCGTACTCCTTTTTCCCCGCTATCGGGGAAATGAATCTGTCACCGATTTTATCATCTCTTCATAAAACAAATAAAATTCAGACGATGACCACTACGCTACCGCCGGTCTCATCCGTTGCATGGGCATCATTTCTTACCGGCGTGAATCCCGGGGTTCATGGAATAACAGGATTCGTTGACAGGAGGCAGGAAGGATATGCGCCATTTGTGCCAACGGCTGAAGAGATACAGGTTTCCACAATTTATCAACATCTTTCACGGATTGGACTAAGGGTTTGTTCGATTGGGGTTCCGGCTACATTTCCGCCTGTTCCGATAAACGGTATATTGGTTTCAGGATTTCTCGCGCCGAATGTTGAGCGTTGCGTGTATCCGATTGAAGAAATTGAAACGCTGAGGTCATTTGACTATAAACTTGACATTGATGCCTGGTCTGCAAGGGAATCAGATGAATCTTTGATTACCCAATTACCGAAAACACTTTCGGCTCGAATCAATACCGCAATCCACTATTTGAATAAAGAAAAGTGGGACCTGTTCGTGTTTCATATCCTCGAAACTGACCGTTTGCACCATTTTATGTGGCGACAGATGAAGGATAAAGAACCGAAGGCGCTTGAGCTGTTTTCCAAGCTGTACGGTCAGATTGACAGTTTCCTTAAGAATATTATGGAGAGGCTCACTGAAGAAACCGCGCTGATAATCCTCTCGGATCATGGTTTTACCGAACTTAAAAAAGATTTTTATCTGAACCGATATTTGATAGAGACAGGATATCTCTCTCTCAGAGAAGCAACTGTCAATAATCTTGAAGGAATAGCTCCGAGCAGTAAGGCATTCAGCATGGCTCCGGGAAGGATATATCTTCACCTTAAAGGTAAGGCTCCCAATGGAAATGTCTCCAATGACCACATCGCGGAATCGCTGAGACAAGAGATTTCGCAATCCCTTGAAAATGTTCATGATCCTGAAACCGGCTCTAACGTAATACAAAAAGTAGTTGACATGAGAGAGGAATGGAATTTGACCGGATTTGACAAATCAATGCTGCAGCTCCCGGACCTGATTGCGATTCCGTCTCCCGGTTACGAGCTGAAGGGAGATCTCTCTGGCAATACATTGTTCGGGACAGATAGGTTCAGCGGTATGCATTCTTACGGGGACGCATTCGTATATTTAAACGGTGATGATAGCGATGAAAAATTGGATATCACGGATATGGCGGAAAAAATATGCTCATTTCTCGGTGTGAAGCAGATGAACAAGGAGCCGAATCTAACTTGACATACTTAGCTACCGCAGTAAATTACACTCAGATATAAATGCCTCAAACTAATAAAATTAAAAAAGTCCTCTTTCTTGACCGCGATGGCGTCATCAATGTTGAGGCCGATGGCTATGTAACGGATTGGAAAGAGTTCGAGTTTCTGCCTGATGCGCTTGACACCATAAGGCGCGCGACGGACGAGGGATACAGGATTATAGTCGTCTCAAACCAATCGGCCATAAATCGGGGATTGTGCAGTCGGGAAACCATTGATGAAATAATGTCAAATATGGTTGAAAAGGTGGAAGCGCACGGCGGAAAGATCAAGGATATATTTTATTGTCCACATACTCCGGACGATAAGTGTAAATGCCGAAAACCTGAGCCTGACCTATTTTTTCAGGCGGCGGAGAAATATAATATCAAACTGACAAACACCTGGTTCGTCGGAGACAAGCTGACCGACGTAGCCGTCGCTATGAGAGTAGGGACAAAACCGATTCTTATTCGAGGAGGAAAGCCCGTCCCCGGGATAACGGTCACGGAAGAGGATGCCGTAAAGGTCGTCAATAATCTATCTGAAGCGTTCGATTTTCTTTTTGCGATGGATAAATTAAGATTGGTAACCGATGCGTAAATATTCGTCGGATCTGTGGGAGTCAAATTGAAAATAGTTGTTATATGCGGCGGTTTTTCACCGGAACGTGAAGTCTCTCTCGCTTCCGGCAGCGCAGTTGCTTCCGCCCTGCAAGACGCGGGGCATAATGTTTCTATCGCTGATCCGTTGTTGGGCGCGGAGCAGCAACCGCCCGAATCAGAACTGTATAAGACTAAGCCGGGCACCGAACCACCCGAGTTAGAAACGACAAATCAGGCAAAAGCGATAGAGATGCTCAGCTCTCCGCTCATTAAAGAAGCCGAACTGGCTTTTTTGACCCTGCACGGTACGTTCGGGGAGGACGGTACTATTCAGGCATTGCTTGACTCCGCAGGGCTGAAATATACGGGTTCGAACGTTCTTGCGAGCGCATTGGCGATGGATAAAGACCTGTCGAAAAAATTATTCATAGAGGCAGGTGTTCCTGTGCTTGAGTGGACGATGGTTCGTGACGGGCAAATGTTTTACAGCGACAGTGATATGGATTTCCCCATGATAGTTAAACCTAATGACCAGGGGTCAACAGTCGGGTTCAGCATTGTACATAGTTCGGAAGAGCTCGATAAAGCGGCAGCGAAAGCCGCAAAGTATTCAAGCCATGTGATGGTAGAAAAATATGTCGATGGCAGGGAGCTCACGGTTACAATTCTCGACAAACAATCTCTGCCGATAATTGAAATTAAACCAAAGAGCAAGGTATATAATTATAAGAGCAAATATACACCCGGAATGACGGAATATGTCTGCCCTGCCGACCTTCCGGAGCAATTAGAGGTCGGAGTACAATTAGCGGCGCTAAAAGCTTTCAATGCGCTCGGTTGCAGGCATTATGGAAGAGCGGATTTCTTACTCGATTCCGACGATCGGTTTTATTGTCTTGAAGTAAATACGCTTCCCGGTTTGACCGAAACAAGCCTCGTGCCTAAAGCGGCAGAAGCGGTTGGCATGAGCTTTCAAGATTTGGTAGAGAAGATAGTCGAGCTGGCTAAATAATTAGCTATTCCAAATAGAGCAGTTTTTTGGTTTTTAAGTAAAACCGTTAAAACGGTTTCTTGCAACGTTACATATCAGTAACCCCTGGATTAATCCAGGGGTTAACGAGAGAAGTATATTATGATAACGATAGAAACTATCATCCTGCCCATAATATTACTCTGAACAGAGTTAATTATAATACGTTCCACTTGTAATAAATTAGAGTGGTTCATATCTTTCATTGCTCTTTGTATTAAGCGCGTATATTTATACTTTAATTATTTTAGGCAGATTGAAAAACAGACTTGGGAGATTTAATGAGATTTAAGGATTTAACTGTGTTACTGAATGTTTTATCGGTTTTTTTCATACTCTTCCTGTTCTCGTGCGCTGAATCTAATATTAAAAAAGATGTTACACCTCTGCCGAAAAATCCCAATGAAGAGCTGAATACGATTGCTGAAAGCTATGTAAGACTGATGTTAGGCATGGATACGCATGAACGGGGATACGTGGATGCTTATTACGGCGAGCCTGCCATAAAGGAAGAGGTGGAGTTATCGGGAGTGACTCTCGCCGAATTGAAATCTGAAGCGGAAGAACTGTTGCAAAGCGTAAACGAAATTGATATGACCGGGGAGGAGGAAATTCTGCTGCTCAGGAGGCAATATTTAGCAAAACAGTTGGAATCCGTTCGCGCCCGAATAGATATGGTAGAAGGTATCAAGTTCAGTTTCGACGAAGAAGCAAAATTTATATTCGATGCAACCCCACCGACTTTGCCGGATAGCTTTTTTGAAAAGATAATAGAAGAACTTGATGATTTATTACCCGGAGAAGGAAGTGTTTCGGAACGTTTGAATAAATTTAAGGCAGATTTTATAGTTCCGGATGAGAAGGTGGATGTCGTCTTTGAGGAAGCGATAAGGGAGGCGAGAGAAAGAACTAAAAAACATATCCGATTGCCTGAAAACGAAAAATTCGAATTAGAATACGTCAGAGGAAAGTCGTGGACAGGATATAATTGGTATAAGGGAAACAATCATAGCCTGATTCAATTAAATCGAGATATACCTCTTAGCATAGACAGGGTGATTGATGTGGCAAGTCACGAAGGATATCCGGGACACCACGTATATAATGTCCTGTTGGAAAATAAATTAGCTAAAGGCAGGGGTTGGGTGGAATTCACGGTCAATCCGTTATACAGTTCTCAATCCATGATCTCTGAGGGTAGCGCAAATTTCGGTATTGAAGTCGCGTTTCCGGGTGAGGAAAGAATAAAATACGAAAGAGAAATTCTTTTTCCGCTTGCAGGACTTGACTCCACACGGGTAGAGGAATACTATAAAGTTTTTGAACTCACGGAAAGGCTGGATTATGTTGATAACGAGGTAGCCAGAGGGTATTTGAACGGCATTCTTGATAGGAAACAAGCGGAAGAGAAATTGGTTCGGCTGCGATTGTTAACACCGGAAAGAGCCGCCCAGAGGGTACGGTTCATTGATCAATACAGAGCTTACGTGATTAACTATAATTTAGGAAAAGACCTTGTAAGAGAATACATAGAGTCACGCGGCGGGACATCCGATAATCCGGAAAAGAGGTGGGCTGAGTTTGAGGCGTTGCTCTCCTCGCCGAGGCTTCCATCGAGTCTGAATTAGTTAAAATAAATAACAGGAGATATAAAAATTGTTAAAGAAATTTATGATTATACCGGCGTTGTTGTTCCTTGTGTTCGGATGTTCAAACACGAAAGAAGCCGCTAAGATGGCGGAAGAGAAACCGGTCATCCCGGAATATGTTAAAGACCCGCATTCGTTCTCAAGACCCTGGGAAGCCGTTGTAACCCATCTATCGCTTGACTTAGTGGTGGATTTTGAAAAGAAGACGCTTGACGGCAAGGTAAGCCTGAAAATAAAAACAAAAGAAAATGTGAGAGAGTTATATCTTGATACGGGGGATTTGAGTATTAATAACGTTACTCTCGGGAGTGAAGAAACACCTACCGAATTCCGTTTGGGTGAAAAGGTAGATCTGTTGGGTCGTCCGCTTATCATAGATATTCTGCCGGGAACGAGCATAGTAAACATCTACTATTCCACATCACCCAAATCAGGTGGTCTCGATTGGGTAAGCCCTCTTCAAACAGCCGGAGGGAAGCATCCGTTTTTGTATACGCAATCACAACCGATTTTTGCCCGCACATGGATACCCTTGCAAGATTCTCCCGGGATTAGAATCACATATGACGCGAAAATAAAAGTTCCGGCGGAACTGATGGCGGTCATGAGCGCCGAAAATCCTATGGAGAAAAACGCGGAAGGAGTATATAATTTCAATATGCCGCAGGCTATCCCCTCGTATCTGCTTGCGTTGGCGGTAGGAAATCTTGAATTCAAAGCCACCGGACCGCGGACAGGCGTTTATGCGGAACCTGAATTGGTGGAAGCTGCCGCTTATGAATTCGGGGAAACAGAAGAAATGATCGTCGCCGCCGAAGGGATGTACGGTCCCTACAGGTGGGAACGCTACGATGTTATTGTATTGCCTCCGAGTTTTCCATGGGGCGGTATGGAAAATCCTCGACTTACCTTTCTGACACCTACTGTTTTGGTGGGGGACAGGTCGTTGGTTGCCCTGATAGCTCATGAGCTTGCTCATTCCTGGTCGGGAAATCTCGTTACCAACGCAGATTGGAATGATATCTGGCTTAACGAAGGCTTTACCACTTATATCGAAAGTAGAATCATGGAAGAGGTGTACGGGGTCGAGTATGACCGAATGCTCGCTGTCCTTGATAAAGAAAATCTGATTAGAGAGGTAAAGGATTTAGGGAGTGATAGCCCGGCCACGCGATTGAAATTAGACCTTGCCGGAGGCGATCCGGATGACGGTTTTACAGGTATTCCATACCAAAAGGGGCGTTTCTTTCTGACCGCTATTGAAAGAGCCGTGGGAAGAGAAAAATGGGATGAGTTTTTACGAAATTATTTCGACGATAACGCGTTTAAAAATATGACTACGGAACGATTTATAGAACACCTGAATGCCGAGTTATTGGCTGATAATAAGCAACTAAGCGATAGTTTGGATGTTTCAGAATGGGTATACGGAGTGGGACTACCCGGTAACTTCCCGGAAGTGCGCTCAAATGAATTGGCAAAAGTGTCAAAGAGCGCTTCTAACTGGGTGAACGGCGGTTCAATCTCCGATATCGAGACAGACGGATGGACGACCCATCATTGGCTTCAATTCCTTAGAGATATTCCGAGGAATGCAAGCCGGGAGCAGATGGACGAGCTGAACAAAACATTCGGGTTTAATGAATCCAACAATCCTGAAATTCTTGTAGAGTGGTTTCTGTTAGCCATAGAAAGTGATTATCAATCGGCTTATCCTGCTTTAGAAAAGTTTCTTATGGAAGTCGGAAGGCGGAAGTTTCTTAAAAAACTATACATTAAATTGGCTAAAACGCCTGAAGGTCTTAATTGGGGCAGAGAAATTCATGAAAAGGTAAGGTTTAAATATCATTATTCGACTAATCTTACTTTAGACAAGATTTTAAATCCGGAAAAGATGTGAAAAACTTCAGTATGGAGCAATAATGAGCAATCTGAATAAAAGAACCGTTTACATAACTATTGCCGCTGTCGCTCTACTTGCATTTATATCATTGATATTCTATGGCACACTAAAAAACGAGAGAAGTGTGACCTATTCCATGATAGATGACGCAGCAGCCGTAATTGGATTGGAATTCAGCCGGGCAGAAAAAGATTCCATGGTCGAAGACCTCAGCGATTTGTTAGAAAATTATGAATCGCTGCGCGGGATCGAGATGCCGAATTCAATCGTTCCGGCAATTGTGTTCAACCCGATACTTCCCGGAATGGTATTTGAAAACAAGTCGAGCAAATTTAGCCACAATCGTCCCGCAAACGTTGAAAGACCTGAAAATCTTGAAGATGTAGCGTTTTGGCCCATAACAAAATTATCAGAGCTTATCAGAACCCGAAAGGTTTCGTCTGTTGAACTGACCAACATGTATCTTGACAGGTTGAGAAAATACGGTCCTCTGTTGGAATGCGTGATTACTCTGACCGACGAGTTGGCGTTGCGGCAAGCGAAGCGGGCGGATGAAGAAATTGCCGCAGGTAATTATAAGGGACCTCTTCACGGGATTCCATGGGGCGCTAAGGATCTGCTTGCAACAAAGGGCATAAAAACTACATGGGGGAGCGTACCGTTTAAGGAACAGGTCTTTGACTATGATGCGACTGTCGTCAAAAAATTAGAAGAAGCGGGGGCTGTTCTTGTCGCTAAACTGACGCTCGGCGCTTTGGCATGGGGCGATGTCTGGTATGGCGGACTTACAAGGAATCCGTGGAATCTTGAAGAGGGTTCGAGCGGTTCCTCGGCTGGTCCCGGCGCTGCTACAGCGGCTGGACTTGTTGGCTTTGCCATCGGTTCAGAGACCTGGGGGTCTATTATTTCACCATCTACGCGAACGGGAACGACCGGATTGAGGCCTACTTTTGGAAGGGTCAGCCGAACGGGAGCAATGGCACTATCATGGACGATGGATAAACTCGGACCTATGACACGTTCCGTAACTGACGCGGCGATAGTATTTAACGCAATATATGGCCCGGACGGTCAAGACCTTACGGTTACAGACAGACCTTTTAACTACAATGAAAATATTGATTTGAGTTCTGTAAGAATAGGTTATCTGAAAGCTGAATTTGATAAAGAAAGAGACCAAAAAGCTATCGATGATGAGGTTTTGGATGTATTATGGGCGCTTGGCGCCGAGCTTGTACCGATCGAATTTCCTGATTTTCCGGTCTATGACATCGGTTTTATACTGAGCGCGGAGGCAGCAGCGGCATTTGATAAGTTGACTCGTTCAGGGGACGACGACAGATTGATTCGTCAAAAAAAGCAAGCATGGCCGAATGTCTTCAGGCAGGCACGGTTGATACCGGCTGTGGAATATATCAATGCGAATCGAGCAAGAACGCTTTTGATGATGGAGATGGAAACATTGTTCAAATCTGTTGACGTATTCGTTGCGCCCACATTTGGAAGCGGCGATCTGCTCGCAACGAACCTGACAGGCCACCCCGCAATCGTGTTACCGAACGGTTTCAGGGAAAACGGTACGCCGACAAGCATCACATTCACCGGAAAACTTTATGATGAAGGCACGTTGCTCGCTATCGCCGGCGCGTATCAGAATGCAACTGACTTCCATTTGAGATATCCTGTGCTATCGGAAAAATAATCAATTTTAAAAAAGGACAGATCTCATGAAATCAAGAATAATATCAATGGTTTCAATAGCAATTGTCTCAATCGGGTGTTCAGCAGGAGAGAATATAATGACAGATAAAGAAAACAAAAACATGCCTCAGCCGCCGATTGCTAAGAAGATACCTAAAATTGAGACGTTGCATGGATATGAAAGGGTTGACAATTATTATTGGCTTAAGGATAGAGATAATCCTGACGTAATAGATTATTTAGAAGCGGAAAACGATTACACAAAATTGATGATGAAGCACACCGAAGGGTTACAGGAAAAGCTGTATAAAGAGATGGTGGGAAGGATAAAGGAAACAGATCTCTCCGTCCCAGAAAAAAGGGGAGAATATTTTTATTACAATCGTACGGAAGAAGGAAAACAATATCCTATCTACGCGCGTAAAAAGGGAACGTTAGACGCTGAAGAAGAGGTTTTGCTCGACCAGAATAAACTTGCTGAAGGATACGATTTTTTCCAAATCGGGGCGATTGAGGTAAGTCCGGATCACAATCTTGTCGCGGTAACCGTTGACAGTAACGGATCAGAGCGATATTTACTCCGCATAAAAAACTTGGAAACCGGAGAGTTTTATCCCGATGAAGTAAAGAATATCGGTGGATACTCTATTGAATGGGGCAACGACAATAAAACTCTCTTCTATAATACTCTGGATGAGGCGCATCGACCGGATAAGGTCTTCAGGCACAGGCTTGGTGAAAGCGGAGCTTCAGACGAACTGGTCTATCACGAGGAAGATGACCAATATTTCCTTTACCCCGGAAAAACGAAAGACGGAAAATTCCTGATTTTAAGTTCAGGCAGCGCCACGACAACAGAAGTCCGTTATCTATCTGCAGATGAACCTGAGGGCGAATTCAAGATATTCCATCCACGCCAACACATGATGGAATACTATGTTTATCACCATGCGGACAAATTCTATGTAGTGACGAATGACGAGGCTTTAAACTTTAAACTGATGGAAGTTTCAGACGAAAATCCCGGTAAGGACAACTGGAAGGAGGTCTTGCCGCATCGCGAGGATGTGAAAATTGATTACGTTGATATGTTTAACGGTCATATGGCGGTTTATGAACGTAAGGGCGGATTAAAACAGATTCGTATAGTAGATATGAATAGCGGCACACATTATTATGTTGAGTTTCCTGAGCCTGTATATACCTTTAGGGCGAGAGGAAACAAAGAATTTAATAAAAAGGAACTCCGGTTTACGTACACTTCAATGATCACACCGAAAAGCGTGTTTGATTATGATATGGGAACTAAAGAACAGAGGCTCTTAAAGGAATATGAGGTGCTTGGCGGTTATGATAAAAAGGACTACACAACACGTCGCATTTTCGCCACCGCTGCCGATGGGAAAAGCATCCCGATTTCGATTGTATACCGGAACGATTATGTCAGAGATGGAAGCCGTCCGGTCTTGTTATATGGATACGGTTCGTATGGGTCAAGCAGAGAACCTTCGTTCGATTCGAAAATATTGTCGCTGTTAGACAGGGGTTTTGTGTATGCTCTTGCCCACGTTCGGGGTGGTGGAGAGATGGGAAGAGCATGGTATGAAGACGGAAAATTGAATAATAAGATGAATACTTTTACCGACTTCATCGCTTGCGCGGAATATTTGATAAGTGAAAAATATACGAATAAAGATAAATTGGTTATTTACGGCGGAAGCGCGGGCGGGTTGTTGATGGGAGCCGTTACCAACATGAAGCCGGATTTATTTGAGTTGGTGATCGCAAGCGTGCCGTTTGTTGACGTGATAAATACAATGTTGGATGAAACAATTCCGCTAACGGCTATCGAGTGGGAAGAGTGGGGTAATCCGAAACTGAAAGAAGATTACGATTACATGGTGAAGTATTCGCCTTATGATAATGTGGTCGAGAAAGATTATCCGAATATGTTAATCGAGGCGGGCTTGAATGATCCGCGAGTCGGTTATTGGGAGCCTGCAAAATGGACGGCAAAGTTGAGGGAAATGAAAACCGATAACAATTTACTATTGCTAAAAACGAAAATGGGGGCAGGACATATGGGGGCTTCGGGGCGATACGATTATCTCAGAGATAAAGCATTCGAGTATGCGCTGATTTTTAGTGTTTTGGGTATTCAAAATTAGTTTAAGAGTAAACTAATATTATATACGCATATTGTTCGTAATATGCTGTATAGTGTAGGGTATAAGGCGACAATCTTATAAAATGTGTAGAACATTCACTATAATCATAGCTGCCTGAAAAAAAACAGTTGTAATTTTATGAAAATATGTTACAAATAGGGTGAATTGCAGCAAATAATATTGGTTTAAATATAAACTAACAATATGTTCAATTTATGTTTATTAACTACATGATATAGTAAATAAATCCGTGGTTTGCTGTATAAAGATAAAAATCGTAATTATTTTCGGTATATAATACTGATTTATCTTTTTTGATTCAATATTGGACGATAAACAGCAATAAGTACTAAAATTACAAGGACAATTTAAATTTAAACTAATATTAAATTTTTTTAATTGAAATTGAACGCGAAAATTTATGTCAACAGTGTTGCTGTTCTTCCGGGACTTGTTTAAACATCTCAATTGTCTTAATTTACATCTATGACTCTGAAACTATATAACACTCTCTCCAGGAAGAAGGAAGAATTCGTTCCGCTTCAAGACAAGAAAGTAAAGATGTATGCCTGCGGTCCGACTGTATACAGTTATCCGCATATCGGTAATTACAGGGCGTATGTATTCGAGGATCTTCTGCGGAGGTATTTGGAATACAAGGATTATGACGTGACGCTGATAATGAATATAACGGATGTTGATGACAAGACCATAAAAGCATCCGACGGAGATAAGAGCAAGCTTCTCTCTATAACAAGAAGGTATGAAAAAGCGTTTAAAAAGGGTCTGTCGGTTTTAAATGTAAAAAACGCGGATGAATATCCAAGGGCTACGGAAACTATTGACGAGATGGTTGAATTGATAGAGGAGCTTCTCAAGAAAAAATATGCCTACAAGGCAGAAGACGGCTCCCTGTATTTTTCGATAGATAAATATCCCGGATACGGAAAGGAAAACCTCGTTCATTTAAATCCTGATGAAATGAGAGCCGGCGAGAGAGTCTCGGACGATGAGTACGACAAAGAAGGCGCCCACGATTTTGTTCTCTGGAAAGCATGGAAAGAGGAAGACGGAGATATTTATTGGGAAACTTCATTAGGCAAAGGTCGTCCCGGCTGGCACATCGAATGTTCGGCTATGTCAATGAAATACCTCGGCGAGGAGCTGGATATTCATTGCGGAGGGGTAGACAATATATTCCCTCATCATGAAAACGAGATAGCGCAAAGCGAAGCGGCATCAGGCAAAAAGTTTGTCAAGTACTGGGTTCACTGCGCTCACCTGATATACGAGGGTGAGAAGATGTCCAAATCGCGTGGAAATATAATATTATTGGAAGATCTAATAAAGAAATATTCGCCTGAGGCGATACGGTTAGCGCTTCTTTCTACTCACTATCGTTCTCAGCTTGACCTGACCGATAAGAAACTGAAGGAGGCGGAGGGGAGCATCCGGAAAATAACTGATTTTATGCAAACCATGGAAAGAATCCGGGGGGAAGGAAGATTTGTTGGACCGCTTAGTGCTGGGAGACCAATGGAGCTTCATAAGGAATTTGAAGAAGCTCTTGAGGATGACCTGAATATATCAGAAGCCCTGTCAGCTCTTTACAGGACTATGCGAAACGCAAATATCCTAAAAGACGAGGGCGATATAGGGAAAGAGGAAGCCGGACAATTTCTTCTTGAGTTAGACCATATGAACAAAGTTTTGGGAATACTGCCGGAAAAAGAGACGGAAATAGATCAATCGGTCTATGAAATGATCAGGCAGAGGGAGGATGCCCGCTTAGCAAAGGATTGGGCTTTGTCAGATAAGATCAGGGATGAATTGTTTGAAATGGGATACAATTTAGAAGATACTCCTCGAGGCACTCTGCCGAAAAGGAGAAAATAGTTCTAACCTAAACCGCTTGATTTTAGTGCGGTCTGAAGATATATTAAGCAGGTTATATTGGATTTAATTACTATATCAATAGCTGAAAATGTCGCGCAGGTGCTCGAAAGAGTGAAAGATGCGGAGTTGAAGTATGGAAGGCGTGAAGGGGAAGTCCGTATCGTTGGAATTTCTAAAACTTTTGACGCTATGGCAATAATAGAAGCTGTTAATGCCGGTATCACCGATATAGGCGAAAATCGAATACAGGAAGCCGAAAGAAAGTTCCCCAACACTGTTGGCGGATTTAAAAAACATATGGTAGGACACTTACAATCGAATAAGGTCAGCAAAGCGCTTAAGTTATTTGATATCATTCATTCTGTGGACAGCCTGAAACTTGCGAAAAAAATAGCTTCTGTCGGTGGGAACGATAAAGAGTTGTTACTTGAGGTTAACACTTCCGGTGAAGAGACAAAATTCGGGGTCAGACCCGAAGAAACGTTGGATCTGTTGAGTGAGATAACCGAGACCACTGAATTGAAGATGTGTGGATTGATGACAGTAGGGCCGAGGTCAACAGATGAAAGCAAAATTAGAAGCGCTTTCCGGAAATTGAAATCGTTATACGACAGCGCATCAGGTTCAAATATTGAAGGAATTGAAATGAAATATCTTTCGATGGGTATGACGAATGATTTTGAGATAGCGATAGAAGAAGGTTCTACTATGGTGAGAATCGGGCGCGCAATATTTGGTGAACGCGCGGTATGGGGAGGTTGAATTGGTTATCATAGGAAATTTATTAGTTGCGCTGGGGAAGATTCTCGACCTGTTGATAAGTATCGGATATATTCTTTTCTTGGTAAGGTCGGTAATCTCGTGGGTCGAAGTGGACAGAGACAATCAGTTTGTAGTTTTCTTATATAACATAACAGAGCCTATATTGGCGCCAATAAGAAAATATATGCCCGCGGGAACTATAGATTTTTCTCCAATGGCGGCATTGTTGGTACTTTATTTCGCGGATATATTTGTAGTTGAAAGTCTTCTTGACATCGGATTTAGACTTAAATAATCAGGAGGTAACGCTTGAAACTTACACCTATCGACATACGAAAATGGGAATTCAAAAAAGGAGTAAGAGGATACGATAAATACGAAGTTCAGGCATTCCTTGAACTTGCTTCTGAAGAATTTGAAAAACTTCAACAGGAACGAAGAGAGTTTGAACAAAAAAGCAAGAGGCTTGAAAAAGAGATAGAAGAATACCGGCGGGTAGAGAAAAGCCTTCAGGATACTCTGATAAGCGCGAAGGAAACTACTGACAAATCAATGCAAAATTCTCGTAAGGAAGCGGAGTTGATAGTCGGGGACGCGGAGTTACATGCGGATAAGTTAATGGACTCAGCCCGTAAAAAAGTCTCGAAGATTGAGGACGAGATAACTCGATTGACAGTACTGAGGGATTCATTTATGGTTAAATTGAAGGGTATGCTGAATTCTCAGATAGAATTATTGGAATTATTTGACGAGGTAAATACAGATGAAGGGGAGAAGGTTGTCAGGAAAGAGATTATTGAAGAGGATAAAGTGGACTCCGAACCGGTCATACATGAGCAGAATGATGAAGATGTTCAAGAATCTGAATCGGAGGAGCAATCTCATCTACAAGTATGATGGATGATTTTTTGAAAGAAAAGAGCGAATCGAATGGACCTTTATGAGAGGTTTGAGTCCGCGGCAAATGAAATACAGAGCAGGTTCCTGATAACTGGTAAAAGAGCATTCGTTCTCGGTAATAAACTACATACTTTTTTAAACTTTGATTCAGAAAAATTTATCGCCTACTCTTCCCTTTCAGGACTAAAAGATATGGGATTTAATGGTGGCGGTTTTTATTCTGAAAACGATGTAATTATGAACACGCTTCCGCTTTTTGAGGATGAGTCGGAGATCGATGTTCGACTGCGCGCGGCAGGCGTAAGGATATTGCAAATCCTTGGGATAAGAGAACTGTTTCTTTTCGGGATAGGTGAATCGCTCCAAAAAGATGATAACGGAGAACTGATGTTTTGGGCTAAGGATCATATAAATCTGTCGGGAATCAATCCGCTTGTAGGGGCAAATATTGATGAGTTTGGAACCAGATTTCCTGATATGACTGCTGTTTATGACAAAGAATTGACATCAATCGGAAAAACCGAGTCCGAAAAAGCGGGCTTTAAAGTTGAAGAAGGTGTATGGGCGGCGTTTGACACTGATAGCAATCGGTTGGATGAATTCTCGAATAACCTTACAAAAAATTCTGTTCACTATTTTAGTGATGAGTTGATGAGTGAATCAATAGCCGCAGCGCACGGAAAACTCAATTTATCTCTTTCTTTATTAGTTAATCCTTCAGAAGATGCAGCTGAAAAGCTCAGAAGGTTGCTCGGGCAATTAAATCCCGAGAGTAATTAGCTTGATGTTTTAGATGCGAACAAGTAATTTTTATTCTTAATTAATCATCGGAGTCAATAATGGCTTATGCTATAAGCAGTATGAATAAAGTAATTCTCATCGGCAGACTCGGGGGCGATCCGGAGCTGAAATATACTCCTAACGGGACTGCGCAGGCTAAGCTGAATCTTGCTACCTCTGAGCGCTGGAAAGATAATGATGGAAAAAACCAGGAAAAGACCGAGTGGCATCGTATTATTACATGGCGCAGGCAAGCGGAATTTGCGGGAGAATGGCTCAAAAAAGGACAATTAGTATGTGTGGAAGGTAAGCTCCAGACTCGTTCTTGGGAACAAGACGGCGAGAAAAAATATATGACAGAAATTGTGGCGGACAATATTACCATGCTCGGCTCAAAGGGAGACAGTGGAGGCAAAAGTCCCGATTCAGCGCCCAACACGGAAAATTCTCCTGATGAATCGAAGGAGATGGAAGATGAAGATGATGATCTGCCGTTTTAATATTAAGGAGAGATAATTGTATCAGTTTATGAAAAGCGCTATAAATAATGTTTTACCATATCAGGAAAGTAGGGCTGTAAGAACGATATTTCTCGTTGGCGGATTTGCCCTTCTTACAGCTCTTGGAGCTTTGATCAGAATTCCGCTGCCGTTTACCCCCGTTCCTATAACACTACAAACTTTTTTTGTTCTTCTTGCAGGGGCGACATTGGGAAGTAAAAGGGGTACTCTTTCGCAAATGGTTTACGTGTCGGCAGGAGCGATAGGAATTCCGATATTTGCCGGGATGGCCTCGGGAATTGCGCTATTAGCGGGTCCGACGGGTGGATTCTTAGCAGGTTTTTTGCTCGCGCCGGCCGTTGTAAGCTATCTGATCGGCGATTCATCTTCTCGCTCGCGTTTAATGGGCGCTCTAACAGCGGGAACCATCGTAATATTTTTGTCCGGGAATCTTTGGCTTTGGAAAATAACCGGCGGCACTCTGATGAATACGCTTTCGCTTGGTTTTTTGCCGTTCATTCCGGGCGCAATAATTAAAATAGGGCTTGTAATAGCACTGGTTGAAGCGTTTAAATATAACAGAAAAGACAGATAAACAATCATTAAAGCAAGTTTCAGGGGCGCAACGTGCGCCCCTTTTTTTAGGGTGGCAGAGATATTGTTGAGGTTTAAAATTGTTAAAAATTAGTGAGATATATTCGAGTATTCAAGGTGAATCGAGTTACCAGGGATTACCATGTGTGTTTGTTCGATTGACCGGATGCAATTTACGTTGCTCATGGTGCGACACCGCATACGCTTTTTTTGGCGGAGAAGAAAAGAGCGTTGAGCACATTTTGAATAAGGTCAAAGAAACAGGTCTCTCGCTCGTGGAAATAACCGGCGGAGAGCCTCTCATCCAGGAAGAATGTTACGAGCTTATGACTGCCTTATGCGATGAAGGATTGATAGTTCTGCTTGAAACGGGAGGTTCCATTGATACTATCAAGGTAGACGAGCGAGTAAAAAAAATAATTGATTTCAAGACCCCCTCAAGCCTAATGGTGGACGAAAATGATTGGAATAATATATCCCGATTGATTGCGGGAGACGAAGTGAAGTTTGTGATTTGTGACAGGGCTGATTACGATT
Source organism: Fidelibacterota bacterium (assembly GCA_022571215.1). Lineage (GTDB taxonomy): Bacteria > Fidelibacterota > SORT01 > SORT01 > SORT01 > SORT01. Next base: position 230,839 of record JACZYG010000001.1, on the reverse strand, counting down.
GGTCAATTGATATGATAAAGGAATATGAGTTGGAAAATAAAACCATCGTTAATCTCTCGCCCGTACATAATGTGCTGCAACCGGCTGAGTTGATAAAGTGGATAATGGAAGATAGTTTAGATGTGAGAGTGAATCTTCAGCTGCATAAATATATCTGGGGTGATAAGGCAGTAGGAGTATAAATAGCAGCGAAATGGAAAATCAGAATAAATCGTTGGCTGTCGTGGCGGTATCAGGCGGATTGGACTCTGCGGTAGCTACGGCAATAGCGGCAGAAAAGCATGAGCTGGCGCTGATGCACATCAGTTATGGAAATAAAACTCAAAAGAGAGAGTTGGAAGCATTTCATGCGATAGCGGATTTCTATAATCTCGACAAAAGATTCGTAGCGGATATAGACCATTTACGCAAGATAGGGAATTCGAGTCTTACAGACAGAAATATCCCCGTAGAAGATTACGACCCGAACATCCAAGGTATTCCACCGACATATGTGCCTTTCAGAAACGCAAATATTCTTTCAATTGCGGTTTCATGGGGAGAAGCGATAGGGGCAGGCTTAATTTATGTCGGGATGATGGAAGAGGACAGCGCGGGATATCCTGACTGCACAGAAGATTTTATCAATGCGTTCAATAATATGATAAAGGTCGGGACTCGCCCTGAGACTAATATTGAGCTCATAGCGCCGCTTATCCATATGACCAAGGGAGAGGTAATAAAAAATGGATTGGAGCTCGGCGCGCCGTTAGAACTTACATGGTCTTGCTACAGAAACGAAGAGAAAGCATGCGGAAAGTGCGAATCATGCGTATTAAGGCTAAGGGGCTATAAGGAATTGGGAATTGAAGACCCTATCAAATATGTTGAGATGGAGGGAAAAGTAAGTTAATGAGAGAAATAGAAAAAGAGATAGTCGGAGAAATGAAATCCACTGAGGCTATACGGGCTGATGTTCTGGATTCATTTGATTATGAATATCCCGAAAGAGATGTAGAATTGAATATCAGTACAGAGGAATTTACAAGCGTCTGTCCAAAAAGCGGGCTGCCTGATTTTGGAACCATCAGAATAAACTATTTACCGGATAAAAAATGCGTTGAACTGCGAAGCTGGAAATTTTATTTGATGTCCTACAGGCATGTAGGGATATTTCATGAGCATGTGGTAAACAGGATATTGGAAGATTTTGTGGCAGCCGTTGAACCGAAACGCGCAACGGTATTTGGAGATTTTACAATCAGGGGTGGCGTGCATACTACATCAAAGGTCTCATGGGAGAAAAAAAGCTCCTGAAAATGAAACCATAGGTAACCGGAGGCGTTTAAAACCCTAACGCACTATATTATACTCATAAATCACAGTTGAATTAGTCTATGAATATATTGAAATATACCGTAGCCATCGTTTTACTGTTTCTGTTTTCATTTGACAGCGCGCATTCCGCAAACGGCAAGTCGAGCCTGATACGAATATCAACTCCCGACAGAGAATCTATTCGCGAATTAGAGCGAAACGGATTTGATGTAGTAGAAAGGAAAGAAGGTTATTATTCAGAGATAATTGCTTCTGAAGATGACCTGAATCGATTAAAATCTCAAGGCATAGACTACGATATTATTATTCCGGATATGACCCAGTTCTATCTCGACCGGGCGGGGAGTTGGGTTTCCGGAAAGAGTCTGACGATAGGCGACGGAACAAAAATGGGTTTTTTCAGCCTTGATTCGATGTATCTTTTCATGGATAGCCTGCAAGCGAAATATCCGACTCTTATCAGCGAAAAAGACAGTATAGGTAGGACTCATCGGAACAGAACACAATGGATGTGGAAGCTGTCCGATAATCCTGAAGTTGACGAACAGGAACCGGAGGTTCTTTATACCGGTCTGACCCATGCTCGGGAAATGGGAGGTCCGACAGCTCTTCTTTTCTTTGCCGAATGGTTGATGAATTCATATGCGGCAGGAGATTTGGAAACGATTTATCTCCTGAATAACAGAGAGTTGTATTTTATTCCTATTGTAAATCCGGATGGCTTTGCGATAAACGACAGCATCTGGCCAAAGGGTGGCGGGTTGTGGCGGAAGAACGTAAGAGATAATGACAACAGCGATGTTTTTGAGCTGGGGAGCGACGGCGTTGATCTGAATCGGAACTTTGAATATCAATGGGGTTTTGATGATTTTGGATCAAGCGGAAGTTTTTCAAGTAAGAAATATCGAGGTCCTTCCGCGGTTTCGGAGCCTGAAACTCAAGGACTTCAGAATTTTGTCGCGGGCAGGGAGTTCAAGGTAGCCTTAAATTATCACAGCTTCGGAAATCTCCTTATCTGGCCCTGGGGATTTTCTGATTCGGAGACCAACGATTCAACTATTTTTAGAAATCTTGGCGAGGAGTTGACCCGTTTTAATAAATATGTCGCAGGTACTGCCGGACAAACGGTACGAGATGATGTAAACGGAATATCCGACGATCAGATGTATAAGGCTTACGGCGTTTATTGGATGACACCTGAAATCGGCACAAATGACGACGGTTTTTGGCCCGAACCGAGTCGGATTCTTCCGATGATGGAAGAAGTACTCCATATGAACAAGACATTGGCGTGGCTTGGCGGAGCATATTTGAGCGTAACAGAACATGATATAGGTGACTATCTGAATATTGATTCCTCAAGCAACGATGCGGACGGTTGGCTTGACCCGGGTGAGACTGTTTCATTGATATTATACGCAAAAAATAAGGGTGTTGGCGCAAACGCGACCGGTATTACGGGGACGATCTCAACGAACGATCCGCTGCTGACTATAAACAGATCTAAGGTTAGTTTTCCTGATGCCGCGATTTTGACGGAGACTGATAATTCAACCGAGCCATTTTTGATTTCATTAAACAGCGCTGCCGTGCCGGGAGATACTCTCGAGCTCAACGTAACATGGAGAGCAAACGCAATCGGGTCATATTATAGCGTTGACACTGTCAGGATAGTTGTCGGAAGCCCTGTATTAGTTTTTTTCGACGGGGCGGAAGACGGTATGAGAAACTGGAACTCGACCGGTTCGTGGGGAATTTCAGACAAATATGCCGCGACAGGAGATTGGGCGTTTAACGACAGCCCTGACGGGAAGCCGGGCATAAATTCGACTACGGAAATGGTGTTAGCGGTACCGATAGATTTAACGAATGTCAACGGCGCTTTTGTCAGCCTTAAAGCTCGCTGGGATATCGAAAACGTTTCCGACGTTACAATGGTGCAATATTCACCGGATGGCGGGGTAACGTGGAATTCTCTGAAAGGAAACGATACGCAGGTTGGGATTCAGTTCCAAAACAGACCTGTGTACAGCGGTTATAATAATTACAGATGGAAAACACAAGAGCTCGATATCTCAAAACTATTGACAGGTGACGTTTCTAACAGTAAGATACGCCTAATGACTTCCATGAACGACGGCGTGGAATATGACGGCTTCTATGCGGATGATATAGCGATAGGCATCTATACGAGTGAATCTATGAACCCTGTTATTCTTGATGTCCCGCAAATTCAAGACACGCCGGACACAACCGGTTATGCTGTTGGGGCTGTTATCTCAGATGAGGGAAGCATTATCGAGGCGAATCTGAATTATTCTGTAAACGGTTCCGATTTCATCACTCTCCCCATGACAAGATCAGCTGAATTCCGTTATGAATCTGCCATACCGGGACAGAAACAGGAAACCGAAATCAGCTACTACGTAGAAGCAATTGACAACGACGGTAACGTCACTACCGTTCCGTTGGAGGGAGGGACGTCTCCTTATATGTTTAAGGTAGATATAATCATCGGGACGGAACCGACAGCGCTATTACCACAAAAATTTTCGCTCCTCCAGAATTATCCGAATCCGTTTAATCCGGTCACTGAAATCGGTTACGAGCTCCCCGAACCCGCATATGTTCGCCTCAGAATATATAATCTACTCGGACAGGAACTCTCAACTATTGTTGACAATCAGCAGGATGCGGGCTTCCACACAGCAACCTGGTTCGGCAGAAATAACAACGGTATGAGCCTCGCAAGCGGTGTCTATATCTATAAACTCACCGCTCAAACGCCTACCAAATCTTTCGAGCAGGTCAGAAAGATGGTTTTGTTGAGGTAGGTATAAATTCTCTTTATTTTTCAGATGAAGAGGAACTTGGGCATTCCTACGGAATCAACTGAATAAATCTAATAATTAAAAGTTTTATGCAGTCAGGATAAATCCTGACTCGCACGATTTTCCTCTCCCCTAAAGGAGGAGGTTGAAGAATCCTGAATCGCATGTAGGTGTCTTTGCGAAACCTGATTTATCAGGTAGTGTCAATCTCAGGTTTATCCAATCGCAATTATGAGATTGCCGTGTCACAACATCCCCCGCCGATGGCGGGATCCCATGACGATGAATATCCCCTCCTTGTAAGGAGGGGACTGAGGGGTGGTTGTTTTGAAAGCATGGTCAGGACACCCAAAGGAGTGTCTTCGACAGAAGCGACAGTCCCGCCAAAGGCGGTGACCCTAACCCGCAAATTCTTAATTCTTTATTCCTCCAAAGTCGAAAGATCGCCTTCATCCTCGCCGAGGGCGCGGGCTTTAAGCACACGCCGCATTATCTTGCCGCTTCGGGTTTTCGGGAGCGAGTCCACGAACTCGATAGATTCGGGCCGGGCGATAGGTCCTATCTCGCTGCGGACATGCTGACCGAGTTCTTCCCGGAGTTCATCAGAGCCTTCTAATCCCTCGCGAAGAATGACGAATGTATGAATGGCGTTACCTTTTAATTCGTGCGGGAGTCCGATAGCGGCGGCTTCCGAGACAGCGTCATGGCTTACGAGCGCGCTTTCGATCTCCGCCGTTCCGAGCCGGTATCCGCTGACCTTGATAACATCGTCTATACGACCGATTATCCAGACGTAGCCGTCGGAATCTATACGGGCGGAATCACCTGTTTTATACCAGCCCTGTTTCTCGTAATCCTTCCAGTAGACCTCTTTGAAGCGTTCATCGTCGCCGTAAATTGTGCGAGCCATTCCGGGCCAGGGCGCTTTCAGCACCAACTTACCCTCCTCTCCGACAGCTACTTCGTTTCCGTCATCGTCAACTACGGCAACTTCATTTCCGAAGAACGGTTTTGTAGCCGAGCCGGGTTTTAACGGTGTTATGGGAAGCGGTGTAATCATAAACCCGCCTGTTTCTGTCTGCCACCAGGTATCCATTATCGGGCATTTATTTTTGCCAATGACACGATGATACCACTTCCACGCCTCGGGATTTATCGGTTCACCGACCGATCCGAGAAGTCTTAGAGAACTGATATCATGTTTCTCAGGCCATTTGTCACCAAACCGCATGAGTCCTCTGATAGCTGTCGGCGAAGTGTAAAGGATGCTCACTTTATATCTATTTATCATTTCCCACCAGCGACCGGGGTCGGGAAAGTTCGGCGCGCCTTCATACATAACAACAGTTGCGCCGTTTATCAGCGGGCTATATACAATATAACTGTGTCCGGTAATCCAACCGGGATCGGCGGCGCACCACCATATATCATCATCCTTAATATCGAATACATACTTGAGAGTGACCGAAGTGTACAGCGAATATCCGCCATGTGTGTGGAGAAGAGCCTTAGGTCTGCCTGTGGTGCCCGAAGTATATAGTATAAATAGCATATCTTCCGCATCCGTGACTTCCGTTTCGCAATCGGCGCTCGCCTCTGCATGAAGCTCGTGATACCAATAGTCGCGACCTTCCCGCATCTCAACTTCATGTTCAGTCCGTTTTACGGTGATGCAGACTTCCACTGATGAAGAGCGTGACATCGCATCATTTGAGATCGCTTTGAGGTCGGTGATCTTCCCCCTTCGCCATCCGCCGTCTGCGGTGATGAGGATGCGGCATTTCGCATCGTTAATTCGTTGGGAAAGAGCTTCGGCGCTGAATCCGCCGTACACCACGCTGTGAGCCGCGCCGATCTTCGCGCAGGCGAGCATGGCAAAGGCGAGTTCAGGAATTTGCGGCATATAAATAGTGACGATGTCACCTTTTTTGACACCCTTATCTTTAAGGATATTAGCGAATTTGGACACTTCCTCGTTGACCTGACGATACGTGAATTTTCGTTTGTCGCCCGGCTCACCCTCCCAGATGATTGCTGTCTTGTCGGCGATAGCCGTCTCTTGATGCCTGTCAATTGCGTTTTGAATGATATTCGTTTTTCCTCCGGTGAACCATTTATAGAAAGGCTTGTCGGAATCGTCAAGAACCTTATCCCATTTTTTATACCAACTGAGCTTTTCCGCCTCCTCAGCCCAAAACCCTTCCCTGTCTTCAATAGAACGCTTATAAAGAGAATCATAATCTTTTATATTTGCCTGATTCAGCACTTCATCACTCGGATTATAAATTTCTGAACTTTCTGAAGTTACCTTAATAGAATTATCTTGAGACATCTGCCCCTCCTTATTTATCTGCCCTTTTTCAGAATCGGCGGGTAGATAGTTGGAACTATGTTAAAAAGCCAAAATTTTATAAAAGCAGGCTAAATATTACCCAAAATGGAGTGGTAAAAGCAAGATTAAACTTGATTTAGTATCCGAGCAGCCTTCCAAGCCCGAGCGTTAATATCGGGATATACGTAATTGCTATAACGCCTATCAGGAGGATTATGAGATAGGGGATTGCCGCGCGATAAACGGTAAGCAAATCCTTGTCGAACCTGTATGACGCGAGAAAGAGGTTCATTCCGACAGGCGGAGTCAGGTAGCCTAATTCAAGGTTGGCGAGAAATATTATGGCGAGATGCACGGGAGCAATTCCGTATGCGGCAGCAATGGGAACTATAAGCGGTACAATCACTACGATAGCGGAGAAGATATCCATCATCGCTCCGACCAAAAGCAGGAGAATGTTAAGTGTAAGTAGGAATACCCATGGTGATTCCACATGCGTCTGCACGAATTCGAGCGCAAGCATCGGAACCTCGGCATCAACTAAATATGCGGTAAGACCCATGGCTACGCTGAGTATGATGAGCACGCCACCGATAAGGGTCGCGCAAGATGAGACCACGCGGGGAAGATCATACCGCAAGCTCAGGTCTTTATGTATGAACACTTCTACCACGAGAGCGTAAAGCGCAGCTAAGGCTGCCGTCTCTACCATCGTGGTGAATCCGCCGTAAATACCTACAAGGACGACAACAGGTAGAGCCACTTCCCATTTAGCTTCCCACAGCGCCTCAAAGGCTTCTTTTAAGTTGAATTCCGTTCTTTCTATTTTCGACAGATAGCCCTGCCTTATTCCCCACAGCGCTACGAGGATCATGAGAAAAATTCCCGGAACGATTCCGGCTATAAAAATCTCATCTATAGGAGTATGAGAAATCACGCCGTATAGTATCACGGCAAGACTCGGCGGGAAAAAGAGTCCGAGCGAACCTGAGGCGGTTAGGAGTCCGATAGAGAATTTTTCAGGATATTTTTCTTGTATCAGCATGGGAAGAAGAAGTCCGCCGAGAGCAAGTATCGTGACTCCGGAACCGCCGGTGAATGTGGTAAAAAACGCGCAGACAGCAACGGTGACGACTGGAGTTCCACCGGGGAGCCAGCCGAACCATGCGCGGAATACTTTTACGAGACGCTTCGCGGCATTGCTCTCCGCAAGAATATACCCCGCAAGCGTAAATAGAGGTATAGTCGGGAGTGTGGGGGAAACGACTATCCGGTAACTCTCGGCGGGAATGGAAGCGATCGGCACAAAATCGCTCCAGAACAGCAACAGCGCCGCCCCGCCGAGTCCAACGAAAATCGGCGCTCCGAATGCGACAGAAATGATAATCAGTAAAAGACCAAACCAGACAAAATTGGATCCCTGTATCGCTTCAACATTTCCGAGAATTGCAATCAGTATTACCACTGCCACGATGACAAGTCTTATTTTTATTCGAGGAGATGATTTTAAAATAAGCCTTACCGCTATCAGAATAAATACGATCGGCATTACAGCTTCGGCTGTCCAATTAGGAACTCCCTTAATAATATTGATGGGGTATTCATAATCGATTTTGACCATCTGCCAACTTGCCCAGAAAAGCCCGACAGAAACCGCCGCTCCGATCGCAGAGGCGTAATACCGTGTAAATTCACCGTATTTACCTTTAAATAGCGCCCTGCCGGACGTCAGTGACAGAAGACGACCCTCTCTTGCCGCAATGGCTGCTCCGGTGAATGCTATTAAAAGAGTCAGGTGCTGTACAATTACGGAAGAGCCGGGTATTCCTCCCGTAGCGATATTTCTGTAGACAATTTCTATCAATGGGAGTAATGCCATTAGTAAAAGAAGAATTATAGAAATATAATCTTCAGTAGAGTGAACGAATTGGAGAAGTCTATTATATCGAGTCTTCATTGAATCAATATAATCAGCGGGTATAGTCAGTGACCAGATGTATTTCCGGAATCTACATACCTGATGCTGTCACTTAGAGAGACGACCCAGTCGAAAATATCCGCCGGAACAAAATCACCGCGAAGATCGTCATAAAAAGTCCGGGCAGTCTCCCTCCAAAGGGTTCTCGTCTCGGCATTCGCCTCATGAACTGTCAGACCGTGCTCCACCATCGCATCTATAAACGCCTGGTCTCCATGACGCAGGTCGTCTTTAATTTTCTTCGCTACCTTAGCCGCGGCGGCAATGAGATCGGGTTTATACTCCTCGGGGATTTTGTTCCATGTCTTCTTGTCAATGACGAATCCTCCCGTGAACGGGGCAAACGGCAGGTCTAACATATGGTCGGCTATACCGAACCACTGAGAAGAAAGCGCCCCGAAAGGAGGTGAGGAAAACGAGTTGATGAGACCGGTCTGTAATCCGGTGAGAATATCAATAGGCTGAAGCGGTACAGCGCGGTAGCCGGCGTTTTTCCACATTCTGAGAGCAACCTCATCACCCGCCCAGGTGAACATTTTCATCTTTTTTAATTCTTCCGGAGTTCGCATCGGTTCAGTGCTGAAAAATCTAATCCACCCGACATCAGCCCATGCGAGCAGAATAAAACCTTTTGCTTCAATTCTGCGTTTTATCTCTCCTTCAACAATATCCCTAACCTTATCGAGCTGCTCATAATTATCGTATAGCATAGGAATAGCGAATGCGTTTACTGATTGGTCAATAAATGCGATACCGTTGAACGTCAGAGCGGCAGCCTGGAATTGTCCTATACGCATTTTCCGTATCATCGCATCTTCGTCTCCCGCCACACCGTCCGGATAGATCTTAAGGATCACTTTTCCGTTAGTGACCTCTTGCCATTCCCGCCCCATCTTCATTAGCACCTCATGCCAGGGGGAACCCTTCGGAGCAAGCGTAGCCATCTTTATCTTAATACGTTTCTGCCCAATTGCGAGATTTGACAAAAGTAAAATTGAAAAAAGAATTAAGAATGTCCTATGATTTGATTTGAGCAATTATTTCTCCGATAACTTCAGTTAAAAAAACAGATCATCCACTGTTTCAAGGAGCCACACGGCTCGGTTTTGGTTTATTATATTCGCAAGCCTGTCAACCGATGGCTCTGACACGTCTACCGCAAGGGCTTTATTAAGATTTTCGACAAACGCTTCTTTATCTTGCTGCATCACACAAACGGTTTCAGCGTAAGCGACATAGGGTCCCGCTCGATTACCGTTAGAATGTTCTACCGCCTTTTCAAGATAATCCGCCGCCCTCTCCACAGAACCCCCCATAGATTCCGGAAGACCGCCTTCGTAAGAAATCATAAATTCATAAAGAGCTCCGTTGTCCCAGTCGGGATCAAGCTCAAGCGCCCGATGAATCAAGCTGCCGACCTGTGGAAGTTTGGCGATTTCCATCGGTTCGTCTTTTGAAAGACCGATTTTAAGCCCGAGAGCGGCAGCATACCAATAGAGCAGAGCTACGTCATTTTTATCCAAAATGGAAACCGCGGAGTCCGAATTGGCATCAAAGACATCTAAAAATCCGTTATGATGAACTTCCAACCCACGGCGTGAATATCCGATAGAGCGAGAATAAAGTTTTGCGGCGCGCTTTCTGAGCCTCAGAGCCTCGTCGAAATCTTCTTCCTCGATAAAGTCCGCATCCTGTTGGACGAATCCATAAGAGTATTGTGTAAACCCTTTTGCCGCGGTGAGCAATAATCCGGAGTGTTCGGGTCGTTCCTCGAGAAGAATCTCAATTGTTTTCAAGCTGAAAGCTGTCGCATCCCTAATAAGCTCGGGGTCATCGTCAGAGGCAAATGCCGTTCCGGATGCGCTAAGAGCGTCAGCGGCAGAATTTATCACCATGCTCCTTATGGAGCAACCCGAGCTCAATAAACTCAGTGATAAAATAGCGACTGAAATATGTATTCCGGAAAATTTCATTATTCAATGAGTAAATATAAACATAGTCGGCAAAAATCAAAGCAGGAGGTACTACAGAATTAAATAAATCAGCTTGTCTATATAAATATTATTAATAACTTTTTTCATTATTATACGTAATTATTGGAGTAATCATAACTATTGAACCGGAGTACAACTTATGAATTTTTCGAAAAGCAGTCTATTGTCTCTTTTCGCTCTGATCCCGCTTTTATTTACATTTTTTCCAGCGGATACTAAAGGGGGAGAAAAGATCTTTCAATATCCAATAAATGTAGGAGTCTTGAAAAACGGGCTGAAGGTCGTATCGGTAGAATTCGACAGTCCAGGATTGATCGCATTTTACACAATAGTCCGAACCGGTTCGCGGAATGAAATAGAACCGGGAAAATCGGGATTCGCTCATTTCTTTGAGCATATGATGTTTCGAGGCACTGAAAAGTATTCTTCGACAGGTTACAACGATATTTTGAAGGGATTGGGGGCAGACCACAATGCCTTCACAAATGATGATATTACCGCATACCACTCGCTTTCCAGTTCTGACGCTTTAGAGGCGATAATGGATATTGAATCTGATAGGTTTCTGAATTTGAAATACGATGAAGAGGATTTCAAAAAGGAAGCGGGAGCGGTTCTTGGGGAATATCGAAAGAGCATAACGAGTCCGTTTCTTCCCCTGATAGAAAAACTTCGGGATACGGCATATCAAACTCATACATATAAGCATACTACTATAGGTTTTCTAAAAGATATAGAGGATATGCCGAATCAGTACGAGCACAGTTTATATTTTTTTGACACCTACTATAGACCTGAAAACTGTGTAATTCTTGTGGTCGGAGATGTAAATCATGAATCATTGATGGCTCTCGCAGAAAAGTATTATGGTAATTGGGAAAGTGGACCGGGTCAGCCCGAAATTCCTCAGGAAGCGCCTCAAACAGAAGAAAAAAGAGAAAAATTAGGATGGGATAATCCAACACTGCCGATTATGGCTATCGGTTATCATGGTCCGGCATTCAGCGACAGAGAGATTGATATGCCTGCGCTCGACCTGCTTTCGCAGGTGGTATTTTCGCGATCTTCGCCTCTATACAGGAAATTGGTCATCGATGAACAGTTAGTGGATTTCATTCAGGGAGGCGCGGGGGACAAAAGAGACGCTACTATGTTCATGATCTTTACACGCGTGAAAGAGACTGCGAATGTTGAGATGGTTGAGCAGGAGATCTATAAGGCGCTTGAGGATGTGAAAAATGTTCTTGTTGACGAGGAACGCCTTGCATCTATTAAATCTCACATGAAATATCAATTTGCGATGGGGTTGAACAGCCCGAAGAGCGTTGCAGGCACTCTTGCGCATTATATCGGCTTGACAGGCGACCCGGAGACCGTGAATCGGGTATATGAACTTTATGACAGGGTCACGGCTGAAGATATACAAATGGTCACGAAAAAATACTTTACGAATGAGAACAAAACTGTAGTTAATTTAAGCTATGACGGAGGTGAGTAATGAAAGGACAAAGATTAGTTTTAACTCTCATCTCACTGTTGCTTATTGCAGGCTGCGCAGGTTCAAAAACGAAAGTTGTTGATAAAAAAGGAATGAATTTGAAAGTTACCGAAATACCGAGCGCCCATTCGCCGTTAATTGCGTTCAGAATTCTTTTTAAAAGCGGTACAATTAATGAGCCGAAGGGAAAAGAAGGAATAGCTTCTATCACGGCATCCGTAATGGCGCAGGGCGGAACCGGCGAGATGTCGTATAATGATGTCGTGCAGGCTCTCTATCCGATGGCGGCAAATATAGGTCAACAGATAAATAAAGAGGTCACAGTCTTTACCGGAAACGTTCATGCCGATCATTTAGAAGAGTTCTATGATATTTTCTCGAATCTGATCCTGAATCCGAGATGGGACGAGTCCGATTTTAAAAGAATTGTTGATGAACATTCAAATCAGATAAAGAACAGTCTGCGTAGCAATGACGATGAGAATCTCGGAAAAGCCGCTCTTAATCTATTTATGTATGAAGGACACCCGTATAGCGGCATAGGAGCGGGAACGGTGAAGTCCCTTGCGGCTCTCACTATCGAAGACCTGAAGGCATTTGCGGCGGCTAACTACACTCAGGATAATCTTGTAATAGGAATTGCGGGAGGATATCCTGACGGGTTCAGTGACAGGATGCGGGCTGATTTCTCTGTTTTAGCGAAAGATGCTCCCGCCGTGGTCGAGCTTCCGGAACCAAAGCCTATTAACGGTATCGAAGTAATGATAGTCAAAAAGGATAACGATGGAGCAGCAATCTCAATCGGCGCTCCGATTGACGTCACTCGCTCAGACAAGGATTTTTACGCGCTTATGGTTGCCAACTCATATCTCGGCGAACACAGAACGTTCAACGGCGCATTGATGAGGCATATGAGAGAGGACAGGGGACTGAATTACGGCGACTACGCATATATAGAGAATTTCATTCAGGACGGCGGAAGCACTTTTCCGGTGCCGAACGTTCCACGGAGGCAACAGTTCTTCAGTATCTGGATTCGACCGGTTTCTCATGCGAATGCTCTCTTTTCACTGAAGCAAGCGATAAGGGAACTGGATATGCTGGTAACTGACGGCATCTCTGAGGAGGATTTCGAGACGACACGTAAATACCTGCTCAACTATTCGAAATTGTGGGTGCAGACAGCAAGCAGAAGACTCGGGTACCTGATGGATTCCGACTGGTACGGCACAGGTTATTTCATTGATAAGATTGCGGAAGAGCTTCCAAAGCTCACCCGTGAGGATGTGAACGCGGCAATCAAGAAATATCTACAAGCTGAAAACCTGAAAGTCGCGATCATAACCGAGGAGGCGGAGAAGGTTCGTGATATGCTCCTCTCGGGAGAAAAAACTCCGATTGTATATCAGGCGGGCAGCGTGTCTCAGGAGCTGTTGGATGAAGACAAACTCATCGAATCCTATGATCTGAACATAAACGAAGAAGCTCTGAAGATAGTTGATGCCGGAGAGTTGTTCGAGGGATAATTTTGGTATAAATTAGGTTTAAAAAAGCCCCCGAAAGGGGGCTTTTATGTTGAGAGGGTAGTGAACAATTTATGTGTTTGCGTGGGTTACCTCAGCTGCCGTACCGAGTTGGGTAACGAATAAAATTCTGAAATGTAAGTCCCAAGAAATTACAACTTAACGAGTCCCGAGAGTTTAAGGAGTTCGAGATAGTTCATTACATCTTCAGCTTCGGTGGCTGACTCGAATTGAGCGTCTAAAGTTTGAGTTATCTCGAGGGCGTTGCGCTTACCGTCTATAAGTCTTCGGAGTTCCCTTATTTTTTTCTTGCCGATAGCCGAGAACTTTTTTTCGGTTTCTTTGCTTATCAGGGCGGTGGAAGGAAGGTCGGTTCCCATATATCCTTCCACGAGGAGAGTCGGTTTAGGTCTGATCTTGCGGGCTTTACGTTCCGAGGCTGTGAGAGAGGGCTTGACAGCTCTCAGATTCATCGCTTTAGCTGTTTGCTTGTAATAACTGAAAAGCCTTTTCTCCATTTCTTTTCCTGTTTTACTTATATCTTTAACAAGCGAAGAAACGTAATTTTTGAGGCTTCTGCTTCCTTTAGCCAATTCTGTCACGGATCTCAGCGTTTCAGATTGCAGGATGATAGCCTGTTTTAAGACATTGGACGCGCGTTTGTATGCCGCAGTAAGGTTTTCCGGTTCAGATGAATTCAGCATTTCCGTAGAACGTTTATATTCTTTGCCGAGCCGGTCTAATCCATAAGAGTATGAGTCGGTTGCGATTTTCAACGCCATTCGTTCATCAGCGTTTGCGATGGCATAACCTGAGACGGCATTGATGAACGCAGCGCGCTTCATTTGTGTCGGGTCCATATTGACCGGCCGGTCGGAAGAAGAGTGGTAGTACATGTCGGGCCAGGTTATCGGCATAACGCCGGGAACGCCGACCCCCCAGTCATTAAACATAATATGATCCGACGAACCATAATGATAGTCTATGTTATATTGAAATGGATCGCGCGAACCTGTAGGCGCAATTATAGGTTTTGTGAACAATCGCGGTCTATTATTCAAAATCTCCCTGTTCGTATGCGCTACATATTCTATGACGTTTTGAAGCACGTCATTGAGATAGCTCGGCCGGCTGTATGGAGTCCGCTGAAGATTATAACTGCCCAAGCTTTTGCTCATATGGGCGCCGACCATATCGAGATTCAGATTTACGAGCATCGTTTTCACCAGATCGAGATGTTTCTTTATCCACGGTTCTGTGCCATGTATTTCGGGTACCCAGATAAAATGAATGGTTCGGCGCGGTCGCTCAAGTGAACCGTCTTTGATCATTTGAAGATAGGCGCGTCCTATTTCTAATATAGCTGCGCTTCCGCTTATATCATCGTTCGCTCCCTGCTTGGCTATTCCCTCGAAGAGATGAGCGCTAAATATAATTGATTCATCGGGAAACTCTCTTCCTTTGATAGAAGCATGAACAATATTATGTTTATACGGCTGTATGGATGATTTCACCGTTGCTCGAACTGTGATTTTCTCTCCTTTTTCAAGTCGCGCCCTAAGCTCGTTACCTCTTCGATAGCCTAAATTAAAAGCAAAAGTACCTTTTGCGCTATCCTTGCTAATTTCGAACCAGGGAATCTGGTCCGGATCGAAAACAGGATGGATCGAAGCAAACGATATTACGCCTGCTGCTTCCCGTTCCAAGACGGCTTTTTTGTGGAGTGAATTCGTACCACCGTAGCCAAGAACAATTTTGCCTTTGACATCAACAGCTTCATAATCAGAGTTTTTCGTGCCATTTCCTACGTAGATAAGTTCAGCAGTGACTTCTGTAGATTTGCTGCCGACAGCAAGAACCGCCTTTTGGTCGTCATAATCCGCTATTTCGGTCAGATTAGGCGAAATTTCCCAAAGCTCTCCTACCTCTCCATCCCAAATGGAATCGCTCTCGAAGTATTCAATCTCTACGGTGTCGAAACCGTATTCTATTGCTTTGTTATAAACGTATGACGCTTCCCGGAAAGTAGTTTGATACTCCTCAAGTTTTCTGCCCTTGTTATATGCCGCCATTTCATAAACGTGGCTCATGGCAATTTCACCGGATATCTCTCCGATAAACTTATCTACGAGCTCTTCTGAAATCAGAGTTTGATAGTGCCAGGGCGCTATCTGCGCGCCGGCAAAACCGTAAAGGGATAAAACGATGAAAATAGATGCAACGACCTGCTTAATTAACATTCTCGCTCCTTAAAATTATTAATACTTTTCCCGGTAAATTTAAATTAAGAGGTTAGCGATTTCTATACAAGAAAATAAAATTTATTACTACTTTATAGGCAACAAAGTAACAGGAATTACGTAAGTAAGATTGGCCGTTAAAGTTAATTTCAGCCTAATATAAAGCGTCCTATACAAAGGAAAGTATAAGAAATGACCAAACCTACCATATTTAGTACTATATCACTGTTGCTGTTCGTTCTTTCATTCAATTTAATTTCATTATTCGGTCAGAAATCTCTTATAGAGATAGACGATATATACCCCGAAGATGTTAGGATGGAAGGATTTGTTTTAAACTCAGATCAAGATATAGTAATTGATGCAGTTGGATTTTATTACAGAGATGGCGGAAACAGAGTACTTTTAGGTAATAGTTGGATTCTTGACGCAGATACGAGAGAGGTTGTCTGGGATCTTTCCGAAGCTGATTCAAAACGAAGAAGCCGGGGATTGTTAGAGTTTTCTGATGATGTCTCTCTTCCGAAGGGTGTTTATGAAGTGTATTACGCTTCTTATCCTCTCAGGTCATTCTCGGATTTCAACATTGATGATTTAGGAGAATTTCTTAGTTCATTTTTCAAGGGATGGTTTAGAGGAGATCGTGATCACTACAAGAAAGAGATGTGGGATCTGTACAGGGAATTTAAAATAGTTATAAAAGGCGATGGTGAAACACTAAGCAGAGAAGATGTTTATACGCTGCAAGAAAAGCAAAAAGACGATGCGTTTATTTGGATTAGCGGGGACAAAAAGAATTTATATAAGAGCGTAGGATTTATTGCCAACCGAACCGTTGAGCTTGAGGTCTATGCTATAGGAGAGCTTACAAGAAACGGAAATCACGATTATGGCTGGATACAAAACCTGCTTACAGGAGAGCGCGTTTGGGAATTATCATACAGGAAATCTAAGGAAGCCGGCGGGGCAAGGAAGAACCGCATGAAAAGAAGCACTCTGACACTTCCCAAGGGCAAGTATTCTGTCGTGTATTCTACGGATGATTCGCATATGCCGAGAAGATGGAACTCCCAGCCTCCTTACGATCCCGAATTTTGGGGTATCAGGGTCGATTTGAAAAACCGCAAGGACAGGAAGAATGTAGAAATGTTTGATAGCGAGAAATTTTTCAAAGAAAGAACAGTGGTTAATCTGACTAAAGTGAGAAACAGCGAAGTAGTTTCGTACGGGTTCAAACTTAAAAAAGATATGGACTTGAACATATACTGCGTTGGAGAGGGAGTAAACAGAGAGATGGCCGATTACGGCTGGATAATCGATGCGTCGGACAGGGGACGGGTTTGGGAAATGAGGTACAGAGATACGGAGCACGCCGGCGGAGCGGAAAAGAACAGAGTATTCGACGACGTGGTTAGATTCAAGAAAGGTAATTACATTGCGTATTATCTGACTGACGGCTCGCATTCTTATCGAATGTGGAATTCATCGCCTCCATCCGATCAAAAGGCGTGGGGTTTGAGATTGATTTCAATTGATTCAAAATTTGATGCAAACGATGTCGAAGAATATGAAGAAGAGGAAGATGAAAATATTTTAGCCAGCGTTATTAACGTGGGTAATAATGATATGATCTCCGCTCGTTTTAAGTTGAATGAGCGGAAAAGAGTGCGAATATACGCGATTGGAGAAGGAAGCAGAGGACAGATGTATGATTACGGGTGGATTGAAGATCTTCATTCGGGGAAAACTATTTGGGAGATGTCGTACAGAATTACAGAACACGCAGGAGGAGCGAAAAAAAATCGAATGTTTGACGGTACCATCATATTAGAGCCGGGAGAGTATGAAGTACGATACGAAACCGATGGTTCACATTCGTTTAATGACTGGAACGCGTCGCAACCATACGATCCGTTCAACTGGGGGATTACAGTCAGGGTGGTTGAATGATAACGAATAAAACATGGTGGTATTATGAAAAAAAAGCTACTATTTCTGCTGATAATCTTGCTTCTGTCAGTAGGAACCGCTCTCGGCGGAGAACCGGAAATATTTCATGAAGTTCCAGTACCTGTTTAGAATATAACTTGAATTCAATGACAAAAGCCCGCCGTTGGCGGGCTTTTTTATTTGTGAATTGAGGTTTATATTGCGAGCCGTTACTGAATTGAACATTTATATCAGACTGCTGAGTTATAATGAAGTGGAGGCAGAAACATTTTAAATATTTTTAAATTAGTGCACAAATTGATGAGTATATCTTTAGGAGTACTAAGCGTTTTGGCTCCTCATGTTGCAGCGCGTATTGCAGATAAAATGTTCTTCACTCCTATGGGTCTTCCGCGACCTGATTCAGAGATGCCATACTATGAATCGGCTACTCACTCGAGCATAGAATACGGCGGCAAAAAAGTCGCTGTCTACAGATGGGGTGAAGGAGAGGAAACAATAATTTTAGTTCACGGTTGGGCAAGCAGGGGGACTCGTTTGGGGCATCTTGCAGAGCCGCTGAATAAAAAAGGTTACCGGGTTATTTCATTCGACATGCCGGCTCATGGAGATTCGGAAGGAAAGACCACCAACCTGTTCGAGGGCTCTGAGATAATCACGCAAATATATGAACAATTCAGCCCGATCCGCGCCATTATTGGTCATTCTTTTGGTGGAATGGCGCTTAGTAATGCGATACATCGTCATAATTTAAATGTAAAACGGGTAGTTATAGTAGCGTCTCCCTTTACAATGAACTATATAATCGAAAGTTTCCGTGAATTGATAAACATCAGCGCTAAAGTAAATGATATGATGATCAGAGGAATCCAAAAGAGGTTTAAAGAGAGTAGTGATTTGAATATACATGATCTTTCGGTGGATTCATTCGCGGTGGAATTGAAAATGCCGTTTCTTGTGATACACGATAAAGAAGATAAAGATGTCCCGTATAGTCAAGGAGAGGGGTATGCGAATAGTCTGCCCGACGTAGAGTTTGTGACTACAACAGGATTGGGACATAGAAGAATTCTAAAAGACCCGGAAATTATCGTTAAGATAGTCGAATTTATATCTTCATCATAATTAGTCTTTAAATATCTTTACGACCGGTTCTTCACCCGCCCGGTGATACGCCCTGTACATTCCGGATGTATTGAACGGCATTGATATGTTGCCGTCAGAGTCAATTGATATGACTCCTCCCGTGCCTCCCATGGCAGTCAGTTTATTCAGTATTACCTCATGTGAGGCTTCTTCAAGACTATTCCCGCTATATTCCATCATAGCGGATATGTCATGAGCAATCATGCCTCTGATAAAATACTCACCTTGTCCAGTAGCGGAAACTGCGCAGGTTTTATTATTAGCATAAGTTCCAGCTCCAATTATCGGCGAGTCTCCAACCCGACCATATAATTTATTGGTCATTCCGCCGGTTGACGTACCCGCAGCGAGGTTTCCGTTTTTGTCAAGCGCCACCGCTCCGACTGTACCCAAATGACTGTATGATTCAATAGACAGCCCTGATTGATCTTTCCTTGACTCTGTCTCAAGCGCGTTTTGAAGAGAATCCCACCTTCTTTTGGTAAAGAAATATTCGTCTGAAACAAGCTCAACTCCTTGATCTTCAGCGAAAAGCCGAGCTCCCTCTCCTATAAGTAATACATGCCATGTTTTTTCCATCACGAGACGAGCGAGCTCTATTGGGTTTTTAACATTTCTCACCGCGCCGACCGCGCCTGCTTTTAATGTTTTACCGTCCATAATTGAAGCATCGAGTTCGTTCAATCCGTTGTGAGTGAATACCGCGCCCTTACCTGCATTGAACAGTGGAGAGTCTTCCATTATTTTTATTGCGGCTATTACGGCATCGAGACTCGAACCTCCGTTTTCGAGCACGCTATAACCTTTTTGCAAAGACTCAAGTAATTTTGCTCTGTATTCCGCCTCTGTATCGCTGCTCATGGATTCTCTTTTTATAGTGCCTGCTCCACCGTGAATTACTAAAGCAAAGTCAAAATCTCTTGAAGTGGATAATTCCTCATTGGCGCAAGCGCTTAACAGCAGGGTTAATAATATGAAAATGGATACGATATAATTACTGAATCGATTCCGCATAGAGACCTCCTTATATTATTTGTAACTTACTATAGATAGCAATAAAATCTTGTAGGACAGTAATCAGCTTATAACCCCCATTTTTTTGCCGACTATTTCAAAAGCCGAAAGAGCTCGGTCAAGATCATCTCTGCTAAGCGCGGCTGAAATTTGTGTTCTGAGTCTTGCTTCGCCTTTCGGAACGACCGGGAACCAAAGCCCCTTGATGTAAACATTTTCGTCCAAAAGTGATTTTGCCATCTCCTGCGCAAGCGTTGCCTTGCCAAGCATTATGGGAACTATTGGATGAATGCCTTCCAAAATTGTGAATCCGAGCGCTTTGATCTCCTTGCGAAAGTAGGCGGTGTTTTCTTTGAGCTTACTGATAATAGATGAATCGCCGTCAATCAGATTAAAGGCTTCTATAGCAGCCATGACGATACTCGGCGGCAGAGAATTCGAAAAAGTATACGGTCTGGATTTTTGCCGGAGGTAACTGATCAGCTCCTTATCCCCGGCTATGAATCCGCCCGCCGCCCCGCCTAAGGCTTTACCGAGAGTTCCCGTGATAATATCAATTTCTCCAAGTACGCCTAACTCTTCGGGAGTGCCTCTCCCGCTGTCGCCGATTACTCCGAGAGCATGAGAATCATCAATTGTCAGGGTTATTCCGTATTGCCTGCAAAGCTCGACTATTCTCGGCAGGGGCGCCAAATCACCTTCCATGCTGAAGACTCCATCAGTGACAAGGAGCCTGAATCTAAAATCTTTATCCTTGTCTTCCTTGAGCAATTGTTCAAGTTCGTTCATGTCCATATGTTTATAAATTCGTTTGACGGTGCTTTTTGACCGACAGAGTCGCAACCCGTCTATGATGCTCGCATGGTTGAATTGATCCGTATAAATGACGTCCTGCCACTCCTCCCTGCCGAGCGGTTCGTTAAACAAGCTTGCAAACAATCCCTCATTTGCCGCAAAACAAGACGAAAAAAGGATGGAATCGTCCTTGCCTAAGAATTTTGAGATTCTTCTTTCGAGATCGCGATGTATAGTCTGAGTTCCGCAAAGGAATCGAACCGAGGCAACACCGTGTCCATATTCGTTAATTCCGCGTATCGCCGCTTCTTTTATTTTCGGATGGTTGGATAAGCCGAGATAATTGTTAGAGGCAAGCATCACCATCTCTTTCCCGTTAACTTTGACGACAGCGGATTGGGCGGATTCAATCTCGGTTTCATATTTAAAAGTATTGGTTTCGTGGATGCGTTCTAATTCTTCTTTGATAATGCTTATCATATCGTTCATGGTGAAATAATCCCGGTTATTCAGGTTTAAGTAAAACTTTGAGAGCATTGCCCGATTCAATTTCAGAGAATGCGTGCTCAAATTCCGAAATGTTCAATTTGTGGGTTACTAATCCGTTATCCATAAAAGTATCGCTTAAGCCGTCCTTCAAGAGATCTATCATTATATCCCACGTTTCCCAAATCCGCCTTCCGATAATTCCCTTGACCGTAACTCCTTTGAATATAATACTCTTGGCGAAATTTAGATTGAACTCTCCACTCGGAAGCCCTAATAAGGCGAAAATACCGCCGGAACGAATTACCCTGAAAGCGTCTTCGTATGCTCTATAGTTCCCGGACATCTCAAGCACGCCGTCAACGCCGACACCATCTGTTTCTTCCATTACGTAATCCAAAAACAATTGCCGGTTTTCCGGGATCGCCATGTCGAAACAGACGTCCGCCCCGAATTTTCGCGCCATGTCGAAATGGGTAGATTCAAGCCTTTCGTGCGTCATCCCGACATCCGGATGAGAAGCATCAGTGACAAATATTTTTTTTGCGCCTAATTGATGAGAAATCGCTGTTGCCATCAATCCCTGTATGCCGCAGCCGAGTATGGCGATAGTCTTATCCTTTTTCTCCATGCTGCTTGCGGTGTGAACGGCATTTCCTATAGCGTCCATAAAGGACATTATATCGAGCGGAATTTCTCCCTTCGGAATAAGAACCAAATTTTCTGCGGGGACGCTCACATACTTCGTAAAAGCTCCGTGCATGTGAATTCCCTTGATAAGAGTATTCTTGCATACATGCTTCTCGCCGATTCGACATTGCAGGCAGCTGCCGCAAGTGATATGCATTTCAGCGGTGGCATGGTAATTATTAAGAATCTGATTTTTAAAGTCATTGTTCGCCGATGCGTTAAACTTTTTACTTAAAAATTCAAGAGCGCTATTCCCCACGGTTACAACACTTCCGGCGAATTCGTGTCCGATGATTATCGGATCTACCTTTGCTTCTAACATCTCCTCCTTTAAAGAATCCTTGGATTTGTAAATACCAACGTCGGTGCCACAAATCGCTCCTGAGGCAACTTCGATTATCACGTCGAGATCATTGTTCAACGTAGCTTCCGGCATATCGGTCAGTTCGAAGCTCTTAGGCCAGTCTTTATCTAATGAAGGCTTGGGTTTAGTAACAGCTAACAAAATTCAGATCCTTTAAGGTGTAAATTAATTGAGTCCTAATTTAATCATATTAAACTTTATGAAAGCCAAACTAAATAAGAGTAAAAAGATATACAACTTTTTTGTTTGTGATTTCCTCAATTCACTGAGTATATTTTTATTGCTGACAAAGATAAAACAATCGAAGGACGAGATGTATAGTGTAATAAAAACTATTGAATTCTGTTACGGTCACCGCCTGTTGAATTACGAAGGCAAGTGCAGACACCTCCATGGTCATAACGCCAAGGCGGAAATTGAATTGAGTTCTGAAGAACTTGACGAGATGGGGATGGTCTATGATTTCTCGGAGATAAAGAAATCGGTTAAAACGTGGATTGATGATAATATCGATCATGTGATGCTGTTGAACAAAGAAGATGAAATAATTCCGATTCTTGAGGAGTTGGAAGAAAGATATTTAGCGGTTGATGGAAATCCGACGGCAGAATTCATTGCAAAAATGATATTCGACCAGGTCGGTTCGTTAGGGTTTCCCGTGACGAGTGTGAGGGTCTGGGAAACGCCAAACTCAAACGCGGTGTACAGAGGTTAGTTGATTGGAACGCAGAGAAGTTTATCTGGCTGGCGCTGTTCGCACTCCTATGGGTAGTTTCGGAGGAGTTTTCAAAGAGACAAAAGCCGTGGAACTCGGCAAAACAGCTGTCAAGGAGACGTTGAGCCGTACGGGAATCTCTCGTGATTCGGTGGATGAACTAATCTTCGGGCACGGCAGGCAGGCTGGTAATAGGCCGAATCCAGCCCGTCAGGTTGTTCGGCTATCCGGGTTACCGGATGAGGTTCCCGCGTGGACACTGAATCAGGCATGCGCTTCAGGGTTAAGGAGCATCATAGCTGCCGCGCAATCAGTCGCTCTTGGCGACAGCAATGCGATAATTGCCGGCGGGATGGAATCTATGAGCACTACTCCATACCTTCTCATGAACGCGCGGTGGGGTTATAAATTGGGGCACAGCGAACTGTTGGACGCTCAATATTGGGATGGTTTCATGTGTCCTCTCTGCAGCGTATTGATGGGGGAGACGGCGGAAAACCTTGTGGATAAATACGGTATTACGCGTGAAGAGCAGGATGAATACGCAGCCCGGAGTCAACAGAAATGTGAATCGGCGATTAAAGAGGGAAAATTTGAATCTGAAATTACACCCGTAGAGTTGAGCGATAAAAAAGGAAACAGTTCTCAAATAGACAAAGACGAAAATCCGAGAAGCGGTGTCACGGCTGAGTCGCTCTCTAAACTTAAACCCGTATTTAAAGAAGAAGGTATCGTTCATGCGGGAGCGTCTTCAGGAATCACGGATGGCGCGGCTTCATTGCTTGTCATGTCAAAGGAGTGCGCTGAAGAACATAATATCGAACCGATGGCTCGGCTTATCGATTATTCCGTAGTTGGCTTGGACCCGAAGTATATGGGATTAGGACCGTTGCCGGCTTTGCGGAAATTGGAAGAGAAAACGGGGGTAAAAGTCGAAGATGTCGACCTGATAGAAATTAACGAAGCTTTCGCGGCTCAAGTGATAGCATGTCAACGGGAGTTGAATATTGATGAAGAAAAGCTTAATGTAAACGGTGGAGCGATAGCGCTCGGTCATCCAATTGGGTGCACCGGCGCCCGGATAACGGTGACCTTACTGCATGAAATGCAGCGAAGAAAATCCCAATACGGCATAGCGACATTGTGCGTTTCGGGAGGCATGGGAATCGCCGCTCTGTTTGAGAGAGTGTAATACACAATGAGGAATATTAATGGCTAAAGCAATATCTGATGAACCTGATTACGAATCTATAATAAACTCGCTCTACGAAAAAACACGAAAGGGTAAAATTGCCTGGGAAAAGAGTGACGAACCGACGAGGTATCGCGCCACGGTTGGCGATTCATTATCTTTTGTAGTTTTTCTGTATATCACAAATCCGGACGAGCAGGAGTCTGCGCATATTTTGCGAATGCATGGTCCTGATGATGAACCGATATTTGCTGTTAGCACTACTACTCCTGAATTGGAAGAAGAGCATTATGAGAAGATATCGGAGATTTACCGACTCGCTGGTCGGATTGCAGACAACGTGGATGACCAAATAACGCAAGCGCTTAAGGTCTTGAAGAAAGCATAGCTGTTACACTTATGCAATATAATAATATTATCTATAATGTAACCGACCAGGTGGCGACAATAACGCTCAATCGCCCTCCATATAATGTTATTAATATTGCCACGATGGATGAGATCAACAGCGCACTTGTTGAAATAGAAAATAGTTCGGATGCGCATTTTGTGGTTTTCAGGGGAGCCGGGGATAAGATGTTTTCCGCAGGTGTAGACGTTTTAGACCATACGGAAGATAAAGTAGAGGAGATGCTTTCAAAATTCCATGACATCTTCAGACTTCTGTATAGATGGGATAAAATATCAATTTCTGTGGTACATGCGCCTGCAATCGGGGGAGGATGCGAATTAGCAACGTTTTGTGATTTTGTGATTGCGGCGGAATCTACTTATATTTCACAGCCTGAAATAGATGTCGGATGTTATCCACCCATTGCCGCAGCAGCGTTTCCGAGGGTAGCAGGACCTAAAATAGCTATGGATATGGTTTTAACGGGAAGAAAATTATCAGCTAAGGAAGCGCAGGCATTCGGCTTGATAACGCGTGTAGTTCCCGATGACAAACTTGAAGAGTCCCTAACCGAACTCCTTGCAACTCTTGAAGGAAAAAGCCGATCAGTTCTTTCTCTTGCCAAAAAAGCGGTGAGAGCCGGAACGGAATGGGAGTTCAATTTGGCGCTGACAAAGGCAGAAGATATATATATTGATGAGCTTTTGAAAACTGAAGACGTAAAGGAAGGATTAAATGCGTTCTCTGAAAAACGAAAACCGGATTGGAGGCACAAATGAATATAGATCCAAATGAAATTGGAAGAAAAGAAGCTTATAGCCTATTTACAAGCGTAATAGTTCCCCGCCCCATCGCGTGGGTGACGACACTTAATGAGAATGGCTCCACGAACGCTGCGCCATTCAGTTTCTTTATGGGAGTAACCAGCTACCCGCCGCGATTGGCAATTTCGGCTTCTTCGAGAGGTGGAATACCAAAAGACACAGCGAAAAATATAATTAGAACTGAAGAATTTGTGGTTAATCTCGTTACGAAATCAAATGTGGAAGCGATGAATATTACTTCGGTAGACTATGAATACGGTGTTGACGAGCTTCTGAAGGCGAATTTATCGACCGGTGAGTCAGAAAAAATTTCTACACCCTGTATAAAAGAATCACCGGTAAATATGGAATGCAGGTTGGAAAAAATAGTGGAAATTGGAGAACCGACAAACTATCTGATCATTGGGGAGGTGGTTCTATTTCACATAGATGAAGCGATATATTCTGAGGGAGTGGTAGACCCTCATAAATTACAATCGGTTGGTAGATTAGGCAATCCTCTTTACAGCAACGTAAATGATATTTTCAGAATGGAACGACCCTAAATTTAGGCACATATCTCATTGAAACAGCAGATGAGATTTTAGTTGCGGCAGGCAGAATAAATGAATGTTCACGGAATAATTTTAGCGGCAGGCAGTTCGAGCCGGATGGATGAGAAGTTTCCGAAGCTTACGCTGCCATTTAGACAGAAACCGTTACTCTGGTGGTCCCTGAGGGCTGCGTTAGAATCCCGTTTAAAAAGTGTCACGCTTATAGTTGGAGCTAACAAGAACAAAATACTTTACGCGGTTAAAAATATCGGGGGCGGGGAAAGGTTCAAAATTCATGTAAATCCAAAATGGAAAGAAGGTCGTTCAACTTCGGTCGCAAAAGGAATAAAGTCGTTAGAAGATAAAAAGAGTCATGTGATGTTCTTACAGGGCGATCAACCCTTAATGACATCTGAGTTGATAAATTCAGTGCTCTCATTGGTGGAAGAATATCCTAAGTCCCCTATGATGTATCCTGTTTATAAAGGAGAAAAAGCGCATCCTGTTCTGTTTTCAGCCGGAGGTATCAAAGAACTATTAAAGATAGGTGGAGATGTTTCGGGATACATTTTGACGGAGATATTTAAAGACGATGTAGCGACGTTCGAGATCGAAGATAATTCGACCCAATTTAATGTGAACACCAATGGAGATTATAAAAAGCTGATAGAAAAATATGAGAAAGAGTGAAAGTGAAAAATGAGCAATTCAGATAATTTGATTATCTTTCGCGGCGCAGGTGAACTTGCGTCGGGCTCTATTCGCAGACTCATCCTCGCCGGATTTCCTGTTATTGCCCTTGAAGTTGAGAGTCCCTTCTGTATCCGCAGGAGAGTTTCTTTTGCCACAGCGGTTTATGAGAACGAGACAGAGGTGGAAGGCGTTAGGGGGAAATTATTTTATGAAGTTAGCGATGGAGCGCTAAAAGGCGCTAAAGAGGGAATAGCAGCTATTATAATCGATCCTACAGGGGACTCAATCGATAATCTTTCCCCGACTGTTTTGGTTGACGCAAGGATGATGAAAAAAAATTCGGACCTGAAAAAAGAATCGGCTCCTGTAGTAATTGCGTTAGGTCCCGGACAGACTGCTTCCGAAGATGTCCATTATGTTATAGAAACGGCACGCGGGCATGACCTCGGCAGGGTGATCTCAAAAGGTTCGGCTTTGCCCGATACAGGAATCCCCGGGGAATTGGGAGGGGAAACCGCGAAGCGGGTTTTGCGCGCTCCGGTTAGCGGGAAATTTAATTCTATCGCGAAATTGGGTGAGATGGTGTCGGAAGGAGATGTAGTCGGGGAACTGAACGGAACGGAGGTCAAATCGGAACTGAACGGGTTACTTCGAGGGCTGCTCTATGATGGAGTAACGGTTTCAGCGGGGATGAAGATAGGAGACGTAGACCCGAGGGGAAACAGAGACTACATGTATACAATATCCGATAAGGCGAATGCCGTCGCCGGTGGGGTGATGGAGGCGGTTTTTAGGGGAATTAGTCAATGAAAAGATTACTCTTTCATCGGTCTACCTCTCTTATTAACTTAAATTCGGTAACATTGAAAACTATTCAAGATTTGATTTGAAAGGAACAGATAAATGGGAATGACACTTACAGAAAAAATACTCGCAAATAAATCGGGGAATTCGAGCGTGAAACCTGGGGATATAATATTTGCGCAGGTTGATCTTTCTATGGCGACAGATATAGCTTCGCCGATAACGATACAGGTTTTTGAGGAGTTGAACAGAGATAAGGTTTTTGACCCGAATAAGATAGCGTTGGTAAATGATCATCTGACTCCGGCAAAAGATATTGCTGCCGCCGGTTTCAGCAAAATGATGAGAGAATTCGCGAAGAAGTATGGTATCAAACATTATTATGAAGTGGGTCGTTCGGGTATCTCTCATGTGATCCTCCCTGATGACGGGTTAGTAGCGCCGGGAGATATTATCGTAGGTGCTGATTCGCATTCGACAACATACGGGGCATTTGGTTGTTTCGGTACCGGGATGGGAGCGACTGATATCGCCTGCGTATGGGCGGAGGGTGAAGTCTGGCTCCGAGTTCCGGAGACGATAAAGATAGAATTCAAGGGAAAATTACCCAAATACGTGATCGGCAAAGACCTTGTTCTGATTGTCTGTCGTGACCTCGGGATGGAGGGCGGTACATATAAAGCTCTTGAGTATTGCGGTGAGACGGTCGAGAATATGACGATGGAAGACAGGCTGACCTTGACGAATATGGCGATAGAAGCAGGCGCAAAAAACGGCGTTATTAAAGCCGATGATACTACAATGAAATATTTGGAGGGTAGGCTTCAAAGAGATGATTATCAAATTTTCGAGTCTGACGATGATGCGGAGTATCATAGTGTCCTGGAGTATGACATTTCCGATCTGGAGCCGCAAGTCGCCTTACCCTTCCTTCCGAGTAATGTAAAACCGATATCGGAAGTCGAGCCGAGAAAGGTGGATCAGGTAATGATAGGCTCCTGTACGAACGGACGCTACTCAGATTTTGAACTGGTGGCTGAAGTACTTGGAGATAAAAAGTTTTCAAAAGATATACGGACGATTATTTCACCGGCTACAACCGAGATATACAATAAAATGATAAAATCAGGGCTGTCATTGAAATTTTCGGAAGCGGGAGCGGCAATAACCACACCGGGATGCGGAGCGTGTATCGGCGCTCATCTTGGCGTTATGGGCGATAAAGAGGTAGGCGTCTTCACTACTAATAGGAATTTTCCGGGCAGGACAGGCTCACGCACTGCGGAAGTATATCTTACGAACCCTGCGGTAGCAGCCGCGACGGCTATCACGGGTAGAATTACCGATCCGCGAAAGTTAGACTAAAGCCTGCCTAAGCTGTGCTATTATTATCTTATAAATTCTGACCCGCGGGTCAGAATTAAGGTGAGCTGCCGTTCAATCCTATTAATTCACTGACCGTGAGGAAGCTGTAACCTTGATCTCCAAGTCTGTCGATAAGTATTGAAACGGCCGCGATCGTCTGGCTACGATCTACTTTTCCGAATGTGCCGCTATCATGTAATATAATGATAGAGCCGGGTTTAATGCGATTCATCACTCGATTGACTATCTTGTCTATCCCGGGTTTGTAAGGGTCGCGAGGATAAACTTCTCCCACTACCGCCGTCATCCCGTTTTCGCCAACCGCGTCAAGTACTGAAGGAGTGAAAAGCCCCATAGGGGGTCTAAAATAAGACGGCAACGAACCGACAGTTTCTTCGATCAAGGCGGAAGTCGATTCAAGCTCTCTTTTGATATAACTCTTGGAATAGAGGGGAAGCAAGGAATGGTTAAAAGAGTGATTTCCTATTTCGTGTCCGTCAGAGTGAATTCGTTTTACAATTTCAGGATACTTCTCCACATTTTTACCGATTAAGAAGAATGTTGCCCTTACTTCCTTTTGAGCAAGAATGTCAAGCAGTTGAGGCGTATATTTTTCGCTCGGACCGTCATCGAAAGTAAAAGCGACAACTTTTTCATCTGTGTCAACAGACCAGACAACGCGATTTGAAAGCAGATGTCCGTACTTTTCAAACATTATAATGTCCGTATAGTACGATAGCGCATAAAATGTCGTTGGAGGAACTACAATCGTCGAAATTATAATAAAAGTGGTAATTCCCCACTTCTTCCATTTTTGAAATTGTATCAGACGCACTTTTCAACCCGATTGATTAATCACTTTTAAATAGTCTTCCTTAAATTGGTCTAAACGTCTGATAATACTCCTGCGTTCGAGCTTCAGTTTTTTAACAATATGCTTATTAGTGAGAAGTGTAATAGAAAAATTCCACATCCTCCATCGGTATCTCAGTTTTTTCACATAAGCGAGTGACGCGAAACCAAGAAACGGGAGTGAAACGAGAAATGACAGCGCTATCAATGGGCGGTAGAATAAATAAACGAGGTAGGTCTCGAGGGAGTAATAGAGTAAAAATCCGATTCCACCGCCAATCATAAGGGCGGATGAGGTTTTGGTTTCATCATAGCCGACTTTATTGCCAATATACTCTGCTAATTTGTAAGGGATATAATTGGTAAGCGCGCCAGCGACCCAAATAGGAAAACCGATGACGCTCCAAAACATAATCTTCCAACTTCGTCTGCTTATGTTTGCCTTTTTCAGATCGCTTCGAAGTTGAGAATCATGCAGCTGTAATTTGTCAATTTTGAATCTATAATTTTTTACATCTTTCATGAGCGCGTTTACATCATCGGGACTTTTCTCCATATAATAAGTTACCGCGTCTGCGAGCTGCTGAGTGAGATACATGTCTTTGAATATATCACTTTTTGATTGTAACGGATCTTCTTCAACAAGGTCGTCTATTAATGTTGCCTTATAAATTTTTTCGAGATCAACGACAAAATCGTCTAATTCATTCTTTTTCACGTTAACGGTGAGTTTAACGAGTTCATCGGATATCCTGTCAGTCAGCCTGTGAACGCCCTCATACTCGTCTTCTTCATAGATTTCTTTAAATTCAGAAATAGGAATCGGTTTGCCGAAATTAAGTAATACCTTGCTTCTGAAGCGATGACGCGCTGTGAAGTAAAGCCCGAGAGGGATGATGGTAAGACCAAGGTTGAAATCATTTTGTTTTTCGGCGCCGAGCGCGATACGAGCAGTTCCTGTCTTGAGTTTGAGCACCTTTCGGTCTGTCTGACTTGTACCCTCGGGAAAAATCCCGATACATTTTCCTTCCTCTAATATCCTATAAGCCGCCCGGAACATATCGGTGTTAGTTTCAGTGTTTCCGGGATTGTCTTCACGCCTGTAAACAGGAATTATACCCATTGCAAAAAGGAATTTCGATTTCAGACTATTGGAAAAAAGACCCGAGTGACCGATATAATGGATCTTACGAGGTGTTTTTACGCCTACGACTAAAGCATCCATTATGCTTGATGGATGGTTAGCTGCGATTATCAAAGGGCCTTCTTTCGGAATATATTCTTCACGATGTACTTCAACTTCATCAAAGAATAGTTCGATGGAGAATTTAATTAAAAGTCTTATGAAGTAATAAAATATCATCTTTCAAATATTTTGTAGACGTGAATATAGGCAGGAAAGGGAAAATTTCAAAATGCATTTAAAAAAGTATTAAATACGGCTATTAGCAGATCTGAAAATGCATCATAAAATCATTGACAAATTTCGGTAGGAGATATACTTTTACGGCGTTGTAAAACAATATTGGTGACGAAAAAGGATGGATACTTGTTCAAAATATTTGATAAGAGATGATTGTGAGACAATCTCGACGAATTTTTTTATAAGGATGACAAAGATAATCACTGTTAGTCATTTCAGGGTTGCCTCCCGCAATCTATAATCAGGAAACTATTACAACATTAATCAGTAAAAGAAGAGTAGTTAAAAATGAAACTCGTTATAGCTACCAGGAACGAAGATAAAATTAGAGAAATCAGGGAAATATTTGAAGGGAGCGGTTTTGAACTCAGCTCATTAAGTGAATTCCCTCAAGCGCCAGAAGTTGAAGAAACGGGTGAAACCTTATTAGAGAATGCCTTGTTAAAAGCAGAAAGCGCTGCGAATGCAACGGGACTGCCGGCAATAGCAGATGATACAGGTCTATTCGTTGATGCGCTGAATGGAGAACCCGGCGTACGTTCTTCAAGATATGCGGGAGAAAATGTTTCATACGAAGAAAACCGTAAAATGCTCCTGAAAAACCTGGATAACGTTCCTGAAGCAGAACGAACAGCCAGGTTTGAAACAATTGCGGTACTCGTTGATGAACGTGAACATTTTACAGCAAAGGGAGAGGTAGAGGGATTGATAACAAGTGAACAGAGGGGAAGCAACGGATTTGGCTATGATCCGATATTTCAATCGGCGAATTCTGAGAAGACATTCGGAGAATTGACGCGAGAGGAGAAAAGAACGATCAGCCACAGAGGAATAGCGTTTCAGGAGCTGCTGCGAATTTTGAATGCCAAGTATTCATCATAAAACAAGGAGGGAGTTATAGAGCAAAAATGATACGATGAGTGCGACATATAAGCCGCATTCTAAAAAATAGATGAATAAAAGTATTAAAAAAAACAACAGAAGCGACAGGCAGAGATTAATTCCCGCGTGTCGCTGTTATCTGATATTATTTGTTTTACTGATCCTCCAAGTTCCTACGCTGCATGCGCAGGAAAATGGACAGCTGCCCCAATACCCCATTCCCGGATTTGTTCCCGTGTTTGAAGAGAGTTACGAAGGACTTTATTGGTCCTCTCTTGATTCGAATATTGTTATTCATGGGGCGATATTGCCATTTAAATCACCATTGATCATTTCGGTGGTAACCATGGATTCTTCAGGAACGTATTTTATATTTCGAAGAACGTATCATGGAAAAGATATTCAAGCTCCTACCGTCATGAGCCTGAAAGATTATTTTTTGCTCGCCAAAGATCGTAATCTTACAAAAATTTGGTCAGAAAGATTAGAGGAAGTAATAAAACGAGAGAGAGAAGCGGGACGTGGAGGGGCTATTGAAATCGTCGGCGGAACGATTGCGGGACAGGACGTAGCTCTGCGAGTGACCGGTAATATCAATATAAAGGGCGGTATCCGGAAAGAGAACAGGAGCACGGTAGCCCTGAACTTTGCCCAGAGCCAGAGCACATCCTTTAAACTTGACCAAAAGCAGCAATTCAACATTGAAGGGACAATAGGCGATAAGATAAGCCTGCTTGTCGATCAGGATTCCGAAAGGGATTTTGAGTTTGATAACGCATTGAAGATCCGTTACGTGGGAAATGAAGACGAAATCATCAAACGAATAGATGCAGGTAACATTGACCTCTCTCTCCCGGGGACTCAATTTGCGGTATCGGGCGGGCGAAATCAAGGATTGTTCGGGTTAAAATCAATCTTGAAGATTGGCGGTTTGGATATTACATCAGTGGTAAGTGTTGAGAGAGGGAAAAAGCAAAAGCTGACACTGGATGGCGGTGCAACGTCGCAGATTAAGAACATAAATGATTACGGTTATATGAGAAACACGTATTTCTTTCTTGATGATTACTATAGAGATAGGTTGTATCCGACTATTCAGACTTTATTTCGCGCTAAACCCGCAAACAGGAGAATTCAAAATATTGAAGTTTATTTAACGGCAAGCGGCACGGAAACGGGAAGCTTTGAAGCGATAGCCGTACCCGATCCGAATTCCCCCGAACAAATTCTTGATCTGACCGAAAGCAAGGGCGTAAAGCAACGGTTCAAACGATTGATAAAAAATATAGATTACGAAGTAAGCGAAAATCATGGCTTCATTAGAATGAATACATATATGAGTGAGGATGATGTGCTTGCGATAAGCTATATTGATCTTGGAGGAGATGTATTTGGCGGACAATTGGTGACTCCCGGTGCAGGGCAAGATTCATTGATAGCTTTAAAACTTATAAAGGGGAAGAATCCCTTCCCTACAGATCCGACATGGAATTTGGAATTTAAAAATGTTTATTACCTTGGAGCGACAAATATAAACAAAGAGGGATTTGAACTAAAAATCGTTGATGATCGTTCCTCCGGAGAGCCTCAAGAAAGAAATTCAAAAGGCACAAATTTTCTTCAGTTATTCGGGCTCGACTCCCTTGATGTAAACGGTAA
This sequence comes from Fidelibacterota bacterium, assembly GCA_022571215.1. Lineage (GTDB taxonomy): Bacteria > Fidelibacterota > SORT01 > SORT01 > SORT01 > SORT01. The sequence continues at coordinate 197,348 of JACZYG010000001.1, read as the reverse complement.
TTCACAACCTGATGAAATTTTCGATATAGATACTGAAGCGATAATCAATTTACAACGTGGAGAGCTATGGTTTCCGGCATTGAGGCCGTTTTATACTCCAAAGGCATTAGACTCAACTTTCTATAGTCAGGCGATCTATGACACTTCTTCGCAACCTGTACGGCAAGCGGCAAGCAAATTTAAAATTATTGTGTCATATAAAAATCGCTCCTCGACAATAAGTCTCGGGTTAAACTTTATAAAGGGAAGCGAAGTGGTCACTTTGGATGGGGTCGTGCTCAATAAAGGATCAGACTATACAATAGACACTTTTACAGGGCAGTTAACTCTTCTTAAGGAAGGAGCCACTGATCCTGGAGCCAACTTAGAAATAAAATACGAAAATAATCAGCTCTTCCAATTAGATAAAAAATCATTGTTGGGGACGAGAGCGGAGTATCGATTTGGCGAAAACGAGAATTCGTTTTTCGGAGCAACATTTCTTTTCTTCAGTAAAAGCACAATAGACCAAAAGGTGCGGGTCGGTGAAGAGCCAATACGAAATATGTTATGGGATTTTAACGGCAAATATTCGGCGAAGCCTAATTTTATTTCGAGGGGCGTTAACGCTCTTCCCCTGATTAAAACCGATCAACCCTCCTCATTCAGTATGGAAGGCGAGATCGCCAAGATAATACCTAACAACAATACGCTTAACAGTCCTACAACGGGTGACAATCAGGGAGTGGCATATTTAGATGATTTTGAAGGAAGTAAGAGAATTACATCTCTTACAATAACGAGAAAACATTGGTATAAAGCATCTCCACCTGATTTTAAAACGGATAATGAGAGAGCTTTTACCTACTGGTACAATCCGTTTGCTAGAGTGTTTACGACAGATATATGGGAGGACAGGGATGTGAATCAGGGTCAAGCGGGAAATCTGTTCACAGACGTGCTGAACATCATAATCGATACAAAAAATAACCAAAGAGATGTGCCGGACAGTTCCATTGCGCAAGAGCAACGATGGGGAGGCGTTATGAGAGCTCTTCCCGCAAGTTTTTTTGACCAGACCCAAACCAAATTTATCGAAATTTGGATCAACGGTGACGAAGGACAGGTCAATTTTGATATAGGCCATATCAGTGAAGACGCTAATAACGACAGTGTATACAATACTGAAGATATACCTGTGGCCGGGACTATCGGGAATAATATAGTTGATGAAGGTGAGGATACAGGAATTGACGGACTTTTTGACGAGGAGGAGGAGGGTTATGATCCAAACGCCAACCCGGATCCTAATGCGGACAACTGGGAATTTGATTCGAACGCCAGAATCCTTGATTATCGCAGAATAAATGGAACAGAGGGGAACGCGAATGATGAAGGCGGAAGAATCCCTGATTCCGAGGACCTTAATAGGAACACTTTTCTTGACACAAGAAGTGATTTTTTTGAATACTCGTTCTGGTTAGACGGCAGGGACAATCATCTCATTGCCGGTGGAAGAAATAATAAAAAAGGATGGCGTCTTTATCGTCTGCCGATAAACTCATTTAACTATAAGTCGAGTCCGAACGTGAATTTACAAGATATACAATATGTGAGAATTTGGATAACGGGTCTAACAGGCGAGAAACTGGTGCAGATAGCGACTATCGAGATGGTGGCGAACGAGTGGCAGGAGTTGGGAGTAAAACTTAAGGGTTCGTTAGAATTCGACAAAGGCGATTCTTCATTTGCGGTAACGGTTGTAAATACTGAAGATAACAACGATATTTATGATGGAAACCGGAAGAATGGCGATCCGAGCCTTCAACCTCCCCCGGGAGTTGAAGGAGTTGAAGACAGAATAACAAGGGTAAGAGCGAAAGAACAATCATTAGTTCTTAAATTTGATGATCTGCCTCCGGGCGCTATCGGAGCTGCAAGGAAAGTATTCTTTAACGAGCAAGATATAATCAGATACGGCAGGCTCAAGATGTTCGTTCACGGGGATAAACATTTCGGACAAGACAGTTCTTCGGTGGAATTTTTCATGAGATTGGGTAGAAACGATGACAGTTACTACGAGCTGTCGGAGCCGGTCTATCCGGGGTGGGACGAAAGAAATCTCATAGATATCAACTTAGATGAACTGACACAGCTGAAACTGCAAGACGGAGAGTCCTTTAACCTCGGGCAAGGTAAAAAAGTACGAATAGTGAATTCCCCGTCGTTAACTAGGCTGAAGCAGATTATAGTCGGAATCAGGAATAAGGGGGATGCGCAGATTACAGGTCAAATCTGGATTGACGAGCTTCGTGTGTCTGAAATCAGCAGAGAAGGGGGAATAGCGGCGCGAGTGAGCGCGACACTTAAAATTGCCGACCTTGGAAGTATGAACTTTAATGTCACGAGGGAGGATGCGGATTTTCGTCGTATCCAGGAAAAAGTAGGTAAAGCCGGTAGTAGCGTAGAAAGTTTTTCGTATAGGTTCAATAATACGTTTCGGTCGAACAAACTTCTTCCGGCTCGATGGGGACTTTCAATTCCAATAACCTTTAACATAAGCCGCTCGGTTAAGACTCCCAAATACCTGCCGGGAACAGATATTAGGGTACAGGGCGCAGCTCCCGATTCTATTAAAAACCTTAATAACCAAAAGAAATTTGGAATATCATTCAAGAAAAACAGTAAATCACGCTCAAGAATGATAAAATATACACTTGATAAATCCACAGCGAATTTAAACATTTTAAATCAAAACGGGAGCAACAACCAAATAGCAAAGAGATCTTCAATTGCTTACAATGGAGGATTTACATATAATTTACCTATTAAACGTAAATCAAAGATAAAACCATTTGTCTGGGTTAGACCCGTTCCCTGGATTGGCAAGAAATTAGGAGACGAAAAATTCAATTATTATCCGAATTCGTTCAACTGGAATATTAAAGCGACCGAATCGAAGAGCAATAATATTCCTCGCCGTGGAGTTCCTACGGAATCCTATAAATTCAATATGGTGAGAGGTTTCAAAACCGGTTTTCCTTTGTTTAAGTCGCTTACTTTGGATTATGGAAGAGGCTGGACAAATGATCTCAGTGATTTGAGACAGAATAAATCTGATCTGTTTTTAGGGGATTTCGGAACGCTTACGAACGCAAATGAAAATTTTTCCACAAAGTGGAATCCTAAAGTTTTCAAATGGGTATCGACAAGCTTTGGTTACAGCAGTTCGTACCGCCTTCAGCATGTCAGGCAACGCAGCAGCAACGATGTTAGCAGTCAAAATCAAATTAACACTAATTTGAATTTTGATCTGAAAAAATTTATGTCAATTTTCTCCAAAGATAAATCTAAGTCTCAAAAAGGAAAGAGCAGAAAACAATCAAGTCGCCGCTCAACGAGAGGTAGAGGGAATAGATCTGCAGTCAAGAAAAGCGGAAAAGACGAAGCGACTAAAAAGGAAAAAGGCAACCCTACTATAGGCGAACTCTTAACAGCGTTATCAAATAAATTACAGCCGGTGAATATCACCTATTCTAAGGGCAAAAACTTATCGAACCCTGCTCTGTTAGGAGAACCGGGATACGCTTATAAATTTGGATTTACTGAAAATCCAAACATAAAAAGAGATTCACTATTAGTTGCTGAAAACAAAAAGGGGTTGACGACTAATTTTTCCACGAGAAGCGGATTAAACATAAGTAGGCGGATTACGCTCAATTTTACGTATTCACAAAGCGAACGAAGAAACCAAACATCTGCAAGTAATTTGAATATAACAAAGACAAGAGATTTTTTCCCGATAGGTGTAACAGGAAGAGATGGTTTCCCTTTTCCGTCATGGAACATACGTTTTTCGGGTCTTGAAAAACTGCCATTATTTGACAGATTTACCAAAAGTGTGAGTCTTGAACATGGATTCGGAGGAAAGGAAAATGAAAAAGGATTGGAGACCATCAGGTTTATACAAGAGACACAGACAGATTCGGTAGGGAAAGAGATAACTAGCGTGGATTATTCTAAATCATGGCAACCGCTCTTGGGTATGACCTTTAATTTCAATAATAGTATTACGGCAACAGTCAGATTTAACAAATCATCATCAATTTCCAATTTTTTCGGAAAGATAAGGGAAGGTACACGACTTCAGAATACTTCTAATATTTCGATAACAGCAAACTACTCAAAACGCGGGGGATTGAATATTCCTCTTTTCTTCTTGAGGGATTTCAAACTTGATAACCAGGTATCCTTTTCATTGACCTATGATAACGGTAAGAGCGAAACGCTAACAAGAACTGGTTCAACCGATGGAGAATTAGCCCCTATTAATTTCTCGAAAAGATGGTCATTACATCCGCAAATGAGTTATTCCTTCAACTCTAAATTGAACGGAGGTATATTCTTCGAATTCGGGAAGACAGAGACAACACATGGCTCCACGAGCTTTCGAGATTTTGGTGTTACGGTGAACATTGCTATCAGGGGATAATCATATGAAACTGTCCGTCTCAACGCTGCTCACCAGTCTACTTTTTCTGACAGCAATCTCATGTAGCGGGAATAAACCGGATTTTGACGGTGAGAGCGCATTTAATTATTTGGTCAAGCAGTGTGATTTCGGCCCGCGAAATCCAGGATCGAGAGGGCATAAAAATACTTTTAATTATCTGTTAGCTGAAATGAAAATGTTTGCGGAGAGTGTAAGGGTGCAAGATTTCACACACCTTGATAACGAAACGGGAATATCATACGACTTATCAAATATCATCGCCTCGTTTGGAGTTTCCGCCGCAAAACGAGTATTGATAGGAGCGCATTGGGATACAAGACCGCGTTCGGACCGGGACAAAGATCCTTCGAAACGAAATCAACCTTTACTCGGCGCAAACGATGGCGCGAGCGGAGTAGCGGTGCTGATGGAGCTAGCGAAAGTATTTAGTGAAAACCCTCCTCCGATCGGTGTTGATCTGATTCTGTTCGATGGCGAAGATTTCGGTGAAGAGGGTGATTTGGACAATTACTTTCTCGGTTCGAGACATTTCGCGAAAAATTTCACGGGGCAAAAACCGGAATGGGCGGTAATTATAGATATGGTCGGAGATGCTAATCTCGAAATTCCTATAGAACGGTATTCATTTGAGCGAAATAAGAGATTAGTTGAAATGGTCTGGGATGCCGCCGATAGAGCAGGCGCCACCCAATTCAAGAGGAAATTGGGAAGCTATATCCAGGATGATCATCTGATGTTATACGAACACGCCGGTATTGAAGCGATAAATATTATCGATTTCGATTACGTCCGAGGCGGCGTGAATCTCTGGCATACATCTCTCGATACCCCCGAGATGTGCAGTCCCGCAAGCCTTACCGCCGTGGGAAAAACATTGATAGAACTTATTTATGAGTAACTGAGAATTCACCGCAATTTCATCTGAACAAATAAATCCGTATATTACGAATTGATAAATCATTTAGAATTGAAAAAATAAACAGATGTCATTTAGAGAAGATATAGCAGGATATGCGCTTACCAAGTTTACACGTAACAAAAATGAGGATAAACCGCAAATTTCTATCGGGAGAAGTATAGAGGAGAGTTCCGGCGTTCTTATCTGCTTACCTGAAGACCGCAACGAGTTCAGGATCGCGCGGTATGTGTTTAAGGGGATATTCGAATCCCCCGTTTCAAATCGTATAACCGTAATATTGCATAAAAATGTTGAAGCGGATTATCGGATAGACAGTAATGCGCGTAAGATAGTTATAAATGAGGAAAATCTTGGGTTTTGGAAAATTCCCAAATCTTCATGGATAAAAGAGCAGGGATTTTCTACCTACGATTTAGTGGTCGACCTTAATACAAAATATCATTTATATGCCGCATATCTGTCAATGAAATTGGGAGACGGATTGATTATCGGCTTTGCATGGGATGGGGCGGAAGAGTTTTATAATGTGCTGCTTGAAAAGAAGGCGGATAATTCAAGTCTGGAAAATATTTACCGAACTATCAGGGATGATTACACAAACCTAATACCGTTAGAAGATCTGAAACAGTCAAGCAGGAAAAAGTAGATGATTCGGGGCAAAAACAATGCGATGGAGCAATTCGGAATTCTATGATATTAGCGATGTTTGAAGATGAATTTGCGGGGAATCTGAACCCTTTAGCGCACCTCCGTCCCGTTTACGATTTGCGGTTCGGGATTCGTTCGATCAGGGAAAAATACCAGCTGATTTTTGGGGATGAGTTCATATCTTTGCATTGCCGCGATGAATTAGCTTCGGTGATGGCGGAGCGAAATCCAAGAGCCGAGATAAATACATATTCCGCTGATAAATACATCTTCATTAACGGACGGTGCGTTATTTCGGAGGAAGAGCTTGGAAAAATCAGCTCGGGCGATGACCTGCTATATACTAATAACGGAAAGATAGCAGTAGCCGTTTTGACCGGCGATAATCTAAAAAAAATCAAAGCAGCAGGGGGAAAATTACTTGGTAGGGAAGATTTTCCCGCGCTGAATGAAAAGGAAATAGAATGTTTATGGCTGGATTATCCCTGGGATCTATTTCTCGGAAATGGAAAAGAGATAGAGAGAGAATTCGACAGTCCGATGATGGATGGAAAGCTCTATGATGGCGTAACTATCATAAACAGCGACATGGTATCGGTCGGTAGCGGAGTAAAAGTAAAACCGGGAACTGTCCTTGATGCCGAAGAAGGACCTATTATTATTGCTCCCGGTGTTCATATCATGTCGAACTCAGTAATACAAGGACCAGTTTATGTCGGGGAGAACAGCGTTATAAAAGCGGGAACGAGAATTTACGGAGGCAGTTCTATCGGGGAGGAGTGCAGGGTGGGCGGGGAAATAAGTAATTCTATAATACACTCCTACTCAAATAAACAACATGAAGGCTTTTTGGGTCATTCTTATATAGGTAAATGGGTAAACTTGGGCGCTGACAGCAACAGTAGCGATCTTAAGAATAATTATGGAAAAGTGAAATTTTATGTTGACGGAAAATTTATCGATACGGGCACAATACATTGCGGTCTGGTTGCGGGAGATCACTCTAAAGTAGGAATAAATACAATGTTTAACACAGGCACGCATGTCGGCGTCGCATGTAATATATACGGAGGAGGATTCCCGCCTAAATTTATTCCTTCATTTTCATGGGGAGGCGCGGACGGTATGACAGAGCACATCCTGGATAAAGCCGTCGAAACCGCGCAGCGTGTTATGAAACGGCGGAAAGTTATATTGAAACCGTCTGAAATTAAATTGCTTAAAAATCTGTTTAATGATACTGCCGCGGAGCGCGCTAAGGCATTCCCGACTTAATGGAGTTGCCTGACGCCGGTATAGTGCTTATAACATCTGCCTCCGCAACTGCGTTTTTTCATGCGGTCGTTCCGGATCATTGGTTACCGTTCGTACTCGTTGGCAAGGCGCAAGGTTGGTCAAAAAGAAAAACACTCTCATTTTCCGCGTTGTCTGCTACCTTGCATGTAGTGGTATCAATCGTATTGGGGATTATCGGTTATACAATAGGGATTGCTTCCGCTTCATCAATAGGTGAAAAGATGGATTCGGTAATAGGCATAGGTCTATTATTATTCGGAATATTATATTCCGCGTGGGGATTGAAATCACAAGGGGGAGCGCTTCACATCGGACATTCTCACGGTCCCCACTCGCATGAAGATAATCTTAAGGGAAAGAAAAGAAACATAACCGGCTGGGGTTTGGCGGTGATCATGGGTCTTAATCCCTGTGTTGTAGTGCTACCGGTGATTTCTGCTACGGTCGCTAAAGGTTTTATTGTAATGCTGCTTGCTTCGGCGGCGTTTGCCCTGACAACGATTGTTCTGCTTGTCGGGCTGACTTCATTAGGTCTTCTGACTTCTTATAAATTTAAATTTGAATTTCTTGAGAAATACGGAGAGGTACTGTCCGGAATAATACTTTCTCTTACAGGTATTGCGTTTTTAATGTAATGGGGATCAATGCTATATCGTAGAATAGTAAAGAAACTTGCTCTCTTAAATTGCAATGATTTAAACCAATACATTTATTCAGAATCTTCGTAATCATTCAGTGATGTATAAATTAATTTATGACGGAATGTTTGATGAAATCTTTGAATGTTAGTGGAGTTATCATAAGAATTGCATCGGCTTTATTAAAATCAGGAATTCCTCTATTAATATCAATATTGGTGTCATCATACGCTTCCGGAAGCAGACCCGCAGAATCCACAACCGTGCATGGAACGATAACCGATGCTTCTACGGGTGAATACGTCTATGGCGCAAATATCTTTTTAAGAGGCACCACTTTAGGCACGGTAAGTAACATCGAAGGGTTCTATTCTATGCCTAATCTACCTTTAGGGGAATACACGCTTATAGTTACGTTCATAGGATTTTCGCAACATGAAGAGAATTTTGAGATTAGAAAAGGAAAATCATTACGCATGGACGTCAGTCTTTCTCCGGTTGATTTAGAGGGTGAAAGTATAATAGTGACAGACGAGCTTTCCGCATTTGAACATAATATCAATATATCGACAATTTCAATTAGTCCGAGGCAGATAAAATCACTTCCACAACTCGGAGAGGTGGATCTTTTTCGAGCGTTACAATTTCTGCCCGGTGTGGCGGCACAAAATGATTATTCATCAGGATTGATTGTCAGGGGTGGAAACACAGATCAGAATTTAATATTGCTGGATGGAATAACGGTATATAATCCATCTCATTTGGGCGGGTTTTTCTCCACATTTATCACAGAGGGACTACGAGAAGCGGAACTCATGAAGGGAGGTTACTCGGCTGAATACGGAGGTCGGCTTTCATCCGTACTCGATATTAAAACGAAGGACGGTAATAATAAAAGGCTTGCCGGTTCTGCGGAGATAAGTCTCGTTTCTTCAAAGTTGTTGCTTGAAGCGCCTGTTGGGAAAGGAGGTTGGCTTTTCGCGGGCAGAAGAACTTATATCGATAAGGCATTGGACGCGTCACGAAAGCTGGGGATAAGTGAATTCGAATTTCCTTATTATTTTTATGATCTTCAGGCAAATCTTTATCAGGATCTATCACCTAACGACAGATTACGGATATCCGCATATTATGGAAACGATGTGCTTGATTGGCAGGAAGCGACGGCAAAGATTAATTGGGGAAACCAAACCGTATCCACACGCTGGAGACATCTGTTCAGTGATCGGTTATTTTCGACATTTATGATAGCTCGAAGTAAGTTTTCAGCTCACTTCAATATCGGGGGAGAGGATGCTCTGTTAGGGGTTGATCGAGTTCGGGACTGGACGGCGAAAGGCGACTTAACATATTTTAGAACCGAGGATCATGAGATAAGTTTCGGTACAGAACTCAAAGATCTGAAAGTAGAATTCTTTCAGAGTTTTGACGGTAGAGAGCTCATACGAATTGACCAAAGTCCTAAATTTTTTGCTTTTTATGTTAATTCCAGAATGTCACTTCCGGGTTGGGTCATGCAAACAGGGCTGAGGTCAACCTACTACGATGACTCATCCGATAAATTGGCTTTTGCGCCGAGAGTAGCGGTTAAAAAAGTCATAAGTAATTTTAATGCGTTCAACTTTTCAATTGGCAGATATTTTCAATATATCTATACATTCAACGATGAATTTTCATTTCAAATAATTGACCAATGGTTCGCGATAGACAAGTCAGTGCCTAATCAGTACGCAGACCAGATAATGTTCGGGTATGAGACATCGTTTTCGGGATTTGACCGGGTAACTGTAGAATCCTATTATAAGAAGATGCATAATTTATTGGTTGGAAGACCGGAATTAGCAACATTTGATGAACAATTGCTCAATCCTACCGTTGCGGATGTATTCGATGTAACTGAAGCGGAAGCATTTGGTATCGAACTATTTTTCGAAAAAAAGGTAGGCTCGATGAACGGTAATTTCTCGTATGTACATTCTTATGTTATTAAACAGATTGAGAACGAACCGAGGTATTGGGCGAATTGGGACAGAAGGCATACATTTAAAGGCGTGATGAACTATCATAAATCCAAATCAACTCAATTCGGATTTAGCTGGGTTTACACCACAGGATTTCCTTTTACTCAGCAGTTAGGAACCTATGTATACTGGCAACCTGAACAACTGCGACCGGAATATGACCTGATACCGGGTTCAAGAAATAATTCACGGTTACCGTATAACAATAGAATTGACTTCAGCATTACCAAACATAAGAAAATTAAGGGAGCTAAGGTAGATTATTATTTTCAGATAATTAACGTATTAAATAGAAAAAATATATTTGCTGTCAGCTGGGATATAGTGGATATAGAGAACGGGAAAGTTGCCGAAAGGAACGATTTTAGGGGTATTCCATTGTTTCCCACGATTGGTATAAGGATGGAATTTTGATCAAAAAGAATTTTATAGCGCTGAATTTCATTCTGTTTAGTTTATTCAGTCTGTTCTCGTGTGATTCGATAATAGACCTACCGGATCCGGTGCAATTCCAGGAGAAGATCGTGCTAAACGGCAATCTTGTTTTGGGAAGCTCAACTGTTATTATCAGGTTGGATGTTGCGACGGCGATAGAAGACAATTTTGATACGCTAAGCACAGCACTGAGTGGCGCAACAGTGAAATTGAAGTTTGATTCTACCGAGCTTATGCTTGAAGAGACTACGGTGGGTTCGTACGAATATAGGGATAGTTCATTTCTGATAATGAGCGGAAAATCATACACGATTGAGGTATCCGATGGCGTGCACGATCCGATAACGGCTACTACCATCGTACCTTATCCTATCAGCTTAGTAGATATCTCACCGGAGTTAAAATCCGGTGATACCCTTGTTTATATTCCTGCGGGCGACAATGCGCAGTTTCTTGATCCTTACCTTTTCTCCTTTAAGGTAGACCCGGCGATTGATGGCAAATTCCCGCCGATGATACGACTCGTAAACAGGGCATTAGAGCCAAGTAAAGAAACTATGATCACCGAAGACAATGAATTGAAAGCTCTTCTATTCAAATGGCATGGTATCGGAGATGATAATGAAGATGATATAAACGAAAGAATACGTACCAAAAACAGAGTAATCTTCAACAGCGTGGATCCCGATGCAGAGTATAAGATGGGTTGGATATACTACACATTTTACGGCTGGCAGTCTTTCGAGGTGTACGCCCTTGACCGGGCATATTACAATTATAATATCAGGAACATAGAGGATTCTCCTACCGACCCGAACTTTCTTCCACAAAGTAACGTAATCGGGGGATATGGTTTACTGGTTTCCTCCTATCGGGTTAATATCACTTTTTTTCTCGAACGCCCCTAAGAATATATCGTTAGGGATTCTACTTGAAAAACATTAACAAAATTATCTAAATAACTAAAAAAATGGCTGTAATAGGCACTTTTGGGGCATATCACCCCAAAATTTTAGCATTTCTGATTAAATTCATAAAGAGTTCTCAATAATGTTCAGTTTAACTCTGCATCCCCGATAATTTAGTATAGAGACGAGATGAATAAAATGACGAACAAAAAAAACATAATAATATTGAGGAACAGTTCAAACGGAGAGGAGTATCCTTTGATTATAGAGGATTTAATTCCTGTGCATAGTTCGTCAACGAGAAAGATGGATGAGATAGGGAAACCGAGTGCGGAGGATTTTGATAGAGCAGTCGCTTTGATTTGGAACGCGCTAACAGAGAGTTCGGAGAACTCATCGGCGGAAAAACCGATCAATTCGATTGAATTATGGGAACCAAAACAGGTATCAGATGCATGAGGGTACCAAAAGGATTTGTTACCTATACCATGTTTTGGGGCCCTCACTAAGCGCTCTCATTGAAAATATTCAGTGAGAGCGTTGCCCTATTAGTAGGGCGCTGCCTTTCTGGTCATTAACAATAATATGAACACTATTCTAAGCTTGCATTTCAGTGAGCTCAAAGAGTAATTTTAAACCGAATTTTCAAGCTACGGAAGTAGATAAATCCACGGAGGGATAGTTGAATATTGTAGTATGCATGAAATCTGTTCCGAGCAGCGAGACAAAGGTTAAAGTTGATTCGGACGGGGTGTCCATAGAGCAGACCGATGTCGTTTACGAGATAAATCCATATGACGAAATTGCAATAGAAGAGGCTATAAGAGCCAAAGAAGCACATGGTGGAAAGGTAACCGTTCTGACCTTGGGACCATCTACCGCGTCTCAGAATATAAGAAAAGCCCTTGCGATGGGTTGCGACGAGGCAGTGCATCTTATCTGTGAAAATGTAGAATTAGCCGATTCTTCGGCGGTAGCCGAGCTTCTATCATCATCAATAAAGGAAATGGAGTTTGACGTTATTTTCTGCGGAAAGAAAGCCATCGATTGTGACAATCATCAGGTACCCAACAGGCTCGCTCAACTGCTCGACATTCCTGCTGTAACGGCGATTTTCAATCTTGTATTGACGACCGAGAGCGGAAGCGCTAAAAGGGAAATTGAAGGAGGAACAGAGTTGGTGACCGTGAATCTTCCCGCTCTTTTCTCCGCTGAAAAAGGATTGAACGAACCGAGATATGCGTCACTTCCCGGTATTATGGCCGCTAAAAAGAAACCTTTTGAAGAACGGCAAGTTTCTTTGGGCGATGAAAAATTAACGATCCTGTCTATTGAACTGCCGCCCCCGACAGCGGAAGGAAGAATAGTCGGAGAAGGGCCGGAAGCTGCGGGCGAGTTAGTGCGTATACTTAGAGAAGAAGCGAAAATAATATAGAAGGAGTGGTAAGGTGTCGCAAGGAGTACTCATATTTGCCGAACAAAGAGAGGGAGATTTAAAACCTGCCTCGTTGGAAGCGGTCACGCTCGGCAGGGAGCTAAAAAATCAGATTGGCGGAGACCTAAGCGTTGCCGTAATCGGCGCAAAGAGTTCAAGTTTATCTTCCGAATTCAAACAATACGGTGTTGACAGAGTGTACGTTGCTGAAAGTGAAGAGCTAAAATACTATGATGGAGAACGGTATTCAGCCATCTTAACGGAAGCTGTTTCGAAAGCTCAGCCCTCCGTATTGATAGCGGTCGCGTCTGCAATGGGAAAGGATATTGCCCCGAGGATAGCATCATCTCTTGACGCAGGATTGGCGACTGACTGTACCGGGGTGGAAGTCAGCGGTGGGAAAATCATTGCCACACGACCTGTGTATGCAGGTAAGGCGTTTGTGAAGGTAAGAATTGACACCGATCTTCAAATACTTACCATTAGACCTAATGTGTTTCCTCAAAAAACAGAGGGTGACACAGACCCGGAAGTTGTTGAATTACAAATCGGTAAGAAGAAATATCCCGTATCAGAAGTACAAAATATTAAAAGCGAAAGACCGGAACTCACGGAAGCTTCAATAGTAGTTTCCGGCGGACGGGGATTAGGAGGACCGGAAAATTTTCACGTAACGGAAGAGTTAGCCGATGCGCTCGGCGCGGCGGTTGGGGCGAGTAGAGCGGTGGTAGATGCAGGATGGAGACCTCACTCTGAACAAGTCGGGCAAACAGGCAAGACAGTTTCTCCCAATCTGTATATCGCTTGCGGTATCTCTGGCGCGATACAACACTTAGCGGGGATGTCTTCATCAAAGGTGATTGTAGCCATAAATAAAGATCCCGAGGCCCCAATTTTCAAAATTGCGACTTATGGTATCGTCGGCGACCTATTTGAAGTGGTACCTAAGATGGTTGAGGCAATTAAAAATCTTAATAGTTAAAACAACATGAAATCTGAACCCCGGACATATGAATATGGAATTTAGCCATGATCAAGTAAACGATACACTGATTTTCAGAATAGAAGAACACAAACTTGATACTCCTTTGTCAGTAGAGGTAAAGGAAAAATTATCTGAGCTGTTACAAAATAAAAAAGTAAAGAATCTGCTTTTCAATCTGGCAATGGTAAAATCTATAGATAGCAGCGGATTAAGTTCCTTGCTTTTCGGCAGGAGGATGGTTGCTGACCGGCAGGGTAAATGTCTGATAATAAATCCCCAGCCGAAGGTGATGTCACTTATGAAAATTGCCCGTCTTGATAAGGTGTTTTATATTTATGATAATGAAGGAATTGCTTTAAAGTCGCTTTAAAAAGAGTTATCAGCCTTAAATAAAAAAAGCCTTCTTTAGTGAGAAGGCTTTTTTATTCTTAAAGGGGGCAGGAGCACGTATCGAAATAGGTGTGGGGGAAACACATATTCCACGTAACCCCTGCTTTAAAGTACTAATTTAGTATCAAATATATACGCACTCTTTTCGTATGTCAAGAAGTTTCTTAAACGCCTTATTATCCAATTAATTAGCCATTTTTGACTAATATTTTTATTCTAATATTCCGTATAGCCAATCTTTTTGAAGAAATCTTCTTTAGAAATTCGACCTGAATTGAATTTATCTACGTCTCTTTTTAAGACTTTCATGATGAGCGCGTTATTTCTTCCTGAATCATGACCATGTCTAACGGAATTTTGCCAGTTCGTAATAACTCCTATCCATTCGGTGTCGTTCACTAATCGAAGCGTATGTCCGTAATTCCCAAGTAGCGTAGAGAATGACCGTTTGTAATCCGCTATTGATTTTTTATACTCTTCCATCCGGTCTTCTATGGCTTTTTTCCGGGCTGATACTCTATTCTTTTTTCTTTTTGATAGTTTCTCCTTACGGGCTTTTTTAACGGAAGAAGTTTCATATTCAAATCTAAATAATTCAAGTTCTTCCTTCGCCATAGCAAGTTCTTCGTTGACATAACTTAATTGGGAATCTATGGCATAAAACTCATTTGCAGATGAAAATTGATGTCCGGTTACAATGAACAAGGCTCCAAATCCATCAAGGTAGAGACCGTTAACGCCGTTATCGGACATTCGGAAATTATAACCTCGGGATGATGGAGACCTCAATGACGTATTCAAGACGTACGCCATAATATCGATTTGAGAGCTCATATCGTCATTTTTTAACAGCGAAGAATATCTGATCCTTTTATTAAAAGTCTTTGATTTGATTTTGCCGGATTTGAATTCGATTATATCTTTCTTTAACACGTGATACAGATGTTCCGGCATCTGATTCGAAGAGTTATAAAGATAGACAGCTATCTTATCTTTCCCGCTCAACTGGCCAATCGCATCCGCATAAATTCCAAGAAAATCTCTGATTTTAGATGATGTCCGTTCGAGTTCCTTTTTCTCTTTCTCTTCCATTTTTTGGGTTCGTTTATCATCGTCTTCGCTTTCATCAAAGCTAAAGGTAAACGAAAAAGCATCTCCGACTTCGTCATCAGTATTAACTGCGGCTCTTGGAACTCGTATATTAGCAATCTTCGGTAAAACGAAAAAAGAATCCCTGAACGGTTTTGAAATAGGCACCGCGAATATTACGCCGTAATCAGGCAGATAAAAACCCTGGCTGCCGCCACCGGACGACCAAAAGACATTCCTGGATGGAGTAAGAAGTTTGTCTATTATTCCTTCCATAATTCGAAGATCGTTTACCAACCGATCGTGATCCATTTTGCGAATGTTCTGCGCCTTTAAAGCATCGAATGAGAAACCCAAAACAAGCGATAATAAAACTATATTCAATATTTTTTTCATAATATCCTCTTTCAATTTCCTTTTATGCTCCTTGCGCCGTTTAATCTTCCCGGTTGATAAGCGGAGAGCCTGTAAAGCCCGTCAAGGAGTTGATTTGTTCTGACGTAACGTCCTTCGCTCCGTTGAGACATCTCGTTGATGGAGCGTCCTATAAGAGAAAGATCCTGTCTCCTCTGTATCACAAACTGATTAGCGAGATTGTTTACCACTGCGATATTTTGGTTTCTCACCCGCTCTTCGCTTGCAAGAAGAAGCCGGTTCATAAGCAGAAGATTTTCCTGTTGCGATTGTTTGAAATCCGCAAGCAAGGCGCTTACCGCCAACTGATTTTCAGTCTCAGCGTCGCCGCCGAATGATATATACCAGGAGCCGTTACTATAAATTGCGTCGGTTCGAAATATACCGGCAAATAGAACTAAAAGAACAAGCGTGGCGACAGCTCCGAACACAATTTGTCTTGGACTTATTCCTGCTGAATTGAGTTTGCCGAAGAGTCTTTCAAGAAAAGGAACTTTCTCTTCGATGAATACAAGATTCATCTCCGCAGATTCTTCTTTCCACCTGCCGAGAGCGGTGGACGTTTCCCGAAGATTTTTGAATTTCACTTCACAAGAATTACAAGTAGCTATATGCTCAAGCGCTGATTCCTTGTCTTGTTCGTTTATCTCACCGTAAAGGAGATCGCTGAACAGCAACTCCATTTTTTCACAATTCATATTGAAAAACCTCCTTATCGATTTCGAGTTCCGCTAATGCCTTCCTGAGAGCGTTCAATCCGTAATACATTCTTGACTTAACAGTGTTGAGCGGCTCCTGTAATATTTCAGAAATCTCCCTGAATTTCAATCCCTGATATTCCTTCATAATAATAACTATCCGTTGTTCCTCCGGTATCATATTCAAACCCTTGCGGATTATTTCTACTACCTCCCCCTGATGAAGATCGTCTAACATCTCGTTAGAACCGTCCGAGAGAAAATCCTGCAGTTCCATATCCTCTCCGGAGCTGGTCCTAATCTTTTCATGCATGGATACGGTCGGTGAGCGTTTATTCTTCCTCATATCGTCGCGACAAAGGTTCATTGCGATTTGATGGATCCATGCCGAAAATTTCTCCCTGTCTTGTAGTTTTCTCAAATTCTTATAAACCTTAATGAACGTTTTTTGCGTAACATCTTTTGCGTCTTCTCTCTTACCGAGCACTTTAAAGACAAAGTTGAATATTCTGTCCTGCCAACGGTTCACCAATGCGTTAAACGCCTGCACGTCTCCGTCAATGAACCTTAGTATTAGTCGGCTGTCTTCCATATCGTCCTATTTTACACTATTTATGACGCTATTTCCGAATGAAAAGTTTTATTTTTGAACAAGATATTCTATTTACTCATAAACGGGCAAGATTTATTAGTTCTTTTGTTTGGGTTTTGAATTTCATAATATTTCCAAATTATGAAATATACTGAACCTCATGACAGAGTAAGCAAATCACAGTTACCGGTAAGCCCGGACAGACTGAACCGAAGAGCGATATTCGATTTCTCTCTTCTAACACTGATAACACAGTTGATTCTCGCTTTTATATATGCGGACAATGCCGGTTTTTTCCTTTTGCTCTCTTTACCTTATCTGATTACGGCGACTCTCTCAAGGCTCGATAACAATGCTGTTTATCCCGTTACAATAGTTATCACCGTGATTTCGATCTTAACCGGAATTATAACCGGAAATATCCTAATTTCGCTAAAAGAGTGGATAGTTTTCTTCGGTGAAGGTCAGAGCGTCCGCTTCCTGGAACTATCATATATGATCTTACTTACGAACTATATCGGGATGGGATATTATTCGGTGCGGAAATATTTTTCTAAACAAAATGTTTGAATCTATAGATCTATCCCGAAGCTTATCTGGTGCGTATCGCCGAGGTTGAAATCGAACGGGAGGTATGCGTAATCAAACGAGTAGCGGTTTAGTCTGATGCCGATACCCGCCGTGATGCCGGAAGAATTTTCGGAGTTACGTCTGTAACCGCTGCGAAGACTGAGCCTGTCGTTGAGGACCAATTCACCGCCAAGCCGTACGAATGAACCGGAATCAAGATATTTACCGACATCAATTGCCCAATTAAAAGTGTGAGACGCTCCTTTGTCAAAACCACCGCTCAGACCACCAGTAATTCGTGTCGGCAACGCTGTTGATTCGTTATTAAGTGTCGTCATGCTTCCGATGTCTTTTAGAACTAAAGCGGATTTAAGATTTAAAAAATTAAGAGTTTTAATCAGACCGAGATCGAGAGCGAATCCATTTGCGGAGTAAATATGGATTTTTTCGTAGAGAAACTTTGCGGTAACTCCGATTTTCAAATTGCCATTCAAATTAGTCGCCGCTGAAAATGCCATTGCCAAAGAATTCGAACTAAAATAACCCAACGGTTCAACGGTGGGACGTTCATCCCGCCTTTCAATATCGCCTACTCCAGAAAGAGCGATAGTGAGTCCGAGATTGAATTTTGATGTTGGAATTGAAAGTCCGAGATACTGATTGTTTGAGCCAGCGAGCCACTCTTGATTAGAAAACATGATGTTCATCCCGTCGGAGTCGGCTAATCCTGCGGGGTTCCAGTATGCTGCCGATGCGTCTGAAGAGTTGGAGACAGCTGCTCCACCCATTGCCGAAGAAGCGGCATCCACACCGATTTTCAGAAATGACATACCGGTAGCGGAACCATCTCCGGCATAAAGAAAGTTCGTGAACAGGAGCAGATTCACCGCGACAATCGTAACTGAACAGTTCATTTAAAAGATAAACTCCCAACTGAAGAGGTGGGTTCCCCCTTCGCCGGCGAATTCCGGCTGAAAAGCGTAATCGATATTGGTGTAAATTCCCTCCGAAACGAAATAATATAGACCTCCTCCAAAAGAGAGATCAGTGTCATCGGCGCCGATCCGCACTGAATACAGCTCGTTCCGTTGATACTCGACCCCGAAACGGAAACGTTCCTCCTGCCATTGGTTGAACTCAAAAGAGGATGCGAGCAATAATCCGTTATCGAGAGCGTACGAAGCGCCAAGGTGAACGCTATAGGGAAACTCATCTGTAGATGTTGTCCCGAATTCAAAAATATTTTGTGTATCCCATTTCAGACCACCCTTAAAGTCCTTTAATGTTACGCCAAATTTCAGAGCGTCGAATGGAATAACCATAATACCAAAATCGAATGCCAGGTCGTTAGCGTTAAGTTTATCGTCAACCAAGTCAAGTGATTGAGTCACAATTTTCATTGTAAGACCTAACGCTAATTTTTCCCGAAATTTATTTGAAAAAGAGATTCCAAAAGCGTTCATGGTCTCACTGAAATCGGATGTATGGTTTCCCGAAAGGTCTCGTCCGTCAATATTGTCCGTACCCGCTCCGAGCCAATATATGGAAAGTCCCGCAGTCGGTTTTAGGTTCTGGGAGTAAGAAATAAAATGTAATTGCCTGTCGAGCGATAGAAACGAATACGTTGTGACAAAATGCCGCCCATTTAAGAATGGCAGCCCCGCAGGATTGTAGTACGCCGCAAAACCGTCGTCAGCCACAGCCGTATGCGCTCCGCCCATTGATATTCCGCGGGCGCCGAGACCCATTCGCAGAAACGGAGCGGCAAACCCGCCTTCGCCCTGAGCGAACAGAGTGGCGGGCAGAAGAAGTAAAAGGATTGAAAATATTTTTAACATCTTATTCGATCACCATGACCTTCCCCCAAAGTACTTCTTCTTTTCCTGAAATCGTTTTGGTAGTTATCTTATAGAAATAAGTTCCGTTGGCAACGATATTTCGGAATCCGTTCTTGCCGTCCCATACCTCATCCCATTCGTTGGCATCCCGTTCGACCCGGGGCAGTTCGGCGACTAAAGTCATGGAAAAATCATATACACTGATTGAGACGGTAGATTTTTCAGAAAGCGAGTAATGAAACCGGACGTGACCATCCCCGTCAAATATATTGTGTCTTGCGGGAGAAAACGGATTTGGAAATGAATAAGTCCGTACGCTTCCCGTTTCAGAAATTGATTTGATCGCTCGAAGAATAGTCCATGTGAAACCGTCATTGTCAGTGTAAACGAGTCCGTCCGCAGTTCCAGCCCAGAGTCTTTTATCGGGAGGCACTATAGCCGAATAGACCGTTTGAGTAAGCAGCGGAAGACCTGTTTCTGAATCTTTAATTTCAGGGAAGGAAGCCCATGTGATTCCTCCGTCAACGGACTTAAAGAGGCCGCTATCCGCCGCCGCATAAATTACAGAATCAAAGGATGCGAAGTTCCAGACCCTTTGACCGTGTAAGACCGTTCGCCAAGTAACTCCCCCGTCTTTGGTAAGGGAGACGCCGAGAAATTCACCGGTGACGGTAGGCCGAGTTGCCGCAAGAATAGTTTCATTGCCCTTCCACTGATGACGGTGAAGGGCAACCGCCCAATCTCCGCTAATGCCATTTCTGTTACGGCTGGTAAATTTGTACCAAGAAACGCCACCGTCGGTAGAACGATTTATACCTCCCGCCGTTCCTACTATTATTGTATCTCCCCAGGCGATCACGGAGAAGGGTCTGTGGTTTAAATTACCCGTAACGTTGAAGACATTGTTATTTACGGGGCTTAGATCGAAATCGTGATTCGATGTGGCGGTCAGCGAGTCTTCTTCGTCAGGGGGTAGTACGATCCGTTTCCATGTGACGCCGAGGTCGGTTGATGAACGGACTCCGCCAGCAAACGAAGTTATATAAATAGTTGTGTCTTCCGTAATTGCAATATCGAACGTGACGTTATCAATGTTTATAACGGTTGGGAGCGCATCAATTGTGTCGCCAAATATAATTTCAAACACGGCATCTTCTGCGTCTTTTGGCTGACCTATGTGAGTCCAGCTGAATCCGTTGTCAACAGAGATGGTAAGACCGCTTCCCGTGGCGTTCGATTCGTCTACGTCAGGATCGTCAAATGCGTTTGCGACGATCACAATATTGCCCAAAACACCAAGAGCTGAAACTCCACCCTTACCAATGTCGATTTCATCACCGGGAGCGTATTCTTCAAAGGTGTTTCCGTTGTCTAACGTAGAATTCAGACCATTACCCGTTCCGACCCAAATTGTATTAAGACCTCCAAATTTCAGATCGGTGACCGAATTGCCGAGCAACCGGGCACTTTTGTTGAAAGATGAACGCCCTTCTAATTCAAAGTCCAATATCTTTTGCGCAAAAGACAACCGACTCAGCGAAGTGAGAATCAGGAGAGATGCGAGCGATAGAATTTTAATGAATATGATCATGCTCAGTTAGTAAGCGTCACTTTAACTTTAAGGGCATCGCTTTTTAGACCTGCAAAATCTTCAGCTGTAATCAGGAAATCAAAGACTCCGGTATCACCCGTCGGGTTGGTGGGTTGTATTACGGAATAAATGCCGTCGCCGGAAGTTCTATCACCAAATAATCCATCATCTCTCATAGCAAAACTGTCATCTTCTATGAGAGTCGAATCACTGTTGCGGAATATGTCATAACCGACCTTCCGAATATCGGACAGACCGTTCAAATCAGTGACAGCTACCTCAATAAAAATGCTATCGCCAACAGCAACAGAATCCGTTACCGAGAAAAGAGTCACATCAGGCGGATAGTTCATGATATCAAATAAAATTTCACGCTCTTCCGCTTTGTTCGAATCAAGATCGTTAGCTGAAATAATAAACCGGAAGCTTCCGGATCCGGCGTTGGTGAGCGATAGTGAAAGTAGAGCCGAATAGCGTCCGTCTCCGCGGATGATATCCCCGTTGACAGCGCTGTCATTCAGCGTGCCGCTAAGTGAATCGGTTCGCCCTACTTTGATTGCAACGAATTTTACGGCATCAATATTTAACAGACCCTGCGGGTCTGATAAGAGAGCTTCCAAGAAAAAACGCTGTGTAATGTCATTATACACCGCCCGCACACTGTCAATGGATGGTGATATGGATAGAGTGTCAGTGCCTTCTATTTCGACAGGGAAATTCTCCTCACAGGAACTGACTAATATAAATAGCGAAATCAGCGCGAAAAAAGTTCGCGCTTGACTGTTAAAATATGTATTATTCATCGTAAAAATTTCGGGCAAATATACGTGGAGTTATTGGATTTGTCAAGCCGAATGAGATATACAATATGTATTTTCCATTTGATGTCTTAAATAAGCCCAATTTCATTATAGCTTGCGTAATGCAACCAAAAGGGGTAAACTCTCCTGACTGATTTTACAAAATAGTTCATTATGAAAAATTTACTACACATATTTCTTATTCTGGTAATCATTGCAATGGGTGCGTTGCAGTTTCTCGATCATCATTCTCTTTTGGGAAATGATGAATTAACACTGTCCAGTTGTGAAAACGAGGAACATAGTCATCCTAACAATGTTAGAGCGCACGTTTGCTTGTTATTGAGAAGGCATCAGGCAGATGGTATTCTCGTTTCGGAACATCTTGCGTACCGAATCAATGAATTAAGACAATCGGTTTATTCCGAAAATCTGATCCTGAATGACCGTTTTTTTGCATCTCTCTTTGTTGAGAGAGCCCCCCCAGCTTAGTATTACTCTTATATCTTGCAAATAATTAATTGATTTTTTAATTGTCCGCGTCATGTAATGCGGATCAAACGGAGTAATATTTTGAAGCAAATATTTATAATATTATCAGTCCTGTTTTGGAGTTCAACAGCGCTGTTAGCTCAACAAGGCGACAGTGACAGCACTTCGACGGACAGCAGCGATGCCGCTCTCGAAGCAGAGTTAGCGAAAATGCTATCTGAAGATAAGTTGGATGTAACGATCTCACAGAGTATAGTGCCCATAATAGTGTTCGGTGGCGGTAGTTCCAATATGAATCCAAACATTGGAATAATAACCAAATTCACAGGAGATGCCATAGTATCGGGAGATTCTGATGAAAAGGAGGGTTTCAGTCTTCATGAAATAGAAACATCTTTTCAGATGGTCATAGACCCCTACGCGAGGGCAGATATTTTTGTGGCAGTGGTTCCGGAGGAGGAGACGGCTGAATTGGAAGAAGCGTTTATCACGTTTTTTTCGCTTCCGGGGGGGTTAAAAGCTGAAGCAGGTGTTTTTAGGTCGAGGTTTGGAAAGTTAAATCAAATTCATCCGCCTGAAGTAATTTTCGTGGATTATCCGCTCCCGTTGGAGATGTACTTTGGAGGGGAAGGGTTGGTTGAGACCGGAATCTCCTTGAGCGCTCTTATACCAAATCCATGGGACCAATTCTGGGAAGCAGTTTTGGAACTGACAAACGGAGATAACGAAACTGCGTTCAATGGCAACGCCACTAACGATCTTGCCTACACAGGGCATTTTATCACATTTTTCGATATCAATGATAACTCCACATTAGAACTTGGCGGTTCTGTCATTTCGGGTAAAAACGATCTCTTGGGAAATCGGAGAACCAGTATATATGGGGTAGATTTAACCTATAAATGGAGACCGCTCGACAGAGGACTTTACAAATCATTCACATGGCAAAGCGAATTTTTTTTAGTGAATAAAGATATAGGCGCGCCTGAAAAATCCAATGCCGTGGGATTCTATTCTTATCTAAGGTGGCAGCTAGGCAGAAGATGGTATATGTCCGGGCGGTATGACCGGGCTGAATCGATAGAAAATGATAATGATTTAGAAGAAAAATACGTTGCAGCGCTTACGTTCTTTCCGAGCAATTTTCAGACGGTGAGATTTCAATCAACCACGACGAAAGAATTCAACGGTACTACCAATACTATTCTTTCGTTTCAATTGAATTTTGCGATAGGCGCTCATGGCGCTCATACTTATTAATTTAATGGAGTACAATATGAACCACATAAATAAATATTTAATGATACTATTTCTCTCAGCCATAACATTTGGAAATTTAGACGCAAAAGTCAAGGTAGTGGCAACTCTGCCGAACTTTGCTTCAATTGCGAAGGAGTTGGGTGGAGACAAAGTTGATGTAACGGTGATAGCGAAAGGTTATCAGGACCCGCATTTCGTTGACCCGAAACCAAGTTTTATTGTAAAAATGAGAAAAGCGGACATACTTATCTGGGCAGGGCTTGACCTTGAAGTCGGATGGTTGCCGCCGCTACTCGAAAATTCGAGAAATTCAAAAATACTTTGGGGAGCGCCGGGAAATGTTGATGCCTCAAGGGGTGTACCCCTTCTCGAAGTGCCCAACATCCCTGCCGCGCAGCTCAGAGCCGGAGGCGACATTCATATTTACGGTAATCCGCATTATTGGATGGACCCGTACAACGCCAAAATAATAGCTGAGAATATTACTGATGCGTTCATAGAAGCTTCGCCTTCGGATAAAGATTATTTTAAAAATAGAAAAAATGACTTCATAACAAAATTGGAAGCTAAAATTATCAAATGGGAAGAGCTAATGAAGCCATATGCAGGACGAAAGATAATTGCATATCATAATTCATGGCCATATTTGGAAGCTCGGTTCGGATTTGAAATAGCCGGATTCATAGAACCAAAACCTGGCATTCCTCCGAGTCCGAGGCATCTTGTTAAGCTTATCAAACAGATAAGAAACGACGAGATAAGGGTAATAATCGTTTCACCGTATTTTAATGCTAAACCCGCAAATGTTATCTCAGATAAAATCGGTGGCAGGGTTGTCAAAATGGCGCCTTCAGTTGGGGCATTCGACGAAGTGCAGGATTATTTTGACCTGTTCGATTATAATCTGAAAAATTTGAAAGAGGCGTTTAAATGGGAAGATAGTATTGACTAAAAGTTTGAACACCGAAATAAATAGGAGACAATATTGCTCGAACTAATTTCATTACCACTATTAGCAGGATTTATCCTGGTTGCCATTCATTCATATCTCGGAATTCACATCGTGGAACGGAAAGTGATATTCGTGGATCTTGCGCTTGCTCAAATCGCTGCTGCCGGGGCAGGTATCGGTGTGCTGCTCGGATATGAATTAGGAGAGATAGAAACTTATATCATCGCTTTGTTTTTCACATTCATCGGAGCAGGAATCTTCGCGTCAACTCGAATGCGAAAAGAAACGGTGCCGCAGGAAGCGATAATAGGAATAGTCTATGCGGTATCGGCGGCGATCTTCATCCTACTGATGGATAGAGCTCCTAACGGAGCCGAAGAGGTCAAGGGTATGCTTGTCGGATATATTCTTCTCGTTAACTGGGATGATATAATCAGATTGGCTTCTCTGTATACGGTAATCGGAGTTTTTCATTTCATTGTTCGCAAACGGATGATAAAAATCTCACGAGATCCTGAAGGCGCATTCAAAGAGGGTATTAACGTCCGATTGTGGGATTTTATATTTTACATTTCGTTTGGTTTCGTTGTAACAACTGCGGTGCAGGTTGCGGGAGTACTCCTCGTTTTCGCCTATCTGGTCGTTCCCGCAGTCAGCGCAATGCTGTTCACGAGCGATTTCAAGAAACGGCTTATTATAGGATGGTCGCTTGGATTGTTGGGAAATTTTCTTGGAATGTTTTTTTCCGTACAGTTCGACCTGCCAACGGGCGCGGCGATTGTGGCTACGTTTGGATTAATAATAGCCGGAGCGGGATTGTTCAAGAATCTGAGAGAACGGTTTTTGTTGAAGACGTGACACCTAATTATCCGCAGCAGGGAATTGTATACGGCTTTAAAGTGTAAGTAGTAATAACATAAATGGGTAACGCTAAATCTATTACCTCTTGATGTTATACAACTTCGGCTCTTAAGTTTGAAGCTGAATGGATCTCCAAATGATCAGATCAAAATTATTATCGCTTCGGATAGTGAAGTTTGGCGCTGTCGGGTTTTCGGGTCTTTTAGTCAACATGTTCTTACTCTGGTTTTTTAAAGAAATAATCGGATTGTACTATATGATCGCCTCTCTGATCTCAATAGAGTTGTCGGTAATAAATAACTTTGTCTGGAACGATTTGTGGACTTGGGGTGACCGGGCAAAATCTGGGGGTTGGGGTTACTTCAGACGATTGCTGAAGTATAACCTTTCTGCGAGCGTCGCCGCCGTTATCGGAAATTTAATAGTGCTCGCCGCTTTCAAGGAGTATTTCGGTTGGAATTATTTGCTGGCTAATTTGGCAGGAATAGGCGTAGGGATAATCATAAATTACGTTGTGAATGATCGCTGGACCTTCCGTGTGACAAGAGGGGAAGCAGGAGCGGAAAATTCCTGAGGCGGAAACTAAGGATCGAAAAAAGTTTAAATAAAAGGAAACAGTTTTATGGACTTTAAATTATCCGAAGAGATAGAGATGCTTCGAGACATGGCTAAGAAATTCACCGACAAAGAAATTCGTCCCTTAGCTGATCAAATCGACCGCGAAGAGAAGATTCCGAAGGAGTTGATAAAGAAATTAAGCGAGACCGGATTAATGAGCGTTCTCATTCCCCCGGAATATGGGGGAGGCGGATTCGGGGAACTCGGTTATTGTGCCATGCAGGAAGAGATTGCTCAAGGGTGCGCTTCTACGGCTACTTTTCTCGGCGCGCATTTGTCCATCGGCGCGCAGACTATTATTCTGTTCGGCTCCGAAGAGACTAAGAAAAAATATCTGCCAAGTCTCGCGACAGGCGAATTTATTGCGGCTTATTCTCTTACGGAAGCGGGTTCGGGTTCGGACGCGGCAGCTATGAAGGCAAAGGCGGTTTTCGACGGAAACGATTGGGTTTTGAACGGTACGAAGATGTGGGTGACCAACGGGTCGATTGCCGACGTCATAGTCGTTTATGCCAAAATGGAAAAAGACGGTGAGGATTTGGGACCGGGCGCATTTGTTATAGAAACGAGGAAGGAAGGATTTAAGGTAGACAAAAAGGAAGAGAAGATGGGGATTAGGGGTTCGGAAACAGCGGCTATAAGTTTCCACGATTTTCATATCCCGAAGGAAAATCTGTTGGGCGAACCGGGTCAGGGTTTCAAGATCGCGCTCAGTATTCTCGATGTCGGCAGGCTCGGATTAGGCGCTACTACGCTCGGACAAGCCAAAGAAGCGCTGCGACTGAGTACTGAATACGCGAAACAACGTGAGCAATTCGGTCAACCTATAGGAGAATTTCAGGCTATTCAGTGGAAACTCGCAGACATGACAACCGATATATACGCTATGGAAAGTATGCTTTACCGGACTGCGGCGGACTATGACGCGGGGAAAAGAGTTACAAGAGAAGCCTCGATAGTTAAGCTATATTGCTCGGAAGCGCTTGACAGAATAGTAGACCATGCGGTTCAGATACACGGCGGAATGGGCTATTCACGCGAGCTGAAGATAGAACGGATGTACCGTGATGCCCGTATCAATAAGATATTCGAAGGTACCAGCGAGATACAACGTATAGTCATCGCCCGCGAGACGCTTAAAAAAGGCGGGTTTTAGAGAATGAAGTCATCCACGTTTGAAGAAATTTGTGAAGAAACTTTTGCTGAAATATTTAATAGGGCTAAGAATACAGATGAAAAGAAATTTCTGACTAATTGTTTTGCTTTCCATAATAAATGGAATCATAATATTCTTACATATTATTTAGATGATGAATTTCGAGAGGTTTTAGAATTAATTAGCGATTTAATTGATGTGAAAGAATCCGAAAATATAAATAAAACTACCAAAGCACGGATGTATCTTTTGATTTATACGCACATAATTGAGGTGGATTTGATATATTTGATCCTCTACAACATGATAAATACCATCAGAAAAAAGGAATATTCTCCATATGTAAAATATCTAAATAAAAAAAATGAAGAAACAGAAGCTATATATCCCTCTCAGAAAATTAAATGCCTTCAAGATATTGGTCATGAAATAAATATTGATATAGAAAGTCTATACAATAAATTTTTCGATAGTAATTTGAGAAATGCGTTTTCGCATTCTCAATATTATTTATATCCGTCAGGAGACTTAGAAAATACAAAAAATATATCTACTACATTTTCAACAACGAGTAAATCGAAAAAAGTTCAATCTATGTATACTTATGAAGATATAGAGTGTAAATTTGAAATGAGTTTAGATTACGTTAGATCTTTCATAAAGATATACAAAAAATCTATCAAACCATATATGGACGGAAATTCACACGAAACACTTTATGGACCAATTGAGTTTGATTCAGAACACGAATGGAGATTCACTCAGAAATAAGTGCAATTCATATGTTTGTCCCGACCAGCGAATACATTCGTCTAGTGAGCTACCTCGAAAAAGTCCCCATGAGCTGCGCTTCGGCGAGAATATGACTCTGCATGGCGTTTTCGAGCGAGTTCTTGTTTACATCGCCCGTGAGCGTCAACATAGTGTCGAGTGCGTAGAGCTTGAAGAAGTAACGATGCGGGTCTCCGGGTGGCGGGCACGGTCCGCCGTAGTGTGTTTTCTCCCACGAGTTAAGTCCATGCTTCGAGCCGTCGGCTAATGACTCGTCGGTCGGAACCGCTTCGGATAATCCTCCGGAGTCCGCCGGGATGTTATAAATCAGCCAATGGTCCCACGTACCCATAGGCGCGTCGGGGTCGTCGCAGATGAGGGCGAAACTTTTTGTTCCTTCGGGCGGGTCGCTCCAGCTGAGCGGCGGGGAGATGTCCTCACCCTCGCAGGTGTATTGCTCCGGGATTCTTTCTCCCTCGGTAAAGGCGGCGCTTGAAATTGAAAGGCTCATTGTTTTATCCTCCGAATTGTCATTACAACCGAATATAGACAAAAGTAGTAAAAATGATTAAATCGGTTTCTCCAAATCTAAGTATATTTAGCTGTGTAAGATGTCTATAGACTACAAATTTTCCGACTCATATTCAAGATGAATTCGATTAGGTTTCGGGAAGCTCTGACTGCCATGGAAAACCATTAAAATGGTTTATCCCGTAGAATTAGTTTCATTAACCCCTGACTAAAGTCAGGGGTCAGGAAAATGCCTCCGTAGCAGGAAAACCGTTTTAACGGTTTAATTAAGACAGTACTTACTGACAAAAAATGAGACGGACCAAATGTTCCGATTTTATCTTCAGTATAACGGCTTCTTTCAAAGAAAGAGACAAGCCGGATTCGTTGACATTCGGCAGCTGCTTATGTAAGTTTTTAGGATGAACAAGCTCCTTTGCTTATTTATACCTTTATTACTCACCGGCTGCGATGCCATTTTCGGTACGAGAGAACCTGAGGTTCCGAAAGATGATGTCAGCAGGAGTCTGTGGCAGCAACCGACCTCTCCGGGGATTGTTTTGGAAAATCTTCAGAACGCTTTTTTGCAGCGGAACGAGGAGAACTATCTGCGTTCGTTGACAGATTCCACAATTTCAACCAGGGTATTCGTTTATATTCCCAATCAGGAAACAGCGGTGAATAATCCCGGCAGATTCGAAGGATGGGGATTAAACGAGGAAAGGGTACATATTAATTTGCTTTTTTCTGAGGCATCTCTACCGGATGGAGTTTTATCATCGTTGGAATTCACCCGTTTCGAGGAGCCGTCAATACCTACGGACAGCGCTTTATTTGAAGAGATTTATGATCTTGAACTTGAACATACGTTGGAAAATGTGCCCACAAAAATGAGGGGAATCGCTAAGTTCAGGATGGCGCGAGGGAGTGACGGCAATTGGTCTATATACA
The DNA here is from genome assembly GCA_022571215.1 of Fidelibacterota bacterium. Taxonomy (GTDB): domain Bacteria; phylum Fidelibacterota; class SORT01; order SORT01; family SORT01; genus SORT01. Next base: position 168,018 of record JACZYG010000001.1, on the reverse strand, counting down.
GATGGGAGGATCTTACATTCAGCGGCGATAACGACACACTGAAACTGCCTACGTGGAGTGAATTGAAGGCTCGAGCCCAGTGAGGCAAATTTTTTTATTCGGAATGATGTTTCTATCACTGACCTATGGATGCGCGAATCCATTCGCTCCAAAATTAGGCGAAGTTGAAAAAGGAACCACGGCTATATTAACAGACCGCCTTAGTCCGAATGAGGTTTTAGAGAACTTTAGATTCGCATATATATTCACTGATTCTCTCGTTTACAGCGAGTTAATAGATACGGGGTTCGTATTTATTTTCTTCGACCCAAGCGTAGAGGGTACCGGAAGATTTGACAGCTGGGGAAGGGATACCGAACTAAAAGCGACAGGAGGACTTTTCAGGTCTGTACGCAATATAAGCCTTGAGTGGAACAGTACCGTTGAAGAGAAGTATTGGTCACAGGCTCCCGATTCGGTTATAATGACTGTAAATTTTGAAGAAGCGGTAAGGGCAAAAATATCCAAGGGTTTTCAACTGAAACTCGGTTCTGAAATACAGCTGACCGGTACAGCCTCGTTTTCATTTGAAAAGGAGAACAGGGGAGATGGCTGGAGGATAGTGAGGTGGATAGATGAATCGATCTTCTAAGAAGAAGATAATTATATGGGTAGTTCTATTCCTGATTATTGATATTGCAATAATCGCGATAATTTATCTGAAAGATGATTCCGCTCCATTTAGCAACTTCGGAAATTTGGAGGGCTATATAAAAGGAGAATTCAGCGCTTCATTAAAAGATCAAGGTTTAATTATTGAATCAGAATCAACCAACGGCAATCTCAGTGTTTTATACGCCAAAGGATACGGCAATGTTTGGCTTGAAAAGGTGATTGAACAATCGCTATTGCCATCAGGATTAAAACCGGAATTTGACTGGAGTGTCAAAAACGGGTTTAACTTAAAATTGACCCATCCTACAGATGGAACCCGTACTCTGAAATTCAGAGTGGATGAGAATATAATAAGCGGTCTGATTTGCATAATCATTGATGATTTCGGATATTTTTGGGATGAGCGTGTAGAGGAGCTGATGAGTTTTGATACTCCTATAACATTTGCCGTAATCCCAGGACATGAATACTCGGAAAGAATAGCAAAAAGCGCTCGATCAAATATGAAAGAGGTATTGCTGCATCTTCCGATGGAAGCATTCGATCATAAGGGTGGTGAGGATGAATATATAATTAAATATAAGATGGATAAAGGGGAGATAGAATCGCGTGTCTCGAAGGCGTTAGCGAGCGTACCGGGAGCATCGGGAATAAACAACCATCAAGGTTCACTGGTGACATCTGATACGGAAACTTTTCAGAGATTTCTTGCTGTAATACGTCCATATAACTTATATTTTATTGACAGCGTGACTCACTCCTCAAGCGTGGCGTTCAGGGATGCGCAGATAGCGGGTGTACCAGCAGGAAGAAGAACTGTTTTTTTAGATGATTCAGAGGATGAAAAGACAATAGATTACAGGATAGAACAATTAAAAGATAAAGCCCGGGAAAATGGTAACGCTATCGGCATAGGTCATATTAATAGTGAGACTATCGTGGCATTGAAAAACCGAATTCCCTTTTTGATCGAAGAGGGATTCGTATTCGTATATCCATCACAATTGGTAAACTAACAGATCTATTAGAGGTATAAAATGGCATTATTGGAAGTAAGGTTGGACGCAGTGGCGGAGATAAGGGACTTGATAGGTGATTCGGTAGACCCGGTGAAGTCGGCCGTAGTCGCTGAACTCGCCGGAGCAGACGGGATAGGGATCAAACTTTCCGACGATAGAGAGGAAGAAAGGATGAGAGACCTTTCTTTATTACAGGAAGTTGTAAACTCACGATTGAATTTGATCATAAATTCATCAAAGAGACAGGTAGATAAAGCTCTTTCCGTTTCATCCGCCATGGTTACCCTATATGACGAATTAGGGTTGACGGATTCTAAAGCCGCCGCCTCTATGAGAGAAGCAATATCAGTATTGAAAAATAACAAGAATCTTGCCATATCGATTAGGATCAACCCTGAAGTCTCGGAAGCAAAAACGGCATCACGTTTAGGGGCGGATTATGTTGATATAGATACGTCACGTTTTGCGGTGACCAAAGATTATCATGACAGAACGATGGAGTTGGAACGGATTGCCGTAGTCGCCCGCGCAGCGTTCAAATTTGATCTTATGGTCTCTGCCGGTGGAAATCTTTCATACCAGAATGCGGCTTATATTGCGGAGATAGAACAGGTAGACACCGTATCAATGGGCAAATCTATTATCAGCCGGGGGATGCTTATCGGATTGGAGAATGCGGTCCGGGATGCGATTGATCTGGTTAATTGACTTCCAAGAAAAAACCAAATCTGAAAATCAGTGTATATCGTAATGATGTAGTGGAGAGTAGTCACGCCGCAAGCGCGGTAATGATAGGCTCAGGAGGTGAAATCCTTGCGGAGTATGGCGATGGTCAGATGCGCAGTTATATTCGGTCAGCCGCGAAACCGTTCCAGATCATCCCGGCGCTTGAGTCGGCTGTTCAATCAAAATTCGGTTTGAGTGACGATGAGATAGCCGTTTGTTGTTCTTCGCATTCCGGCGAAAATATTCATATAGAGAGAGTGCGGAGTGTTTTGCAAAAAACGGAAATAGATTCATCTTTACTTAAATGCGGAATTCATCCTCCCTTAGGGGCGGAAGTGAGGCGGCTGATGAAAGAATCGGGCGAGAGTGCGACCGTGCTTCATAACAACTGTTCCGGGAAACACTCGGCGATGCTCGCGACCGCAAAAATCAACGGGGAGTCCCTTGAAGACTATCTGAATCCCGCTCATCCTGTTCAACAGAGGATACTTGGTATCATTGAAGAATATTCGGAGGAAGAAAATATACATGTGGGAGTGGACGGTTGTTCGGCGCCTGTATATTACCTTCAACTCAGAAGTATTGCTTTGATGTATCAAAAATTAGCTTTGGCGAATGATAATACCGTCATAGGCGAGGTATGGGACAAGATGACGTCAAATCCGCTGATGATAGCGGGAAGCGGAAGATTCGACAGCAAGGCAATGGAAGATGGGAAGGGAACTATTCTGTCCAAGATGGGAGCAGAGGGTGTACAGTGTATGTCCTTTAAGACTTCGGACGGTCCTGTCGGCTTGGCAGTGAAAGTGCATGACGGAACGCGCAGGGCAGTTCTTCCGGCAGTTTTATACATGCTGGATAAATTCGGGTTGACACCCGACGGAAACTATGACCAGATCAGAAATCCGGAACTGAAAAACCACATGGGAATAATTGTAGGGGGTATAGAAGTCAACGGAGAGTGATTAATTGATATTTTAATAATTAATTCTTTAATCTTAGCAGTGGTAAGCATCAATTATACATTGACAAAAATCCGGCGCCCTGAATGCGACATGAGTGTAAAAAGAAAGTCTCTTTTTCTTGTTTTTCTGAGAGATGCTTGTTTATATTAGGTTTAATTCATCTTAGGAGCTCTAATTTATGTATAGAAAGATGAGAGTCTTACTTACGTTGTTGGCTTTACCCGCACTATTATATGCGCAGGATATTGCAATTTCTGAGCAAAGAACGCTTATAAACAGACCGACGGCAGGGTCTCTCGAAAGAGGAAGCTACGACATCGAATTGCGTATGTATCCCGGTGGCGGTCTGCTCGGGGGAATATCGGTCGGATTGACCGAAAGAATCACGTTCGGCGCTTCTTACGGCGGTTTGAATATTATCGGCGAGGGGGAAGTCATCTGGAATCCGAGACCTGAAGTGAATATAAAATACAGATTGATGGAGGAAACATATTCGGCGCCCGCATTGTCCATCGGCTTCAGCGGGCAGGGGTTCGGGAAATGGGATGAAACCTTGAATCGTTATCAAATTAAATCGCCGGGAGTGTATGCCGCGCTAAGCAAAAATTACACAATGGTCGGTAATCTCGGCTTTCATGCAGGCGTTAATCTGAGCTTGGAAAAGGATGATGGTGATGAAGACGTGAATTTTTGGGTCGGCTTTGATAAAAGCATTAATGAAGAAATATCGTTTTTAGGAGAATATGATTTCGCAATTAACGATAATCACGACAACGCTCTCGGTTCGGGAAAAGGATATTTGAACGCAGCATTGCGTTGGGCTTTCGTAGAAGAATTAATAATCGAATTAAATGTTAATAATCTGCTCGGCAACAGAGAAGATACAGATTCCGCAAGCAGAGAGCTAAAAATCATTTACGTGGAATTTTTCTAAACAACAGGAGTGTAAAATCATGCTGGGGCTAAAAAACTTAGTAGTGATCGTAGGAATGTTACTGATCCCTATGACGGTAATTGCGCAGGATATGGGAGAGAGTGATTCTTCAATGGTGGAGAGCGACTCTTCCATGCACGAGACGGCGATGGAAATGACAGCCGGTTCGATGTCCGAATCAGAGGGAGATTCGTTGCGTGCCGCCTTTGATACCGACGGCGCGTTAAAAGCTTATTTAAAGGCGAACGAAGAGGACCCTGATAATACTACATATATCTGGAAAATAGTGCGTGAATATGCTGACAAGGGAGTTTTCGCCGACGAAGACGATGAGATAAAAGCTGCTTATAGCGAAGCAGAGACCTGGGCAAGAAAGTGCGTGGCTATGGCGCCGGAAGACAGTCATTGCCATCTATATCTCGCCATAGCGGTTGGCAGAGTTGCGCTGTTCGAAGGGGGGAATACAAAGATAAAACTTTCGAAAGAGGTTAGAAGCGAAGCGATTAAATCGATAGATCTCAATCCGAATCTTGACGGCGCATATCATGTGCTTGCCCGTTGGAACAGAGAAGTCGTAGCGCTCCCATGGTATAAAAAAGCCGTGGTCAAGATAGTTTATGGCGGACTTCCCAAGGCTTCAAACGAAGAAGCCGTCAAGAATTTCAAAACGGCGATAGAGCTCCGACCTGACAGGATGCTTCATTATTTTGAGTTAGGCGTTACTTACAAATATATGGGCGATAAAGAGAATGCCAGGATGAATTTCGAAAAAACTCTGTCCATGGATTTAGTAGAACGCAAGGATGAAGGCAGGCAGGAAGAGGCAACGGAATTTTTGTCTAAGCTGTAGTCGGTTTTATTCCGGCAGTCTGAATATTTTAAGGAAAAACGAACCTCTACCGAGTCAATCTCTGATCAGAAAGTTGAATCCTACAGGTACATCTTGTTGGTACCATCGTATAGTAATGCATCCAAGTATTCGCATCTGTTTTACGAGCACTTAAAAATTTCAAGCATTACCTCTAAATCACTGATAAATAAGGAAAATTCGTTAAATAACACTTGAAATCGCGCCATAAATTGTGTATATTCCGTGCTCGGCAAATAACGGAGAACGGTGGCAGCTAACAAGATAATAGTACGCGGAGCGAAGGAACATAACCTTCAAAACATAGATATAGATATACCAAGAGAGAAGTTGGTTGTAATCACGGGACTCTCCGGTTCAGGTAAATCATCACTCGCTTTCGATACGATATACGCCGAAGGACAAAGAAGATACGTCGAATCATTATCTTCATATGCCCGTCAATTTCTCGGAATTATGGAGAAACCTGACGTGGAATACATCGAGGGTCTTTCACCCGCTATTTCGATAGAACAAAAAGGGACATCAAAGAATCCACGCTCTACGGTCGGCACGGTAACCGAAATTTACGACTATCTCCGGTTGCTTTTCGCGCGCATTGGAATTCCTTATTGTTACAATTGCGGAAAACGAGTCGAGAAACAAACAGTACAGCAGATTGTGGATGCCATTCTAAAACTTCCGGACGGGAAACGGATACTTATTCTCTCTCCAATCGTCAGGGGTCGAAAGGGCGAGTACCGGGAGTCACTGAAAGAGATTCAGAAAAAAGGGTTTGTTCGTGTGCGTATTGACGGAAATGTCACCGAATTGGATAAGCTGCCGAAGATTGAAAAAAATAAAAAACATAATATAGAAATTGTTGTAGACAGACTCGTAGTAAAGCCGGAGATTAAGGAGCGTTTGACCGATTCGGTCGAGACGGCGCTGCATCTCAGCAACGGATTGATATATGTTGATGTCATCGGAGCTGAAATGCAGACATTCAGCGAGCAATTCGCATGTGTTGATTGTGAAATATCCTATGAAGAGTTAACGCCGAGGATGTTCTCTTTCAATAGCCCATACGGCGCGTGTCATCATTGTCATGGTCTCGGAACGCAGATGGATATCGATATTGAAATGGTCGTTCCTGACAAATCAAAATCTCTCGCTCAGGGAGCAATGGAGCCTATTGGCGGTCAGCCGCGTGGCAATTGGTTTTCTTCCATCCTGAAGAGCGTAGCCAGAGAATACGGATTTGATTTTGTCACTCCGTGGCGGGATCTATCCGAAGAGGCAAAGGATATTTTGCTTAACGGTTCGGGGGATAAAGAGATAAGCGTTACATATGTCCACAGCAATGGAAAAGCCAAAGGTGAATATCAGACAAAGTTTGAGGGAGTTATTCCTAATCTCAAAAGAAGGTATAATCAAACAGGCTCTGCCGGCATCAGGCAGTGGATAGAAAAATTCATGTCCATCAACGCGTGCCCTGTATGCCTGGGAAGTAAATTAAAAAAAGAGAGCCTTGCGGTCAGGATAGGGGAATTGAACATACGGGACGTTACCGCGATGCCAATAAAAGGCGCATACGATTTTATCCGTTCGTTGAAGTTAAATAAAACCGATACGGAAATCGCAAATCAGATAATCGGAGAGGTCAAGGGACGCCTCAAGTTTCTTATCAACGTCGGGCTCGACTATCTCTCGCTAAACAGGCGTTCGAGCACTTTATCAGGCGGGGAATCGCAGCGAATCCGGCTGGCGACTCAGATCGGTTCACAACTTATGGGCGTATTATATATACTTGACGAGCCTTCCATCGGTCTCCATCAGCGGGACAATCTGCGACTTATCAAAGCTTTGATGAAACTCAGAGATATGGGGAATACTGTATTGATTGTCGAGCATGACCGGGAGATCATCGAAGCGGCTGACTGGGTGGTGGATATGGGACCCGGGGCAGGAAAGAACGGCGGGCATGTGGTAGCCAAGGGAACCCCCGCGTCTCTGAAGCGGTCTGCCAAATCTATCACCGGAATGTATCTTTCAGGAAAAAGAAAGATCAATATTCCCAAAAAGAGACGTGAGCACAACGGAAGAGCTCTTTATTTAAAGGGCGCAAGCGGACATAATTTAAAAGAAGTGGATATTATGATACCCTTAGGAACATTTACGGCGGTGACAGGGGTATCGGGTTCAGGTAAGAGTACATTGATAAATGAGACGCTTTATCCGGCGCTGATGAGGGAGATATATTCGACAAAATCTCGCCCTCTCGCTCATAGCGCGATTGAAGGAATGAAGTATGTAGATAAAGTGGTGGATATTGATCAGTCTCCCATAGGAAGAACGCCCCGCTCAAATCCCGCGACTTACACCGGCACATTTACGTATATCAGAGAGCTGTTCAGCAACCTTCCGGAATCTAAAATAGCTGGATATAAACCGGGTCGCTTTAGCTTCAACGTAAAAGGGGGAAGGTGCGAGACGTGCGAAGGCGACGGCGTAAAAAAGATAGAGATGCACTTTTTAGCCGATGTATACGTCCGATGCGAAGTGTGTGAGGGAAAACGTTACAACAGGGAAACGCTCGAAATCCGCTATAAAGGGATGAATATATCGGATATACTTGATATGACGGTGAGTGATGCGCTCCAATTCTTTGATAAGGTGCCTCGAATAAAAAAGAGGCTTCAAACATTATATGACGTGGGACTCGGATATATCCACCTCGGTCAGCAAGCCACGACCCTTTCCGGCGGAGAGGCTCAAAGAGTAAAGCTTGCTTCCGAGTTAAGCAAATTAGACACCGGAAACACGATATATATTCTTGATGAACCGACAACCGGACTGCACTTCGAAGATATTAAAATGCTTCTCAAAGTATTAAACCGTCTTGTTGATCTTGGAAATACCGTTCTAATAATTGAGCACAACCTTGACGTTATCAAAGTTGCGGACTATCTGATCGATTTAGGACCTGAAGGGGGAGATGCCGGCGGTACGATAGTCGCGACAGGAACGCCTGAAGAGGTCGCCAAGGTAAAAGGTTCATATACGGGACAATTTTTAAGAAAAGTGCTGAATGAACGGTCATAAAAAATGCTTGGAATGGAGCCTATTATTTCTTATATTACAATAACTTATAGCAATTATTATTTATGAATCCTCACCAATTTGATATAGATACTTTGACCCACACAGCCAAAGAGATCAGGGGTGATATTCTCCGTATGCTCGAAAAAGCAGGCTCTGGTCATACAGCAGGACCGCTCGGAATGGCTGATATTTTCACGGCGCTGTATTTTAACATTCTCAATCATAGTCCTGAAGATCCTTTGTGGGAAGAGAGGGATAGAGTTGTATTATCGAACGGGCATATATGTCCCGTACTTTATTCAACCCTGGCGAGGGCAGGATATTTTGATCTGGAAGAATTGAAAACTCTGAGAGCTTTTGGGTCACGCTTGCAGGGACATCCAAACAGACTCGATCTTCCGGGTATTGAAACGAGCGCCGCTTCGCTGGGTCAAGGGCTGAGCATATCTGTAGGCATGGCTCTCGCAGCGCGATTGGATGACGAAGACCACAAGATATACGCGTTAATGAGCGACGGGGAATTACAGGAAGGCTCAAGCTGGGAAGCCGCCAACGCAGCTTCCAAGTGGCAATTGGATAATCTGATAGCCATTGTAGACAGAAACAACATCCAGATAGACGGTCAAACCGAGGATATATTTCCGATTGAGCCGGTGCGGGATAAGTTCGAGGCGTTCAACTGGACCGTACTTGAGATAAACGGAAACGATATGGCACATATTCTTCAGGTGATTGAAAGCGCCTTAGAAATGAAAGGGCAGCCTGTATGTATTATCGCGCATACTACACCCGGAAAAGGTGTCTCCTTCATGGAGGATAAACATGAGTGGCACGGAATTGCGCCGAATAGAATGGAATTGATGGAGGGTTTAGCGGAGTTGGGACTTGAAGAGGTTGCGTATTAAAGGGATTAGAGCAGAGATGAAACTGGCGCCGAACTTATTCACGAATCCTGAGATGAAAGCAACCAGAGCGGGCTTTGGAGAGGGTATGACCGCGCTCGGCGAAGCTGACGAGAATATCGTTGCTCTTTGCGCGGATCTATCGGGTAGTTTGAAGTTGGGAGATTTCATTAGTAAATGGCCTGACAGGTTTTTCCAAAGCGGAGTGGCGGAGCAAAATATGGTGAACATGGCAGTCGGATTGGCTCTTTCAGGTAAAATCCCGTTTGCTACAAGTTTCGGTGTTTTTATGCCGATGAGGACCTTAGATCAAATACGAATCTCCGTTTGTTACAATAACGCAAACGTTAAACTTGCCGCCTCGCATACGGGAATCAGCGTCGGACCTGATGGCGCAACGCATCAAGCCTTAGAAGATATTGCCGTAATGCGTGTACTGCCTAAAATGAAGGTAATTGTGCCTGCGGACGCTAATGAGACCAAGAAGGCGACGATAAGCGCCGCAAAGATAAGCGGACCTGTTTATCTGCGATTTGGAAGGCAGAACGCGCCTGTCTATACCACGGAAGATACTCCCTTCGAGATCGGTAAAATAAACAGACTTAGAGACGGAAAAGATGTGGCGATAGTCGCATGCGGAGTTATGGTATACGAATCCCTTCTTGCGGCGGAAGAATTATCAAAGAACGGAATTGAAGCAAGCGTGTTGAACTGCCATACTATCAAACCGATAGATGCCGAGACCTTGATAGAAGTCGCAAAAGAGTGCGGCGCTGTTGTGACTGCTGAAGAACATCAAAAAATCGGCGGAATGGGAAGCGCGGTAGCCGAAGTTCTCGTGGAGTCGGAGAATGTTCCTATGGAGCTGATAGGAATTGAGGATCGGTTTGGAGAATCAGGGGAATCGGGCGAACTGATGGAAAAATACGGTTTAACGTCAGCCAATATCGTCAAGTCGGTCAGAAAAATTCTCAAGAGAAAATGACAAAAAAAGAAAATTTAAGAGCTGATATATCGAGTCCCGACGGGATTATTGAAGAGCGTGAAATTGAGGTGTCATTACGTCCTCAGTTCTTCCGTGATTTTATCGGGCAGAAAAAGGTTGTTGACAACCTGAAATTATATATCAAGGCTGCTCTCGGAAGAAACGAACCGCTTGATCATGTGTTACTTTTCGGTCCCCCGGGTCTCGGAAAAACGACGGTCGCGAGTATTATTGCGAAAGAGCTGGATGTGAATATTACAATGACATCAGGTCCCACACTCGATAAAGCGGGTGATCTCGCGGGAATTCTGACCAAATTAGCGGAGCGGGACGTCTTGTTTATAGACGAGATACACCGGTTGAATTCTAACGTGGAAGAATATTTATATTCGGCAATGGAAGATTATCACATTGATATAATGATAGACAAGGGACCGAACGCGAGGAGCGTACAGCTCAGCCTTCCCGGATTCACGCTGATAGGAGCAACTACGAGAGCAGGATTACTGACCTCGCCGTTAAGAGCGCGTTTCGGAGTGGTGGAACGGCTTGATTTTTATGAGGCAGAAAATTTGCGGGATGTTATCAATCGTTCAGCGAAAATCCTTCAAGTCGAGATCGAGGAAAAAGCGTCTTGGGAAATCGCAAGAAGATCCAGGGGTACTCCGAGAATAGCCAACAGGCTATTAAGGAGAGTCAGGGACTTCGCGCAAGTGGAGGGGTCCGGAATCATAACTCTTGAACTGTCTAAAGGAGCTTTGAAGAAGCTCCAGGTTGACGAAATAGGGTTGGATGATATGGACAAAAGAATAATATCGACAATAATAGAAAAGTTCAATGGTGGTCCTGTTGGGTTAAGCAGTCTTGCAGTGGCAGTGGGCGAGGAAGGCAATACTATCGAAGAAGTTTATGAGCCATTTCTAATCAAGGAAGGATTTCTTCACCGCACACAAAGAGGCAGGGAAGCTACAGACCATGCATATAAACATTTTGGTTTAGATATGCCAGTGAAAGACCAAGGAACATTATTTACAGATTAGGAGATAGATAACTATGGGGATGAGATTAGTAGAATTCCAATATAATTTGCCGGAACGGTTTATAGCGCAAAAACCTCTTCCAAGGAGAGACTCAGCGAAATTGATGGTTCTTCATAAGGATTCGGGGAAAATTGAGCACAGAAAATTCACAAATATAGTGGACTACCTTGACAAGGAAGATACAATCGTCCTAAATGAGACAAAAGTGTTTCCCGCAAGAGTACAGGCGATAAAAGAAAAAACCAATGCCAAAGTAGAACTGTTTTTGTTAAGAGAACTTGAGAGCAACATGTGGGAGGTATTGGTAAAACCCGCTCGTAAAGTGAGAATAGGAAACAAGCTGAGTATTACCAAAGAAGTATCATGCGATGTTATTGATAATACAATATCGGGCGGCAGGGTCGTGCGTTTTTCCTGCAACGGTGATGATGTATATAAGATAATCGACAAGGTCGGCGCAGCTCCGTTACCGCCATACATAAAACGTAAAGCTACCGCGGTAGATAAGAGACGTTATCAAACAGTCTATGCGCGGCATACGGGAGCTGTAGCAGCGCCAACAGCAGGGCTGCATTTTACTTTACCGCTTTTAGAAAAGATCAGACAGAAAGGCGTGAATATTGTTCCGATAATTCTCAATGTCGGTCTTGGAACCTTTAAACCGGTTCAAGTCGAAGATCTGTCCAGGCACAGAATGGATTCGGAATATTTTGAAATACCTGTGAGCGCGGCGGATATAGTTAATGAAACTATGATGAAAGGTAAGAAAATCATGGGAATCGGGACGACATCCGCCAGGGCTTTGGAATCGGTATTTATCACTGAGAATAGAATTAATCCGGGCATGGGCTGGACGGATAAATTCATTTTTCCACCTTATGATTTTAAAGTGATAAACAAATTGATAACGAACTTTCATATGCCCGGCTCCACCTTGCTGATGCTTGTCTCAGCCTTTGCTTCAAGAGATTTGATTTTTCACGCTTACGAAGTAGCGAAAAAACATAAGTATCGCTTTTATAGTTATGGCGATGCGATGTTGATCCTTTAGGTAGAAACGGTGTCAGTTTCGGCCGTAATAGTAGCTGCGGGCACTTCGAAAAGAATGAACGACGGAGTAGATAAGCTCTTTGTTCATCTAAGTGGCAGACCGCTACTTGCATGGACGATCTCTCGTTTCGAGTCTACAGAAATTATCGACGAGATAATCGTGGTAGCGAGGGAGGATGAGATCGCAAAGGTGAAAGTAATGACAAAATCGGAAGGCTTCGGGAAAGTCATTACTGTTGTTAAGGGCGGAGCATATCGTCAGCAGTCAACGCGGAATGGCTTAAACGCTATCTCAAACAATTCAAAAGTGGTGTTGATTCACGATGGCGCAAGACCATTAATTAGAACTTCAGATATTAAAAAAATCGTGGAGAGCGCTCAGGAATATGGAGCTGCGCTGTTAGCTGTTCCCAGTAAGGATACGGTCAAAGAAGTCCGGAACGGGATGGTTGCGCAAACGTTGCCGCGAGATTCGGTCTGGCTCGCGCAGACACCTCAAGGATTCAGAAAAGAGCTGTTGCAAGAGGCATTTTCCTCAGCTGAAAAAGAAGGATATATCGGCACCGATGAAGCTTCGTTGGTCGAGCGAATAGGAAAAGATGTGGCGATCGTAGAGGGTCATAGCAGTAATATCAAGGTAACGGTCTCGTCAGATATCGGAGTAGCGCAATCTCTCCTCAATGGGAAAGAACAGAGTGTATAGAGTCGGATTAGGTTATGACGTGCATCCGCTTGAAGAAGGGATTCCCTTAATTTTAGGCGGTGTGAATATACAGCACCCGCTTGGTTTGAGGGGTCATTCGGATGCTGATGTGGTATGTCATTCCATCACCGATGCCCTTTTAGGCGCGGCGAATATCGGTGACATTGGAGAGCATTTCCCCGACACGGACGAGCGATATAAAGGTATATCGTCTCTCAAGCTTCTCAGTGAATCCGTGCTGCTTATTAAAAAGAATGGCTGGGAAGTGGTGAACGTGGATGTTTCGGTAGTGGCGGAGGAGCCGAAACTGAATCCGTATAAGAAAGAAATGAGAGATAATATCTCTAATGCCATGAATTGCGATCTGAACTCCATTTCCATTAAAGCAACCACTAATGAAAAATTAGGCACAATCGGCAGAGGTGAAGGGATAGCAGTTTTTTCGGTGGCTCTGCTAAAAAAGGCCGAGAAAAAATAATGTTCGAAGAATTTATGAACAGTGTTACCGAAATGAATACAGCGTGGCTTTACGGAATGCTTCTGTTAGCTGCCTATATGGAAAATGTAGTTCCGCCAATCCCGGGAGACAGTGTTGTAATATTCGGCGCCTATTTAGTCGGTTTGGGCAAAATTGAATTCCTCCCAAGTTTAATGATCACGACCATTGGAAGCGTAACCGGTTTTATGACCTTTTATGCCATTGGAAGGTATGGCGGAAGAGAATATTTCGAGAATAAAAAGTTTAAATGGTTTGATAAGAACAGAATGGATAAGGTCGAGGATTGGATACAGAAAAAAGGTCTCTGGATAATCCTGACAAACCGGTTCCTTGCCGGAACAAGGTCGGTAGTTTCGATCTTTGCTGGTTTTGCAAGATTAGGCTGGATAAAGGTCACCGTACTGGCATTTATTTCAAGTCTTGTTTGGAATGGAATGCTCATAACAGCGGGATACTATGCCGGTAAGAACTGGAGCTATGTAGAGAGTATGCTTCAAAATTATAACATATTTATTTCGGTGATCATCGTATTGGCAATTTCAGCGGGCGTAATATTATACAAAAGAAGAAAAAGCGCAGTCCAAACATCAGGGGGAAATTAACAGTGTCTGAAGTGAGAGTTAGATTTGCCCCGAGTCCCACGGGTAATCTACACGCCGGAAATGTCCGAACCGCGCTCTTGAACTGGATATTTGCGAAGCAGCAAAACGGTGTGTTGATTCTCAGGATAGAGGATACCGACCAGGATAGACATGTGATTGACTCCGAAGAGGGGATCGTAAACGATTTGAATTGGCTGGGCATAAAATGGAGCGAAGGACCGGATATCGGAGGAGATTTTGGACCCTACCGTCAGTCAGATAGATCAGAAATTCACGGAGAATACGCAGAGCGGTTATTAAGGGAGGGCAAGGCGTACAAATGTTATTGTAGTGAGGATGAATTGAAAAAGGAACGGGAGGAAACTTTGGCAAAAGGATTGCCTCCCAAATATAACGGTAAGTGTAGAGACCTTTCCGCTGAAGAAGAAAATAAAAAAATATCAGAGGGAATTAAACCTGTTTTACGGTTTGAGGTCAGAGATGGAGAAGTTAGTTTTGTTGATCTTATAAAGGGTGAGATCAGTTGGAAGTTATCTAATATCGGAGATTTCATAATTCTGAGGTCAAATGGAATGCCGTCATATAATTTCGCAGTAGTTATTGACGATGCATTGATGAAAATCAGTCATGTCATAAGAGGAGAAGGACATGTTTCCAATACGCCGAGACAACTGTTGATTTATGAAGCGTTGGGTTTTATGGTTCCGAAGTTCGCTCATACTCCAACAATTTTGAACAAAGAGAAAAAGACATTGTCAAAGAGAAATGGCGCTCTGTCAATTAGGCGTTATCGCGAAGAGGGTTATATTCCGGAAGCCCTTGTGAACTACCTAAGCTTACTTTCCTGGTCGTCAAAGAGCGGGGATGAGCTGCTCAGTAAAGAAAGAATAATAAGTGAATTCAGTTTTAGCCGCATGTCGTCTTCGGCAGCGGTTTTTGACGATGATAAGCTCTTATGGATGAACGGTCAATATATACGAGCATTAACAAGCAAAGAACTATTGAATTTGTCGCTTCCAATACTTGAGAAATCAGGCTACCAGACAGAAAATTTTGAGACTACATCACTGATAGTAGAAGCCGTACAGGGAAACTTGACAAAAATGTCAGATCTTCCTCAGTATGTAGAGGTTTTTTACAAAACAGAGGTAGAGCCGGATGGAGCTGCCGAAATGGAGTTAATTAAAAGAGATGAATCAAAACAGGTCTTTAGCGGTTTTATCAATAGCATAGAAGATTATGAGGAGATCAGCGCGGAAGGTTTCAAAGAGATAATGAAGAAAGTTCAGAATGATACGGGTGTTAAAGGTAAAGATCTCTGGATGCCTATTAGAATAGCGATAACGGGTCAGAGTCATGGTCCGGAACTTCCGATGCTGATAGAATATTTTGGCAAAGAGAAAGTAGTTGCCCGCATAAACAAGGTGATGGAAATTTAATGAAAACAATCAGCTTGAAGGCTTATGCCAAGGTGAACATAGGGTTGCGAATTAACGGCATAAGGGATGACGGCTACCATACTTTGAAAACTCTTTTTCAGACCATTAGCATTCATGATAATCTGACGTTGGAATTACAGAATAAACCGGGAATAGATTTTTTTACAACCGGCTTAAAGGTCCCTACCGGTGATGACAATATTTGTGTAATTGCCGCTCAGAAAGTGTTGGATATGGGAAATCAGAAGAGCGGCATAAAAATCAGACTCGAAAAAAATATAGCAGTGGGTTCCGGTCTCGGTGGTGGCAGCAGCGATGCGGCTACTGTAATACGAGGGTTGAATAAATTACTGCAGCTTAATCTCGATAATTCTGATTTGGAGAATATTGCGCTTGAATTAGGCGCGGATATCCCGTTTTTCATTCGAGGCGGATGTCAATATGCTGAAGGAATCGGTGAGCTGTTGCGTCCCGGGGGTATAGAGAACGATTTCATAGTTCTTTTAGTGATTCCGCAGATTTATATTGACACGGGCTGGGCCTATAAAAATCTTGACTATTTAAGCTTGACAAGCGATACGGAAGACATTAATTTAGCGCTTTTCCCACATAACGGGGAATCAAAAAAGAGAAGTTATTTTAGGAATGATTTTGAAAATTTAGTGTTTTCAAAATATGCTGAGATCGGAGAGATAAAAAGAAGAATATCTGATTCGGGAGCTGCTTTCGCGTCATTATCAGGCAGTGGTTCGGCGGTGTTTGGATTTTATGACTCTTTGGATGAAGCGGAGAACGGAAAAGAAAAGCTTGGTAAATATTACCGTTGTCATATTTTGAAACTGATTCCGGAATTCAAGGACTGAAATTTGGGGTGTCGCCAAGTGGCAAGGCACAGGACTTTGATTCCTGCATTCGGAGGTTCGAATCCTCCCACCCCAGCAAAAATATAGGGTATAATGGAAAGTAATTTAAAAATATTTAGCGGTAGGTCGAACATGAAATTAGCTGAGGGGATCGCGGCTTCTCTCGGTAAACCGTTAGGTAAACTTGAGATAGTCGAATTTAAAGACGGTGAAATTTATGTAAAGTATGAGGAAAGTATCCGTGGATGCGATGTTTTCATAATACAATCCACCAATCCCCCCGCCAAAAATTTTCTCGAACTATTTCTGATGATGGATGCGGCAAGAAGAGCTTCGGCTAAGCGGATAACGGCGGTAATACCCTACTACGGATATGCAAGGCAAGACAGGAAAAATACGCCGCGAGTGGCGCTTTCCGCAAAATTATTCGCTAACATGATAATTGTAGCCGGCGCAGACAGGGTGATGGCTATGGACTTGCATTCACCTCAGATACAGGGATTTTTCGATGTGCCTTTTGATCATTTATATTCGTCAATGGTATTGATAGATCATTTATCAAAGATGGATTTTATTAAGAACGCGGTAGTTATGGCTCCTGACATAGGTGGAATAAAAATGGCAAGAGCATATGCCCGCCGTCTCGACCTTGATCTTGCGGTAATTGATAAAAGAAGGGAAAAAGTCAATAAATCCGAAGTAATGAATATCATCGGTGATATTGAAGGGAAAAATGTAATTCTGCTTGATGATCTGGTTGATACAGCCGGGACTCTTATCAACGCTGCGGAAGCGGCTGTTGAGAGGGGGGCGATAAACGTCTATGCAGCGGCAGCGCATCCGGTTCTTTCGGGTGGCGCAATTGAAAAGTTGAAGGAATCAACGATAAAAAAACTTATCGTTACTGATACTATTCCGTTAGCTGATAACGGGGATTCCGGTATAACGGAAGTGGTATCGGTCGCAAATATTTTTGGTAAGGCTATCATGGCAATACACGAAGAACGCTCTATCAGTACCTTGTTTGATAGCCAGGATTATTGATTTTATAAAGGAGTAACAAAATGGCAAATGATGTACTTAATGTGCAATCGCGAGTAACTGAACGAAAAAGCGATCTCAGTACAGGAAGAAAACAGGGGGTGATTCCTGCGATATACTATACGGTGGGGAAAGATCCGGTCTCTGTGAATATCAATGAAAGAGAGTTAATGGCTATCATTGCATCCGGTAATGTAATTATTAATATGAAATTGAATGAATCTGAATCACAGAAGATTATCATAAAAGATGTGCAAATTCATCCGGTTACGGATAAAATTGTTCATGTGGATCTAATGGGGATTCGCATGGATAAGGAAATTGAAATTTCGATTCCTATCCATTTTGAGGGAGTTCCCGAAGGAGTGAAATTGGGCGGATTACAGCAGTCTATTTTGAGGGAACTTACTCTTAAGGGATTACCGGCAGATATTCCTGAAGTTATTAATTTGGAAATTGCTAGACTTGATATAGGTGATTCCATACACGTGAATGAAATAACTATTCCAAAGGTTACAATACTGACTGAGTCTGAATTAGCTATTGTTTCTGTCGTTACACCGAAGATAGTTGAAGAGGTCGTGGAAGAGGAATTAGAAGGTGAAGAAGCGGTTGAAGGTGAAGAAGCGGCTGAGGGCGAAGAAGGGGTTGAGGGTAAAGAAGCAGGTGATAAAGCTAAAGAAGATTCCGGCGATACTCCATCTGACAAAGAATAAGTTGTTTTCTAATTCATTTTGAAATGTTTGATAGGATTAGGAAACCCGGGAGCGGAATACGAAGGAACAAGGCACAATTTTGGATTTATGGTAGTTGACAGAGTGGCTAAATTGAGGAGAATGGAGTTCAAACCGGGGAAGGGAAAATATTGGGAATCAAAAGACAAAAGCGGATCGCTTTTGCTTATGAAACCCACAACCTTTATGAATGAGAGTGGATTAGCGGTTAAAGAGTTGAAAGAACGGTATGGTTTTCCTGCCTCGAACATGATGGTAATTTATGATGATCTTGACCTGCCCTTTGGCAGTGTTCGCATAAGAGAAAGGGGAAGCGCCGGTGGACATCACGGCATGGAATCAATCATTTACCATCTCAACAGTGAGGATTTTTCCCGTATAAGGTTGGGTATTGATGACGATAATCGCTCGGACGATGTAGATTTTGTATTGTCCCGATTTGAAGAAGTTCAATTAGACGAAGTAGAAAAAACGCTGAGTTACGCAGCTGAAGGAGCGTTAGAATTTATTTATAACGGTATTAATACGAGCATGAATAAATACAATAAACGTGAAAATAAAAACATGATGAACAAAGAGGATATTTAGATTTGGATATACCGGGTTTTGTAAAGTTGGCGCCGTGGTTTGGAGTAGGTGGTTTGGCGGTAGCGTTTTTCATCTACCTTTATATTTCGAAGCAGGATGCAGGAAATGATAAGATGAAAGAGCTTGCCAAATTAATTCATGACGGAGCGATGGTATTTTTAAAAAGAGAATATACTATTCTCTCAGGATTCATTCTTTTGGTGACGATATTTCTATATCTGATGATAGCGCCGCAAACCGCCCTCGCATACGTTGCAGGCGCAATATGTTCGATGTTTGCCGGCTTCTTTGGAATGAAAGGAGCTACGAAAGCGAATGTAAGGACTGCTCAAGCAGCTTTAACCGATGGTGAAGCAAAAGCTCTCTCGGTTTCTTTCTTTGGGGGGTCGGTTATGGGACTATCCGTTGCGAGCCTTGGATTACTCGGCGTTGGCGTTTTTTTCCTGCTCTTTGGTCAATCTACGGAGACGGCGCATTATATAAGCGGATTCGCAATGGGAGCCAGCTCGATAGCGCTGTTTGCGAGAGTGGGCGGAGGCATCTTCACCAAAACGGCTGACATAGGAGCTGATTTAGTAGGGAAGATAGAAGCGGGAATACCTGAAGATGATCCTCGAAATCCCGGTGTGATTGCGGACATGGTCGGCGATAATGTCGGTGATACAGCCGGAATGGGCGCCGATATCTTCGAGTCTTATGTAGGCTCGATAATAGCGACCATAGCGATCGGGGCAACATCCGCAATGACTCAATCAATGCCGATAAAATTCATGGCGCTGCCGCTGATTTTGGCGATGCTCGGATTAGTAGCTTCATTATTGGGTATAGGAACTATAAAATTTTTAAGTAAGGGAAGTCCGGCAGGCGCGCTGCGCTATTCAACGATAATCGCCGCCGCTCTTTTTATCGTAGCCACATATTTTGCGACAGATATGCTCGGATTCAGAGGTAGTCTAAGCACCGGTGATGTAACAGGAATTTCTTTATTCTGGTCGGTAGTTGCCGGAAGTCTTGCGGGAATCTTTATCGGATTAGCCACGGAATATTATACGGGCGCAAGCCCTATAATGAGAATCGCCGAATCATCCAAAACAGGACCTGCGACGAACGTTATCACCGGATTGGCTGTAGGATTTGAAAGTACTACTTTGCCGATACTGATAATTTGCGCTGCCATTTATGCCTCTTCAGAGTTCGCGGGGCTTTACGGAATAGGTTTAGCAGCCGTTGGTATGCTTGCGACAGTCGGAATTACGATGTCGGTTGATGCATACGGACCGATAGCGGATAATGCCGGCGGGATAACTGAAATGGCAGGATTAGGTGATGATGTGAGGAAGATAACCGACGGGCTTGATTCGCTGGGAAATACAACTGCGGCTCTTGGAAAAGGTTTCGCCATCGGCTCCGCCGCGCTAACCGCGTTGGCGCTTTTTTCAGCGTATACGAGGGCGGTTGGACTCGAAGATATAGGCATAGACATATCTAAACCTATAGTTGTGATAGGCTTTTTGTTGGGAGGCGCTGTTCCGTTTTTAGTCGCAGCCCTCACAATATCGTCTGTCGGTAAGGCGGCGTTTAAAATGGTGGAAGAGATTCGCAGACAATTCAGGGAAATACCGGGACTTATGGAAGGTACTGCCGACCCGGATTACGCGCGATGCGTGGACATCAGCACTCGAGCGGCTCTGAGGGAGATGATCCTTCCCGGTCTGATAGCTGTCTTTGTTCCTGTGCTGATCGGATTCGTGCTTGGAAAAGAGTCTTTAGGCGGATTACTCGCCGGAAGTTTATTGGCGGGCGTATTTCTTGCTCTCTTTATGTCAAACGGCGGCGCTGCATGGGACAATGCCAAGAAGTACATAGAAGAGGGAAATTTAGGCGGAAAAGGTTCCGATGCGCACAAGGCAGCGGTGGTAGGCGATACCATCGGCGATCCTTTCAAGGATACCGCCGGACCTTCAATGAATATATTGATAAAGCTAATGGCTGTTGTATCTCTGGTGATAGCACCATTACTTTAAGAAAACGAAACGGAGGCTGCATTGAATTACTATGAATTAATGTATATCATTGATTCTTCATTAGAATCGGAAGATATATCTCGGGTGAAGAAAGAAGTGGATGATTTTCTTACTTCCGAAGGATCTGATATTTACAGTAAATCCGACTGGGGTAGAACCCGGTTAGCTTATGAGATAGAAAAGCAAAAGTATGGTCATTATATTGTGCTGCGGTTTTCTGCGAGACCAAACCTTATAAAACAATTAAGAGAAAAATTCGGATTGATGGATGCGGTACTTTCTCACTTATGCGTTTCTCTTGACGAAGAACCTGAACGGATTGATGAAGAGGAAATTGAAAGAAAAAAAATAGCTACCGTTCCTGAATCAACTCCGGTTAAAGAGACGAAGGATTATGAAACGGCGGTCCCGAAAGATGAAAAGCCTGAGGAAAAGTCAGAAAAAGAAGAAGAATCAAAAACTGATGATGTAGAGGAACCCGCATAAATGTCAGACTTGCGAATGCCGGATTTGAATACGGTAATCATTGCCGGAAATCTTACCAACGATCCGACTTTCGGTGAGACAGGCGATAAAACACCTGTCGTAAATTTTCATCTTGCATCGAATAGAAGGTTTAGGGATAACAAAGGACAAGTTAAGGAAGATGTATGTTTCGTTGGCGTGGTTGCGTGGGATTCTCTGGCGCGAAGTTGCAAGGGGAAGCTGGTCAAGGGTAGTTCTGTAGTTATATCAGGAGAATTACAATCAAGAAAATGGAAATCTGAAGATGGTCATAACAGGACGATCGTGGAGATAAAGGCGCGGAAGATTCAATTTCTTGATAAGTTCACTAATGAAAAGAAAGATGAAGTTGAAACCGAGAAGAAAAAGGAAACATCCGGGGATGCGAAACCGAATGACGGCAACGGAGAACAGGTTGTTGAATTGTCCAATATGGATGAGGCAATCGAAAGCGGAGACGGAACTAATGAATTTGGATATAAAGGATTAGAGATTTAATTATCGGAGAAAAATAAATGGCGATTTCAAAGAAAAAGATATGCAGATTCTGCGATACGCGGGGTCTGGAAATTGATTACAAAGATGTCAAGATGTTAAGAAAATATATCACCGAGCAAGGTAAAATAATTCCTCGCAGAGTTTCGGGGAACTGCGCAAGGCATCAGCGTGAAATGACGAGGGCAATCAAGAGAGCAAGGAATATCTCTCTGATCCCATATTCAGTATCAGTGGTATAGTTGGGAGAGCTTATGAAAGTTATACTTACTAAAGATCATGAAACTCTTGGCGAAGCAGGGGATATCGTCAAGGTTAAAGACGGCTATGCCCGTAATTACCTAATCCCGAGAAGTTTAGGACTTGCAGCTACGCAAGCAAACACCAAGATATACGAAGAGAGCAAAAAACAAAAGAGCGCGAAAAAGAATCGTGAGCAAGATCATGTAGCGACAATAGCCACCGAAATAAGCAAAGTATCGTTAACGGCAAGCGTTCAGGTCGGGGAGGACGAAAAAGTTTTCGGAGCAATTACATCCCAGGATATATCGAAACTCCTTTCCGAAAAAGGATTCACTATTGATAAAAGAGATATAATTCTCGAAGAACCCATAAAAGCGCTCGGCATTTATAATGTTGCGATCAAGGTTGCGCAGGATGTAGAAGCGGAAATCAAACTCTGGGTGATAAAAGAATAAGTCAGCGGTTAATAGTTCCATAAAAGGTTATGCCCAAGTGATGATAAAAGCGTAGGATAATTCCTCCGTTTTTAGCCTTAGTTGAACAATTTTCCATTTTAATTTGCATTTACTAAGGCATTGCTATAACTTAATTCTCCATGAACAGTCCGAAAATTCAAACTATCGGCGTAGTGTTTCCTCTTCTTTTAGATGAAATTTATAGTTATAAGGTGCCTTCAGAATGGAATGAAATAGAGTTAGGGTGTCGTGTGACTCTGCCGCTGAGGAACAAGACTGAAGTGGGCTTCGTCATTGAAAACTTGACGGGTTCGGGTGGGTACAGCGGTCGGATGAAACAGGCAATTTCATTGATAGACAGCACTTCTCCCTTTTCAAGCAAGATGTTGAAGTTTCTCAAATGGATGAGCGAATATTATCTTTCTCCCCATGGACTGGTAATGAAGGCGGCGCTCCCGGCGGGGATGGGAGTGAAAAAGACCAAGAAAGTAAGGCTTATCAATAGCGATGCGTTGAAGGGTAAGCGGCTCTCTGAAGTAATGGAGCTGATCTACAAAAAGCTTCTTAGAAAGGAGAGCTACAGCTATTCTCATCTTAAGAATTTTATCGGTCCGGAAGGATTCGATTCCGCGATGGAAGCTTTGCTGAAAGCGGGAGCTATTAAGGTTGAAATCAGTTATTCAGGTTATGATGCTCTGTCTCAGGATAGAACCGGGAAAAGCGATTTCCAGATGGAAGAGATACTTTTGACAAAAGCTCAGGCAGAAGTTTATTCACCTATACACAAATCCTTGAACGGATCGAGGCCGAAAGCATTTCTATTGCATGGAGTAACGGGAAGCGGAAAAACGGAAATATATCTCCGTGCGGCGCGTGAAACTCTCGCCAATAAGGGTGATGTATTGATACTGGTTCCCGAGATAGCTCTTACTCCCCAGATAGCCGAGCGGTTTGGTCAGTTTTTCGGCGATAATGTCAGTATTTTCCACAGTAATCAATCGGAGTCTGCCCGGAGAAAAGCTTGGGAAGCGATAAAAAGAGGTGAATCGAATGTAGTAGTGGGAACGCGAAGTTCGATTTTTGCGCCGCTTAAAAATCTCAAATTATTGATAGTCGATGAAGAGCAGGAACCTTCCTATAAGCAAGCGGAACCCGATCCGAGATATAATGCCCGTGATGCCGCGGTGATGCGCGCTAAATTTGAAGGCGCTACACTGCTGCTCGGCTCCGCGACTCCAAGCCTGGAATCGATGTACAATGCGAAAAAGGGAAAGTATACTTATCTCCGATTAACTGAACGTTACGGTAAGGCAGCCACTCCTACGCTCTATTTGATAAATTCAGAGTCGGAAAAAATTAAGGGCGGCTTTTCAAGCGTTGTAATTTCATCTCTCTTGAAAACAAAGATAGCTGAACGGTTGAGCAGAGGCGAACAAATAGTGCTTCTTCAAAACCGGCGGGGCTATTCTCCTCTCATTAGATGCACTGAATGCGGTCATGCGGAGGAGTGTCCCGATTGCAACGTCACGTTCACCTATCACGCCGCCACGAATGCGATGAATTGCCATTATTGCGGAAGAAGAACGGCAGTCCCGATCAAATGTCCGAAGTGCGGAAACAGAAATCTATTGTTTCAGGGAATAGGAACTCAAAGGGTTGAAAAGGAGTTATCCGATTTGTTTCCAAAGGTCAGAGTCCAGCGGATGGATATGGACACAACAAACAAAAAAAACTCTCACTGGAAGATACTGAACGATTTTAAGAAAGGAAAATTTGATATTCTTCTCGGCACTCAGATGATAGCAAAAGGTTTAGACTTTGAAAATGTAACGCTCGTAGGTATAATCTCCGCCGACACGGGACTCTATTTACCTGATTTTAGAGCGAGCGAAAGGACATTTCAATTGATCTCGCAGGTAGCGGGAAGAGCGGGTAGAAGGAAGATTTCGGGTGAAGTAGTCGTACAGTCCTTTGCGCCAGAAAATCTTCCTATCCAAGGAGTGGGTGAAGAAGAGCAGGAAAAATTTTATAGAAAAATTATGAAGGAGCGGAAGTTACAATCTTATCCTCCAATAGGTAAATTGATAGTGTTTGAAACCTCTTCGGAGAGCAGGGAATTGGCGGAGAGTAGCGCAAAAATCATTCATTCCACGTTGAAACGGCTGTCGAATGGCACAAAGCTTTTTGGACCCGCTCCGGCGGTTATAGAAAAACTTCGTAAGAGATACCGATGGCGGGTAATGATTTTGCTGTCCGGAATGGGAAATAAGAAATTTCGGGAGATAAAGCTGACGCTAAGAAGCATGACGAAAGAGATAAGAAAAAAAATGAGGAAAGATTTAAGACTTTCTGTTGATGTTGATCCGGTAAATATGCTTTGAGCGCGCTATTAATATTTGTTTATTCCTTAATAGTTCTATTGGTTCCGCCGCAAAACGCATACCCGGAATCCGACTGGAAGGTACTCAACGAAGGTTTTATAAGGATTCAATATCATGCATACGATTCCGATATTGCCGATCTTGTGTTTTTAGCTATAAAGAAAAATTTCGACAGAACGGCTGATATGGTAGGTTATGGGGGTCCGCCAATAGCTAACATAATTATAAGCGGAAGCGAAGACGAGTACAATCAATTTACCGGAAATATTATGCCGAAATGGAGCCAAGGTTCTACAAACTATGAAAAAAGCAGGATTGTGCTCAAATCGCCTTCGTTTACCGGCAGTGGAGGTTCGGAGCTCACGAGAACCGTCATTCATGAACTTACACATTTTTTGATAGGGGCTGTTGCGCCTCCGAGCAGTATTCCGCGATGGTTTAACGAAGGAACCGCTATGTATTTAGGAGGAGGAGAAACGTTTCGCTCTAAGATCAATATTTCGTCGGCTATACATACAAATTCAATTATATCGCTAAACGAGATTGAATATGTTATGACATTCTCCAGCGAAAGGGCAAACCTCGCTTATGCCGAATCACGCGCCGCTTTGGAATATCTGATTGAAATTAATGAAGAGAGTTCAATAAAAATGATCTTAGCAGAATTATATTTGAACAAATCATTCGATTCAGCGTTCACAAAGGTGACAGGGATTGATCTTATTGATTTCGAAATTGAGTTCAGAACTAAGATTCGTCAGCGATACAGATATTACTTCCTTGCCGCGGCTGCAGATTATATATGGTTTTTAATTCCGGGTTTATTCATATTGGCTTACTTAGCAGTCAAATTAAGAAACTGGCAAACTATAAGAAGATGGAGGGTTGAAGAAGAGCAAGATGAATTTGAGTAAATTTATACTCTTTTTTTTGATTCTGACGGTTCTCTTTCAGATCACATACGCCGGGGAACGCCCCGGATTTGCATTCCTGAATACAGAAATGAGCGCGCGGGGAGCCGCCTTGTCCGGAGCTATGGTCGCAAAAATCGGAGAAGTGCACGGGCTTTTTCATAATCCCGCTTCACTTGCCGGTATCAACGGATTAGCCTGGAGTACGAATTATCTGAATCATCTTCTCGATATGGGAGGGGGAAATCTGATGATGGCGAAGAGCACGGGGATTGGCAGGCTTGGAATAGGGTTCGCCACAATGGATTATGGAAGTTTTGAACGGTTAGATGACAGAGGGAATAGCATTGGTGAAAATTTTGGCGCGTCAGATCTTCTTTTTTCTTTCGGCTACGGCTATCAGATCGCTTCGTTCATTTCGGTCGGAACAAACTTGAAATGGGCGAGTTCAAACATCGATGAGTATTCCGCGAACGCATTCGCATTGGATGCCGGTTTCGTATTCGAAAACTCCGATCTCGACCTGACTATAGGCGGTGGAATTTTCAATCTTGGCAGATCCAACGCGTTTATAACCACGAAAGATCCATTGCCCACAAACTTCAAACTCGGGATTACTAAACTATTGGCGCATCTACCGCTTAGATTGAATTTAGAGGGGATATGGCTCACATACGGTAATTGGAAAGCGCTTGCGAGCGGAGAAATCATAATATCGCCAAACTTTAATCTGGTTATTGGAATGAACTCCAATCGGTTAGACCTTGACACTTCTGCATTGGGAGAGGATTTCTTTTCGGGCGGTTCTCTTGGTTTCGGACTGATGTTCGATGCATGGCGGGTAGATTATGCGATTACGTCTTACGGAGGCGCCGGGTCAATTCAGCGTTTTGGATTGTCGAGCAGTTTATGACAAAAATCTGAGGCAACAGCTGATTACCGATGAAATAATCATCTGAACAACGCCGTATAAGCTATCCCAAAATAGATAAAAAGGTTGCCATTTTGCGGGTTCCATGATAATTTTGTATCATTAAATAACAGGCAATCAACATCGCCGGAGAGAATGAACAATGTCCTGGATAAAAACACTTCTAACGTACGAAAAAGCGCCCGGCGCTTGGTCTTGGGGGCTTCACAGGATAACCGGGTTAGGATTGATGTTTTATTTATATCTTCATATTTTTGCACTGACGGCGCTTCAAGAAGGACCTGAAGCCTTCAATGCGGAGATGGAATTGTTCAAGTCTCCTGTATTCATGTTGCTCGAATGGGCGTTATTCGGGTTAGTGCTTTTCCATTCATTTAACGGATTTAGGATTGTTTTAATTGACCTCGCTCAGGGAGCAAAATACCACAAAAAGATGTTATACTGGTTAACGGGGATTAGTATCGCGCTATTTGCGGGGATGGGTTACGTGATTTTTTCAGGCGTTTTTCACTAATCGGATTTATGGGATGAGACAAGATGGCTTATAAGCAGGTAAGTTCAAGATCAGGAGGCGCCTTATCCTGGTTTCTCCAAAGAGTTACGGGTATTGTTCTCCTTTTCGTAATGATAGGTCATTATATCTTAATGCACTATAACATAGATTCCGGACACACTTACGATGCGGTTCTAAGCCGAATGCAGAATCCATTTTACAAAGGATTGCAAATGACTTTCGTGGTTTTAGGAATTTATCACGGCGTGAACGGAACTTGGTCGGTAGTAAGGGATTTTGATCTTAACAAATCGGTTTCATGGACTATATACGCTCTATTAGTTATTTCAGGAGTCGTGTTCGGTCTTGTTGGAATAACAACACTGATGTCTTTCTAAGGAAGAATAATTGATACATAAATATGACGTGGTAATAGTCGGCGCAGGCGGAGCGGGATTGCAGGCAGCTATTGAGATTCCCACTGAGAGCAGCTGCGCGGTACTGACGAAAGTCTTTCCGACCCGTTCTCATACGGGTACGGCGCAAGGTGGGGTGAGCGCGGCGCTTGGGAACGAGGAGGAGGATTCCTGGGAATGGCACGCGTTCGATACCGTTAAGGGCGGAGATTACTTAGGCGATCAGGATGCTATCGAGACGATGTGTAAAGACGCTATCCGCGCTATCATAGAGCTTGAACATATGGGAATGCCGTTCAACAGGACTCCTGAGGGGAAGATCGCTCAACGTATGTTCGGCGGTCATACGGCTAACTTTGGTAAAAAGCCGGTAAGACGCGCTTGCTATTCGGCGGACCGGACCGGACATGTCATGCTCCAAACGCTCTATGAGCAGTGCATCAAAAATGATGTGACATTTTTCAGTGAGTTTCATGTCATGGATCTTATAATCAGGGACGGCGTGTGCCGCGGATTAGTGGCAATTGAGATTAAAACGGGAGAAATCCATATCTTCCATGCCAAGGCGGTAATGTTCGCAACGGGCGGCTACGGCAGAGTCTTTCAGATTACTTCAAACGCTATGGCGGGAACCGGCGACGGTTTTGAGATGGCATACCGAAACGGAGTACCGCTTGAGGATATGGAGTTTGTGCAGTTTCATCCGACCGGATTATGGAAGTTGGGGATACTTGTCTCGGAGGCGGCAAGAGGTGAAGGCGGAATTTTAAGGAATAAAGACGGCGAACGGTTCATGGAACGATATGCTCCGAGCATCAAAGATCTTGCTCCGAGGGATATGGTGTCTCGCGCGATATTCACTGAAATTAAAGAGGGGAGAGGTATAGAAGCGCCTGACGGCTCTTTTTATGTGGGACTGGACCTGACTCATCTTGGGAAAGAACTTATAGAGGAAAAGCTCCCTGAGATCACCGGATTTGCCAAAACATATCTCGGTGTCGATGCGAATGAGGAATGGATACCTGTCCAACCGACGACTCATTATGCTATGGGCGGAATACCAACTACAATAGATGCGGAAGTTATCGTAGATGAAAATAACACAACTATGCCAGGTTTTTACGCAGCGGGCGAATGCGCATGTGTTTCGGTTCACGGCGCCAACAGGCTTGGAACCAATTCACTCCTCGATATTCTTGTGTTCGGCAGGAGGGGCGGTAAAAAAATAGCAAAGTTCATAGTTAACGCCGATTATCCCGAACTGCCCGATGACGCTTCCGCTTGGACTCACGAAACGATTGAACGAATCCGAAACAACGACAACAATGTAAAAATGATCGATGTCAGAAGTAAAATGCAAAAAACGATGATGGACACCTGCTCGGTTTTCAGGGTAGAAAACACGATGAAAGAGGGACTTCAAAAGATCAAGGAATTGCAGGAAAAATACTTATTGGTTGGCATTGATGATAAATCAAAAGGCTTTAACACCGATCTGCTTGAAGTCGCCGAATTAGGTTCTCTGCTGAACACGGCTGAAACTATTATAACGTGCGCTATCAATCGAAAAGAGAGCCGGGGAGCTCATTCGAGAGACGATTATCCAAAAAGAGATGACACCGATTGGCTTAAACATTCTTTGATATTCGCCACAACCGGTTCAACACCCGATATCCGCTACAAGCCGGTAATTATCAAACAGTTTGAACCTAAGGAAAGGGTATACTGATGGAACTGACCGTCAGAATACAACGGTACGATCCCGAAAAGGACAGCGCGCCGCATTTTGAGAACTATAAACTCGAAAATGTCAATAAGACCGATCGAATATTAGATCTTCTCAACAGAATTAAATGGGAGATAGACGGTGGATTGACATACCGTAGATCATGCACTCATGGGATTTGCGGTTCAGACGCTGTCAAGATAAACGGAAGAAACCGCCTCGCATGTTCGGTGCTGGTACAGGATTTGAAAATAAGTAAATCCACGATTCAGATAGAGCCTATACCCGCTCTCCCGCTTGAAAAGGATCTTTTGGTGGACATGTCTTCTTTCTTTGAAAAATATGAAATTGTGAAGCCTTATCTGATCCCGAAGGATGCTCCTCCTGAAAGAGAGCGATACCAGACCAACGAGGATGCCGAACTACTTTTTGAATCGGCTAAATGTATACAGTGTGGAAGCTGTTCAACGTCTTGTCCGTCACTCTGGGTAAACGAAAATTACATAGGTCCGGCGGCCTTTCTGAAAGCGTACAGGTTCATCTTTGATACGCGTGATGACGCAACGGCTGAACGACTCGACCTCATTGATACGACTGATGGTCTCTGGCGCTGCCATACTATATTTAATTGTGTGGAAGCTTGTCCAAAAGAAATAGATATTACGTGGCATATTTCACAGCTGAAAAAAGCAGCGTTAAGGCGGGAAATCTAAGGTGTGGAGACCGCCATCCGATCATCGTTCTTTATAACTTCAGCTTTTATTCTTTTATTAGGCGCGTGCGAAGATAGTGTCGCGCCTGTAGATGTGAGTTACCAAGAGAACATACAGGCATCGATCTTTAATTTTTCATGTCTTATCGGTTGCCATGACGGCACACGACAAGCCGGATTAGAACTTACTTCGTGGGAGACGCTGATGGAGGGTGGAGATAACGGTCCGGTAGTAATCTCGGGTAATGCGGAAGAGAGTCCGTTGGTTTGGAGCGTAGAAGGACAAAACGCTCTCGGTATTCCGGTGAGTCCTATGCCGCCAACAGGATTTTCACAGCTTAACATAACTGAAATCAGATTAATCAAAAATTGGATAGATCAAGGAGCGCAAAATAATTAGACACAATAAATATACTACGTTCAGTAAGCTGGTAATTTTTTGCTTAGCGATCATTACTCAAGTAAAATTTATCAATGCACAAGAGATCCAACATTTTGGCATTTCCGAATACAGCAGCCGTTCCATTGGAATGGGACTAACAGGTATCATTGACGCTTATGGTCCCTTATCGGTCCTGAGAAATCCTGCTTTGAACAGGGCCGGTAGGCATGTGACGATAAAGCCATTCTTTGAATGGATAGGAAACAACGAATGGGATGAAGTCACTCGCATTCCCCAACAACTGAATGGCAGTTCCGAAACGGTGTCATCTGACAATGTGAGTATCGACCCGGGTCTGACGTCAAGATATCTTGGCGGTGTAATTCAGGGAAGGGGAATAACGCTTGGTTTTATTCACTCGAACCGTGATGAATTTCTGTTCAGAGATGTAGGCTTGTTTGAGACCACCTCAGAATTTTATGGAAGGCATGTAGAATCCGACCTTCTATTCGCCGGATACAATATTAAATTTGGTAGAAAAGGGAGAATCGGATTCTTGCTCAAGAATTTTCAATTTCTTGACACCGGCGTTAGGAAGACCTTTGCATCAACAATTCGTAACAGGGAGGAAGTCGATAGATTCTTAGACAAAGAAGGATCATCCAAAGAGACAACTGTGGGTATTGATATTGGCGGACTGTTAGCTCTGTCCGTCTTAAAAAGACCGATTACTTTAGGATTCTCCCTTATTAATGTCTTATCGAGTGAATTCAAAGGAAAAACTGTGCCTTTTTATCTGAACGTCGGTATCGCGGTTGTGCCGCTCCGCAATTTGCTCATTGAGTTCAATGCCGTAGACATTAAGGATGAAGACGGGAGGTTCTCTACGACCGGCATACGCGCGGGAGTTGAATATACGCTACGGGGATTGAGGATTCGATCAGGATCATACGGAGAAAATCGCTCATTTGGTTTGGGTGTAGGCGGGGAAGGACTAAGTATCGATTATGGCGTTATCGAGATCGTTCATACTGATGTGATAGGCGGAATAGATAAAGAGAGGCTTCAATCTTTACAGGTAAGCCTAAGCGGAAATTTCTATTGACAGCTGATTATGACGAAAAGTCTGCCGGAATCATTCTTTGTAAAAAGAATGGTGAACAAAAATACTTGCTTCTTCTTCATGGAGGCAGCTACTGGAACTTTCCAAAAGGGAAGCTTGAATCCGGGGAATCAGAAATAGACGCAGCCGTAAGGGAACTCGAAGAAGAAACAGGAATAACAAAGATCAGGATAGTGGACGGATTCAGCTGTACTTACGATTATACTTTCAACGCCGGAAGCAAAAAAATAAAGAAGTTAGTAAAAATGTTTTTAGCATATTATCTTAACGGCGATGTACTTATCTCGCAAGAGCATAAAAGATTTAAATGGTCAACATTTGATGAAGCGATGAATATTCTAAAATTCGAAAATATCAAACGGCAATTGAGAGAGGCGGAATCGTTTATTGCCCGGAACAGTTAAAGGCGGAGAAGTAAACATACTTCTGATGAGATCGTAATTATGATAAATAAAGTCATGACAGCGGAGGAATTAGCCGGGTACTTGCAGTTCAGTAGATCAACGATCTATAAAATGGCGCGGGAAGGTTTCATACCCGCCATAAAATTTGAAAACGTCTGGCGTTTTTCTAAAGATGCTATAGATATCTGGCTGAAGAACAGCTCTGAAGAGAACTTTAAGGGCAGTCTTGAAAAAAGCATTGGGACATTGGAAACGGTAGAATTCAGAACCTTTGAGTTGCGCTTGAGAAGTAACCTTTCAAAAGAAGCGTTTTATGGCAATCACGGATAAAATATTATTGAATACGGATGTTTTGCTTCATGCGGCTGATTCCACATCGCGGCTTCATCAACAAGCCTATGCCGTCAGAGAGATGGCTGTAAGGGGCGATATAAAGGCATGCGTAAGTTACGATGTGCTTTGTGAATTGCTGTTGGCGTTCACAAGCAATTTTCATGTCCAGAATCCTTTAGGCATAACGGATGCAATCGGAGAATATGAAAAATATGTTAATCTGAAATCGATAACAAAGATCATGCAGTTACCGGAAACCTTTAAAACTCTGAACCTGATTATAAAGGAATATGGTCTGACGGGGAGTGACGTAAAATTGGCGGAACATATAGCTACAATGATAGACAATAGGGTGCATATAATCTGCACATTCAGACAGGAAGAATATGAAAAGTTCAAAGAGATCAATGTTCTTAATCCCTTTGAATTTGATAACAGACAAACTCGGATTCAATTTGGCGAATAAATTTCTACTCTCATTTCTCGTACTGATTCCTTTGTTGGTTTCATGCAACAAAAACGAGGAATATATAGCTTTTCACCAGGCGGCATTTGTCGCTGACCTACATGATGATACTCCAATATCCATCCTGAACGGATTTGACATCGGAGTACGAAATAGCGGTGGTCAAATAGATATGCCTCGAATGCGGGACGGAGGGATGGATCTTATATTTTTCTCCGTGTGGCTCTTCCCGAGTGATTATTTAGAGAAAGACCTGGCGTTTCAAAAGGCTAATGAAATAATCGATGCCGTGGAAAGTGTTGAACAAAAATATCCTGCTCAGTTGAGATTGATACGAACGGCGGATGAGGCGATTTCGACGGTAGAAGAGGGAATGTTAGCGGGAACTTTTGGAATGGAGGGCGGCTATCCGATTGAGAACGACCTGTCAAAACTCGAACATTTCTACGAACGAGGAGTTCGATATTTTGCTCCCGTATGGAATAACAGCACGTCGTGGGCTACCTCCGCGGAATTTGAGACCACAGATACGACCAATTCGGTTTTAGGACTTACAAAATTCGGTCAAGCAGTAATTAGAAAATGTAATGAACTCGGTATCCTGATAGATATATCACACGCCGGAGATCAGACGGTAAAAGATATATTGGAAATTACAGAAGACCCTATAATCGCTTCACATTCATCGGTATGGAGCCTTACTCCTCATTTCAGGAATCTGAAAGATGACCAATTGAGGGCAATCGCCGCGGGTGGCGGAGTCGTATTCATAAATTTCTACTCCGGTTATCTTGATAGTACGTATCAGGACAAGTTCGATGCCTTGCTTGAAACGCGAAAGAGTGAGCTTGATTCCATAAAAGAAGAATTGGAATTTCTCGGTAGGGGAGAGGAATTTTGGGATGAGCGTAATCGTTTTCTTAAGGATGATATTGAAGAAATTCGTCCGCCGTTCGAAGCTCTCATTGACCACATAGATTACGTGGCAAAGTTAGTTGGAGTCGGGCATGTGGGGTTGGGATCTGATTTTGACGGGGTATCGTCTATGCCAAAAGGTATGGATGACGTCAGAGATCTTCCAAAAATTACTCAAGCGCTTTTAATTCGAGGTTATTCAAAACAGGACATTAAAAAGATCTTAGGCGAAAATTTACTTCGAGTGTTTAGGAGAGTAGTCGGCTAACTACTGATTTAAAAAGTCACTCCGGCGGTTATTAATACGTTTCTGATATAGCTCTCGCTTGACGTTCCCGGAACGACATATTTTCCTTGAATAAGAAAATAAGGGGTATCAGTAAGCTTCTCATATTGTTGAGCGTTGATGCCGCCATTGGCTACATTAATGATTTCAACATCGATGTGATTGTTATCCTCGACGATTCTATCTATTCGATCTATGGCTATTACACACTGCGGGCATAAATTTGTAACGAAAAGCTTAACGTCAATCTTCGTATTTCGCTCTTTTTTTAAGTCCTCTTTCACTAAGGATGACAACTTTACGTTTTTGGAATTCAATCAGATCCTCTCTTTTAAAATCATTAAGGCAGGCTGTGGTTGTTTCCCGAGTAGAACCGATAAGGTTTGCGTAATCATAATGAGTAAGACTGATATCGATGAGCTTTTTATCTCCGACAGCTTTGCCATGCCGGTCTGCAAGTCGAAGGAGAAGGAGGGCAAGCCTTTCATGTACTCCACGAAATACGAGGTCTTCGAGCATAGTTTCGATCTGGCGCCGTCTGAAACCCATGAGTTTCGTAATGCTGAGAGCAAGTCCGGGTTTATTATTGATGAACTCTTCAAAATCTTTTCGACTGATGATACATAGATACGCATTTTCTAATGCCTCCGCAACAGATGACCTTGTTTCGTCATCATCGACAATAGCGCTTTCGCCGAAAATTTCTCCCGGTTCAAGAATAACGAGGGTGATCTCTCTTCCATCTTCCGATAATTTTGATATCTTAACACGGCCTTCCTTCAGTAAATAAACCTGATCGCTCGCATCTCCCGGAAGATATATCAGGGATTTCTTGTCGTAATGCTTCATATGGGTGATGTCGTTGAGTTGTTTCATTTCTTTGTCCGACATACCCTGAAAAATGTTTATTCTTTTTAAATACCATGTTTTTTCCATTTAACATTGCTCCAAACTTATCAATCTTTAGGTCGAAAAATGTAAGTGTAGTTACATAGAACAATGTAACAGATTAATATATATAATAACACTTTTAAAGTTTAAAATTGAATTCACATTGATTCCGGGGCTTTGATACCGAGTAAACCGAGACCATTTTTGATTACAAAAGCGGTTGATAGACATAAAGCAAGCCGGGAGGCGGTCAGCTCGTTATCGTCCGAAACCACCTTATGTTCGGTATAGAATCTTGAAAAGAGTTTTGCTAACTCACTCAGAAATACCGTAAGAAGATGCGGCTGGAACAGCAGATGAAGTTTGACCACCATCTCGGGAAATTCACCAAGATATGTGATCAGCGCTTTCTCTTCAACGGAGTTGAGTAACGAGAGATCAGATTGATCATAGTTCTCGTCCCGCTCGGCTGCCAATCGGATGATACTGGATATCCTCGCATGGGCGTACTGAATGTAATAGACAGGATTTTCGTCTGTCTCCTTTTTTGCAAGATCCATTTCAAAATTCAAATGACTATTGATGCTCCTCATAAGGAAAAAATACCGAAGCACATCTTGTCCGACTTCCTCTCGAAGTTCGTCAAGAGTCACATAATTCGCCTTCCGGGTAGACATTTTGATCTTTTTTCCGCCTTTTGTGAGGGTGACGAATTGATGCAACAAAACAGAAATTTTTTGAGCGTCATACCCAAGCGCTTCCACGCCCGCAACCACATCCGGGAATGAAGCATGGTGATCCGCTCCGAGTATGTCAATTATCATGTCATAATTTCGGTTAAGTTTATCTTCATGATAAGCTATATCGGGCAATCGGTATGTAGGCTCTCCGCTGCTTTTTTTCATTACTCTATCTTCTTCCAATCCGAGTTTTGTCAATCTCAACCATACGGCGCCGTCTTTTTCATATGCGAGATCTTTTTCAAAGAACCGCTCTAAAACACTTTCAATTGCGCCGGATTTGTAGAGACTATCCTCATTGAAATATTTGTCCATTCGGATTCCGATATTATCGAGCGTGATTTTTATATCCTCAAATATAACTCGTTCGGCGATTTCTTTAAATGGAGAAACGTCCTCACCATCAACAAGACTGTCTCCTTTTTCCTCTATCAGTTGTTCGGCAATGTCGGCAAGATATTCTCCTTGATACCCGTCTTCCGGGAAAGACGTTTCCTTTTTCAACTTAGACAGGTAATGAAATCTGACACTTTCGCCGAGCAGTCTCATCTGCCTTCCGGCATTGTTGAAATAATATTCTCTCGTAACTTCGAAACCGTTAAATTCTAATATACGAGCAACGCAGTCGCCGATTACCGCATTTCTACCATGACCGATATTGAGAGGACCTGTGGGGTTTGCGCTGACGAATTCCACGTTTACAGTTTTGCTCTTCCCGATAGCGGACCTTCCGTAGTCGCTTTTATCGGAAAGGATCTTTTCGATAACCTCCGCTCTATATCCGGCGCCATAAGTGAAATTCAAAAAACCGGGAGGGGCAACTTCAATTTTCTCAACGAAATTTTTATCGAAAGAAATATTATCCTTAAGACTGTTCGCAATATCTAAAGGCTTTTGATTGGTTTTTCCGGCTAATAGTAAAGCAATGTTTGAGGAGAGGTCGCCGTGATTAGGATTTTTGGGTTTTTCTAAAGTTATTTCAGAGGGTGAAATTTTATGACCGAAGCTCTCAGAAGCCTCCGATAATATTTTTAATATCTGTTTTTTCATCACTCTTCATCAGAAATGGTGGTTATTTCAGCGTCTGCCCAAAGCCGTTCAATATCATAATAGTCCCGGGTTTCTTTATCGAAAATATGTATTACAACATCAACATAATCCAACAGCACCCATTTCAAACTGTCATAACCTTCAATATGCCATGGCTTTTCCGAAGCGTTTGATTCATCCCGGATATGATCTGCGATCGCTTTAACGTGTAATCCTCCGTTGCCTGTAGCTATCACGAACTGATCCGCGATGTCGGTGATACCGCTAATATCGAGAATCTTAATATCTTCAGCCTTTTTTTCCAAGGCGGCATTTGCCATAAGTTCGGCGAGAAGGCGAGGATTGGTTTCAGCTTTAGGTTTAGTTGCAGGCAATATGATTATTAGGGAATATCTTTCAGGGTAGCGAATGGAGCCAGGTCGGCATAATCTTTTCCTAAGATAACGGTAGCATCCAAAACTAATGACCTGTTTATTTCTTGGAATACAGAAAGAGTATCAACATTTAATATTTCAGCAAGACGCCGCGCGGTATGCAAATTCCCGGCTCTGTCTTTGATCAGTGTGTAAACATAATCGGTTCTGTCTGCATCATCTGTTCTGACCACGTCGAAGCCCTTCTCTCTAAGAAAGTCCGTAGCAGTAGCGGCGATTCCGTCCACTCCATTACCGTTGAGAACTTCTACCTTGATGTCACGGAATTGCTTTTCCAGCCACATCTTACTTGTCAGAGTAGTCGGTTTTTCGGAAAGTTTGATAAAAGCCGCAGAATCGTTCGGTTCCGCTATGAATTGCCTGTGAAGCCAGGAGTATGACAACGCAAAGATGAAAAGAGATAGTACGACCAGGGAAGTGTTCAAAAAGAGGTTGCTTGCCGCTTTCTTTCCGTTATTACTTTTTGAAGCCGATTTAATGGATTTACGTCTGCCTCTACGTCTTGGCATTAAAAATTATTTCCTTGTTCGAGAGAGACTGAAACAGATAAAAGCGTTGATTGGGGCTGAAAAGTAATAAATTCTTATATTGAGGCATCCTCAGGCCGGGAACAGTTAATACCTTCTATAGCGTTGATACGGGCTATATCCATATCGTGGATAATTGCTGATACTAAATCGAAGGTGTGTATTCTCTGTAGGAAAGAAGTTGATCTCTCCCGAGCCGACGAAACTGCCTTGTTGCAATGCCGGTGATGGAGCCTGAAAAGATTGAAACGGATTGTGAATGTATCCGAGGTTAAAATTAAGCTGGAGCTTGTCATTGACGGGATAAAACAGACTGTTCATATACATTCCGTATGAGCTCGAACGTCCGTTGCCCCCTGATGAAAAACCCATTGAATAGCTGTGCTGCATTTGTATCTTACTCATATCAAGAAATCCGAGTAGAAGACCGCCGTTGTAAGTCGTAGGCATTCTAAGGCTTTGAGCGATGCCGGGCAAATTATTTTGGTCTTTATATTGAGTGAGTCCGGCTACGGGCAGTGACAAGAACAGAATTAAAATAAATGTAGCTTTCTTCATTTGCGCATCCTCTTTTGATTTACAGCTTACTATTCGCTTAAGAATATATAAGGGTTAAGCGCTTCTGTCAAGTAATATAAATTACATTGCAGGTGAAATTTAAAACGATTTTCAAATTATGTGGCAGTCAGGACTTGTCCTGACGCCTGTAAGAATAACCTGCGGTCAGGATAAATCCTGACTCGCACTTTTGGGAAGATATGTTATGATGGAGTGCATCAACTGCGTTGATGCAGCATTGACACAGTCAATGCACTCCAAATAGGTTGTCGTCGCGCAAAACCTGACTCGCACTGTGTGGAAGTTGTCTTTAGGAGAAGTGGGTGTCCCGATATAGATTTCAAGGGAAGAGGATTTATTTCCCCTCCTTTTTAAGGAGGGGATGCCTCAAAGAGGCAGGGGTGGTTAGTTTATAGGGTGCGGTCAGGGCAAGCCCTGACTCGCGCTGTAAATGATTTTCAATATTATTTTGAGGTTGTCAGTAGAATATTATCAATCAACCGCGTCTTTTCAAAGAAAACCGCAACGACGACAAGAGCTCCCTCGTTCGTGGATTCGACAGGAAGGAGCGTCTCTGAATTCACTATTGACAGATAGTCTATCCTGGCAATCGGCGCGGAATTCAGAGTGTCTGTGATCTTCCGTATCAACATTTCCGGATTCTTTTCGCCATTCAGGTGAAGCGATTCGGCTTCTTTAAGAGCTTGATGAATAAGGGGAGCCTGTTTGCGGGAATCAGGGGAGAGATAAATATTTCTGGAGCTCATGGCTAAACCGTCATCCTCACGGATTGTCGGGCAGACGAATATATCAATGTCCAGGTTCAAGTCGGCGGTCATCTTCTTAATTATCAATGCCTGCTGGGCATCTTTCTGTCCGAAAAAGGCAATATGGGGTTTGACGATATTAAATAGTTTGTTGACCACAGTGGATACGCCCTTGAAATGTGAAGGACGTGATTCTCCCTCTAACTGAGCGCTCAATCCCTCAACAATTGTATAAGTACTGTGACCATCGTGATAGATCGCCTCTTTGGAGGGGTAAAAGATAACGTCAACGTTTAAATCTTCCGCTAATTTCTCATCCCGTTCAAAATCTCTGGGATATTTTCCAAAATCTTCTGAAGGAGAAAACTGTGTAGGATTAACAAAAATACTCAGAATAGTTTTATCGGTTTTTTCAATGGATTTACGAATCAGACTAAGATGACCTTCGTGCAAAGCTCCCATAGTCGGAACGAAACCAATCGTGTTTCCCGCCATTCTAAGAGAATCCGCATAAGATTGCATTTCAGAAACGGATTTGATTATCCTCATCCGTATGATTCATCGCTGCTTGGGTAGTCTCCGTTTTTCACATCACCGGAGAATTTTTTAACAGCCTTGCGAATCGTGTTTCCGACATCGGCATAGCGACGAACGAAAGTCGGTTCGAATCCGTTATAAGAGCCTATAAGGTCGTTGATGACGAGAATCTGTCCGTCACACTCCGGTCCGGCCCCGATTCCTATTGTCGGAATATCAAGCGACTTAGTAATATCCGTTCCGGTTTTGGTCTTGACCGCCTCGAGTACTATACTGAACACTCCCGCATCCTGTAATTCTTTGGCGTCCTCAATAAGAGCGTCATGTGATTCATCGGTTTTCCCTTTCACTTTGTAACCGCCGAACTCATTGACCGATTGAGGTGTCATTCCAATATGTCCCATAACGGGGATACCAATTTCAACAAGCGCCCGCGCTGTATCCGCAGAACGTTTTCCGCCTTCTATCTTTACTCCTTCAGCGCCGCCCTCCTGAATGAACCGTGTGGCGTTTTTAATTGCGGTTGATATGTCGGGTTGATATGAGCCGAACGGCATATCGCCGATAAGGAGCGCTTTTGGTTTTGCTCTTGACACCCATTTAGTGATAAATATCATCTCGTCCATTGACATCGGCAGGGTCGAATCGTATCCGGCTACGACCATGCCGGCAGAATCCCCGACCAGCAGTAAATCGACACCCGACTCGTCCAAAAAACTTGCCATAGAATAATCGTAAGCGGTCAAGCAGACTATCTTTTCGCCTTTCTGTTTCATCCGTCTTAGAGTGTTCACCGTGACTTTTTTTCTATCCGACAAAATTCATTCCTTCTGTTAAAATCAAAGTATAGTTCCGCCTCCGATTAGGCGGTCGGAGTCATAAAACACGGCTGATTGTCCGGGTGTAACCGCTTCAACGGGATGCTTGAAGATTACATTCCAGGTCCGGTCTGGATTTCGCGAGATAAGCGCCTCTTCGCCTTCGTGGTGGTATCTTATCTTCACAGTCACCCGGAATCGTTCCTCTTCAAAACTGTTAATAAAATTAACGTCTTTAAGTGAAAACTCTGTTGAAAGAAGATCGTCTTTATTCCCGACTCGAACAGTGTTATTCTGAGGGTCTATTTCCGTGACGTATGCAGGTTCGCCCAAAGAAATTCCAAGACCCTTCCTCTGACCTATCGTATAATTGACATATCCCTTATGGATGCCGAGCACGCTTCCGTCTCGGTCGAGTATCTCTCCTTCGGGAACCAAAGTGTCGAATCCTTCAACATTTTCCCTTATATATCTTCTGTAATCGTTATCGGGAATAAAACATATTTCAAACGAATCAGGTGTTTTCGATGTCCTTAATCCGGCAGACTCAGCCATCGCCCTTACTTTGTCTTTTGTGAGTTCACCCAACGGGAAGATCGTTCTCTCTAAATCATCCTGAGAAAGTCCCCAAAGAACATAAGACTGATCTTTATCCGCATCTATCCCCTTAAGAAGTTCGGTTTCACCGGTTTGGTTATTTCTGCGTGTTCTGACGTAATGTCCCGTGGAGACAAAATCAGCGTCAAAGCTATTAGCCTTATCCAGTAAAGTATCCCATCGAACAAGATAGTTGCATCGGACGCATGGATTCGGAGTATTCCCCATTAAGTATTCTTCTGTAAAGTTATCTATCACTTTCTCACGAAAGAAATCTGAAATGTCAAATACATAATGCGGCATTCCAAGCTGGGCGGAGACCATCCGGGCGTTTTCAATCGAACCGAGTGAACAACAGGAACTTTCCGCGCTCAAATTTCCGCCCGATTCCTCAAATTCCCAGTTCTTCATGGTCACGCCGATAACATCGTATCCCTGCTCAATAAGCAGGAGAGCAGCTACCGAGCTGTCAACTCCACCGCTCATCGCCATGATTACTTTCTTCGCGCTCATGATGTCAGCACCTCAGGAATGGTTTTTCTAAGTCTCCCGACTTGTTCTTTAATAGCCGCCACGACACTGTTGACATCCTCTTCGTTGTTATCTCTGCCGAAGGAGACCCGTAACGTACTGAGCGCCTCATCTTCGCTGAGACCAATCGCTTTTAACACGGAAGACATTTTCACCGCGCCTGATGAACAGGCGGCGCCCGACGAGGCGGATATGCCCATAGTGTCAAGATTCATGAGCAGTGCCTCTCCGTCAACGCCATCAAACATCAGAGAAAGGTGACCGGGGATGCGACGTGTTGCGTGCCCGTTAATTTTCACTCCTCCGACCTCTTCCGATAACCGTTCATAAAGGGAAGAAGCGAGATTTTTGAGTTTTATGCTGTCTTCTTCCAAGCGCGATGCTCTTAATTCCGCCGCCTTTCCGAAACCGACAATTCCGGGTACGTTTTCCGTTCCTCCCCGCCTGTTCCGTTCCTGATGTCCGCCGAACATTAGCTGTCCCACTTCAACTCCCTGACGAATGTATAATGCCCCCACTCCCTTAGGACCGTAAATTTTGTGCGATGAGACGCTTGCCAAATCGACATCGAGCTGCTTCAGATCCATCGGAAGCTTACCATAAGACTGAACCATATCGGTATGAAACAAAATTCCCGCTTCATGAGCTACTTCTACGTATTTGTGCACCAAATTAATTGTGCCGACCTCGTTGTTCGAATGCATAATCGAGATTAGAATCGTATCCGGTCTGATCTCCGCCTCAAGGTCATGAGGATGCACGCCTCCCTTGCTGTCGGTGAAGAGATAGGAAACGGTAAAACCCTCTTTTTCTAATTCCTTGCAGGAATCAAGCAGGGCAGGATGTTCGGTCTCCGCAGTGATGATATGGTTACCCTTCTCTTTATGAGAATGAGCAACTCCACGCACCGCCCAATTATCAGCTTCGGTTCCACCGCTGGTAAAATGAATTTCATTCGGAGCAACGTTCATCAGAGCAGCTACTTTTTCACGCGCTTCTTCAATCAAAAACTTGGCATTTCTGCCGTCAGCATGAATGCTGGAAGGGTTGCCCCAGCTACTTTCCATGACGCTATTCATCGCCTCGATGACTTCAGGGTCAACAGGAGTCGTTGCGCTGTGGTCGAGATATATACGCTTATTCGATTTTATCAATTTTGCATCACTTCCACTAATTATTATTCAGCTAAATAATTTATCGTATCAATGGGTTAGAAGCAAGGGGGGGAATCATAATTTAGAATGTCACTCTTTATTCTTCAAGACAAGCACAGGACAGTCGGCTCGATGCACCACTTTATTTACGTTACTTCCCATAAGGAGTTTCTCGAATCCGCTTTTACCGTGAGATGGAATGATTATTAAGTCAATATCCTCTTTATGCGCGAATTCGACGATTTTTCTGCCCGGTCTTCCGTAAATCACTCTGGTATAAACTTCTATCCCGTCGAGCGGCGCTTTGGAAAGAAAATCAGCGAGAGTTTTCTCCGCCTCCTCTATTTGACTGCTGCTCAGTTCATCATCATAGAGGTCGTCGCCCTCCAAATATCCTGTAAATTCGGGAGCCTCTGTCACATGGAGCAGGGTCAATTTCGATCCATACTTTCGCGCAATTTCGGATGCTGTCCAGAGTGCTTTTGTAGACGCTTTACTAAAATCTACGGGCAGCAATATCGAACGGTAGTTTGGATAGTCCAGCGGTTTTCCGTCACTGCCGCACCGGACGGTCATGACGGGAGAACTCGAGAGCCGGATAATTTTTTCTGCGACACTTCCCATAACAAGTCGTCGGATACCCGTTCTTCCGTGAGTACCCATCACTATCAGGTCGGGATGATGTTCCGCCGCATACCTGAGGATTTCGCTTGTGGATGAAATTCCTCTCAATAAAACCTTTTCGATAAGCACAGGAGTCTCTATCATCCCTTCTCTGGTGTGAAGCATCTCTTCGGCGTTTGTGATGATCTTATCATAAGAAAGAGAGCTGGTTGCCATGAGAGCCTTGAGATTAGAAGGATCACTCTCATGTACAATGACTACGTGCAGCATCGTCACCGTACCCTGGAAACGCTCAGCTATGGTCACGGCTTGATGAAGCGCGGCATTAGCGCACGGAGAAAAATCAGTCGGTAGAAGAATATCTCTATACATGTTCAATCTTCAATTAAGGTCAAGTTAATTAGTTATCCCCACTTTTTTCCCATCCGCTTAATATACCGTTTTTAAATGTAATAGTAACGAACGGTATTCTGTCATAGCTCCAAGTTTCAATGAGATCATCATCTACTTTCTTGCTTTCTGCCCTTATAGGGTTGCCCCAAGAGAGCAGGACTGCCTCGCGGGACATCCTTTTCGAGATAGTTTCTGTCTCGATTTTCTCCCAAAGCCTATCATCCCAATCAGGATACGTCAATCGTGGATTCACTTTGTGGAACAGATCGTCTATATAAACAGGGTTTGAGTTCGGATTCAGGTTAATAGTGGAGAAATTCAGGTCATAAAAAATCTTCCTTCTTTCGGGTTCGAAAAGAAAGATTCGAATCGGTCTTTCGGATTCTTTGCTCCATTCGATATCCCACAAAAACAGAGGCTCAAGGTTTGTTACTACTTGATGCTTTCGCACGTTTAAAACGGAATCATAGCTGTAGAATGTTGAGCGTTCGTTCCATAATATCGCGCCGACAAATTTTGAGGCGGTTTCATATTCTTCTCTGAATCCTACGTCCTTTAAATGACCATCATGACTCAAACCGTAAAGCAAGGTTTCCGATTCAACAAGCTTAACGGTTACAAAATATGGATCGAACGAATCATCTTTTTGCACGTCAATAATGATTCCCTTTTTAAGATAAACGCTCGAAGGAATGGGAGTAATGGTATTGAATCTTGATGTTGACCAATCCTTGTACGGTTCATTGATCTCAGAAGTGTCGACAGGCAGGAAGATGATTTCTTTATCTATCCAGCGCGCCGTCGGGGCAATATATGACGCGGACTGCGCATACGCATATGTATTAAACAGAAGCGTAAAAGCAAAAAGAATAATTTTATTTTTCGGTGGAATCCTCAATTACTTCTTCTAATTCTTGAAGGTGACTAACATCGTTAATTTGCAACGGATCGGCTTTCATCGGCGCATCGACATTCAAGATATTTATACAGGCGTTATTTTGACCTTTTTCAAATATTTCAGCAAGGGTTAAATCTGTGAGCATATGGAGCAGAACTGTGTTAAGAGCGTTATGTCCGACGATAAGCAAGTTGCCTCTTTGATATGTACCGGTAAT
Source organism: Fidelibacterota bacterium (assembly GCA_022571215.1). GTDB lineage: Bacteria > Fidelibacterota > SORT01 > SORT01 > SORT01 > SORT01. The sequence continues at coordinate 123,386 of JACZYG010000001.1, read as the reverse complement.
TTCTTCAAGAAACGGCTTTAATCTGATTTGCATTTCTACTAAGGACTCTCCCCCTTCAGGTTTGAATTCTTCATGTGATTGTCCGCTTGCCTGCTGCGCTTGGAAGTAGTCGTCCCAGCTTTTTACTTCAAGATTTCCCAAGTTACGTTCTCTTAGTTGATTTTCCGGAATAAGAACAGCTCCTATTAGATCGCTGATTATCAAGGCTGTGTCGAGCGCCCGGTCGAGGTTAGAGGAATGAATCGCAGTTATACTTTTATTTCTTAATTCAAGCCCCGTTAATCGAGCCTGTTCGATGCCTTTGCTGTTAAGATTTCCGCCTGATTTACCCTGAAGCAGACCTTCAGCGTTTTGTTCGGTTTCACCGTGACGGACGATATATAAAAGCAAAGCTGTTCTCCTAATTAGAGCTGTAATTTAAATCCGATAACACCAATATACAAAGCTCGATTTTATAATGGGATGACCTGTGAATTAAATATGAAACTATCGTTGTCTATATTACGTATAAAATGGAAGAATATATTTACAGCAATTGGAAGTTGATGAAAATTCCTTGACATGAAAGACGCTTTTACTGAAATGGCAGAGTAATTATTCAGTGTGAGATCGGTAGAAACAATTTTTTTCTTGACTTCCAATTAATTATGAATAAGTTACCACTGCTAAAAAGTTTTGTCTTCAGTGATTTAAGAGTAACTTACATAAATTAACCCGATCAGGGCAAAAATTAAAAAAAATAGAAAGGGGATAACGATTTAATTAGGGGATATGTGCCGAAAGGCTAATCAAATTTCACCACCAAAATCTGAATATTAGTTAAAAGGAACAATAGGCACGAATCAGTGCCACCACATTTAAATCCAAATATATCTCTTTAAAGGAAGGAATCAATGGAACTCGATTTAAAAAAATTACAATCAATGAAATTACCGGATCTAACGAAGATCGCGGAAGACTTCAAATTGAAGGATGCGTCCGACTTGAAAAAACAGGAGCTGATCTTCGGGATTCTCGCAGCAGATTCCGAAAAAAACGGACAGATTTTTTCGGACGGAGTACTTGAAATATTACCTGACGGATACGGATTTTTACGTTCACAGGACTATAATTATATGCCGGGTCCGGATGACGTTTATATATCTCCTTCTCAGATAAAACGTTTCAATCTGAAAACGGGCGTAACGGTTGCAGGTCAGATTCGGCCGCCAAAAGATAACGAACGGTTTTTTGCGTTGTTAAAGGTTCAATCAGTCAACGGCGAAAGTCCGGAAAAAGCAAAAGAAGTTCTTAGATTCGATAATCTGACTCCTCTATATCCTACCGAAATGATAGACTTGGAAGCGGAACCGAATGCCTACTCGATGAGAATAATGAATCTGCTAACACCAATCGGGAAGGGACAACGCGGACTTATTGTAGCACAGCCGAAAACGGGTAAAACAATGCTTCTGCAAAAAATGGCAAACAGTATCACCCGTAATCATCCTGAGATAAAACTGATTGTTCTTCTCATTGATGAACGACCTGAAGAGGTAACGGATATGCAAAGGTCCGTTGATGCGGAAGTGATCTCTTCAACGTTTGATGAGCCGCCGGAAAGACACGTACAAGTGGCGGAAATGGTACTTGAAAAATCACGCAGATTAGTAGAGTACGGCACAGACGTAGTGATCCTTTTGGACAGCCTCACCCGTTTGGCTCGAGCGCATAATACGGTCGTGCCTCATAGCGGGAAAATACTCTCAGGTGGCGTGGATTCTAACGCATTACATAGACCAAAACGGTTTTTCGGCGCGGCAAGGAATGTTGAAGGCGGGGGAAGCCTCACAATAATGGCAACGGCTTTGATCGATACCGGAAGCAGAATGGATGACGTTATTTTCGAAGAATTTAAGGGTACGGGTAATATGGAACTCGTTCTTGATAGGAGACTAAGTGACAGGAGAATATATCCATCTATTGATTTAAATAGGTCGGGTACAAGAAAAGAGGAACTGCTCTTTTCCAAAGAAGAGCTTAGTAGGGTATGGATATTGAGGAAATATTTAAATGACCTCAGTTCGGTAGAAGGAATGGAATTTCTATTGACCCGTTTGAAGAGAACAAAGAACAACAAAGAATTCCTTGCATCTATGAGCGATTGGAATTAGAATTAGTCGTATCCTATAAATAATAGGAACTCCATAACTATTTATTTCCAAGAAATGAGCCTTAAAAGTATGGCTTTGGGCGGAGCCCGCAGATGAAATCTATTCGTACTTCGATTACGAGGATCAAAATTGATTCAGCAAATAAGATTTCGAGCAATCACTTCCGCGCATTTATGCTCAAGCAATATGCTGACAGTGCCTTAGCGAAGCTTTCTGAAAATTCAAAAGATAGAAAAATATATAGCTCTTTGCTGCAATATAAAATAATTAATGATGCGCCATTTATATTTGCTATGGAAGATGGCGTAGATGCTCTTAAGGAAATTTTACCCGAGCTGAGCGAACTCTATTTGGGGCATAAAAAATACAAAGTAATAGAAATCATTGAAAAAGACCTTGAAACTGAGGTTGGAGTAACTGCTAAACGTAATAAATATGAGTTTGAAACTCCCTGGTTGGCTCTGAATGAGGAAGATTACGCAAAATTTAAATACTTGTACACACAGGAACGATATAGCGCGCTTTCTAAGATGATTATCAGAAATATATTAGGTTTCGCAAGGTCATTCGATATAGAGATCGCTTCCAGAATTAGGGTGAAGCACGAGTTAAACGAGATTCAATCTTTCAAACTCGGTACATCCACTTCAGGATTTGTAGGAAAGTTTGAGATCAATTTTCATATCCCCGAGCACTTAGGAATAGGCAATTTATCCGACAGAGGTTTCGGAAGTATCACGCCTAAAAGATAAACATATTATTCTGCTTGCGGTGATATACTAATTAGGTTACATTTATAGGCTGTATGGGAACGAGGAAAAATGGTTAAATTATCTGATAGAATGGACAAAATTCAACCGTCTAAAACGATGGCGGTGATGGCTCTTGCAAAAGATTTAAAGGCGCAAGGTATTGATATAGTTGATTTAGGAGCGGGAGAACCTGATTTTCCCACACCCGAATATATTAGAGACCTTGCAACCAAGGCAATGGCGGATGGCTACACCAAATACACAAAAGTAGACGGAATTCCGGAGTTAAAAGAAGCTATCGCCTTGAAGCTAAAACGTGATAACGATTTGAATTATTCTCCAGAGCAAATAATAGTTTCATGCGGAGCCAAGCATGCTATCTATAACGCAATGATGGCTGTTGTGAATGAGGGCGATGAAGTTATCATTCTCTCTCCATATTGGGTTTCGTTCCCGGAGATGGTGAAGATGGCGGATGGTGAACCCGTGTTTGCGGAGCTTGACCCTAAGGCAGACTATCGCCGTACCCTGAAACCGTTTGAAGAATATGTGACGGATAGAACAGTTGCGGTGATCTTAAACTCGCCGTCGAATCCTGTAGGTTCCTTATTGGACGATGATTTTATAGCTGAAGTGATTAAAACGGCGCGGGAGAAAGATTTACTGATAATCTCCGATGAAACCTACGAGCGTATAACCTTTGAGAATAAGTATAAGAGCATTGCCGCATATGAAGGCGGAAACGAAGTGACTCTGACCGTTAACTCAATGTCGAAAACTTACTCTATGACGGGTTGGAGGATAGGATTTGCGGCGGGAGCAGAAAAGTTGATTAAGGCGATGAGTAAAATTCAATCACAGGTCACTTCAAACGCTAATTCGATCGCCCAAAAGGCATCTGTAGGAGCTTTGAACGGTGATCAGTCCGAAGCCGAAATGATGAGGGATAAATATTGGGAACGCAGAGATGTGGTCTATGAAGGTTTGAGTAACCTGCCGGGGATAAAAGTAAACAAACCGGAAGGTTCTTTTTTTATTTTCCCCGATGTAAGCGCTCATTACGGTAAGTCGGTAAATGGTAAGAGCATAAACGGTTCTGTCGAGTTTGCCGAATTTTTGATAGAACATGCGAAGGTTGTTGTTATACCCGGCGTAGCATTTGGTTCGGACAATAATGTCAGGATCTCATTTGCCGTGCCAAAAGAAGAAATTGAAAAAGGCATAGAGCGGATTGGCGAAGCTCTGAACCTTTTGAATTAAAATTTGGAGGTCTGAATTGAAAAAAGATATTCATCCCGAATACACTTTAACTACCGTTAGTTGTGCCTGCGGGAACACATTCCAAACACGCTCGACTGCCGGCGATCTGCATGTCGAGATCTGTTCCGCATGCCACCCGTTTTTCACGGGGAAACAGAAGTTGGTTGACTCTGCGGGTAGAGTTGAGAAGTACAGGCAAAAATATGGCATAAAAGAAGAATCCGAAGCATAAGAGTAAGCATACATTGATAACGGGCGTCTGAAAATTGTTCTCAGACGCCTGTTTTAGTATTTGATATGGCAGAAAAAAAGAAAAAGATACTTGTAGGCGGTCAGGCGGTAATTGAGGGCATCATGATGAGAGCACCCGGCGCGTATGCAACATCAGTGCGCAGGGCAGATGGAACGATAGAGACTGAGCGACATGAATTTCAATCAATTCTTCTGAAGCATAAATCCCTCAACATACCGGTTTTACGTGGAATAATAGCGTTATTTGAGACATTGAAGATTGGCATCGCCACGTTACAATGGTCAGCCGATAAGAGCATGGAAGATATTGAACCGGACAAAGTTGACTCAAAGCCCGGCAGTTTAGCGAAAGCAGCTTCGTTGTTTTTTGCTCTTGCGGTTGGACTGGGGATATTTTTTGTGCTGCCTCTTGTGGTGACGACAAAACTTTTTGAAATTGAAAAAGATGCGATTTCATTTAATCTTATATCCGGAGCGATACGCATTACACTCTTCCTCGGTTATATTGGGGCAATATCTTTGATGGAAGATATAAAAATTCTCTTTAGATATCACGGCGCGGAGCACAAGATGATCTTCGCTTTTGAAGGAGGCTGCCAGCTGCTGCCCTCCGAGGCAAAGAAATTTATTCGGTTCCATCCAAGATGCGGAACAAGTTTTCTGCTTATAGTCATGTTGGTATCAATTTTTGTTTTTGCTCTTATTGATTCTATCATACTTAACTATCTCGGCTCAATATCCCTTGGGATGAGACTGCTAACACATCTTCCTATGATACCGTTTGTTGCCGGATTGGGTTATGAAGCGATTAAACTTTCAGGGCGATACGGTTCCACGGCGGTAGGGAGAGTGCTTGTCGCGCCCGGTTTGTGGTTACAACGACTGACAACCAAAGAACCTGATGATATGCAGCTTGAAGTAGCCGCCGAGGCGCTGAAATCCGCATTGGGCGTGGATTACAAGAAATATATCGGCGATGAATATGAGGCTGATACGGTACAATGAGTTCTTTGTTAAGTATAGAAGAAGTACGAGAACGGAATGAGGAACTCACTACCCTCATGAGCGATCCTGCGGTGATGGCTGATAACAAACGATTTAGAATGCTTGCTAAAGAGCAAAGCGATATCGCTCCGATTGCGAAATTGGCGAATGAGATAGAAGAACTTCGCAAGAGTATTAGTGAGGATGAGGAGATTCTAAATGGTGAAGATGAAGAACTAAAAGGACTGGCTGAAGAAGAGCTTAAAGAACTTAAAGATAATCTGAAACCGTTGGAAGAAGAGATACGCGAACTGCTCCTGCCTAAAGATCCCGACGATTCAAAAAAAGCGATAATAGAAATCAGGGCAGGCACAGGAGGAGATGAGGCTGCGATATTCGCCGCTGATCTGTATCGAATGTACACCAAATATCTTGAGCGAAAGGGATTGAAATTCGAGTTGCTTTCCGTCAGCCCGACGAATATGGGCGGATATAAAGAGATAATAATTTCTGTTGAAGCAGAGGGTTCATATGGCGACCTGAAATTTGAAAGCGGAGTTCATCGGGTCCAGCGAGTTCCTGTGACGGAGACGAGCGGACGTGTCCATACATCAGCTGCCTCAGTGGCGGTGCTTCCCGAAGCGGAAGAGGTGGACGTTAACATAAATCCGGGAGACTTGAAAATAGACGTTTACAGATCAACCGGACCGGGCGGACAAAGCGTAAACACTACAGACTCGGCAGTCAGGATAACTCATCTGCCTACGGGACTTGTGGTTTCATGTCAGGATGAAAAATCACAACACAAAAACAAAGCTAAGGCGTTAAAAGTGTTGAGGACGAGACTGATGGAAGTTATGAAGGAAGAACAGCAAAGCGAGATTGCCGCAGAAAGAAAGCTTATGATTGGCTCGGGAGACCGAAGCGCGAAAGTACGAACGTACAATTTCCCTCAGAACAGGTGTACAGACCACCGGATAAATCTTACTTTATACGCTCTTGATGCGATCATGGACGGCGATTTGGACGAATTGATAGAAGCGAACAAAAGAGAACTCAGAGCAAAACTACTTAAAGAGATAGACAAAACGGAATAAGTCTGATGGGTAAGAACGCTCAGGCTTTGAACATCAAAGATATACTCGACAAATCAACAGAATATTTGCAATCCAAAGGAATTGAATCGCCGCGATTGAACGCCGAGTGGCTGCTTGCGCATACTCTTAGTAAAAAACGAATAGAACTTTATCTACAATTTGACAGGCTGCTCACTGAATCCGAAACAGACGAGTATCGGTCGCTGCTGAAAGAGCGATTGAACAGTAAACCGCTTCAGTATATAATAGGTGAGGTGGATTTTATGGGAATCAGACTTAACGTTGATAAAAACGTTTTGATTCCACGCCCTGAAACGGAACAGCTTGTTGAGATCGCTCTCGAACGGTTAAAATCACATAACGGCAAGGCTCTCAAAATTCTTGATGTAGGCACCGGCAGCGGAAACATAGCAATTGCGCTAGCTAAATTCCTGCCTGCCGCGGTAGTTACGGCTATAGACCTGAGCGCAGAGGCAATAGACGTTGCGAAGCAAAATGCCGAAGAAAATGAGGTTGCCGACAGAATTGAGTTCTTTGTCCATAACATCAAGTCTGATGAATTTAGCCATTCCGGTTATGATATGATAATTTCAAACCCCCCTTATATTTCTTTAGACACGATGAGTTCTCTCTCTGCCGATATTAGAGAGTGGGAACCCGAATCTGCTCTTACGGACTTTTCAGATGGTCTTGATATGATCAAGGAAGTTATAAATCTGTCTATGGGTCGTTTAAATGAAAACGGAATTATACTGATAGAGATAGGCGGTAACAGGCAATCCGAACCGCTTAAAAAAATGTTATCTGAAGCGGGTTACTCGAACATCGAGGTAGAATCAGACTATAATTCACATGCCCGATTTGCGTCGGGAGTTCTTGAGAATCATAAAAGTTAAATAGACCCTCTGTTTGGAAAATATCAGAAATGCGGGCAATCCCTGACTGCTACGATAAGGAAAATCAGGTCGTTAAAAGCGCAACTCTTTACACACTCTCCCGATAAATCGGGATAAACTCCTCCGTGGGTCACGAAGGACTCCCTTGGAGAGTTCCTTCGGAACACCCCTCCCCGCCAGACTAATGTCGGGCTGGTTGATAGAGGGGAATATTTCGTCCCCTCCTTCCAAAGGAGGGGATAAAGGGGTGGTTGTATTATTGGTGTGGTCAGAGTCACTTGTAATGAAGCGATTACCTTAACAATGCCATCCTCTTTGTTTGAGTAAAATTTTTTTCTAACCGCAAATAGTTAATGAAAAACAGTGATTAGTTCCGTAATATAGAAACTGATATTCTGAGGACCCATAATTCCCTCGGATGAATATGCTAATTTTTACTTTGAGGACAGACTGCAAGAAGGCTCTTTAAAAGCGTATTTTCGTCTTTCACGTCCGCACAATGCCGCTATCGGCGGACTGTCGGTATTCTTCGGCGCGTTTCTCACGGGAAATTTAGAACCGGCTTTCGCATTAGCGAGCGCTTGCCTGAGCGGAGCCTTGATAACCGCAGGCGCAAACTCTATCAATGATTATTTTGATGTTGAATCTGACCGGATAAATAAACCCTACCGCCCGATACCTTCAGGTATCGCAACAAGAACTTCCGCTAAATGGACGGCATTTGTGCTCTACATCGGAGGGATCAACGCTTCTTTATTTGTGAACAGAAAGGCTTTTTATATAGCGGTAGCCGCAGTACTACTCACTTATATCTATTCAGCCTGGCTGAAGAAAACACTGTTCTGGGGAAATTTGACGGTAGCTTCTTTGACGTCATTAACATTTATTTACGGTGGAGTAGCGGTAGGAAGAGTCAAAGAATCATTGATACCCGCGCTCTTCTCTTTCTTTTTTCATTTTGGTAGGGAGGTACTGAAAGACATAGAAGATATGGAAGGTGATTCAAAGGCGGGACTAAGGACCTTCCCACTTAGATACGGAGTTGAGGCTTCATTGAAATTAGCGGGATTTTCCTTTGGTTTATTGATAATTTTCACATTTTTACCTTTCCTTTACGAGCTATACAATATAGTTTATTTAGTTGTAGTTTTGGTCGGAGTTGACCTTGTTTTAGTGTATACCATGATATCTGCCCGGAGAAATTCTGATAGCGTGAACCTGAAGAGACTTAACACAATTTTGAAAGCTGACATGCTGATTGGGTTAACGTCAATTTACCTCGGAACGATATGAGTAATTTCGTTCATCTGCACAATCATTCCGATTACAGTTTGCTTGACGGAGCCTTTAAAATTCAATCTATTGTGGATGCAGCCGCAGATTTTGATATGCCCGCTGTCGCGCTGACCGATCACGGCAATATGTTCGGAGCAATCCAATTTTATAAGAGCGCAAAGAAAAAAGGAATAATTCCGCTTATAGGCATGGAGGCATACGTCGCTCCACGCACGCGATTCGAAAAGTCCTCCACACCGGGGAGACGTGAAAAACAATCTTACCATCTGTTATTGATCGCTAAGGACAAAACCGGTTACGCTAATCTGATGAAACTTTCAAGTCTTGCTTATCTTGAGGGTTTTTATTACAAGCCGAGAATTGACAAGGAACTGCTGCGTGAGTACAGTGAAGGGCTGATCTGTTCTTCCGGGTGCCTCAGCGGTGAGGTAGGATTCAATTTGGTGAATGGAGATATAGATGCCGCGCTCGCGGTAGCAGAAGAGTATAAATCCATCTTCAATGGAAACTTCTACCTGGAAGTCCAGAACCATGGGATGCCCGAGGATGAAATAATTCTGAGGGAAGTGCCGAGAATAGCGAAGAAACTTGATATACCGCTGATAGCAAGTAATGATTGTCATTATCTGAAAAGGGAACATGCAGAGGCGCACGATGTATTACTCTGCCTGCAAACGGGGAAGACTCTTGCCGACACCGATCGTCTGAAGTACAGTTCAGACAATTTTTATTTCAAAGACCCTGATGAAATGGCTGCTCTCTTTAAGGAATTGCCTGAGGCGATTACGAATACTATCGAATTAGCCGAACGCTGCAATCTTGACCTTGAAACCGATACGTTTCATATGCCGAATTTCCCTCTCCCTGAAAACGAGAGCACTCCTGAAAGTTACCTCGAAAATTTAGTTTGGAAGGGAGTTGAAGAAAGGTATGAAACAGTAGACGAGACTATCAAAAAAAGAGTCCGGCATGAGATAGATACTATAAATAAGATGGGATTTCCGGGTTATTTCTTAATTGTCAACGACTTTATAAATTTTGCAAAAAAGAGCGGGATACCAGTCGGTCCCGGTAGAGGTTCAGCGGCTGGAAGCGTGGTATCTTACGCATTAGGCATCACCGATATCGATCCTCTTCAATACGGACTGATATTTGAGCGGTTTTTAAATCCCGACAGGATCAGTATGCCGGATATAGATATAGATTTTTGTTATGAACGGCGCGGCGAGGTAATTAGCTATATCAAAGAACGATTTGGAAAAGACTCGGTCACTCAGATAATCACATTTGGTACCATGAAGGCGCGCGCGGCGATAAGGGATGTCGGTCGGGTATTGAATATACCCTATTCAGAAGTTGACGCAATTGCAAAACTCGTTCCGGCAGGACCGGGTGTCACGCTTGAAGGCGCAATGGAAAAAGTCCCCGAATTAGCCGAATCCGTGAAGAAAGATGAAACTCATCGCAAATTGATGGAATATTCTAAATTATTGGAAGGGATGAGCAGACACGCTTCGATACATGCCGCCGGCGTAGTCATCACCCCCGGTAATTTATTGGATTTTGTTCCGCTATACAAATCGGCTGCGGACGAAATTACAACTCAGTACGACATGAAGATGCTCGATTCCATCGGCTTACTTAAAATGGATTTCCTTGGATTACGCACGCTGACAGTCCTGAAGAAGACTCTTGATATGTTAAAAGAGAAGGATATCGAGTTAGTTCTTGAAGATATACCGTTGGATGATAAGGATGTATATGATCTATTTACGAAGGGTAAAACGATAGGCGTCTTCCAGTTTGAGTCACCCGGAATGCGTGATACGCTAAAGAGGTTAAAGCCAACTAAATTGGAAGATCTTATCGCCGTAAATGCCTTATACAGACCTGGTCCGATGGAAAATATCACTGAATTTATTCAGAGAAAACACGGTAAAAAGAAGATTGAGTATTTGCATCCGGATCTCGAACCTATTTTGAAAGAGACATACGGAATCATTGTTTATCAAGAACAGGTCATGCGGATAGCGAACGAATTGGCGGGAATGAGCCTCGCTCAAGCGGATACGATGCGTTCAGCCATGGGCAAGAAAAAACAAGAGCTCATGGATGAGCAGAAGGAGCACTTCCTCGAAAACGCCAGTAAAAACAACCTCGACAATAAATTAGCCGTTGATCTTTGGGCGCTGCTTGAGAAATTTGCTCAATACGGATTCAACAAGAGTCATTCGGCAGCATACGCTCTAATCGCCTACCGCACAGCATATTTGAAATCAAAATATCCTGCTGAATTTATGGCGGCAACCATGACGAGCGAGATGACCGATACCGACAGACTGAATATTCTGATTAAAGAGTGTAGAAATATGGAGCTGGACGTTATTCCTCCTGACATTTCAATTAGTAATACATATTATACGGCAGACGAAAATAGAATTTGTTACGGTCTTGCCGCAATAAAAAACGTCGGCGTGAAAGCATCAAAATCAATAGTAGAAGCGGTAGAAAAAGAAGGTCCTTTCAAAACGATATTTGATTTGGTGAAGCATGTTGACCTCAGGCTTGTTAATAAGAAAGTTCTCGAATCTCTGGTCAGCTCGGGAGCGCTCGACTCCCTTGAAGGAAAACGTTCTTCAAAATTCGAAAGTATCGGCAGGATACTTGAATTCGCTCAGAGGTATCAATCAGAAGTCAGTCGAGGTCAGACCAGTCTGTTTAGCGGCGCTTCCACAGGCATTGTGGCGGACAGTAATCCGAAACTTCTCGATGTTGATGAGTGGAGTGATTCTGAACGTGCCGATAAAGAATTAAGTTCATTCGGATTTTACTTAAATGAGCATCCACTTCAGAAATATGATTTAGAGTTACGTTCTTTCAGTAATTATTCTGTTGGTGATGATGCCCCCAAGTCTATTTCTATAATAAAGACAGGTGGAATACTTACGAATGTTAAAATTCATTTTGATAAAAAAAATAGGCAAATGGCGTTTTGCGAGCTTGAGGGGATTGACGGGAGCGTAGAGCTTATAGTATTTGCTGATACAATTGACCGTTATAAAGATATTTGCAAGGAAGATCAAATGGTGTTGATCTCCGGTAAACTTTCCAATAGAGATGAGACTGATGTTAAGATTATAGTGAATGAATTCATCTTACTTGAGGATTCGCTCGAGATGCTGACCGAATCTGTTCTGCTTACGATAGATCTTGCGGTTCATTCGCCGGATACAATCGATCAGATAAGCGCTGTCGCGAGTAAAAATAAAGGCAAATGCCGGTTTGGGTTTAGGATTTTGATGGATGGGAAATTTGTGAAAAATATTATGTCGGGCAATCTGTCGGTTGATCCGAATAAAGCGTTCTTCAGCGAGGCAGAGGAGATTTTAGGGAAAGATTCCGTTCTTCTTGAAACATCCGCCTTATAAATAATGATTGCGGTTTTACAGCGGGTCTCGGAAGGGCGGGTGAGAGTTAAGGAAGAAATTGTTGGCGAAATTGGTAAGGGGTTGGTAATCTTGATAGGAATCCTTGAAAGCGATACTGTTCAAGAGGTGGAAAAATTGGCAGATAAGACAGTGAATTTGAGAATATTCAATGATAAAGATGACAAAATGAATCTTTCATTAAAAGAAGTGGGAGGAGAAGCTCTTGTGATATCACAATTCACTCTTTGCGCGGACTACAAAAAGGGCAGGAGACCGAATTATTTGATGGCAGCTGCGCCTCAGAAAGCTGAACAGTTGTATCTCAAATACGTTGAACAAATTTTTAATGCGGGCATCAAAGTTCAGACGGGTAAATTCGGAGCAATGATGGATGTTGATATTATGAATAGCGGACCCGTAACTATTACTCTGGACACAGATCTTTTGTCAAAGGCGTAAGAGGGCAAATTGGAAAAGAAGATAAGAGTAATCATAGCAAAACCCGGTCTTGACGGACACGACAGGGGAGCAAAGGTAATCGCAAGCTCGTTAAGAGATGCAGGAATGGAAGTAATATATCTCGGTCTGAGGCAAACACCGGAAATGATAGTAAATGCCGCTGTTCAAGAGGACGTAGATGTAATTTCCCTTAGTATTCTCTCGGGCGCGCATATGACGATTTTTCCGGAAGTTTTAAAACTGATGAAGGAATTGAAAATCGATGATGTCCTTTTGACCGGCGGCGGTATAATTCCGGAAAAAGATATGGATGAATTAAAAGAGATGGGGGTAGGCAGATTATTCGGACCCGGCACTAAATTGTCCGAGGGAGTTGATTATATTAGGGGATGGGTTTCAAAGAATCGCCCATAGGTAAACTGAATCGGATGACTGATACCAAAACTAAAAAGTTAGTGGAACTCCGTGCTGAGGCGATGTTGGGTGGCGGTGAAGATCGGATAAAAGCGCAGCATGATAAAGGTAAAATGACCGCGCGTGAACGACTTGACATCTTACTTGACGAAGGAAGTTTCAACGAAATTGGAATGTTCGTTCGTCACAGGTCTCATGATTTTGGATTGGAGGATAAGAGATATTTGGGTGACGGCGTTGTCACCGGATATGGATTGATCAACGGTAGAAAGGTATTTGTTTATAGTCAGGACTTCACGGTATTCGGAGGTTCTCTTGCGGAAGCTCATGCGGAAAAAATATGTAAATTAATTGAGATGGCGGGCAAAGTAGGAGCTCCCGTCATAGGTTTGAACGATTCGGGCGGAGCGAGGATACAGGAAGGGATTGTAAGCCTTGCGGGTTATGCTGATATTTTTCTCTTGAACACGATGTATTCGGGGGTTATTCCTCAGATCTCCGCGATAATGGGACCTTGCGCGGGTGGAGCGGTGTATTCTCCGGCGATAACAGATTTTATACTGATGGTCAAAAATCTTTCCTACATGTTTGTCACGGGCCCCAATGTGGTTAAAACGGTGACTCATGAGGAAATATCATCCGAAGAGCTTGGCGGCGCCGCAACTCACGCTCAAAAGAGCGGAGTAAGTCATTTCACAAGCGATAATGAGGTAGAGTGCTTGGAGACTCTGAGGGAGTTATTGAGTTTTATTCCTCAGAATAATTTGGAAGAACCCCCAAGGATAGAATGTACAGACCCTATTGATAGAGCTGATGCAAAACTGGACACTATTATTCCTGAACGTTCTGAGAAACCTTACGATATCAAAGAAGTGATAACAGCTGTTGTTGATGATGGTAATTATTTCGAGGTGCAAAGTGAATATGCCAAAAACATTTCTATCGGATTTTCACGATTAGACGGTAGATCTATCGGCATAGTAGCAAATCAACCGGCATATTTAGCAGGTGTATTAGATTGTGATTCGTCTATTAAAGCAGCGAGGTTTGTGCGATTTTGTGATGCGTTTAATATTCCGCTTCTTGTGTTTGAGGACGTCCCCGGTTTTCTGCCGGGTACCGAACAGGAGTGGCGGGGCATTATCAAACATGGAGCGAAACTCCTTTACGCGTTTTCTGAAGCAACCGTACCTAAAATTACAGTGATCACGAGAAAGGCGTACGGTGGAGCATATGATGTAATGAACTCGAAACATATCAGAGGAGATTTTAATTTTGCCTGGCCAACCGCTGAAATTGCGGTGATGGGAGCAAAAGGCGCTACGGAAATAATCTTCAAAAAAGAGATAAACGCGTCAGACGATCCTGAAGCCGAAGAACTGCGCCTCGAAAATGATTTCAAGGAAAAATTTGCCAATCCATATCTCGCCGCGGAAAGAGGATATATTGACGAAATTATTATTCCACATAAAACGAGGGAGAAACTCATATCAGCGTTTTCAATTTTGGAAAATAAGGTAGATTCTAACCCGAGGAAAAAGCATGGTAATATACCGTTATAATTATATAAAATTACGGAGAGCAAATGAGTTTTCAGGATGATCAAGTATTTCTGGAAAAATATCTCGATGAAAATCTAAACACAGTTCTCGGTTTGAGGCTTGCTGAAAAATATATTTCTGCGGATAACCTCGAAGGCGCGCATTTGATTTTGTCAGAGTTTCTTGAATCAAACCCCAATAATGCGACAGTTATATTTTTAATGGGGGAGATAGCCTTTAAAGAAGGAAATAACGATAAGGCTAAAAGTCATTACGAAGAAACAATTCAGATTGATCCGACATATGTAGCGGCGTATCATCGGCTCGTTACCATTTGTAAAGATGATGGAGATGAAACCGAAGTAACGGCGATATACCGTCTTTTAAACCTTGTAAATCCAATGGATAAAAAATCTGCGGCTGAACTTGAAGGCAAAGAAAAAGCAGATGCCTCAAAATCAGACCTTGCCGAGCGAATACAAAATAAATTCCAAATTTCACCGGTAGAAGATTCTACCAGCTCATCCGGCGCTGATGAGTCCACAGCCAAAACGGAAGAAGATGCCGACAGCACGGTTGATGAACCATCCCCAACGCCTGATGTCAATGGCAGCGCGAATTTGGATATACCGCCCGATGACGTAAAAGATGATACCGAAACAGAAGAAGAGAACAAAGAGACGGAAGTTTCCGAGAAAAGCATTGAAGCTAAAGAATCCGAAGAAGGGGGAGACCCGTTTGTAGTGGAATCCGATTCTGACAAAGAAGAAGACAGTGAGGAGCGGGCAGAAACTGAATCTATAGAGTCGGCGGATGAAGGCAAAGTTGAGGGAGTAGAAGCGGAATCAGAAGAAGATGTATCAGACATAGAAAAATCAGAATCTACGGCGGTTGACGCATTCGGAATCGGTGAAACTTCGGGGGAAACCTCCGAAGATGACGGGGAGCCTTCCGAAGAGGATTCGACAGACGCTGATGGTTCGGATACCGTTTCCGAGGAAATAACTCCGGAAGAGGATTCCGGAAAGGGCGACGAAGAGACCGAGACCAAAGAGGCTTCTACTGAAGAGGCAGAACAAGTTGAAGAAGACGATAGTGATGCAAAGAGTGAAGAAATTTCATCGGAGGAGGCTTCCGAAGAAGATTCCGGAAACGGCGACGAAGAGACCGAGACCAAAGAGGCTTCTACTGAAGAGGCAGAACAAGTTGAAGAAGACGATAGTGATGAAAAGAGTGAGGAAATTTTATCAGAGGAGTCTTCTGAAGAGGATTCGTCAGACGCTGATGGCTCGGATACCATTTCCGAGGATATAGCTACGGAAGAGGATTCCGGAAACGGTGACGACGAAACCGAGACCGAAGAGGCTATTACCGAAGAAACGGAACAGGTTGAAGAAGACGATAGTGATGAAAAGGGCGAGGAAACTTTATCGGAGGAGTCTTCCGAAGAGGATTCGTCAGACGCGGATGGTTCGGAAACCGTTTCTGAGGAAATAGCTCCGGAAGAAGATTCCGGAAAGGGTGACGAAGAGACCGAGACCGAAGAGGCTATTACCGAAGAGACAGAGCAGGTTGAAGAAAAAGATAGTGATGAAAAGAGTGAGGAAACTTTATCGGAGGAGTCTTCTGAAGAAAATGAGAAGGAGTTGGATTCTGAGATTATGGCAGATTCGGATGAAGGAGAATCATCGGATAGAGCAGAATCTTCAGAAGAAATGACTTCAGAGAAAGAAATCAATGAAATTGAGTCCGAGAGTTTAGCAGAATCTGACGATGAAACTGATTCTGAATTAGAAAACTTAGTGGTTGACAGGGATAAGCGCGCGTTTGAAATGCCGCCTTTTTCTAAGGAGACTTTGTCAGATGTTAAAGAATATGCGGAGAGCGTAGCTGTACCTGAGGAAGATCTCGATATTGAAGAAGAGGCAAAGACCGATGAAGAAGAGATTGAAGAAGATAAAAATGATAACGTTGATGAAGGGGTAGAGTCTTTAGACCTTCCTTTGGATTCGGAAGTGGATGCAACAGCTACGGAAGATAAGGTTTTCGCAGGGGAGAATGATTCAAATGAACAATCTGAGGATGATGAATCAGCTGCGGATGATCATAATATGCCAATTGATTCAGTTGAAGAAACAGATAAGGGACTGCATGATACACCCTCCGACTATGAATCGTGGGTTGAAAAAGATGCCACACCTGAGTCTATGACAAAGGGGGAGAGTGATGCAAATGAAAGCCATAAAAATACATTTGAGGGATTGTTATCAGGAGATGAGACATCAGGTGAGGTAGATACAATGGAACTGCCGGAGGAATCGGATTCCGGAGTAACAGTCGAAGAGGAAGAGGATATTCAGGAAGGGATCGACGACATATACAGCCTCGCGCAAATAGATGATGAGGAGGATGTTTCACCTCTTCAAGCATGGTTTCTTGATAAGAAAACTCCTCAAGATGAACAAGATCAAAATGAGCATCAAGTAGAGGACGAAAACCCACCCGACACGTTAACGGAACCGAAACCAGTACCCTTTTCAGGGGAATCAGAAGAGGAGACAAAAGCATTACGGAATACGGAGGAGAACGAATCTGAGGAAAAGTGGGATAATTTTGTAGAGAGTACGGTTGAAAAAAAGGGAGGGGGCGATTCTAAAGATGGTGAATCGGTGTCAACTGATATTGACAGGGAGTTAAAAAACATATTTGATGAAGTCGCGGCACCGGTAGATGAGCAGGAGATCAACGAAGCAAACGCGGATGCTCCTGATATAACAGGAGGTGTCAAACTAAATAGCGATCTTGCCACTTTTACTCTGGCCGATATTTATATTAGCCAATCACAATTCAATGAGGCGCTTTCAGTGTTGGATTTTCTCGAGAAAAAAGGCGAGAACTTGGAAAGAGTTGCGTCAATGCGTGAGGAGATAAAGGTAAAGATAGAAGCAAGGAACAAATAGGAGAACTGATTAAAAAACGCAAAGAGAATATTTTAGAAAATCTTCATCAATTTGATGTCGACTCGATTTACCTGACAAACAACAAGAATATCAGATATGCTACCGGTTTCAGCGGATCGGCAGGCAATGCAATTCTTTCGGAAGAAGTTTCTTACTTTATGACTGACTTCCGTTATCAGGAGCAGATAAAAAGTGAAGTGAAAGAGTATGAGCATATTGTCGATAAAGATATGCTCAAATGCTTAAAATCAATCGATTTGCTCGCAAGGGGGGGTAGAATCGGTTTCGAGGCTGATCATTTGTCTGTGACACAATTAACTGTGCTTGAAAATAATTTTCCAAACGTTGAATGGATCAAAACGAATCTTGTGGTGGAACGTGTCGCTGCCATTAAAGATGAGACGGAAATCGAAAACGTATCTGCTGCATGCAAAATAATTGACGAAGTATTTCTGCACATCATCGAATTGATCAAGCCGGGGATGACAGAAAATGAATTGTCGGCAGAGATAACTTATCAATCGAAATTGAAGGGTTCTGAAAAAGACCCGTTTGAACCTATAGTGGCAAGCGGATGGCGTTCTGCTCTGCCACATGGGATTTCTACATCAAAATCTATTGATAACGGAGACCTTCTTGTGCTTGATTTCGGGGCTACCGTAAACGGATATGCCGGAGATATGACCCGCAGTTTGGTTGTCGGAGAACCGAATGATAAACAACTGGAGATTTATGACGCTGTGCTCGGCGCTCAAGAGGCGGCGATAGATGCATCAGTAGACGGGATTACAGGAGCTGAATTGGATGCTGTGGCGCGGACTCATATAAGCAAACTCCAATTCGGCGAATATTTCGGTCACGCGTTGGGTCATGGACTCGGTCTAAGCGTTCATTCCTGGCCTCGAGTGTCAGAGGCGAATAACGAAGCGCTGCTTGCAGGAATGATAATAACCATAGAGCCGGGAATATATATTCCGGATTTTGGAGGCGTGCGGATCGAAGATAATATTTTACTTACCGATGAGAAAAGTATTAATCTCACCGGTTCCTCTAAGGAGTTCATCTCTATAGGCTGATGGACCTCTCTGTTGTAATAATTACATATAATTCTTCTAAGTATATATCCGAATGCCTTCGTTCCGTAGTATTAGAATTGGGCGATCGAAAAGCTGAATTAGTTCTTATCGATAATAAATCCGATGATAACAGTCTTGAAATAATAAGAAAATTTTCCGAATCAGAACTTCCTGAAAATATCTCTGTTCGTATAACAGCCAACAATCTGAACAGCGGATATGCGCCCGCAAATAATCAGGGAATGAAAAACAGTTCGGGCAACTGTCTTCTATTGCTTCATCCTGACGTAAACCTCCGTCAAAACAGTTTAAAGGTTATGTTGGATACATTAAACGAGGAACCCTCCTTAGGAATGGTCGCTCCTCAATTTCTATTTCCGGACGGTTCGATACAGCCATCTTGCAGAAGATTCCCAAATTACTTAAGCGTGATATATGAAGCATTGGGTCTGACAATGCTTTTTAGCAAGAGCAGAACCTTTAACGCATGGAAGATGGGCGATTTTGACCATGCGTCACGAAGGGAGGTAGATCAACCGATGAGCGCGTGCGTGCTTTTAAAAAGAGAAGTGTTAAACCAGGTCGGATTAATGGATGAGCAATTCGTAATGTTCTTCAACGATGTCGATTGGTGTAAGAGGATAAAAGGCGCGGGCTGGAAGATTATGTTTAACCCTGATGCGACCGTTGAGCATGTGTTGGGCGGGAGCGTAAAATTTGTACGCTCAAGAATGATATTACGGTCGCATGCTGGATTTTATCTATATTTTCAAAAACATTTTCGCAAACCATCACAAAGGATCATGAACCAGATAATGGGGCTTATTCTGTTCTTGACCGTGCTTCCAAGGATTATCCTAAATAAATTCATTACTCTGCTTAGGGTCGGTTAATCTTGGGCAATGAAAAATCTACTATAGACGCGGTAAGCGACATAATTTCTCAATGGATTGATGACCCGAAGAACAACGAGCTTATCACGGTCAGAAAGACGATCCCCGCTAATGAAGCTGAATATGCCGCTACTCCTAAAGAACTAAGCGGTAAAATCGTTGAAGCCTTGACGGAGCGGGGCATTGAAAAACTTTATTCCCATCAGGTGGAATCGATAAATCATACTTTCGCCGGAAAGAACGTTGTAATTGTCACACCAACTGCCTCAGGCAAAACAGAGTGTTATAATTTACCTGTTCTGAATGAAATAATTACAGGAAATGGGAGTGCTTTATATCTGTTCCCGACCAAAGCTCTGGCTCAGGATCAGCTGGCGGAACTTGAACGATGGCAGCTTTCGCTTGAGAAAAACATTGAAGCTTATACGTATGATGGAGATACATCGGCGGATAGAAGAAGTTCAATTCGCAAGCGGGTGAATATTTTAATTACGAATCCTGATATGCTTCATATCGGCATACTTCCTCATCATACGCGTTGGGCATCTTATTTGTCGAGACTGAAATATATAGTGATCGATGAAATGCACGTATATCGGGGTGTCTTCGGCAGTCACTTTGCGAATCTCTTGCGACGCTTAAAACGCATATGTGAATTTTATGCTTCGGCGCCACAGTTTATCTGCACATCGGCGACGATAGCCAATCCTGAAGAATTAGCGTCCGAGCTTATCGGGAATAGAGTCGAACTTGTAAACAACAGTGGAGCTCCCACGCATCGAAAGGAAGTGATATTTATAAATCCGCCGATAGTTAATTCCGAATTGGGATTGAGGGCGAATTATTTACGGGTTGCGCGGACTATAGCTAGATTTTTTCTGCAAAATATGATTCAAACCTTAGTATTCGCAACGAGCAGAATGAATGTAGAGATTATTCTAAAGTATTTACGGGAAGATTTCAGAGGTCTGAATAAACCGGATGATTTTATCAAAGGGTATAGAGGGGGCTATCTTCCTAACGTCAGAAGAACGATAGAAATTGGACTGCGTGATGGGTCTATTACCGGGGTCATTGCGACCAACGCATTGGAGCTGGGTATAGATATTGGCGGATTGGATGCTTGTATCATGGCTGGATACCCGGGTTCCGTGGCAAGTACCTGGCAGCAAGTAGGAAGGGTAGGCAGGAGGGGGTCCGGCTCAGTCGCGATCCTCGTGGCAAAAAGTCGTCCGGTAGATCAGTTTATAGTCAATTTCCCCGATTATTTTTTCGGCAGGTCTCCTGAGCACGGCTTGATAAATCCGGATAATTTACACATACTCGTTGATCACCTTATCAGCGCCGCGTTCGAGCTGCCGATAAAATCGGACGAAAAATTCGGTAATGAAAATATTGGGGAAATCCTCGAGTATCTTGAAGAAAAAGGTGTGCTGCACAGATCCGGAAATAGTTATCATTACATTCAGGATAAATACCCGGCGGAGAATATAAGCCTTAGAAATATAGGTTCTCATAATATATTGGTACTCAACAGTTCCGACGGGAACAAGGTAATAGCTGAAGTTGATTACGACTCAGCCTTCAGAACCGTTCATAAGAACGCTATATATTTGCTTGAAGGCAGCAAGTACATTGTAGACAAACTCGATCTGGAAAAAGGTAAAGCCTTTGTGAGTCAGGACGATTCAGATTATTTTACCGTGGCGAGAACGAATTCGGAAGTGAAAGTTTTAGGAACTTTTGATATTGCCATGTACGGGGCATCTCCTGTGGAGCACGGGGAGATAGAAATATCTATAGAGACTGTCGGGTTCAAGAAAATAAAGTTTTATACGGGTGAAAACTTAGGGGAAGAGGATTTAGATCTGCCTGAAAGGACGATGCAGACCACAGGTTACTGGTTTGCTATTAAGGAAGAACTGACAGATTCTCTCGATTTCACACGAGCGGAGCTGATTGATGGTATAATGGGTATAGCTAATGTAACTCAGAATATAGCGTCTTTTGTGTTGATGTGCGACACCCAGGATATAGGCGTCAGTGTAGGAGACAGGTCTTGCGAATGGTTCGTGAAAAGAGGGGCGGGGGAATATCGCGTTAAGGGTAAGGGAGAGGATAACAAGGCGCTGAAATTAGATTCAATAGATGTTTTCGAACCGGCGATTTACCTTTATGACAATTATCCCGGAGGCATCGGGTTTAGCCCTGTTCTGTTCAAGGAACATAGCGGGCTTTTGACAAAATCCAAACGTCATATAGAAAATTGTTCTTGTCTTGACGGATGTCCATCCTGTGTAGGTCCGGTCGGGGAGATCGGAATCAGAGGAAAAGAGTCTTCCATAGCTTTGCTAAATGCGCTAATTTCGGTATGATAAATAAACAGTTACGTAATCTGGAGTGATTTGATGGAATATTTATGTGGAAATTGTGAAGGTGATATAAAGAACATTAAATCGGGAATTTGCCCGCATTGTAAAACCCCATTTGAGTTACCTCTCGAACCGATTCCATGGGAGCAGCGGTCTTCTCTGGGTTTTGTCGGCGCATTCACCGGAACGTTGATTCTATCGCTGACCAAGCCTAAGGAATTTTTTAAGAGAGTTCCGACAACCGGTGGATTCTCCACTCCCATAATTTATGCCTTGATAAGTGGTCTGTTAGGCACCTGGCTCAATCTTGCGTGGCAGATGCTTTTTACATATTTGGGATTCATAGAACCCGAAAGCCAATCTCCGGACTCCTCGATGGGGTTCAACCTTATGATAACAGTTCTATCTCCACTGATAATACCTTTGGGTTTATTTGTGGGTTCGGGAATTATACAGCTTGCGCTAATGATTTTAGGAGTTCAAAAAATTAATTACGAGACGACTTTCAGGGTAATTTGTTACAGTAGCGGAGCGACCATTCTTGGGATTTTCCCTGTAGTAGGTAGTATGATAGGCGCCTTCATTACGATTTTGTTGGAAGCGATGGGGTTACGCGAGGTTTACGATATCAGTCTCCGCAGAGGATTCGCGGCTGTTATTTTCCCTATACTGTTTTTATTCATAATTCTTATGATGGCTTCACTGACCTCTTCCGGTCAATAGACAGAAAATTGTTCGATGGATATTCGTGACAGATTAGAATTAAAGTTTAAAGAGCGAAAAATAAATTCGCCAAAATTTGAAACCGACTCCTCTCCAAAAAATGTTCAAAAAACGCTGTCAAACAGTGATATTTCCAAATACGTGACCGGAACATATATTCCGACCAAGGATGGCGATATATTTGTAGCCAGGCATAGCTATGAGCTTGACCATCTACATGGAAATTTTCCACTATCCATACTTGAGAAGATTGAAGGGAAGGATTTACAAGTTCTGGGTAACAGAGATCAAAAGATAAATTTTAATTTAAGGAAAACTCTATTTTTGGATACGGAGACGACCGGTTTAGCGGGCGGCACGGGAACATCGGCGTTCCTGATAGGAATCGGTTTTTTTTATGAGAATAAATACATCGTGGAACAGTATTTCATGCGGGACTATATAGAAGAATCTCCCATGTTGCAATTGATAGCGGAGAAAGCCGAAGATTACGATTTGATCGTCACATTTAACGGCAGGTCATTTGACCTGCCGCTGCTTGAAACAAGGATGATAATGAACCGTATTGATCCGGTTTTCAACAGATTGCACGATTTGGATCTGCTTCATCCGGCTCGAAGAATCTGGGGGCTAAGCCTCGAAAACTGCCGACTTGGAACCCTCGAAGAGGAAGTGCTCGGATTTGAAAGAACGGAGGACGATCTTCCGAGTGCATTAATTCCCGACATCTATTTTGATTACGTGAAATTCGGGGATGCGGACCCTCTTTATAAGGTATTTTACCACAATGAGAAAGATGTGGTATCAATGGTGGGCTTACTTTTCAAAGAGTATAAATTTTTTAATAACCCCTTGAACGATAATGCCATAGCGCCGTTGGATTTGTACAGCATGGGGAGATACTTTGAACGGATGCGGGATTATACAATGGCTCAGGCGTGTATGGAAAAAGCTTCGCCGAAATTAGACGGCGCTTATCGGAGAGATTCTCTTATCCGGTTATCAATGATACATAAAAGAGAAAAACGTTGGGCGGACGCTGTCGGAATATGGAAAGATTTCGTATCGAATGAGAAGATCTTCAATCTGTCGCCCTACGTCGAGCTCGCAAAATTCTATGAACACAAAGCGAAAAAGTTTGAAACAGCGCTGCGCTATTCAAATGAGGCGCTGAGCAGGATGTCAAACCGGCGTGAAAATGATCTGACCGCTTTACGGCACAGAATCTTCAGATTAGAAAATAAGATTAAGAGGATCAAAGAAAAATAATGAGGACGATCTTTTCGATATTCATCTGGGTTTGGATATTTATACTGCTCCTGATATTTTTTCCTATAGTCAATATTCTATTGTTTCTCCCGAGGAATCAGCATGACCCGATGATAAAGTGGATGACGAGAACTATGCTGACTCTCATCGGCGTAAAAGTGAAAGTAGAATTCGCGGAAAAATTGGATAAAAACGGTACGTATCTATTCTTGTCAAATCATGTGAATATATTAGACACGTTTTTACTCTATGGATATATTCCGGCTATTGTGCGCGGTGTGGAGTTAGCCAGCCATTTTAGATGGCCTATCTACGGATGGACCTTAAGGAGGATGGGGAATATTCCTATTGATAGAGTAAATGCGAGCAAGGCGATAATAAGTATCAATAAAGCGGCTGCAGAATTAAGAAAGGGAAATTCCATACTGATGCTTCCCGAAGGACATAGAACAAGAACATCGGATGAGAAACTCGGAAAGCTAATGAGGGGTTCATTCATATTGGCGAGAGATGGAGGAAGGGATATCGTTCCCATAATATTATCCGGAGGTTGGGAGGTCACTCACCGCGGTTCCTGGAAAGTTTTACCGGGAAAAATAATAATGAAATTCGGAAAAGTGATCAGAGAGAATGAATTTAGAGGTCTTGGAACCAACGAACTAAGAGACCTGTGCCGGCTACGTTTAGAAGAAATTATCGAAGATGAGAGTTAAACATCTACGACGGTTTTAATTTTGCCGAATTTAACTGCTGACAGTTTTTTAAACTTTTCTCTCGCCACATCATCATTCTTGATAAATTCCCATTGGGATTGGGTAATTAAATGCATGCCATTTATAGGAGCGCAACCGAATTCGCATTCGTCAGGATGAGGACATTCCACTAAATAAGAAACGTTGTGTCGTCTGTCAGCTACGGGTGTCATCCTAATTTCATCGAAATTGACGGTTAGTTTGTGTTGAATATTCCACGAACCGAATAGTAATCCAAATATAACAAAGAATCAACTCCCGAAAGATGCAGGGCTAAGAAAATTTAGAGAATTCAATTACGGGCAGTCATCCTTGACTTAGCGACTTTGCGAGAATATCTTATTGACGCATCAATATTATTAACAATCAGGAGGCGATGGTGGACAATTATATCATAATTCTTGTATGGGTAATGATTATCACATCTCTGGGAATTTACTGGCATACTCTGAAGATCAATCAAAATGTTCAAAAAATAGTGGAGCTTCTTTCCTCAAAAGAAAATAACGGGAGTTAATATTTCTGAGATATTACCGGAAAAACAGAATGAAAAAGCGCGGAGCTAAGTGAACCGTAAGATAGATTTACTGATAAATACTCACGCTGAGCTGCAGGAACAGGTAAGATTCGGAGACAGCAAAGCAACGGCTATAATTACGTTTAAACTTGTAATGTTAGCGTTTCTGCGAACTCAGGTCGGAGATATAAATGATGCCTATCATGATTGAGATGCGATAGTGATAGGATTGTTCTCTCTCTTCATGATCACCTTCATGATTTCAACGATCTACATCCTGAAAGTAATCGTTCCTCGAGTCTTGCAACATTCAAACAAGAAATCAAGTATCTTTTTCTCGGAAATAGCTAATATGGACGAGGATGAGTATGTCAACTTTGTTGAAGAACAGTCTGCAGAAGATTTGTCAAGGGACTACGCCAACCAGATTCACACGCTCTCGAAGATCATGGTCGCAAAATATGCCAACATCCAAAAAAGTATATTTTATTTTGGTCTGTCAAATATTTGCTTCTGGATAGCGATATTAAGGGCAAGTCTGCTCTGATTCACCAATCTATTATTTTTCTGTTTTTATAGAATTTTCCGGAAGGTTCACCTTTCGGTCTCGAAGAGAGCCACACAGATGTATCCGCGCCTTCCTCGGGAGTTAAAGATGCGCCCGATCCTCCCATGTCTGTCTTGACCCATCCGGGGTCAACACAATTTATTTGTATATCATAACCGGATGTTTCTGCGGCGAATATTTTGGTAGCGGCATTCAGGGCTGTTTTGGAGAGTCTATAAGCAAAATAACCGCTTCCCATATCCTTGAGCTGCCCTAAACCGCTCGACAAATTAACGATCCTGCCGTAGTTATTTTTTATCATTAAAGGGATAATTTTTTGACATAGAACTACGGCGCCGTATACGTTTGTTTTTATAGTGTCCTTAATTTCTTGAAGATCCGCGGAAAGACCGCTGTTTATAGGTTCAAGCAGAATTGCCGCATTGTTAATGAGAACATCAAGTTTGCCAAAGTCGTTTACCATTGTTTGGTAAAAATTCTCGATGCTGTCAGAATCGAGAATATCCAGTTGACAAAATTTCAGGTCCAGACCCTCATCTTTCAGCTTTTCAGCTGCATCCAGTCCTTTTTTCGTATTTCTGGCGGTGAGGATGACTTCAAAGCCTTCTTTAGCTAAATCTCTGCAAATCTGGAAGCCGATGCCTCTGCTTCCGCCTGTCACCGCGGCTAATTTCTTTTCCGTCATATCTCTGCCTTATCGAACTTAACTTGAAGCGTTTAATATAAGAATTTTCTCTGTTCTATCGCAATAAACAAAATTAAATCGCTTGACCGAGCTATCAGACGGAACTTAACTTCAACCAATCGGAAATGTTCAGAAAGAGATACAGCAGACAAGTGATGATAAATGACCGAAGAGATTTTATTAAAATAGCAGGGTTAGGCTCCGCGAGTCTACTATTTCCATATTCTTTCAGTTCTTATTTTCAGCCGGATTCGACAATATATCCGCCGCGACTTAAAAAAGGCGACAGAGTGGGAATTGTAAGCCCGGCAGGTCCGACATTCAAAAAGAGCGATCTTTTGAAAGTGGAGTCTACTATTACCGGCATGGGTCTTAAACTGAAATTTGGAAAGCATGTCTTGAGTGTACATGGGTATCTTGCCGGAAAAGATGATGAACGTGTCGCGGACATTCATGATATGTTTGAAGATAGCTCTGTGAGGGCTGTAATGGCGATGAGAGGCGGTTGGGGATCCAACAGAATATTGGATATGATTGATTTTGATTTGATCGAAAATAACCCTAAAATAGTCATCGGATTTAGTGACATAACTTCTTTGCTTATAGCAATTTACGTTAAAACAGGCCTGATAACCTTCAGCGGTCCCGTCGCAACTTCAAGATGGGGTCGATTCAGTTCAAATTGGTTCAAAAAGATACTGATGGAGGGTGAAAGCGTTACGATGAAAAACCCTATCACAAAACCGGATGGAACTCCAACTGATTTGCATAAGATAACGACGATAAATTCAGGCACAGCCGAAGGAAGACTTATAGGAGGAAATCTTACAACCATCACTTCTATGCTCGGCTCAGAGTTTCTTCCTGACTGGAAGGGGAAGATTCTTTTTTTTGAAGAGGTAAATGAAAAGGTATATCAAATTGACCGAATGCTGACTCAACTCAAATTAGCCGGTGTTTTGGATAAGCTGTCAGGTGTCATAATCGGCAAATGCGTACAATGCGAACCATCGAAAACTACTAAATCCTTGAGCCTCGAGGAGGTTTTTCTGGATAGGTTTAAACCCCTTGGCATACCAGTCTATTCAGGAGCGATGATCGGCCACATAGAACGAATTTTTACGCTTCCTATCGGAGTTAAGGCGCGCATGAATGCAGATGTCGGCAGTGTAGAATTACTCGAACCGGCAGTCAGTTAGCTGATTTCCATATGATAAGTATTAAAACAACTTGGTTGAATATGGGTCTCTGATTCATTATATTTACGTTTAAGGTGATTGAATATGAACACAAATAAGTTATTTGCGAAAGGGGCTGTCAACCGATGAACAAAGAATTAACGATGAATATCACAATATGGACACTTTTTTCAATTTTATCGTTTACTGGATGCGTTAGTCTTGATTCTGTGGACACGAACGAAACTGTAAACAAAGCTGTTGTAAAATTATATCCCACCGAGGGCAATACGGCAAACGGGGTAATCTGGTTTACTAAAGTGGTGGGCGGAGTGAAAGTGGAAGGACACATTAATGGTCTGTCAGAGGGGAATCATGGATTTCATATTCATCAATTCGGGGATTGCAGCTCAGCGAATGGAAAATCAGCCGGCGGTCATTTTAATCCGGATGGGAAAGAGCATGGCTCGCCGAAGGCAGCCGTAAGGCATGTAGGCGATCTTGGAAACATCAGCGCGGACAGTACCGGCATGGCAATCTTCAGTTTTGTTGATGAGGTCATATCCTTTTCGGGAAAGAGGTCAATTCTCAGCAGGGGAGTGATCATACACGAAGTAGCAGATGATCTGAGTTCCCAGCCTACAGGCGCAGCCGGATCACGATTAGCCTGCGGAGTGGTCGGTATAGCGAATAATTAAGGGTCTCCATTCTTTTAAACATCATCGATCTAACCTCAATAGAAATAAGATAAGCGGCTCATCATGTTACAAACGAATAATGACTTTTAGGGGTCTTATCGAATGAATTCGCGCGAAAATTAAATTGTTGCGGCGGAAGGAATCAGAATGAACGAAGAAGAGTATAAGAGTTTGTATAGTCAAGAGACAGACGAATGGATAGAGGCGTTTGATGAGGTAGTCAAGGTTCACGGCAGAAAGAGAGCATCAAAATTACTCAATGAGCTTTATTCAAGGAGCAAGATCCATGGAGTCCGGTTCCCGTTCTCGTTGAATACCCCGTATATCAACACGATAAGGAAAGAGGAAGAGGCGGAGTATCCGGGAGATAGAAAGATCGAGCGGAGAATCAAAAGCCTTGTGCGTTGGAACGCAATGGCAATGGTCGTTAGGGCAAATAAACGTTTTCCGGGGATAGGGGGACACATATCAACATATGCTTCAGCGGCAACATTATATCAGGTAGGTTTTAATCATTATTTTCGTGGAAAAGATCATCCGTCAGGCGGAGATCACATCTATTTTCAGGGGCATGCTTCACCCGGTATCTATTCAAGAGCTTATTTGGAACATAGACTGAATGAGAAGGATCTACAAAATTTTCGTGGCGAGCTCCGCAAAGGAGGTGGATTACCATCTTATCCGCATCCTCGTCTGATGCCTGATTTTTGGGAGTTTCCTACGGTTTCAATGGGGCTTTCAGCAATAACCGCTATCTATCAGGCACGGTTTAATAAATACTTGCATAACAGAGGGATCAAAGACACAAGCGATCAGAAAATCTGGGTGTTCATGGGAGACGGAGAAACGGACGAACCTGAATCTCTCGGAGCAATTTCTCTCGCTTCAAGAGAGAATCTTGACAATCTGATCTTTGTGATAAATTGCAACCTCCAACGGCTTGACGGTCCTGTACGCGGAAACGGTAAGATCATTCAGGAACTCGAAACGGTATTTCGGGGAGCCGGATGGAATGTTCTAAAAGTTATATGGGGAGACGACTGGGATCCATTGCTTGCAAAAGACGTTAACGGGTTGTTACGAAAGCGGATGAACGAAGCAGTTGACGGTGAATATCAAAAGTACACGGTTGAATCCGGCGCTTATTCGAGGAAAGAATTTTTCGGAACAAATCCCGAATTATTAAAAATGGTTGAGCATCTCTCGGACGAAGAGATCTGGAAGTTAAGGAGAGGTGGTCATGATCCGGCAAAAGTGAATGCAGCTTACCATGATGCGGTGAATAACGAGGGCTCACCTACGGTTATTCTTGCGAAAACCGTCAAGGGTTACGGCTTGGGTGAAGCGGGAGAGGGTAGGAATGTTACTCACCAGCAGAAGAAGTTGAACGAGGAGGAGTTAAAAAGCTTCCGGGATAGGTTCGATATTCCCATCAGCGACGATCAGCTGGCTGAAACTCCATTTTTCAGACCGGATAAAAATAGCGAAGAATACGAATATATGATGGAGCGGCGAAACGCATTAGGCGGCGCTCTGCCCAGCCGAAGGGACACGAAAGTAAAGCTTAATCCGCCTAATATAGCTGATTATAAAGAATTTTTAGTGGGAACGGATAGAGAGGTTTCAACTACTTCGGTATTCATGAAGATGTTCTCACAGCTTCTTGACGACGCAAATATAGGAAAATATATAGTTCCAATCGTACCGGATGAGGCAAGAACTTTTGGAATGGAATCTCTTTTCAGAAAGGTGGGAATCTATTCAAGCGTTGGTCAGAATTATGAACCGGTCGATTCAGAAATGTTATTATATTACCGCGAAGATAAAACCGGACAGATATTAGAAGAAGGTATCACCGAGGCAGGCTCGATGTCCTCGTTTATCGCAGCGGGTACTTCACGTTATTCTCATGGTGTTCCGATGATACCGTTCTTTATATTTTATTCTATGTTCGGATTTCAACGGATCGGAGATTTAGCGTGGTTGTTCAGCGATATGATGGGAAACGGGTTCCTAATCGGAGGAACAGCGGGTAGAACCACACTTGCCGGGGAAGGGCTGCAACATCAGGATGGACAAAGCCATTTATACGCGCAAGCGATACCGAATATTAAGGCGTACGATCCCGCATTCGCATTTGAAGTGGCAGTGATAGTTCTTAACGGAATAAAAGAGATGTACAGCGAACTCAAAGATGTATGGTATTATCTAACTCTCGGAAACGAAAATTACCCGATGATGCCGATGCCGGAAGGAGTTGAAGAAGGAATTCGACGGGGAATTTATAAACTCCGTCCAGCGGAAAAAGGGGAAGCGGTCGCGCAACTGTTCGGAAGCGGAGCGATACTCAACGAAGCGCTTCGGGCGCAGGAAACTTTGTTCGGAAGATACGAGATCGGAGTCAACGTATGGAGCGTAACAAGCTATAACGAAATTTATAAGGATGCCATTGAAGTTGATCGTTGGAATATATTGCATGCCGACGAGCAGAGAACAGCTTACATCGTAGAAGTGTTAGAGGGCGAAGAAGGTCCTGTCATAGCGGCATCGGATTATGTAAAGAGCCTGCCTAATCAGCTTGGTCCGTGGATAAAAAACGGAATTACGGCACTCGGCACCGATGGATGGGGAAGAAGCGATATGAGGGATAAGCTCCGGGAATATTTCGAGGTAAGCGCCGAGTATATAGTGTTTACGGTTTTAAGCCAACTTGTGAGAACGGGGAAGGTAGAGAAAGAACTTCTTAGTCGGGCTACTGATGAACTCGGAATAAATGTCAATAAATCCGATCCGGTAAAACCGGGCGTTATTGCCGGAAGGAATAAGTAACTCCGGTAGTAGTAAACAGGGCAATCCATTTATTTTCTTGAATTTTAAAACCGATTGTGTTATATACTGTGAATTAGGACAAACAGTGTCGTAATTGTAGAATTGTTAGAGAGAAGATAGAGCGCAAATGATCAGTACGATAACGAACGAAGAAACATTGGAAACTATTCCCGAAGAATTTTTCTTAAAGTATCCTGCTCTAAGACTGATAGGAAATACGGACTTAGTTGAAATGTCTATTTTTTCCGATGAGCATCCGGGAGTAAAGATCAGCGCAAAAACCGAATGGTTAAATCCCGGCGGTTCGATTAAAGACAGACCGGTGCTAAGAATGCTCGCTATGGCGATGCTTTCAGGCGAACTCAAGGAGGGACAGATAATCCTTGACAGTTCTTCGGGGAATGCGGGGATCGCATACTCGATGATAGGTGCCATTCTCGGGATTGGGGTGGAGATAGTGGTTCCGGGGAATGCGAGCAGGGAACGAATTGAGCGTATCAAGGCGCACGGCGCTACCGTGATCAGTACCGATCCGCTCGAAGGATATGATGAGGCATTGAGAGAAGCGCATCGAAGATATGAAGCAAATCCTGATAAATACTTTCTTATCGATCAATACTCGAACGAAAATAATTGGAAGGCTCATTATTATGGCACCGCGGAAGAGATAATCAGACAATCAAAAGATAAGATCACGCACTTTGTTTCGGGAGTTGGAACGGGCGGAAGTATCACGGGAATAGGCAGAAGATTGAAAGAACATGATCCTGAAATAGAGATAGTCATGGTCAACGCAGAGCCATTTCCCGGTATCGAAGGTCTTAAGCCTCTCGACGAGCCGGACTCGATCATTCCGAAGATATTTGATTCAAGTGTAGTAGATGATAAAATTGATGTTTCAGCTGAAGATTCAAAACGTGTTTGCGCGAAGCTGGCTTTACAAGGCTTTTTTGTTGGACAATCATCGGGCGCATATCTATACGCATGTGGCGAAACTGCGAAAAAAATAGGAGAGGGTCATATTGTGACGCTGCTCCCTGACTTGGGTGAACGGTATTTTAGCGCAGGGCTTTGGAGTTGATAATTCAGATATCCGGAAAGTAAAAGTTGGCAGAATTGATACTGAATAACGATACTTCAAAGAGTATGCAGGAGCACGCGGTTGCAACATTTCCCGAAGAGTGTTGCGGATTTATGTTTGGTAGTTTTAAAGATGACAGGGTCATAATTGATAGAGTAAAAGTTGTAGAAAACAGTCATCCTGATTTTAAAGCAAGACGGTTTTTAATATCCCCCGAAGATTATATGAACGCTGAAAAGTACGCGGAAGAAAATGGTTTGACGCTCGTGGGAGTATATCATTCACATCCGAATCATCCCGCGCTGCCATCCGAAACAGACAGATTGGCGGCGATGCCCGGATTCGCGTATATTATCTATTCAATAATGGATGGAGAACCCGCGGAAGTGACCGCATGGGAGCTTGAGGAGGATAGGAGCAAATTCAAGGAGTTAGAGATTGTTAATAAAGAGGAGTAAATAAATTGAACATAGATATAAGAATACCTTCTCCGCTGAGAAGGTATACGGATAACCAAAGCACAGTGAGTCTGAATATAGAAGAGCCGTCTGTATCATCAGCTCTTGAATCTCTTCTGAAGAAGCATGAGGAGCTCGGAAGACATCTTTATGATGAGGATGGAGCACTAAGGAGTTTTGTGAATATTTACCTGAATAACGAAGATGTCAGATTCGGTGATGGTCTTGACTCAAATTTGAAAGAGGGAGATGAGCTCTCCATAATTCCCGCAATAGCCGGAGGAGTTCCTGTCACCCTTGATAATTGGGAGATTTCGAGGTACAGTCGCCATCTGATTATGCCTGAAGTGAATATTGAGGGTCAGAAAAAGTTAAAAGCGTCGTCGGTGCTTCTGATAGGAATCGGAGGACTCGGATGTCCATCTTCGTTATATCTCGCCGCTGCGGGTATCGGCAGAATGGGAATTGTAGATTTCGATGTCGTAGACGATTCTAATTTGCAGCGACAAGTATTATTCGGTACATCGGATGTAGGCTCTCCAAAACTACAGGCTGCCGAAAAGAGATTGAAAGACCTCAATCCACGAATGGAGATAGAGCTTTATCAGGAGCGACTCAGTTCGGAGAACGCAAGAGAGATAATATCCAAATATGATGTCGTGGTAGATGGAACGGATAATTTCCCGACCCGGTACCTTGTAAATGACGCGTGTGTCTTTGAGGGAAAACCGAATGTCTACGGAAGTATATTCAGGTTTGACGGTCAGGTTTCGGTATTTAATTATGACGGCGGACCATGCTACAGATGTCTCTACTCTGAACCGCCGCCACCCGGTCTTGTCCCTTCATGCGCCGAAGGTGGCGTATTAGGAGTTCTGCCGGGAATAATCGGCACGATGCAAGCAACAGAAGCTATCAAACTGATAGTTGGAATGGGAGAAAGTCTTTCAGGAAAACTTTTATTGATAGACGCGTTGAGCATGGATTTCAGAAAACTTAATATTAAGAAAAATCCTGACTGCAAGGTCTGCAGTGAAAATCCGGAATTGACCGAGCTAATAGATTATGATGATTTTTGCGGGGTAGCAGCTCAAACGGAAGAAGATTCAGATAAAATAGACGAAATTACTCCTGTTGACTTAAAAGCTAGAATTGATAACGGAGATAATCTCGTCCTGCTTGATATACGTGAAGAGGTAGAAACGAAAATCTGTCAAATTGAAGGCAGTGTGCATATTCCAATGCAGGAAATTCCCTCTCGATTGTCGGAACTCGACATGCACAGCGATTTGATAATTTATTGTAAATCAGGCGAACGTTCATACGCGGTGACCAGTTTCCTGAAGAAATCCGGTTTTAACAGGGTCTCAAACTTATATGGCGGAACACTTGCCTGGTCAGAAACTGTTGATCCTACAATGCCGAAGTACTAAAGCATTAGTTGAATAAGAAATCCTCCGAAGCATTTCAGCGATTTATTTCTTCAGGCGTTATCGAATATATTGATATGTCTAACCGTTATTCATCGTGACGATCAGGAATCATAATAAATTCACCACATGGAGTAGAATCTTGGGTATGCTCAAAGCAAAGATCGTTGAGATAAAGAAAAGAGTAAGGGAAATATGAAATTGCATCATGTTGGACAGCAAAGAGTTTTTATCCGTGAATCTTATTTCCTGATAGGAAAAGCCTATTTAGTAACTTTATAGATAGTTTGATACTCCTTAAAACCACTTATCTTTATGGGCCAGGGACCCCTGATAAGATCAATTTCGGGATATGACTCCGGTCTCCCCGCGTTTTCGTACTCCTCCCGCACCTTTTCTACCCACGCCTGGTTCATGATGATCTCCTGGCTTTCGGCAAGTGATGATAAACGCGCCGTGAGGTCAATATCTTTACCGTAAATATCGTAGCTGTCAGGAACAAACGTAATATCATATGCATCGGAGCAAAACGACGCTCCAATTTTAACCTCTTTGAGGTTTGGTTCATCGCTTGAAATAATGTTCCACAAAGCATGAAAGAGAGTAAGCGGGTTCTCGTCCTGCATATCATCTTCTGGTATGAAAAACATGAGCGCGTCACCAAGACTTTTGATGGGAGTGAATTTATTAAAGAGGTTACCCATAATGTTGGCAAAAGTGTTGTAAATGAATATTATCCACTTCGAGAGGTCGATATCCTTTAATTCTGTTGACCCTGCAATGTCTATGATAAAACAATAACCCTTGATGGGTTTGAGCTTAAGAACTTTTTGAGGTAGGTCTTTATCATATGGATTTATAAATAAGCTCATTTTTCGTTACTGTTATAATAACGATGGGAAACACAAAAAGAAAGAATTTGAATATATAACGAAATTATAATTCGTATAGATATGTCAGAGGTGAGGAAATGTCAGGAAAGATCGGAAGTTCTTTGATCTTTCAATTTTTTTGCATCTTGGATTAGCTGATACAGGTTTTCCTCATCGAACGGTTTTTGGAGAGTAAAGTCCACACCGTTTTCCTTGATCTTTTCTGCCTCTAAATTCAAAGCCCATCCGGTCAACAGTACGACTGAAACGGCGCTGTTCAACTTTTTAATTCGTTCCGCCACCTCCCAGCCGCTCATTTCGGGCATTCCGAGATCAGTTATTACCACGTCAAAATTTGATTTTTGAAACAGCTCCAATCCATTTGAGGTTGACGAGCTAGTTGTGACGCTGTGCCCCTGATCTTCTAATAATTCCTCTAACATATCGAGTATATACTCTTCATCGTCTATTATAAGAATCTTGCTGAGATATTTGTCTTCTTCGATTTCCACTTCATCCATTTTTAATACTCGTTCTCCTGACGGTAGGCTGATAGAAACCTTAGTACCCCTACCAATTTTACTTGTCGCTTCGATTGCTCCCCGATGCCGTTTAATTACACCGTATACCTCGCTCATCCCCAGCCCGGTTCCCTTAACACCCTTGGTAGTAAAAAATGGATCATATATCCGTTCAAGGGTGTCTTCCGTCATACCTATACCGGTATCTTCAAAATCTATAACTATCTTTTCATCATAAATTTTTGCTGTAATGCTCAATACGCCGCCCTCGGGCATCGCATCCACTGCATTGAATATCAAATTAGTGAATGCGCCTTTGAGGTCAGACGGATCACCAAGCATATACATTTCCTTCTCTATTTCAACAACAGGCTCAATTATCACACCATGCATTTCTGAGTTATCTCTCCACTTCGGTCTAGTTAAGGCTAACACTTCATCGATGATCTCCTTGACGTTAATAGAAATAAATTTCTCATCCGTTCTCAACCGCGCGAAATCCTGCATCCTCCTCACAGTTGCGCTCCCATCATGAGCTGCCGTTTCAATCATCTTGAGGTTTTTCAGCACTCTGGGGTCATCAGTCTGTCTTTTAATAAGCTGCACTCTTCCAAGTACGCCCGTTAAAACGTTATTAAAATCATGCGCAACACCGGAACTGATTTGACCTAATGCCGCCATTTTTTTTGCCTGAGCATATTTTTCTTCGATTTCTCTGGATTTGGTTAAGTTTTTGCTCATAAGTACAAATCCGTCGAATCTTCCTGATTCCGTCGTTATCGGATACGCTCTTTCCTCAAAATATTCTTCGAATCGTTCGTCAAAACTTTCTAATGGAATGACTGTTCCACTTTCCATGGAGGGCACTAATGGACAATCAGCGCATTTTTCTGATTTACCTCGAAAACTGCTATAGCACTTCGTGCCGACAATACTTTGACTTTGACCTAAGACAATATCAGCTGGTTTGTTGGAATATATGATATTAAAATCACTGTCACATAAAGCAATAAACTCGGTGATATTATCAAATATTGTCTTTAGATGTTCCTCCACTTCCATACCTCAAAAATAAACAATAAATAAATCAGATTCCGCCTTTTTATTTTGTTGCTCAAACGCACTTACGGGCTGAAGAATTTTCATTCTCCAGCCCGATAGAAGCGTCCTAAAGTAACTAACTGACTTAATAGGAGAGTAGCTACCAGCCTAAGTTCAGGCTGTGTATGCGGCTAACATTTCCTTTACCTCAGTAACTTTCAGACCTGCATGTATTCTCTTAAAACAAGAGATTGCAGATTTGGCGCTTTCGCGCGCTTTATCAGTTTCTCCGCCTTTCATACCATAAAGCTTCGCCATTTCAGTCATGGTTTCGCCAAGATTAAGCGGGTTATCGTATTCTTCGTTTATCCGCTTGCTGTTCTCAAAATACGATAATGCGGTATCATATCTCTTGTTCTGGCGATTTATGATTCCGAATACCTTATAGACTTCGGCTACGCTAAGACGATCTCCAAGCCCTGAGAAGATTCTGAATGCGGTAGTGGCAAGCGCCGTACCGGCAGCTAAATCTCCTTTGCGGCAATATAGATCGGCCTCTCCGAGGTATGATAAGCCTTTATAGTAGAGATCATTTGCCTTCGTGGAGAATTTAATACTTCTCTGAAAGTACTCAAGAGCCTTGTCATATTCTCCGCGAGCCTTATAAACGATTGCCATATTAATGTATAGTTTCGCTCGTTCGGCATCATCACGATTCCTGCCGATTAACGAAAGCGATTCCTTATAGCAAACCAATGCTTCATTCCACATGCCTCGCATATTGAAGACATTACCGAGATTGACATCGATCTTAGCAAGTAATCTAACCAGTTTGGCTCTTTTGGCGATGGCTTTTGCTTTTACAAGAAGTTTTTCTCCTTTAGCAACTTCACCTTGCTCAACCAAGGCAGATCCCATAGAGCTATTAATATGTGCCATGCCCTCATTATTTTTCAGTTTTGTAAAGAGATCGAGACTCTTTTTATATTGTCTGAGCGTCGTCACCCAGTTATTACGGTAAAAAGAGATATCTCCAAGTCTTTGATGCGCCTTTGCAAGAAGACGATTAGTCGCGCGACTTTTTAGCTTCGTAACGATCATATGAAGGAGCCGTTGAGCTCTTTCCATTTCGCTGAAGCTGATCGCTGTTTCTGATACGTCATATAAAAATACAACGTAGTCTTTTTCCTTCAGGTATTCTGAGGCGTTCAGAACAATTGTGTCGAAATCTATTACTCTGAAAATTTCTTGCTTCTCCGCGGAAAGCAAGGCATCAGGAGGTAATTTACGCCAATTGTTATTTAACAGCCTTTCTCTTTCAGTTCTGAGAGTTCTCATTTTATTAGCAAATACTCTTCCGCAATACTTGTTTGCCAATAACGAGATATTTTCAAGAAATGCCTGAAGAGATTTATTATGTAATGTTTCCATGTTTAATCCTTCAAATTAAGATTATTAATGATATTATGAACGTTTTTCATCAGTTCATAAACTCCAGGCATATCTTGTAAAGTGATCTACTTGTATGGATACTGTTTTATGTTTATAATTGATTTTTGGATCATCTACCTCTACCCACAGCCCTGTTGTATCATCATACCAGAGGACTTTAAGTAAATTTGGATCACCGTCAAAATCCAACACGTCAAATGACA
Source organism: Fidelibacterota bacterium (assembly GCA_022571215.1). GTDB lineage: Bacteria > Fidelibacterota > SORT01 > SORT01 > SORT01 > SORT01. The sequence continues at coordinate 85,276 of JACZYG010000001.1, read as the reverse complement.
GTGTGATCGTAACATCCGCCCGGAAAGTCATATTTGGCAAAAATTCAACTGTCGCTCCGCATTGCTCTTTACCGTCAATGCATAAAACTCTGACTGAAATCCAGGTATCCTCTTCTAAAGCCTTAGCAGGAATTTTGACTTTATTTTTAAATGTGTGCTTACCGCCTACACTTCCACCCTTATGGACCGTGATTAATTTTTCGTCATAACCATGCTTTGTCAATTGGCGGAGTTGCTCAGCAATTTCAGGTCTCAACGGGACCAAATTCAGTTGGTCTGTCGGTATACCTCTCTGCTGTGCAACGGTTTGATTTTCATTCTCAACTCCGGGAGCTGTCAGCATATCGCCGCTACACCCGATGAGTGAAATAAATCCTATTACCATAATGCTTATAGGAATCATGTTTGTTTTTTTCATGGCGTCACCCTATTTGTTATTGGTTCATTTTGAAATTAGTTTTGTGTGACCAATACATCTGATCACAAATAATCCTTCTGCTTCTCTAAGGCGTAAGATTATGTTTAGCATATACTTCTCAATATATAATATCCTGTTAATTGATCCTGTTGACCATGATACGCATCACACCGAGATCAATAGTTATTTTGTTACATCAGTACATTTGTTAAACGAACATTGTTTATTCGTCTTTATGTACAATACTGGCAATCAGCAAACAGATAAAATGCAATTGATGTGCCAGCAATCGCTAAATCAGTAATAATTGTATTCTAAGGATGGGAGCCTCAGCGATAATATAATGATTTTATTAAGCTAAAGCACTAAAAAAATAAGATTATCAGTAATTAAATAAAATAAATATAAGTAGGAATTTGGTTTATATCACACAATAAGGTGGAAATGCACCGGGCTATATAAACCATTTATTCAAGATTGGATGCCGAATTTTTTCATACGGTATTTAATCTTTTCTCTTGAAATACTCAGTAGTTTAGCTGCTTTTGTTTGATTACCATTTGCGAGATCAAGAGCCTTTTCGATCAATGAACGTTCAACCTCATCAAGTGAAATACCCTCTTCCGTTAAATTTTCGATCAAACGGTCCTTTTCTGACAGAAAATCAGAGCTTTGAGCGCCATGAGCGTTGTCAATGATCCGAATGCTGTCAAATGAAATGTACTCGCCTTCCTCAAAGAGCACCGCTCTTTCAATTACATTTTTCAGTTCTCTGACATTGCCGGGCCATTTGAAGCTAATCAATTTTTGTTTTACCTCAGGAAGAATGCCTCGAATATTTCTTTTAAACTCCGCATTGTAGACCCTCACGAAGTGCTCCGCAAGAAGGGTAATGTCCCCTCCCCGATCACGCAGAGGCGGGAGTTCGATCATTGCTACATTTAATCTGTAGTAAAGATCTTGCCGAAATTTATCTTTGGAGGTTAATTGTTCAAGGTTCCGCGAGGTAGCGCTGATAATGCGGGTGTCTATTGATATTAGCTTAGTACCGCCTACTCTTCTGAATACCTGTTCCTCTATCACTTTAAGAACTTTAGATTGTAAGCCGAGACTCATATCTCCAATCTCATCAAGAAAAAATGAGCCTTCATGAGAAAGCTCGACAAGACCTTTTTTACGCTGCTTGGCGTCCGTATATGCTCCCGCTTCATGTCCGAATAGCTCCGCTTCAAGCAATGTTTCTTGGAAGGCTGAACAATTTACCTCAATAAAGGGTTTGTTTGCTCTTTCGCTTGTGTTGTGAATGGCACGAGCCACAAGCTCTTTTCCCGTACCTGTTTCGCCTCTTATAAGCACTGTTGTTTTGGGAGATTCAGCTACCTGCTGAACAAATCTGAAAACAGTCTTTATGGCATCACTGGTACCAATAATTTCTCCGAATCCCATTCTTACCTGTTCCTCTTTATGCAGGTAAGCCAAATGTTCATCAATTTTCCTTGCGGATTGGGTTTTATGAACGATTAATGATATTTCGTCCATATCAAATGGTTTCTTTATATAATCACGCGCTCCAAGTTTCATGGCCTGGACTGCCGTAGAAATGTCTCCATGACCCGTAATGATTATTACTTCAACAAGTTGAGAGGTTACTTTTACTTTTTCAAGTAATTCCAAACCATCGATGCCGGGGAGTTTCAGATCAATGAGCATTACATCGGGAGTATCTTTATCTAATCTTGAAAGCGCGTCCTCACCTGAAGAAAACGTCTCTACCTCATGTCCTTCAAGTTCAAGATAATCATGGAGATTCGAGCGAATGACGGTATCATCGTCAACTACGTAGATTGAAGCCATACAGTAATTTTCCGGTTTATTTGACTGTCATCAAGTAAATATACTCAGAATCGGTTCAAATGCAACTAAAAATTTAATAAAGATAACAATTCGACGATAAATGTTTCAAATAGCCCTTTTTATTATTATTAAGGTAACATCATCCGCCGCTGGATTCCCCGCGGCAAATTCCTTTAGTTCATCAATTATTTTCCGAGCTATCTCTTTACTTTCAAAAGCTTTAAGTTTATGAATAAGTTCTGCCAACCTTGATTCACCGAATTCATTTTCATCTGCATCAAAGGTTTCAATAATCCCATCTGAGAAAACAGCAAGAATATCACCCTTTTCGATGAAAGTAATTGATTCCGAATAAATTGTATCAGGAATAAATCCGAGAGGTATTCCACCTCCGTCCAATAGTTCCGTATCTCCGTTATTTTTAATCAATAGAGGAGGATTATGCCCGGCATTGCAATATTTGACCTCATTATTTTCAGTGTCGAGTACTCCGGAGAAAAAAGTGATATATTGGGTTGAGGAGGTAGAATTACAAATATGATTGTTCAGCGTAGAAGTCAGATGAATAATTTGCGAATGAATTCCCGCCTGTGCCCTGAGGCTTGCCTGCAAATTTGCCATCAGGAGAGCGGCAGCCATCCCCTTTCCGGAAACGTCACCCAGGGCAAAGAGCAGAGAGGTTTTGTCGAGTTCGATAAAGTCGTAGTAATCTCCGCCCACAGCCTGAGCGGCAATATTCAAGCCGTAAATATCGTATCCGGTTATTTGAGGAGAAACAAGAGGAAGTAATTTTTGCTGTATATCATGGGCAAGGTTCATCTCCTCTTCAAGTTTTTTCTTTTCAAGCGCCTCCGCGTACAGAAAAGCATTCTCTATCGCAAGAGCCGCTTGAATTGATAGGTCTTCCAAGAAACGTCGGTCACTTTCAGAAAATTTGCCATTTTTACTGTTAAGCGCCTGAAAAACGCCTATGAGCTTCTGGTCCTTATTATACAATGGCGCACAGACAACGGTTTTGGTCACGTATCCTGTAATTTCATCTACACCCTTGTAAAATCTCCGGTCGTTTTGGGCATCGTCAATTACAATGCTTTTCCCCGTTTTAGCAACCAATCCGGCTAAACCTGAGCCGAATGCAAGATTTATGTCTAAATTTGTGTCTTCAAGATATGCTGAATGAAGTTTCTGATTCTCTTCAGTTCCCAGGAAAATTGTCGCCTTCTCAGCCTGCAATTCATCCCGGGCTATCGTGCGAATTCTTTCCATAAGTTCATCAAGATCAAGGGAGGAATTAATGAGTCTTGTAGCGCTGATTATTGAATTAAGATGGTCTATCTCAAGTTGTTTATCCTGTTCGGAACTTTTTTGTATAATCGGATTGACCATTAATTTTTTTTTGGTTATCGTTTTCTATAATTGAACGAGAAACGAATTTAAAGGTTTGATAATATTATATCAAGAATAATTCAATGGTCGGATATAAAGTCTACAAATCGCGCTTTCATGGTTAGTTCGCGAATTGTCTCGACAACCTTAATATGTTCGGGATGTGAGCGATAGATATCAAAGTCTTTTTGATCGCTGAATTCGGATATAAGGATTACGTCATAACTGCGGTCACTATCTTGCAAATTCAGACCTATCTCGTAACTTTTAATTTGCGGGATAAGGGAGGGTAGCCGTTCCAACGAGGATTTAACCGTTTCGGCGGCTTCCAATATTGTATTGCTGGATGTATTTTCATTAACTTTCCACATTACCACGTGTTTGAACATCTGATTCCTCCAAAAGAATTAATTAGTATATTTTCGCAAATTCGTTAAACGTTTTCTTTGTTAAAACCGGCACTTCGGTTCCGGCTTTCGGATATCCGACAGGGATAAGCAGGAACGCCCTTTCATTCTTGGGTCTCTTAAGTATCTTCTCCAAGAATCCCATAGGACTTGGAGTATGCGTCAGAGCGATAAGTCCCGCGTTGTGAATGGCTGTAAGTAAGAACCCCGCAGCAATTCCAACGGATTCGTTTACATAATAATTTTTAGTTTGCTTACTACCTTTGAGGTCATAAACCTGCTTGAACAGGACTATTAAATATGGAGCTTCTTCAAGAAAATCCTTATGCCAATCGGTTCCGAATTGATTCAGATCAATCAGCCATTCTTCAGGAAACCGATGCGCGTAATTTTCTTTTTCCTCAAATTCCGCGGCTACCCTGATTTTTTTCTTTAATTTCGGATCTTTGACAATACAAAATTTCCATGGTTGTTTGTTAGCCCCGGAAGGCGCCGAAGAAGCAGAGCTGACGATATTCTTGATAACCTTCAAGGGGATGGATTCGCTTGAAAACTCCCTGACGCTTCTGCGAGATTTCAGCTTCTCCCAATAATGCGAGGAACGCTTCAACATTTCATCGGAATTCAGAGTCGCAAACTTCAATTTTTCAAATTTCATGTTAATCCTATGTATTGACCATCGACTGTCGGAATATTAAGGAAATATTATTTAAAAAGGTAGGTCAAGTAACATTATCATCAGTCTGAGTCAAGGTTCGCGGGGCGTTAATTTATTATTTTTGACGGGTAGCAAAATGAGACGGATGACGGTTAATCATTGATTATTCAGAAAAGCAATAAGAGGGTTAGAGAGCTCTATCCCTTTTCATTAATCTCAGAAAATATATTATGGAACTTTTATACTGAATGTATGAGTGTGCCCCGAATCGTTTGTTGACGTTTTAATGATCGTTTTTCCCGTGGCAAGACTCTCGTAATCGCTTTGCATGAGGGTGATAGCGTGTGTGTGACCCGAATTGTTTGTCGTTTTAAGCGTAACATCGCTGCTTGGCGGGTTATCCACGTTATTTGAGGATAGGGTTATAGTATGACTATGTCCCGAATCGCTGGTTGATGTGACCGAAAACGAATTTCCATCATTACTGCTGGGCGACATCGTATCGTTATCTCCATAACTGTCACAACCTATTTCTGTAATTATGAGCGGTAAGGAGAATAGCGCGCCAGCTTTAACCATAAATGAGCGTCTTTCCATAATATAATCCTTTCAGGTTGTCCGACTGAATAATCCCTAATAAATTAGCTTCAAGGTTTATGAATGTCAAGCTGGCAGAAAATCAAATTATTACCGAAGGCGCGAATCAGCGCTTGCCATATAATAACAGAGATTACGTCAATCAAACAATGTTTTCGGAGGATTGACTCTTGAAACGTTCGGTTTTATATTAGTATCCGTAATTTTAATTTAGTCTAAGGAATGAATAAGTGGCAAAGATAGAAAGAATCAGAGCGCTGGAAGTGTTGGATTCACGGGGAAATCCGACCGTATCCGTCGAAGTAAATCTTGAAAACGAAATCATCGGCATGGCCATGGTGCCTTCCGGAGCATCTACCGGCGAGCATGAGGTATTGGAGCTGCGGGACGGGGATGAGGCAAGATATCTTGGCAAGGGTGTCCTCACCGCCGTAAAAAACGTGAACACTCTAATAGCGCCTGAACTATTAGGAATGGAGGCAACAGATCAAGCGGCAGTAGACAGAAAAATGATCGAGTTAGACGGAACCGAAAATAAAAGCAGACTCGGAGCAAATAGTATCTTGGGCGTATCTATGGCGGTATGCAAGGCAGCCGCTAAATCGGAGAAGCTTCCGTTGTATAAATATTTGGGAGAGAGCGACAAATTTGTTATGCCGGTACCGATGATGAATATTCTTAATGGCGGGCAGCATGCAGACAATAATATGGATATACAGGAATTCATGATTTTTCCTGCCGGCGCCGAATCATTTTCAGAGGCATTACGGATGGGCGTAGAGACATTTCATTATTTGAAGAAAGAGCTTTCTTCCCGCGGTTTGGTTACGGCTGTAGGTGATGAGGGAGGTTTTGCGCCCAATCTACCATCAAATGAGGCAGCGATAGAGCTCATTTTGGAGGCTGCGGAAAAATCAGGGTATACGATCGGGGAAGAGCTATTTCTGGCTATAGATGCCGCCGCGACTTCGTTCTATAATGCGGAAAAAGATTCATACTATCTTGAGTCTGACGGCAGGGAGCTTAACAGTGAAGAGATGATAGATTATTACGACGAGCTTTTGAATAAATATCCGATATTGTCTATAGAAGATGGGTTGCAGGAGAATGACTGGGATGGTTGGGCTTTGATGAACAAGAAGCTCGGCGATAAAGTACAGATAGTAGGCGACGATCTTCTTGTGACAAATCCGGATAAACTCAGAAAAGCGATTAGTGAAAAATCTTGTAATTCAATACTGATAAAGCTTAATCAGATAGGAACCGTTACCGAAACTATGGAAACTATCAAGATAGCAAAAGAGAACAATTTTAGCTATGTCATATCACATCGTTCGGGAGAAACGGAAGATACTTTCATCGCAGATCTGGCAGTGGCTACAAGCTCCGGTCAGATAAAAACAGGTTCAGCTTCCCGTTCTGATCGGCTCGCAAAATATAATAGATTACTAAAAATAGAGCATGAGCTCGGGGATACGGCTATATTCATCGGACGAGAAGGAATAGTCAATTAATTGGTCAATTATAATTGAACGTGATAAATAGCAGTTCCGATAATAAGCGAGAATTTAATCTCGAATCTCTGTTCGCGCTCTTTAAGAAACTGTTTCTTCTTCTGATAGCAGGCGGGGTGATCGCGGCGTTTCTGTTCAATGAAAGAGGATTGATTTCATGGTATAAATACAGCATGGAGAGAGAGCGAATTGAATCCGAACTTGATTCACTTCATGCAGTAGAGAGCGCTCTAAGAACGGAGATAGAGAAACTAAAGTTCGCTCCCGAGTATTTAGAAAAATTAGCTCGAGAGAAATATGGAATGGCTAAGAAGGGAGAGAAGGTCTATAAGGTTATCCCCAAGGAGGAAGCAGAAGATAAGGAGTAAATAGATTTCTTTTAAGAATTATTACAAAACAGTTTTAATTTTGTACATCATCTTGCTCAGACTTCCTTTGAGTCCGAGCGCGCAATCCTTGTCTTCAGCGGGGAATTTTGTAAATCTCCCGGATTCTAACACGATATCTTATTCACTTACAAATAATACCAGCGTATGGAGAGTCGGAATTATTCATCAAGGGAATTTTGCGGGGGGCTTGTTCTCATACAGGGAAAATTTCGAGACGACACGGTTAGAATTAATAAATTCGGATGCGCGTTGGAAAGACGATCAAAAGATGCAGCTGAATTTTGAACTCCCGGTTACAAACTCTTTGAGCATATCAACTGAAGCCTATTCAAATATCTTTAAAGATAGGCATTCAGGTTTGTTTAATGATGTCACAGCAAACTATGTTTTGATCGGGATAAAAGATAAATCGTTGCCTTTCACCAAAGTTGGATTAGTGGCGGGACCCATTTGGGATTCACGAAGGGAGCAAAATGATGCCGGATATCGGTTCAATTCATCTCTCGTAAGCCGCAGACAGAAGAAGGATAGCTGGAACAGCTTTATCAGCGTTAATTTATATAAAGAAGATTTTGACGTAAGGAAAAACGAATCAAGAAGGACAAAAGTCAAATTTTCAAGGGAATTCTATGAATCCACGAGCGATTCCTTTTACACCGATTTTAAAAAGAGACGATATGATTATTACATCAGCGAGTCCGGTGAGATTGAATCGAGAATTGAAGAATTTAAGAGATTCGGCAACAATTTAAGATACAAGCTGTCGGAAAACTTCAATTTAAGATGGTCCACGAATTTTATATTCAAAGAAACAAGAATAGAGTCCCCGCAAGGTGATTTAGAAAAATTTAACAGGAAAAGAAAAGACGAATTATCGGATAACCGGCTTGATATTTCGTTTACTAAGAAGAATATAAATGGAAGGTTCAGCGTCGGCTTTAAGAACTCATTGCAAAAATACTTGGTCTCCTCAAATCGTTCAGGACTGAATCTGCCGCTTCTTTCACCTAATAATGAAGCCGGCACACTGCGACTGTCATCATTCATCAATTACCGGATGACAAATAAAGATTCGATTTCATTCCGAGTTGTATCAAATAGATTGAGGTACGATACTCCTGATAGCAACAACTTTGATGACAGAGATGAATTAAGACTCTTAATAGAATCAAGATATGAGCACAGGTTTGAGAGTGATTTCAGTTTGGGCATTCGTATATCAGCAAATTTAAATCATATCGTGTACCTGTTCGGAGAACGGAGCGCGGATAATCACTGGAATAGAGTATTTTCCCTCTCATCGGAGATAAAATCAAGATTAACGCCGAGCATAAAAACTGTTCAGTCTTTCGGTGTTCTTGCAAATTATTATGATTATGATTTTGATGATAGAATAACACCTATCCGATCACTGGTGCTGAGAAATTTCAGATATTCGCAATCTACGATTATAGAAATGAACCGAACTGTTTCAATTCTACTTTCGTCGGTGATAGAATTAGAAGAAGACGGGAAGTTAAATTGGGATAAATTTATAGAGCAAAGGACCGCGGGCAGGGTGATAACCAATGCTGAAGGACGAATCCAATATCGTGTTCGGCGTAAATTATCTGTTTCAGTCGGTTTATCACGTTCCTCGCGTACCGATAAACGATTTTTGGGGACTTCAGGCAGTGGAAACACAGTGGAGAAGCTTGTGGGTATAGGTCCCGTTTTTCACGCAATTTACAGATCATCCCGTGACCAGACATTTATTCTAAAAGGAAAAATACAGAGAGTTGAAAACAGGACAGGAAAAATCTATTACACTAAATCAGTTCAGCTTGTCGGCTCGTTGCTTTTTTGAGTTTATGAGCCGATGATCCGATTTGTAACGCAATTTCTAATACGATTTATTCTTCTACCGCTGTTCCTGTTCTTCACTTCATGCGAAGTGGTAAAATCGGCATTTGAGGAAAGGTTGTTCTCCACAAGAGCTGCGGCTCTCGGAGGAGCATACGCCGCGCTGTTGAGCAGTCAATCCGCTATTTTCGGAAATCCAAGTTCACTGGCATTCAACACAGATCGGAGGGCAAGCATACTATACGGACGTTCGTTCGGTCTGAAAGAATTAGCCAATTCAGGGCTGTCCGTTCCGCTTGACTTTGGTTGGGGGAACATAGAAATAGGATTATCCAGATTCGGATTTTCTCTATATCATGAAGATATAGTTTCGATTGGAATTGGTAAAAGGATATTTAACGATGCTGCTGTCGGATTGGCATTACGTTATCTATCAACAGAGATACGTGGTTATGGTTCGGCGTCAACTATCGGATTGGATATGGGATTTTCGCTGAAAATAAATTCTAAAATGAATTTTGGAGTGTCGGCAAAAAACGTCAATGCGCCCAAACTTTCAAAGTCTGTAAGAGCGCTCGCGAGGAGTGTGAGAATCGGGGCTTCATTTGCCGTGGATGATAAAGTTCTGTTGATAACCGAATATCATAAGGAAGAGAATGAGACCGCCGTCACCAGAATTGGTACAGAAATTGAATTCTTTAGCGACCAATATCTGAGATTCGGCATAACAACCAATCCTTCAAGTTTTTCTATGGGATTTGGTTTTAGGTTGAACAAGATTGATCTGAACTATTCTTTTAATACTCATCCATATCTTGAAGCTTCCCAATTTTTCTCCTTCGGATATATTTTTTGAGAAAACTTATTCATGCTAAATTGCTGTTCAGCTTTCTTTTGAGCGCGACGATCAGTCAGGGTCAATCCATAAACCTTGAAAACTATCTGAATACCTCGGAAGAAATAGAGGGTTCATCCGATCTATACGACATGATCGAAGAATATCTTACTTATAAATTTGATCTGAATGAATCGGCTGTCGAAGAACTCTATATGAATCAACTCATTAATTCGAATACAATACAGGCTATCCAAAAAAGGCGAGAGAAAGGAAAAAAATTCAGGAGCGTTAATGATGTCAGGGAGCTGAATCTTGACGAAGAGCAAGAAAATATTCTACTGTCAATCGCAGGTGTAAATATTAAGCGACAATCTGTTGACAAATTCAAATTCAGAAGCAGGATTATACGTAAAACATCCGTGGAAGATTATCCGGATAATCCGTATAAGATATATACCCGGGGAAATCTCGATTTTTCCGATGGGCTGCAAATTGGAGTTTTGACTGAACGCGATGTCGGAGAGAAAAAATTCGATGATCATCTCTCTTTTTATCTGGCGAGTAAATCAAAAAACGGAAGATATGACAAAATCATAGGGGACTATTCGATAGAAGCCGGACAAGGATTGGTTTTATGGCAAAACGGTTTCTTCGGCAGGATAGGGGACCCTATATTTTCGATAAAACGAAACGCGCGCGGAATAAGACCGTACAGGTCAGCGTTAGAAACCGATTATATGAGAGGAGCCGCAGGGTCCTGGAGTCATGGGAATATTGACTTTATAGCATTTGTTTCGTTGAATAAGCTTGATGCCTCTCTTTCTGATTCAGGGGAGGTCCTGAATTTTCGTAATAGCGGTCTGCACCGAACGGAGGGAGAGCTCTCGGGAAAAGATGTGGTGCAGGAAAAAATAATAGGAATAAACACGGAATGGAGCTCCTCGGACATAAAAATAGGTTCAAGATTCGCAACAGTCAGTTATAACGCGAACGTCAATCCCTTTGATTCTTCCGAAAAGTTAAACGATTTCGAGGGAAGAGAATATAAAACGTTCAGCGTGGATTACGATTATTCGATTAATGAGATGAATTTATACGGCGAAATCGCCGAAACTGACGGTGGAAAAAAAGCCCAAATTCACGGACTTAGAATAGGGTATGAACAGATCAATTTAGGAATACTTTATCGTGATTATGATGACGGTTATTCTTCTGTCAGGGGGATTCCGTTCGGAGCGAGTGATAATGAAAGGGGAGTTTATACCGGAATGAAATGGAATATCAACAGAAGCACCTCCATTTCAGGATTTAAGGATTTATACAGGAAGAAATGGGTCACGTCAAACTCCATAACACCGGGCAGGAGTGAAGATTTTCGATTAGAAATCAAACGTCGTTTTTCCAAGATACATTCGGTAAGGATAAGAATTTGGGGAGCAACCCGGAATATAAATAAAAAAATAAAGGATGAATACGCTATAGAAAGAGAGCTGCTGATTACTCAGAGAAGAAGGAATTTGAGGATTCAGGGTAAACACGCTTTATCAAGATCAATAATATTAGGCTGGCGTTTTGAACGAGTCAGCAAAAAAGACCTGATTGCCGATGAGAACGGATTGTTATTGTCCGTCAACGCAAAAATCGAAGCGACAAAAAGTTTACGGTTGTACCTTGCAGCGACACGTTTCAAAACTGACTCTTACTCCTCAAGAATATATCTGTATGAACAGGATTTGCCCGGTATTTTAAGGAACAGCGCTGTTTTTAATGACGGGAATAGATTTATGGTTCTTGCAAGGAAGGAATTTTCCTCTTACTTTTCTCTTTCAATAAAATTAGAACATTTATCAAGAGATAACGGCATAGAAGATTCGGTGGAAAATAAAATAGGAGTACAATTTGATTTATCGAATTAAGCAGCTGTCATATCTTTTCATTGCGAGCCTGTCAGTGGCCGGAGTGTTATACGGCTCTGATATAAAAGTGGTTTTTTCCAACGATGCCGGAAGAATTGAGAGTCTGAAAACCTTCGAAGCGGATAACGTATCATTCGTCAGCGGAACAGAATTAGCAAGACTATTGGAGGCAGGAACATTTTATTCCGAACCTAAAAAGAAATTGGACATAAAATTCAAAGAATGGCGTGTGAAGCTTTCTGCGTATAGTTCGTATGTTCTCATGGAAAATTTAAGTACCGATAACAGGCTTGATGATATCCTTCATCTACCCATACCGGTGATGCCCTCCGACGACGATATTCTCATTCCATTCAGCGCATTCATGACCATTTTGGATGTCGTAATGCCGGAAATTTTATCCTACGATGAAGAGCTTAAAACTCTTGAGATAAAGACCGCGTTGGTGAATATTACAGGAATCACGATTCAACAAAAATCGAACGGTACACTGATAAAAATATCCACTACCCGGGAATTTCCTCTTGATTCTTATCGAGCATGGATAAATCGTGAATTAGGTTGGTTATATCTGACTATTGTGAACGGAATTTCGGATTCAATTTCGATAGTGTCTGCTCCAACTAAAGGAGCTGTCGTAAAAGTGATTCCTGTCCAAATGGAGGAATCAACGCAGTTGTCCTTCAAATTAAGGGGTGTGGTAGAAAAACCGGAAATCTATCAGACAACAGATCCGAATCAGATCGTAATTTCACTTAGAACTCCTGAACGGATAACAAGAAAGCAAGTTGAGGATGATCTGTTAAAAAACAGTGAAAGATGGCTGATCGACACAATTGTTCTTGATGCCGGACACGGCGGAAAGGATCCGGGTTCCATCGGCGTAACGGGTCTAAAAGAAAAAGATGTTGCTCTTGATATAGTCAAAAGGATCGGGAAGTTGATTAAGAAAAAATTGCGGGTTAACGTTGTTTATACACGTGATGAAGATATATACGTGTCTCTTGAAGAGAGAGGGAAGATCGCCAACCGAAATGAAGGCAAATTATTTATCAGTATTCACCTGAACAGTTTTCCAAAAAATAGAAATGTAAAAGGGTTTGAGGTGTACATCCTTCGACCGGGAAAAACCGCAAGCGCAATAGAGGTGGCGGAAAGAGAAAATTCCGTGTTGCGGTTTGACGATAAAACAAGCGCTGAGAGATTTGAACAACATGCGACGGAAATGTTAATACTCGCTTCTCTCACGCAGGCGGCATTCATGAGCGAATCGGAAGATCTTTCCGGAATGCTCGAAAAAGAGCTTAAAAAGAAAATCTCATCTCCAAGCCGCGGGGTCAAACAAGCAGGCTTTTTCGTTCTTGTAGGAGCATCGATGCCTCATGCTTATATTGAGGCGGGTTTTATTTCGAATCGGAAAGAAGAAGAAAACTTTAAGTCATCAAAATATAAACAAAAAATTGCTGAAGCTGTTTATGAAGGTGTAAGGAAATTCAAACATAAATATGAACAGCTGATCCTATCCGCAAACGGTAGATTAAATTGAATGATAAATCAATAGGAATATTCGATTCGGGAATAGGGGGTCTTACCGTAGTTAGGGAGGTTACCAATCTTTTACCCGATGAAAAATTAGTCTACTTTGGTGATACCGCGCGAGTTCCATATGGCTCTAAAAGCCCCCGGGTGGTGAGAGAGTTTGCTTTACAGGATGCGTTATTTCTCTCGACTAAAAACATAAAAGCAATGATAATCGCCTGTAATACGGCTTCAGCGGAAGCTCTCGAATTGTTGCAGAAAGAATTTGACATCCCGGTCATCGGAGTAATAAAACCGGGCGCAAGCGCTGCAGCAAACGTTACCAAAAATGGTAAGATAGGAGTGATAGGTACTTACGGAACGATAGCGTCAGGAGCTTACAAAACCGAATTGCTTGCCGTCAATTCATCTTTAGAGGTTATATCAGTTGCCTGCCCGCTATTGGTTCCATTGGTGGAAGAAGGATGGGAATCGAAAGAGGTCACAAGAGAAATTTTAAGAGAATACCTCTCTCCGCTCATAGACAAAAACATCGATACATTGATTCTCGGGTGCACGCATTATCCTATACTAAAACAGCTGATACGGGAAGTTGCAGGCGACGAGGTAGCCTTGATTGATTCCGCGGAGGCATCGGCGGCGGAACTTGAACGGATATTGAATGATAAAGGATTAGGCGCCGCAAAGGGGGACAGTTCTATAGAGCATGAATATTATGTTTCTGATTTCCCTTTTAAGTTCAAGGAAACAGCGGAACGTTTTCTCGGGGAAAAATTGCCTGAAGTGGAACTAATACCATTGGACCTTTTAGAGTCTCTTCTGAAAAAAACTACCTAACAACTTTTTGCGTACATCCGAATACGATCAAACCCTGTACTATCTTTTCGGGTTAAGAACATTTGGAATACATCTTGGGCTTGAAGTGCCGCGAACTTTGGCGAAAGAGCTCGGAGAACCGCAAAAAAATTATCCCGCCGTTCACATTGCCGGAACTAATGGAAAAGGCACTACCGCGGCGCTGATAGAATCTGTCTTGCGAGAGCATGGTTTGAAAACCGGGCTATATACCTCTCCGCATCTTGTGAATTTCAACGAACGGATCAGGGTGAACGGCGTGCCGATAGATGATGAATCTATAATTAAATATGCAGAGGCATTTAAAGACTCGGTCGCTGAAAGCGGCGCATCGTTTTTCGAGGTTACAACGCTAATAGCACTCAAGTATTTTGCCGATATGGAAGTGGATATTGTAATTGCGGAAGCGGGATTAGGAGCTCGGTTGGATACGACAATGTTGGTGGAACCTATTATTTCTGTACTGACTGCTATCGGTCTTGATCATACAAAATATCTCGGAGAAACAGTTGAAGAGATAGCTGGTGAAAAAGCGTTTGTGATTAGGAAGGGAGTACCGTGTATCGTCGCAAAAAATTCGGATAAAGTACTGGACATCTTCAGCGAATATTCAATTGAAATAAATGGTGACTTCACGAAATCATCTCAAATTTGTGAAATTATAAATGTTGCGGCATCAGAGCGGGGATTGACCTTTGACGCGATCCTGAATGGGAGACCAATTGATGAATTACATGTGCCGCTGATGGGGCTGCACCAGGTAGAAAATATTCAAACGTCATTAGCCGTGCTTGATTCAATGCCAAATATGGATTTGACAAATGAAGTTATAAAAGCAGGATTTGATAAGATAGAATTCAGGGGCAGGATGGAGCTGCTTTCCGAAACACCATTAGTTATATATGACGTAGCGCATAATCCACAGGCAACCGACTCACTATTCAGGTCGCTCATTGCGCACTTTCCCGATCGAAGGATCATTGCGGTTATGGCATTACTAAAAGAGAAAGATTCTGAACAGATCATAAAGGCTCTACGCCCGTATACGCAACGGTTAGTTTGCTCGGAAATTCCCGAACATGATTCTTCACCGTCTATGGAACTGGCAAAAATCGGAAGAAAACTTGGAATTGAGTCAACCTCGATACAGGACATTTCTTTAGCAGTGGATGAGGCAAAACAAAAGTTGGATGACGATTCCTTACTTATCATCTTCGGGTCACACTATTTTGCGGAGAATGTCTACGCTAAATTCGGAAGGAGCCATCCGTACTCCGGCTCATTATAAATAAAATCGTTGACTTGAAGGCGTAAGCCTTTTAATATTTGCCTCGCAAGCTCCCGTAGCTCAACTGGCAGAGCACCGGACTCTTAATCCGTAGGTTGTTGGTTCGATTCCAACCGGGAGTACTTAGATTCTCACATTGTGAAATGCATTTTTCCATTTGTCCCATATTTCATGCAATGCCGGAGAAATTGAGGAAAGCAATCGAGAATTTACCATACTGATTTTTAATAAATCTCGTGTTAAATTATGTAACCCTTTAATACCAACACTTTCAGTCTGCCCACTAATGCTCAGTCCAGATGGCCCGAACACTGTCCGGGGGGCGGTTCCAAGAGAGCACCTAACCTCTAGAAATTAGGCGTTTAGAGTTTCTGCCTTTCCGATGAGAAGGATGAAATCCTTGACATTTCGCTGAAGGGATTTATATTGTATGTACAATTGTCTCTTTGTGTGAACTATGAAAATTCTTTTAAGTACAGCGGTATTATCACTATTTCAAATTTTATCCCAAAGGGCTTTTGCACAAAATTTTACTCCTGTTCAAATACGGGTTAATCATTATGCGTTGGAAAGGTGTGGACAGTTCTAGCTGGGGTTATCTGATGACTATATACAATTTTTAAAAATCATAGTCATCATGGTAGGCTATGATACGCCATTTCGCACTCCCGAAACTCATGCAAACGAGAGCTTAGGACAATTAGCATTTGAGACAGTGTTAAATTGTAACTCAAACGGCCGTTTGTGAGACACATTTTTCGTGTCTTGGAACTCATACGTTTATGAAAATTAAAAGCAAATATGCAGTGCATCTCTAAGGTTTAAATTGTAACATAAAAGGAGGGTGATAGAGTGGGGGCGGGTCAGGCCTTCAATATTTTCATGAA
Source organism: Fidelibacterota bacterium (assembly GCA_022571215.1). GTDB lineage: Bacteria > Fidelibacterota > SORT01 > SORT01 > SORT01 > SORT01. Next base: position 68,888 of record JACZYG010000001.1, on the reverse strand, counting down.
ACTGGAGTTCAAGAAACATGAAAAAGGAATCTAACTTTGAAGCAGCCCCGCTTCGTTATGCGGGCGTTGCAACTTTGTTGAGAAGACCTTTGGTAAGTGACCCATCAGGTGTAGATATCGCTCTGATTGGTGTGCCCTATGATGGTGCAACCGAAAACCGACCGGGTGCGCGACATGGCCCTCGGGAAGTTCGCAATATGTCAAGTCTTACCCGTTCCATTCATCATGTGACGCGCATAAATCCTTATGATGTTTGCAACATCGCAGATTTAGGGGATGTTAATTTCTCAAATCCCTTTGACCTACAACAATGCTTTACCGATATCACTGATTTTTACCGCAAGATTTTTGAAGCCGGCGCAATGCCCTTGAGTGTAGGCGGCGACCATTCTATCAGCCTCCCGATTCTACGCTCTGTTGCGGCTGAACGACCAGTGGGTATGGTGCATATAGATGCTCATACCGATACGAGTGATCATGAATTTGGGCATAAGTTTACCCACGGCACCCCATTCCGACGAGCATTGGAAGAAGGTTTCCTTGACCCGAAGAGGACGATTCAAATTGGCATCCGGGGGGCACAGAATTCTGAAGAAAGCTGGCACGGGTCTGAGGACGCAGGCATACGTGTCATGTACATGGAAGAATTTACATCTTTAGGAGTTGAAGCCACAATTGATGAGGTAAGACGTGTGGTAGGTCAGGGACCCACTTATATCTCCTTCGATATCGACAGTATTGATCCAGCCTTTGCCCCAGGCACTGGCACGCCTGAAATAGGTGGCATGACTCCTATCCAAGCACAGGCACTAATACGAGGACTTGCGGGTCTCAACTTGATTGGCGGGGACGTGGTTGAAGTATCACCGCCTTTTGACCCCACTGGGAATACTGCCCTTGTTGGTGCCACAATACTATATGAGATTGCGTGTATTCTGGCGGATGTGGTTGCCCGAGAAAAGAGATCGTAAAAGAATACCTAACAAGAGCATTAACACCGACCAAGGGGAAGTATTTTAATTTAATTTGAATCAGTGCAATTGTTAAAGTTATTATTAGATTTCAATATTCGGTACATATAAACCATCGGTAGGTCAGTCCCTCTTAATGCTTAAACGGGGCGGAATTCAGGGAGCAGGAGTTCTTGTCATATAATATTCATAGCCATCTCAGCTACAATCGTTTTGATATTAACACTGGTATCACTAACACCAACTTACCTCGCCCCAAAAGTTAACACAGGCCTAAATTCTTTAAATCTGTCCTATAAACGTCAGTTATGACACAGGATTTCGCAGTTACTGGATTATGACCGTACTCATGACTGCCGTTTGTGCTGTATTATCTGAAAATTCACCTTCATTAATGACTTTAAAAAAATAAAAATAAAATTTTTAATAATTGAGTTAGATTTATATTGCATCTAATATTTCAGCGTGTAACATAAGCGAATAACAAAAGTTGAGACTGATCACTATACTCAGTTACTTTATAGGAAAGGAGAAATATCAGGTAACAAAATCAAAGAGGTGCAAAATGAAATTTATCTTCATGATCTCTACGTTTGTTTTTGCAACACAATTCTTGACTCCGGTCTATGCAGAAGATCCTTCTGTAGCTTATACATTAGACTATACGAGCAAATATATCTTTCGAGGCTGGGACCTTACACCGAATAATAAATCTGCCGTTCAACCTGGAGTCAGCTATTCAAAAGGCTCAATGGAGTATGGTTACTGGTCTTCATTTGCGGTGAGCAACAGGGACGAGCTTGGTTCTTTAGACGAGTTCGACCTTTATTTTTCGTACAGCGGATCATTAAATGGAACCACCGAGTATTCCGTCGGTTTGACATATTACTCATGGTTGAATGCAGATGATTTCAGCTTTGACAACAACACTACACCTGAACCTTTCATAACCGTCGCGGACTCAAGAATGCCATATGGTTTATCCTTGGGCTTGTATTATGATCTCAATCTCGGCGATGGCGTGTATCTTCAGGCAAGTGGTGGTCATTCAATGAATTTCGCCGAGAGGGCGGTTGACCTTTCACTTTCAGTCGGATATAACGGCGGTCAATGGGGTGCCGACGCCGGGATAAGCGATATTGTGTTGAGCGCAGGCAGTAGCTTCGAGTTCTCCTTCGGCTCGCTTTCCCCTGCTGTATACTATGCCATAATTCCTGAAAAGAGTATCAACAATGATAATCAATTTTGGTTCTCTCTCGGTTTTGGCAGATAATGCAGCGCATAAATTAATATTGGAATTTGAAAATATTATACTAAATACGTTTCACTCGGTAAAACTATCATAACATCGAGAGCTAATGATAATCAGCTCTCAAGAGATGAGCGAAACGTTAAATGATCGAACGTTTTTGGTATTCACTAATAGTTGTGGTATGCGTTTTGAAACGTTATTTTCAAAAATTATTTATTGCGGAACACGAAGTTCAGGTATTCCGGTAATAGGGAGGAACGATACATGAAAAAATTAGAAGCGATAATTAAGCCGTTCAAATTAGATGATGTGAAACAAGCCCTTGTAGATATCGGCATTCGGGGAATGACGGTATCGGAGGTAAAAGGATACGGCCGCCAAAAGGGTCAATCGGAATTATATCGCGGGAGGGAGTATCATATAGATTTTCTACCTAAGGTGAAGATCGAGGTAGTTGTGACTGATGATAAGGTTGAAGAGGCGGTACGGCAAATATTATTGGTGGCGAATACGGGACAGATTGGTGATGGGAAAATTTTCTTATCAGATATAGAAGATGCTATCAGGATAAGGACGGAAGAATCAGGCAACGATGCGTTAAATTAAAAAGAAGAGGGAGATTAGAATTGAGTTTTCAAACAAAGAATATTACCTGGTTCCTAAAAAATTTAATGAGCGCAGCCGTTTTCGTAATTACCCTATCCGTATTTGCATTCGCGGGAAATACTCCGGATAGTAATGCCGAGGCGCTTGACATGGTGTGGATACTTATCGCGGCGTTTTTGGTTTTCTTCATGCAAGCAGGATTTGCGATGCTCGAAACAGGATTTACCCGGTCGAAAAATGCTGTTAATATCATGATGAAAAACCTTGTGGACTTTTCATTCGGTTCTCTTGCATTCTGGGCTGTGGGTTTTGCGCTTATGTTCGGAGCAGGGAACGCATTTATTGGGTCAGAGGGATTTTTCCTTAACGGCGTAACGGAACCGACTCAGTACGCGTATTGGCTGTTCCAGGCCGTATTCGCAGCTACAGCCGCTACAATAGTTTCAGGCGCTGTGGCAGGCAGGATAAAGTTCAGCAGTTATCTGATTTACTCGGTGGTCATTACGGCGCTTATTTACCCGGTATCGGGTCATTGGATCTGGGGCGGAGGATGGCTATCATCGTTAGAAACTCCGATGATCGACTTCGCAGGCTCGACGGTGGTTCATTCTCTTGGAGGATGGGCAGCCCTTGCCGGCGCCATGATAGTGGGTCCAAGGATAGGACGCTACACCAAAGTCAAGGGGCCTATCAGGGGTCATTCTCTCACATTGGCTTCGCTTGGCGTATTTATTTTATGGTTTGGATGGTATGGTTTTAACGCAGGCTCAACTACTTCCGGCACCGACCTGACAATAGCGATAATTTCTGTAACCACCACTCTTGCGGCGAGCGCGGGAGTCGTATCGGCTATGATAACATCATGGTTGAGAGAAGGAAAACCGGATATCGGCATGTCGCTTAACGGCGCGCTTGCCGGTTTGGTCAGCATAACCGCGGGAACGGCAAACGTGAGTCCGCTTAGCGCGGTTTTAATAGGAGTAATTGGGGGGATAATCGTAAATTATTCAGTTGCGCTGTTTGACAAATTGAAGATCGATGATCCTGTAGGCGCTATATCTGTCCACGGAGTATGCGGCGCATGGGGAACTTTAGCGGTCGGGCTTTTCGCGCAAGAATCATTCGGAGGCGTTAACGGACTATTTTTCGGAGGTGGAATAAATCAGCTCCTTGTTCAGCTACTCGGAGTCGTGGCGGTGTTCATATGGTCGTTTGGGCTGTCAACGGTGATGTTCTTAACACTGAAGCGTACGATGGGCATCAGGGTGACTGAGGAAGAGGAGATACTCGGGCTCGATCTCGTAGAGCACGGCGCTGAAGCGTATCCTGACTTCACCGTAACGATGTAATACCGATAATTTACAAGATGCGTGGCGAAACAATGGCGGTCAGGGCTTGCCCTGACGTATGTCGGGCAGGCTTTGACGCTTTCGATATAATGACCTGCTCCGAGAGCTGATACAAAGCAAAAGTCCTTGAACCTGTCTCATAAACGTAGATTATGACACAGCATTTCAGCAGTAGTAAAACCTATTAGAACGAGAGCTTTCGATAAATAGCATCTATGACACGAGGCGGACTGTTAATTAATTGAGCATTAATGAAATACAATTTTAGTACTTCAATACTCATACGTAAAATGAAAATCGAGTAAAATTTTCAGTGCAATCTAAGGGCTTAATTTTTGACACCTAGGTGGAAAGGTTTTAGGGGCGGGTTAGGGTGCAAAAATGTCGGTTATTCAGTAAGTACCAATCGCCGATACCATCAACTTTTGTTATAATAAATTGATTTAATACTAATCTGGCGATATCTTTCAGAAGTATAATGGGAGGACGAGTGGAAGTTACGAAAACTTACAAAAGTGAATCTTCAAAAAGAAATCTTACGATTAGATACATCTTCTCGCTTTGTGCAATAGCGCTACTAACTATCTTAAGCTATATCCTTATGCAAGTAAATATTAGGAATCAATCAGATGATTCAAGAGTAATAAATATTGCAGGGCGCCAGCGAATGCTTAGCCAGGAGTTGAGCAAATCTGTTTTATACCTAGAGAAATCAGAGAGTACCAATAATAGAGAGATGCTGATTGATGAAATAAAGAGAATACTTTCAGAATGGGAAAAAGCTCATAATGGTCTTAAATTCGGAAATGTGGCCTTGGGAGTGTCTGGTGAAAACAGTAGTAAAATAAAGGAATTGTTTTCTGAGATTGAACCAATTTTTAATACCATATTGAATGCTGCTCAAAGTTTGTTAGCAATCAACGAAAATCAATTAAGTGAAAATCTGCTCGTATCTCCAGACTCTTTGGTTAAAAGAATTTTGATGAACGAACAAAATTTTCTACATGGAATGGAAAGTATAGTATTTCAATATGACAAAGAGGCAAAGGAGAAAGTTGAACGGCATGAGAATATTGAAGATTTATTCATGTTCTTGATTCTTTCTGTTTTGCTAATTGAAGGATTTTTCATTTTCAAACCGGCTGTGCAGAGAATGCAGTTTACTCTAAATGAGTTAAGTCAAACAGAGCAAGAACTAAGGAATTCACGAGATAGCCTGAGGGCTCTTGCTTCACGTCTCCAGGAAGTTAGAGAGGAAGAAAGAGCTGAAATAGCAAGAGATATTCATGATGATCTTGGTCAATCTTTAACCACTTTGAAAATATATATCTCTATTCTTGCCGAAAGTACGAAAGATAAAGATCTGATCAGTAAGACCGTTTCGATGTCAGCGTTAGTCGACTCAACTTTAAAAACCATTCAAAGAGTTGTAGCTAGACTGAGACCCGGAATATTAGATGATTGGGGTCTCATAGCTGCGATGGAATGGCAATTGGAAGAATTTCAGTCCAGCACAGAGATTAAGTATAAATTCAAGTATGATGATATAGACATGACGAATGATGTTGAGCGTTCAACTACTCTGTTCCGTATTTTTCAGGAATTACTGACAAATATAATTAGACATGCCAACGCTTCTGCTGTAAAAGTTCACTTAGGTGTTAATGATGATATTTTAACTCTTGAACTCAGCGACAACGGAATTGGCATTAGTGAGAAGGATAAAAAAGATTCCAAATCATATGGAATAATGGGAATAAGTGAACGTTTAATTCCCTGGAACGGTAAATTCGAGATCAGAAGTAAAAAAGATGAAGGGACTAAAGCGACTGTGATTTTACCTCTAAGCATAGAGAATTTTAAATGATAAAAGTTTTAATAGCAGATGATCATGCACTTTTTCGTGAAGGACTCAAAATGATAATTGGTCGGCATTCGGATATAGAAGTATCAGGTGAGGCAAGCAACGGCCAAGAAGCATTGGAGAAGGTATGGAATGAGGAATTCGATGTTGTTCTGCTTGATATCTCAATGCCCGGTCGAAGTGGTATAGATATTCTAAAGGAGATCAAGAGTGCAAAACATGACTTCAATGTATTGATGTTAAGTATGCACCCGGAAGAACTATATGCCGTGAGGGCATTAAAAGCAGGTGCATCGGGTTACTTGACAAAAGAAAGTGCCCCTGATGAATTAATAGATGCCATCAGGCGGGTATCGATGGGGTTGAAGTATGTTACTCTCTCATTGGCGGAAAAACTTGCAACTGAGTTGGAAGTTGACCGCGATAAACCTCTTCACGAGCAGCTTTCAGACCGTGAATTTGAGGTAATGCAAATGATCGCTAAAGGTCATACTATCAAAGAAATAGCAGAAAGGTTCTTTTTAAGTTCAAATACTATAAGTACGTACAAATCTCGAATTTTTGAGAAAATGAACATGAAAAGTAATGCCGACATAATAAGTTACTTAATGGAACATAATCTGACAGATTCACTATGAGTGACTCCTTTTTCTCTACTTTACCGATTAGATAATCTTAATCAAATCTATTTTTGTAGGGCGTAGCCCTACGAGGAATTTCACAAAATACTACAAAATAAACAGGTGCTGCCCTATAGTATAGCCATTCTAATTATTGTATTTTCATATCAGTAAATGAGCGATAATGACAAATAGATGTATTTAGGAGCTAAGTTTTGAGAGTATTTATAGTGGACGATTCGGAGATATTAAGAAAAATGTTGGTTGCTAAATTATCCAAGCTGCCGAATGTCAATATAGTTGGCGAGGCTAAAGATGTTGCTACCGCAAAGCATTTGCTCGATGAAATTGAATATGGTCTTGCTATCTATGACATTAATATGCCGAACGGAAGTGGGATTGATCTTATGAAGTATACTAAGAAGAAATACCCGTCAACAAAGATAATAATTATGACAAATTATTCAATTGGTGACTATAAGGAAAGAAGTTTAGAGGCAGGGGCGAATTATTTTTTCGATAAATCTGATTTGGATGAAATGATAACACTAATTGAGCAATTATCAAAAAAAGAATAAGCATGGTAAAATAACAAAGATTTAGGAGGTGATAAGTTGCAAACAAAAACTATATATATAGCGATAATTCTTTCAGTCGGATTAATTATTTTCGGCTGCTCAAGCAGTGAAGCGCCCGAAATGCATGAGGAACCGACTATTAGTCTATCTACCGAACCGACAATGATAACCGCAGGCGACAGTGTAGAGATTGAAATTTCGGTAGTAGAACATGATATGGATGGGATGAGCGGTTTGACTCTGCATGGTGAGCTGCATTTGCCGGACGATGCGGGCGAAGTAGAATTGGACTTTCATGAATCTACAGATCATGCAGGTCATTACCACGCCGATTACGTTTTTGCTGTAGCAGGCACCTATGAACTGCACAGCAGCTTTATGCACGACGGTGAAAACGTAGAAGAAATATTTACAATCGATGTTATGTAATTGATAAATAAGGCGCGATAACCACATCAGACATTGTTTGTGGTTATCGAAAATAATAGAAAAGGAGTGTATTGTTGTGAGAAAAGCAATTAAATATCTATTGGTATCAACCTTCATTCTGTCATTTGTGGAAATCGGATATTCGATACCGCAGTTTGCGAGGAAATATGGAGTGACCTGTTTTACCTGTCACGCGACGGTTCCGAAACTTAACGCATTCGGTAACGCATTTAGGCGTAATGGGTTCATGCTTCCAGGTACATCTGACCCGACACCAGTTTGGCAACAAGATGTCTTACCTCTGTCTGGAATGCCGCATCCGATGTATATGAGGAGAAACATTACGAATAATATGCTCACATCGACCACTAACGGGATTCCAAGTGGAAAAACCCTTCATGTGGATACATTCAACAGCGCTTTCGAGCTCTATTCGGGAGGAACCGCTGGGGATCATCTTTCATACCTTGCGTTTTTAACGATCCATGTTGATCCGGAAATCGAGGCTGGGGGTGAAGAAGGAGGGGATGATCACGGGGACTCAGGTAGTAGTGGAAGTAATGTCGCTTCGATAGGAACACATTTAGGCACCGAATTTCATCAATTCTTTATAGTATATAACAACCTGTTCTCAAACTCTAATACGGGAAAAATGAACGTTAGACTCGGATTTTTCCATCTTGATATACCTTTTATGCGGTTGAGGAAACTTACCACTGAGATGTCTCCTAATCTAGTCTATAATGTCATGCCTGTCAATGGAGGATTTAATCTGGACCGAAGGCAATTGGGAGTTTCGGCATTTGGTGGGTTGGGTTCAATGAAGTTGAGACTCGACTATGAGGTCGCCATTGTAAATGGAACCAATAACCTGCTTGACACAAATGAGGACAAAGACTTATTCATCCGTGCAGCTATTAACCGGAATGACCGTTTGAGAGTCGGTATGCTTTATTATAAGGGTAATCAAAATATAGGTGGCGGCTCTAATTTGAGCGTTACAATAGATAGTTTCACAAGATTCGGGTATGACGTCACATATAATCTGCCAAGAGGTGCATCTGTATTTGGACAATGGCTCGAAGGAAAGGATGACGACATCGATTGGGTAATTTCTGGTGATCAACCGTTTGAGTATACAGGAGGCTTCATAGGAACAGAGTTCCCACTATCGGTATTCTCACCTCAAAATCGTTTATTAAGGAAGATCTGGTTGGCGGGTAAATATGATTTCATGAATGTCAGTAAGCAGATAGTTACTGGTGATATGATGGTAGATAACATGTTAGCGACTAATACCGGTAATCAGAATGAAATTAAAATGTATACTGCCACATTGCGCTACTATTTTCAGCCAAACGTATTTCTAATTGTCGAGAAGGGTTTCCAGGATAACCTGATCGGTTATCCGCCACTCGATGATATGACAGATGGAGCAGCGAGCGGGGCAGCCGGTAGGGTGCTGGATGTTGACGCTGATTGGTTCATGTTAATGTTTGTTCTCGCATTTTGAAAAGCACGGAGGATTTTAAAATGAAAACACAGATCGAAATATTTTCTCGACGAAGCACAGCGGTATTTATCCGTACCATTTCTGTAACCTCAATAACGTTTATATTAAGTATCTCAGCATTTTCGCAGGAATTCGCCGGGAACGGTATGTCAAATGAACAATCAAAGGAAAACATCGCCAAGGGAAGAGGCGTTTACAACACCTCTTGCTCTTATTGTCATGGACTTAGCGGCAAAGGGGATGGACCGGCGGCTGATTTTCTTATTCCTGCTCCAAGGGATTTTACCTCTGGCGAATACAAATATCGCAGAACACCCAGTGGAGAATTGCCAACTGATTGGGATCTCTTCGATAGAATAACAAAAGGAGTTCATGGGACATCGATGATCAACTGGGCAGATTTGCCGGAGGAGAAACGTTGGCAATTAGTATACTATATAAAGACGTTTTCAGATAAATTCAAAGATGAGCCTGATCGGAGCGTAATCAATGTTGGAGTTCCACCTGAACCTACTATTGAAAGCCTATCACGTGGCAGAGAGTTCTATATTGATGCAGAGTGCTGGAAATGCCATGGGCTTTCTGGGCGAGGTGACGGTCCCTCAGCCGACGAACTTAAGAACAATAAAGGTGAGATATCAATACCAAGAGATCTGACAATAGCGAGAAACTATGGTAGGGGATCATCTCAGCGTGCCATCTATCTTACACTCTTGAGCGGATTGGATGGAACGCCTATGCCGTCATATCAGGACGCTTTCGAGGATATGGATGAAGAGTTATGGGATTTAGTAAATTACATATATTCACTCAGCAATTAGTGAATTAACTTGTAGACCAAGAAGAGAATCGAACTTGATGTTAATATGTAAATCAAATTATTTCGCTTGCATCACAAATTCGTTTGGATATATTCGTGTTAAGTAAAAAATGAATATAAAAAAAATGGCATATAACAACCAAAATAATACCCGCTGCGTTGACATGGGTATTATGATGTGTTTGATGTGTATGTATAGCTCCGATACAGTGGGAGTAGAGTGGTTGTTGTAACCTAAAATAAAAAATTCAATAATAAACCCCTCTACCCCACAGGTAGAGGGGTTTTTTATTATAACAAAAAAAGGAAAAACATGAATCAATTTTTAGAATGCTCCAGCTGTGGCAATCGTACCGAATTCAAACCGGAAACAGTATGCCATATCTGCTTTGGTCCTCTGAATGTCCTCTATGATTACGATGCGCTCAAACGTTCAATTTCGCGGAAGGCAATCGAGGCGCGGCCCAAGACCATGTGGCGTTATGCTGAACTACTTCCCGAGGTCCTGAGTGGCACACCCGATACTCCCGTGGGCTTCACTCCGCTGGTGCATGCCAAAAGGTTAGGCAAAGTTCTGGGTATACCAAGGCTATACATCAAGAACGACTCGGTCAATTTCCCGACGCTATCCTTCAAGGACCGAGTCGTATCGGTGGCATTGGCAAAGGCGATTGATTTCGGATTCAATAAAGTGGGTTGCGCCTCCACGGGGAACTTAGCGAATTCTGTTGCCGCTCAGGCTACCCAGCTGGGTCTGGAGAGCGTCATCCTCATTCCAAACGATCTCGAACAGCAGAAAGTGGTAGCATCAGCATGTTACGATACCACTGTGATCAAGGTGTTGGGTAACTACGACGACGTAAATCGGCTGTGTACCGAATTGTCCTACAGGGAAAAGATAGCTGTCGTAAACGTGAATCTCAGACCATTTTACTCCGAGGGATCAAAGACGGTCGGTTTCGAGATCGCCGAGCAGCTCGGTTGGCGGCTGCCTGATCAAGTAATCGTTCCGATGGCGGGAGGCTCTCTCATCTCTAAAATAGATAAAGCTTTCAAAGAATTGGTGAAGGTGGGACTGGTGGAGGAGAAGAGTGCGCATATTTTCGGCGCCCAGCCCAAAGGCTGCTCGCCGATTTCCGCCATGGTTAAAAACCGTTCGGAGGAGATAACCCCTGTCAAGCCTGATACGATAGTCAAATCGTTGGCTATCGGGTCGCCTGCCGACGGCAATCGCGCGGCAAACATTATACGAAATAGCGATGGATGGGCGGAGGACGTAACCGATTCCGAGGCGGTTGCTGGAATTACGCTCTTAGCGGAGACCGAAGGTATTTTTACGGAAGCCGCCGGAGGTGTTACGCTGTCCGTTACGAAAAAATTAGCAGAGCAGGGCAAGCTGGACAAATCGGGGGTCACTGTCATTTGCATCACGGGTAACGGTCTTAAAACAGCCGACCTCGTGAGTTACCGCACGGATAACCTGTCAGTTATTGAAGCAAAATATTCGTCTTATAAAGAAATCACAACTAATAAAGCAGAGGCTGACTATGTCAACACAGTTTGAATTTTTGGGGCCGTTAAAAGCCTTAGTCAATGGGGATGAAATTATAGAAGTGGATGCCACTAATATAAGGGAGGCATTGGAGAAGTTACAGGAGAGTTATGACGGACTGTTGAGCAGACTCCTTAGCGATTCAGGCACCGTACATCGTCATATCAACATTTTTCTCAATGAGGAAGACATCCAGCTCAAGGATAATCTTCAAACCGCTCTTTCACCCGGCGATAAGGTGACACTGATCTCAGCCATTGCGGGAGGATGAAATATGTCTAATTCGCCCTTTAACGTAGATAAACCGATTGAGTGGTATAACAGATATGCCAGACATATCACTTTAGATGGGGTTGGTGAGGAAGGGCAGCTCGCCCTCGAGGCGTCATCCGTTCTTTTGATAGGCGCAGGCGGTCTTGGATCGCCCGCAGCCCTTTATCTAACTGCCGCCGGAGTCGGCAGACTGGGGCTGGCTGATTTTGATACTGTCTCTCTAAACAATCTCCAACGTCAGATTCTCCACGGCACCTCCGATATTGGTCGTCTCAAAGTAGATTCTGCGGTGGATACCCTCCATGAGATCAACCCGGACGTCAACTTGCGTACGTATACGGAGAAAGTCAACTCCGATAACATCTGGAAAATGATGGAGGATTATGACGTCATCGTTGACGGCAGCGATAATTTCCCTACACGCTACCTTGTCAATGATGTTTGTGTACAGGCTGGTAAACCTCTCGTATTCGGCGCCGTCCTCCAGTTTTTCGGACAAGTGACCACCTTTACCCAGTCCGATGAATGCGGCTGTTACCGTTGCCTCTTTCCCGTCGCGCCCGACCCGGAGAATGCGCCGACCTGTGTCGAGGCAGGCATTTTCGGAGTAACCACGGGAATCATCGGTTCACTCCAAGCTGCCCAAGCTCTGACATTGCTCCTTAACCGTAACGGTTTTGAAGTAGGGAAGCTGTTAGAAAACCGTTTACAGATCTATGACGGCAGTGAATCATCATTCAGAGAAGTAAAGCTCTATCGTAATCCGGATTGCCTTGTCTGTGGCTCGAAAGATTTTGATTTCCGTAAAGTGGAGTATGTTGAGCAGTGCTCGGTCAATCAGGTCTTGATTCCAAAAAATGCGGTGGCGGGATAAGCATGTAATTCACTGTCGAGCAACTGTTCCCGCTATTCAAATTCAGGCGGCATCTCAATGAGTTTATCTTCGCGCCGATGCTTGGACAATCTTTCTTTTTCGTTTGTTAGATATAAAATCTCAGGCGGTTAATATGGGACTTTACCAAAAATAATTCTATTTCTTCAGACGGTCTGAATCCAAGAACAGCTTGAAATTTTATTCTTTTCTGGAAATACCTTCCAAAATCTAAAGCATCCGTATTAAATTTATTTCGGCTATCGGTTTGCGGATTTGCTCCAAATCCGAAGAATCTTTGATCGTTGAAACGGTCTGAGAGAGAGCAGACTTATTTGCCAAACTTTATCGTTTATGATCCTGCTGTAATTGAGCTGTACTTGCATTTAGATTGGTATCAGATAGCTTATTAAATTCTTTGCCTACAAATCGCACAATAAATATCCAGATTATTACAACTATTAACGTTGCTACGGATAACCATTTGACGCTCGAATAATCGGTGAATATCATGGTAATACTAAGGCTCAACAAGACCGCTATTGCTTTAGCGAAGCGCTGAACAAACATATCAATAAATGCCTTTGCTTTGTACTTTTCATCTCTTGTAGTGGGAACATATAACGTTTCCTTCGCCGATTGATTTATGGAATAGCTGAACCCATTGTCCGCCGTATTGAGAAGACTCCCGATCCAGAGAACCGGAAACATAATAAATCCCGCCGAACCTATTATAATAGCAAGCGGAAGAAACATCAACGCAGTTTTAAGACCGAATCGGGTCATGATAAAACTCGTAAGAAAGAGTTGAACAAACATTCCTACAATGTTGGTAATATTGAATATAATTGAAAATTGCCTGCCTATTGCGGGACCGTCGAGATAATGTTCGATTGTTGACGTAAACTGAAAGTCCATTATTGTGGAAACGATTTCATAGAGACCAACGATGCCTGCTATCGCCAGTAAATACTTTGAATTGAAAACAAGCTTTGCTCCCTCGAAAGCAGGGTTCACCGTTTTTTCCTCAATTTCAGCGGATTGCGGTTTTTCCTCCAAGCGTTGTGGAGGATTTTTATCAACCAGTTTACCGGCGTATTTGGCTATTATCATTATTACCAAAGCTATTACAAGAGTGATCATCAACCATGTTCTTGGTGCCACGCTATCGACCCAAACTCTTACAAAAGTGGTTCCTATGACACCCCCAAGCACACCGCCCAATCCTACAAGACCATAAAGTCGTTTTGCCGCCTCGGGTGTTACGCTATCGTTCATAAAGGCAAAAAACGTCGCCACCATCAATGTGCTGAAGAGATCTCCAAACAGATAGAAAGTCCAGATAGTCAAATCACCGGGGCTTTCAAGTAAAAAACCGTAAATCACGTATGCTAAAATTATAAATCCGGAAAATATAAAGGTCAGTTGCTGACGATGATACTTACGGGTAAGCCAAGTAAATATCACCACAGCGGCAAACGCCACAAACATATTTAATACCTTCGCTACAAGCTCCGCTTGAGATCCTCTTAGGTGCCAAAACAGAATATCAACTCCTGTTTGGTCATAATATGTTATGAAAAGAGTTTTCTTGAGCGGCTTAAGAATCCAAAATGATGTGATGACTAAGAAAAAATAGCTAAACATTAAAAGAGAGAGAGGTAACTCCTCTTTTTTGATATTCACGAAAACTTTAAACGGATTAGCCATTAGATATATTTTAGGTAAAGATTAATATTTACGAGAACCTATAAAAGCAAGTATCGAGGACTCATTCTATGAAGGTTTATCCATTTTTATTTTTTCTCTTTTTCATGCATTTTTATTATACCGGTTAAAGATTATAAATACTGTAATAAGCAACACAACAAACTATTTCCAATCTATTCAATATCTTGAGAGGTTTTTATTTCTTCTCTTTTCCACTCATATCGAATCGTACTGGAAAAATTATGAATATTGTAATGAGTACCACAATATACTATCATAAATCTATATATACTTAATCTGTAACATAAAAAGTGACCAATAGGGCAGGAGCAGATAAGATGAAGTATAAGAAGAACGGGATTGATCTATTGCTGAAGGGGAAATGGATGACGCACCTAAAAGCAATTCAGATTGGATTTCTGCTTGTGGCAGGTTCATTAAATTTTTATTCTGCTGGTGAAATCGAAAAACAATGGGAGGCATAGCATTTAATTCAAGCAGGAAGAGCACTTCAGAGTCCCGGTTGAATAGTAAAAGAATATTAATAATATTTAAAGTCCTATCTTCCCGTAAGCGTTGTGCAGCATAGAAATATCGAATTAGACTCAAATACTGGACGATGAAATTGGAAATTACTCAACTTAAAACAAGATGTTTAATGCAATCTAAAAACTAAATGTGTAACATTAAGGGTGTTTCAGGCAAAGAAGCAGGATCACTGAAATTCTGAAGATGTTACAGATTTTGAATAGGATGATAAAGTTAATGTTCAAAAAAAAGATGGTAAAAATAGCAGGTTCAACTGCTATAAAGAATTTTACGTCTGGGTTCATTATCTTCTGCGTTTTCTTATTTAATTCTCCACAATTAATATCCGCAACCGAAGGCGTTGTTGAGGATACTCTCCGACTGGACAGTGTGAAAGTGGTCAGGTTTGAATCAAAGAAAAATCCTATTCAGAGAGTGCTGGCGCTGCCGCGGGATGTTTGGACACTCGCCTACTACCCCTTGGGTAAGTTTGTAATCTGGGGTGAAAGGGTGAGGATAGATCAACGTGTTTTGAATTTTCTCCTGACTGAAGACAGAACCGCAGGGGTCCTTCCGTTGGCTACAGTCGGCGGGAACACGGGAATTTCTATAGGAGCAGTGCTGTTTGACAATGATATTTTATCGAAAGACATTTCACTGTCGGGATACGGTATTTTCGGTAGCAGAGCCAACTTCACCATGGCTTCGAGTATTATAGTTCCCGTTTTAGGAGAGGGTAATAAATTGAGTTTCTCATCTAAGGTGTGGAAAGATAATGAGGAATTTATTTACGGCGGGGAAAACGGAAATTCTTCATTGGTCGATGACAGTCTCGCTTACGGTATCAGGGATAGTTATGTTAATGCCGAATTGTTTATAAATTGGAAAAAACCGTCAGGGCGATTCTTACTCACGAACTACCAGAGAGAAAGAAAGCGCGGTAGGGAAAATCACTTTTCGACGATCTTATTCGTAAAGTTCAGTGAAGTAACTATTGACGTAGGTGAAGCAGACTATAAAACGGTACCGGATTCGATTTTAGGGTTTGGTAAAACGAATCTTTTTGAGACCGGTCTTGTTTTATCTATCGACACCCGAAACCACGAGTTTAATCCCCGAACGGGAGGTCTGTTGCGTCTTACCGGCATGTTTTCGGATCAGACAGACGGAGATTTTTTTCAATTTTATCGTTATACGATCGAATTTCAACGGTATGTGGAACTTTTCAAGAGGCACAGAGTTTTAGGTTTTCGGCTGATACTTGATGAAACTCATACACCGGATAATAAATCCATACCTTTTTACCGCATGAGCATACTCGGTTCACACGAAACTCTGAGAGGCTATAGAGAAGGCAGATTCAGGGATTTTGGTTCTATTTTGCTAAACTTCGATTACAGATATCCCATATGGGATACATTCGAAGGTGTAATATTTATCGATACAGGTCAGGTGTTTCGTAATTTCGGGGACATGAGTCTCTCTTCCTTTCATACCGGTTACGGAGTAGGAACGCGGTTCAGAACTCCGACAGGATTTCTCGCAAGGTTTCAAGCGGGTTTTAGTAAAGAAGGCAGCAGAGTATTACTTCAATTTACACAAATTTTTAACTGATAGGTTTAGGGAAATGCGTGCATAGGATACAGTTTATTAGAAGCATAATTACATTATTGCTGATCCTCGAAATATCGGGTTGCGCATCAACGACTTTAAATAATAGAAGAAGCCCAGCATGGAACGAGGATGACAGAAATCATATTCCAAAACCGGAAGGTAATTCGGAAGACCAAATCTGGGACATCATAGACCATTATTTCTTTTATGAAATCGGGAAAGCTCTTGATATAGGCTGGACGATGAGAAAGATCGGGTATGAGCTGGGGATTGTCGGAAAAAAGGAAGCTGTTAACTTAAATTCGGTTGATGATACTCCAAATTCATCCTGGTTCACTCACAGGCACGGTACGAAGAGATTGACCACCGATGAACTGATTCGCGGTCCGGATATGACAGATGGTCCGGAAGCATCCGGCGCTATTACCATAATAAAAGGTAAATTCGAGGGCGGATCCCTTGGCTTCATTATCATTGATTCCCGTGGAGATAAGTACGTATTAAAATTCGACGGTCCGGGCTGGTATGAAATGGCATCGGCTGCGGAAGTAATAACAACCAAATTTTTTTATGCGGCGGGATATAATGTTCCGGAAAATCATATATTTTATTTTCATGCTTCTCAGTTAATTATCGGACCTAAAGTAATGGTACCCACTCCAGATGGAAGAAAAAGAAAAATGACAAGAGAGGATCTTGCTGAAATGCTCAATTCGCAACCTAAGAGAAAGGACGGCAAGATCAGATCCGTCGCAAGTAAATGGTTGAGCGGTGTTTCTGTTGGACCGTTTCACTTTCACGGAAGAAGGAAAGATGATCCGAATGACCGGGTAGAACATGACGACAGGAGAGAGTTGAGAGGGTTAAGAGTGCTGAGCTCGTGGCTCGGGGATACGGACAGGCGGATGGCGAACACGCTCGATATGTACGTGACGGATGAAAATGATAAGAGCTATATCAAGCATTATCTGATTGATATGGGCTCGACTTTAGGGAGCAACTGGGGAAGACCTCACCCACCGAAATACGGCAATGAATATGCGTTGGATTTGGTCAATATAAGCAAAGCGTTTTTAATGGCGGGATACTATGAGGATCCCTGGGATTACACGGATTCAATGCATTATGAATCGATAGGTTGGTTTGAATCAGAGGTGTTCGACCCGGAGAAGTGGGTAGCGGTCTATCCTAATCCGGCAAGTGAGAACATGACGTACAGAGATGCTTACTGGGGATCTAAAATCGTTATGGCTTTTACCGATGAGGACATCGAAGCCATTGTGAAAACAGGTAATTTATCAGATCCGATAGCAGAGAGATATTTAATTGAGACCTTAATTAAAAGACGAAACAAGATAGTCTCTTACTGGTTTTCGAAAGTCAATCCGCTTGATGAGTTTCATGTGGAAAATTCCGGGTCTGATGGGTATATCTTCAGATTTACCGATATGGCGTTAAGAGCTGGAGTGGTCGAACCTGATGGAAACAAATATACAGTTCGCGTGACAAATTTAAGAGATAATACGGTTTCAAAAATAAAGCTCGCCGATGATAACAGTTTTTTGTTGCCTTCAACGCGCAAATCCAATGGGACGCTGCCTGATTTCGAAATTGAGATCCGAACTCAGCGTGGGACACAAGATCTTTTCAGTAAGGCGGTCGGTATCAATATCGTTTATAGAGAGAAAAGAAAGGAATATGAAGTGATTTCCATCAGGCGGGAATCTTAATTGTCCGGCAGGTTAACGAATCAATTTCACATGAAGTTCACGATAGATTTCTTAAAGAAAATCAGAGTTTTTTCTATAATATATGTTCTTGTTTTTCTAATTCTTCAGAATGGCTGCGCAAGGAAAGGTTTTGTTTCCGAATCTGTTCCTCCACATCTTTATGACTTCAAGCGCGAGTTGCCTGCTTTGACTCATAAACGAAATCCGGTTTTCCTTGTTTACGGAGATCATAGACCCAGCTGGAGCGTGGCGGAAGGATTCCTTGACAAGCGTAATTGGTCGAAAATAAGATTGTTGCTGTTCCCCTTTTATCTTCCGGGTCTTCTATTCAATACGACTTTTGGGGGTACGGCTTATTTAAGACGTTTACCGGATGTGGGATCAAAGATGAGAAAAAGAGTTCTCAATCAGATCTATCAAGAAGTCAGTAATGGCGGGATAGATTTCATAGCTCACACCGGTGATATAGTTGAAAACGGTACTTATCATACTCAATGGGAAGACTTTCTCATTGAAGCTGGAGTGGAGAAACCGGTGATGAAGCTTGTTCCATATTATCCTGCTCCAGGTAACCATGAAAGACCAAATGAAGCGGTTTACGGTAAATATAATTATGACACTGTATTCCCGAACTCACGGTTTTACACGAAGAAATTCAAGGATGTAGTCTTGATATTCCTTGATTCGGGAATACTCTTCGACCAGAACAGAGATTTCCCTTCGTTTACCGTTCAGGACTCTCTCTATAGGAAGTATTTAGTATCGGAACCCGATAGCAAAAAAGCTTCATGGCTCGAAGAACAGCTGACATCCGCTCAGGAAAAACAGAAGATAATACTGATCCATCATCCGCTTTTCAGTTATGGAAAACATTCGAGAAACTGGGACAAAACTTGGGGTCTAAATCTTATACAAAAAAGAAAAGAGATCACTCAATTATTCCAAAAGCACAAGGTGCAGCTAATTATAGCGGGTCATGAGCATTATTACGAACACAATGTGCTGAAATACGTATCGGAAGGTAAAAATTATAATATGCATGTCTTAGTGACGGGGGGAGGCGGGACTCCGATAAGACCGCTGGTGTCTTTGAGCAAGGTAAATAAATGGCTGGATGAAGATATGCAGGAAGGGTATGAAGTCGAAATGGTCAATAGAGCGGAGGAATATCATTATTGTATCATTTCCGTAACGGAAAACGGAATAAATATAGAAGTCATCAGGGTTGATGACGGTGAAATAGAGAATAGAATAATTCTTGATGAATTCTTAATTCGGTAGATAAAATATCTCCGGGAAAGTGTTTCACACAAGGGGCGCGCTCCCGGGGCATCCCACTAATTTCTCTGTACAGCATCTTACGAAATATGTTATACCTACAAGATTAAGGGAGTTTCGGCAAAAATATAATGCATATTGAGGACTTAACCTGTAACTTAGCAGGGGGGCTAAATGAGGGCTGGTCACTGTTTTCTGGGTGGTAAATAGCATGATTTCACGAGCACCTGCAAGAGTATGTCTGCTCGGAGACCATCAGGATTATCTTGGGCTTCCGGCGATAGTTGCAGCCATAAATATTTACATTGAAATATCGGCTGAAAGGAACTATTCAGGATATTTTCGGATCGACATGCCCGATATCGGTAAGTCGAGAAAGATTTCTGTGGACGAAAGATTTGACACCCTCGAACAAAGGGACTACTTCGGTTCGAGCCTCAAGGTGCTGAGGAGATATGGATGTAAACCCGCTTTCGGACTCGATTTGAAAATCAGCGGCGCAATACCGATCAGTTCGGGAGCATCAAGTTCGAGCGCTCTCGTTACCGCTTGGATTAATCTACTCTTGAATATATATCCGTCGGAACTGGAATTGACTCCCGGAAATCTGGCTAAACTGGCGTACGAAGCGGAGGTTTTGGAGCATGATGAACCCGGCGGCATGATGGATCAGTTCAGTATTGCAATGGGAAACGTCATACATATTGAAACGACAGGTGAATATCGGGTCACTGAGCTCGCAAAAGAGATGGAGGGGTTGATTCTCGGAGATTCCAACGCGCCAAAGGATACTCTCTCGGTGCTCGACCTCGGCAGGAAGTCAGTAAATGGCGCGATAGATCAGATACATGAATTCCTTCCCGATAAGGCTATAAACGAAATAAAGATCGGTGATCTGCCCGACCTGCTTCCGCTCGTAGACGACGAGAAACGGCCGTATCTCGATGGCGCTGTGCTGAATCACTCGTATACTATTGAGGCTCTGGCTGAATTCAAGAACGAATCACCCGATTTCGAGAGGATCGGTTCTCTCATGAACAAGCATCATTCGGTGCTCAAGAATAATCTAAGGCTTACGACCGAAAAGATTGATTTGATGATAGACGCGGCGCTCGAGGCGGGCGCGCTCGGCGCGAAGATAAACGGCTCCGGAGGAGGGGGCACTATCGTAGTACTTGCTCCGGGACGAGAAGTAGAAGTCATCGAATCAATCGAGCAAGTCGGAGGTAAAGCATACAAGGTCAACGTGGACAGCGGGGCGAAAGTCAGCGGAGGAATTTCCGATTCTTGAAACTTCAATTATTCTTTAGGGCAGATTTTCCTCAAGGATGAAAGCTTCAGAAACATCCCGTGAATTGACCGGAAACGAAAACAGGCAGGCGAAAGAAAAAGATGGATTTAACATAGAAAATTTTTGGTTCGAGTTGTGGTTATCTCACTTTTAGCTAATGAAAAAGAAATATAAATTAGGTATTATAGGTTTCGGGGGATTCGGCAAATTTCTGTATCAAGCATGGTCTACTCTTGACAGCATTGAGGTTGTAGCCGTCGCGGATTTAATTCATCAAGAATTAAATAATCCTGTGATCAAATTTTATGAGAACTGGGAAGAGCTGCTTGCTAACGATGAAGTAGATATAGTCTCAATAGCCACCCCGCCGTCCACGCATGCTGAGATCGCATGCGCGGCTATGAAAAGCGGAAAAGATGTGGTAATAGAAAAACCGCTTGCTATTTCAGTAGAAGATGCGCGCAAAATTATCTCAGTCCGTGATGAAACTAAAGCTAATGCCACAGTTGATTATATGATGAGATTCAATCCTATCTTTGAAGTCTTGGCAGGTTGGAAAGAAAACAGACCATTCGGAAATCTAAATAGAGTAGTAGTGGAAAATTACGCTCAAGATGAGGCATTACCTCGAGACCATTGGTTTTGGGATAAGAGTCTCTCCGGAGGAATATTGGTCGAGCATGGCGTTCACTTTTTCGATTTGATTAATTTTATTTCCGGCGGAAAAGTAAGAAACGTTCAGGGTTGGCAATCAAAACGAAACGAAAATAGGGTCGATAGAGTATTTGCGAATGTAGAATATGAAAACGGATTGTTAGCCTCTTTTTACCATTCATTCTCGCGACCCGGAATATTCGAGGAGACTTCAATACGATTATCTTACGATCTTGCTCAAATCGAGATAAACGGCTGGATACCGCTAAGAGGGGAAATAACTGCTTTACTTAATGATAATACGTTTGAAGATATGAAAAAACTTCCCGGAATAAATATCAAGGAGAAGCAGCCGATAGAGAATATCAAGGATGATTCGAGACCGGAAGGATGGGGAGATATACATATTGATAAAAAGAAGGGAGTTGTTCAATCAGGCGGCAGCGAATACAGAGTTGAATTTTTAGTTAGAGCGGCATTTGAATTAGATAAAAACAAATCAGCAGTATATAAAGACTCTCTCCGGGAATTGATGACCTGTTTTATATCAGTGATAGAAGGAAATAATAAAATCAAAACCGTCTCACTTGAAGATGGACTAAAAAGTTTAGAGACCGCATTTTTAGCATCCTCCCCATTTACGTCTCATACCGGCTAATAGTATTATTCAATAAAGCGGCTTTATTAGGATTTTCAATTCATAAATATTATTACTTGACAAGAATGTAAGGTTAAATATATATTCATCGAAGCGGTTCGATAATTTAACTTTTATAGCTATAATATAATATATATAACGAAAAAGAAATATAAAATCGATATGATGAGTTATACGATTAGAGATGTTGCTCAAAGAGCAGGAGTATCTCAATCTACCGTTTCATTAGTAATAAATGACAGGACCAATGTATCTCCGGATACACGGAGAAGGGTTCTGGTGGCGATTGAAGATATGGAGTATTATCCCCGTCATTCTGCCCGTCATCTTGCGCTTGCCAAAGGCGGTAGTATCGGGTTTGTGTTGACAGAGCAATTCTTCAGGGTATCGGAGCCGTTCTACACAAAGATATTGTTGGGAGCTGAATTTGAAGCAGCCAAGCAAGGTTTCTATACTCTACTCAGCAGGGCTAAGGAACCGTTTGAATATCCGAAAGATATACCTCGGTTTTTACTTGATCGGAGTGTTGACGGATTGATAGTTGCGGGTAGGGCGCCAAAAAGATTATTGAAATTTATAAAAGAAAAGAAAATTCCATGCGTGTTGGTAGATTTTAAGTTACCATCTTACAACACCAATCATGTTCTTATTGATAATTTAAGCGGCAGCAAAGAAGCTATGAATCATCTTATATCTCTTGGTCATCAGAGAATTGGATTTGTGGCAGGATCTTCTACTCACCCAAGTATTTTAGAAAGATATGAGGGATTCAGGCAGGTTATGAAAGAACACTACGGTAACTCAATTAACGATATTGATAAATTGACATACCTAAACGAGGAGGAGGCATCGCCTCAAATCGGGAGAGAGGGGGCGTTGGAATTATTAAGGTTGCCTGACCCACCGACGGCGATATTCGCTTGTAATGATGCGACCGCTGTCGGCTGCTATAAAGCGGCTAAAGAGCTCGGTCTTTCTATACCTGATGATCTTGCAATTATGGGTTTTGATGACGTGGATGCGAGCACGCATCTTGATCCTGATCTGAGCACTGTTCATATATATAAAGCTGAATTGGGGAAGGAGGCAGTCAGGTCATTAGTAGATAGATTGGAAAATCCTGATCAACCTTTAAAAACAAAGATTATATCAACAAAACTTATTATAAGGGGCTCCTGTGGTGGTGAAAGAACACCGGAAATCAACTATTTCTGAAAATCTTCTTTTCAAGAACAGTGAGGGAGAGAAAATTTATTTATCAGGAGTTAACTACTGGCCACGCAGTACAGGCCCGCTGATGTGGTCGAAATGGAATCCCGAAGAGATTCGAAATGAACTGCTTCAGATGAAAGAGTTGGGCATGAATCTTAATCGCTCATTTTTATACATACCTGATTTTATGCCCACACCGGATAAAGTCGAACAAGATATGCTATTAAAATTTAAGTCTTTTCTTGATATGTGTTCCGAAGAAAATATTTTTACCATCCCTACATTTTTTGTAGGTCATATGTCCGGAGAAGAATGGGATTTTCCCTGGAGAAATGGCCGGAGTTTGTATGAAGATGAATATATGCTTGAACAACAGGTATTATTTATTAAGGAAGTCGTCAACACAGCGAAAGATCATGAATCGGTTATCGGATGGCTATTTTCTAATGAAATACCTAATCATGGTGGTGATGGTCCTCGTGAAAGCGTTAAAAAATGGGTAAAAAAAATGACGGAAGCCGTCCGTTCCACCGGAGACAAAAGGCCTCTTAGTCCGGGTGATGGCGCATGGAGTCCCGAAATTTGGGGCAGCGCTACCGAGTGGTACTTAAATGATATTTTGGATCAAATTGATTTTATCGGTCCGCATATATACCCATTTGATGACGATACCTTGAGACACTCTTACAACCCCGCTTTCGCCATTAAAATGGCCACAGCATTAGGCAAACCAGCTATTCTTGAAGAATTCGGAGCCTCCAATACAATGGCTTCCGAAGAAAATCAAGGGGCATACTTTAGGACAACACTTAATAGCGTATTTATAAATGGCGGAGTAGGGGCGTTAGGGTGGTGTTACTCTGATTTTAACTTGGAGTATCAAAGACCATATTCACATAGAGGGTATGAATTACAGTTCGGTGTTACACGAGCGGACGGAACGGTAAAACCAAGCGGGGAAGCTTTCATTCAACACGCGAAACTACTTGATAAAATAGATCTTTCAAGTACATATATTCATAATGATCCTGTTTCAATCTTGATTCCTACCTATTATCACCATGACTATGATCATACTCCGGATGATCACACCGAGATGAAGAATATTTATAAGCAATGTTTCATCGGACTAAAACAAAATGGAATAAATCCAGGTTTCATGTACGAGCCGTCTATCGATTGGAATAAAATAGAGACGGATGTTAAGCCTCGGATTGGTGAAGATCACGAAATTATATTTTCTCCCGCTACAGCTAGATTGACCGCGCCTTATTGGCGGGCGCTGATTGAGTTCGTTGAAAAAGGGGGATGGCTCTACGTCTCATATAAATCAGACGGATGGATACATCTGTTTGAGGAGTTGTTCGGCGCCAAGCATAATTTAAGATTTGGCTTTGTAAATCTGCCGGATGGAGAATTGAACATAAAATTTATGCAAGATTTCGGAACCTTAACAAAGGGAGACAGTTTAAAATTTAATACCAATAATCTAACCCGGAGCTGCGCTTACTGCCCGGTTGAAACTACCAAAGCTCAGGTAATAGCGGTAGACAATGATAATAGACCGGCATTATTGATGAATGAAATCGGCAAAGGCAGAGTGATATTTTCTACTTATCCCCTGGAATATTACGTAGCAACCAGCAAGAATGGCTCACAGACTCAACCGCTCCATAATTTGTATGGCGCTATATGCGCCGCCAAAGGAATAGATCCACCTCTAAAAATGAATAATACCAACGTTGAGATGGGAATTTTAAAGAACGAAAATAAGTCGATCTATGCTTTTCTTATAAATCACTCATGGAATGAAGAAAAAATAACTATTAGAACTAATAATAAAATAAATTATATTCAAATGGTACTATCCGGAGAGAATATACCTCCGGTAGAAAATTCTATTGAATTAAGTATGGCTCCAAAAGGTGTAGAACTCTTGGAGATATGGATTGATGTTGAATTACCAAAAAAAAGAAGTAAACAATCACTAGCATACATGGAGGAATGATATGCAAAAAACTACAAATACAATTGCGTTAACAGCATTTTTGCTGTTCGCGGTCAGCTCCGTTTTCGGTCAGAATCTTCTGCCGACGGAATGGGCTGGCTTTGAAGGAGGCGTAGCGAACTACTTTGTGAAGGATGCCGGTGGAGCGACGCTTACATGGGCGACGGACGAGTTCCGCACCGCGAACTACTCCTTAAA
This sequence comes from Fidelibacterota bacterium, assembly GCA_022571215.1. Lineage (GTDB taxonomy): Bacteria > Fidelibacterota > SORT01 > SORT01 > SORT01 > SORT01. The sequence goes on along the minus strand of JACZYG010000001.1, from coordinate 43,309 downwards.
GATACTGAAACCGGAAACAGGAACCGCCGCGAGGTGGGTTGCAGCTGATCTGTATCGTTACTGGGATATATTCGTTGAACCGGACCGCGGTATGGAGATAGGCGGCTGGGTTAAAACCTCCGGTGTGAATACAAGTCCTGCGACAGATGCTGATAAGATCCAGTTGAAGTTTACGTTCTATAATGCGGGTACCGATATACTTGAAGGTCCCGTTGTTTTAGACATAGACCAAACCAGCAGCACCTCATCAGGCTGGATGGAAGTGAAGAACGATTTTGCTTTAGCTCCGTCACTGGTAGCTGATTCCATCAGAGTCGAGTTTGTGTTCGGCAGCGGTGCTACCGGTACTGCCTGGTTAGACGATATATTTATTCGTCCGGCAGAATCGGGCGGAGACTGGGTCGGTGATCTCTTCAATTCGAACGTTGATGCTCCCACGGGTTGGTTTTACTGGTGGGCTGATTTTTCTGCCGGTAAGGCCGGGTGGAACAGAACGGTCGATTATGTAGTCTCAGCTTCTGATGCGTTTGCTCACAGCGGTACATATTCAGCCTACATAGAAGGGCAAGCTGGTCGCTCGAATGATTTCTTCATATCAACGGACATCATGCCTATTCCGAACGAACCGTTAATTGTCAGCGCCTGGATGAAAGCTGTCGGTATAAACGCTGATTCGGTCAATAATGGACCTGATACATGGGCAACGGGATTCAAGATACTGTGGCACGATGTTGATGACGGTAGAGACGCTTGGGGACAGATAGGCGAGGATAACAGGTTCTTTACGGTTCCCGGTGATACGTTTGACTTCATGCCGTTTGCCACGGTTGTGACACCGCCTGCGGGAGCAATAGGTTTAAGTCTTCGTTTATGGGTAGGTAAGGAGTTTCTGGGTGCAACATATTGGGATGACGTGACGGTTAGTACTCTATCAGGTGTGCAAACGCCTGTTGGAGTTGTTCCGGAACCGGAGTTTTTAGCAACTGTTCCGAAGAGTGTGGAACTGCTTCAAAATTATCCGAATCCGTTCAACCCATCGACAATAATAAGGTATGGCGTGCCTAAGGCTTCCGACGTGAAGGTGGAGATATTCAACCTTCTCGGTCAGAAGGTTATTACCTTGGTTGACAGAAATCAGATTGCAGGCACTTACGAGGTGACGTGGAATGGTAACAGCGCGTCCGGTAATATCGTAGCCGGCGGCATGTATTTTTATCGACTCCGAATAGGCGACACGGCGGTGACCAAGAAGATGATATTCCTCAAATAGGAGAAGAAATATAATACAGATGTGGAAGTCTGTCGTATTAATATTCAATATGACAGGCTTTCTACATCTGCAATTAGGGGCGTTTATCAAATAATGAAGTTTATTGTAACTATCATAGCATTGTCCATCGTCATGGGTGGAATAACATACGCTGGGACGACCGGAAAAATTGTGGGTAGGGTAATTGACGAGGAAACCGGCGAACCTTTGATAGGGGCTAATATCATCTTAAAAGATACGAGGATGGGCGCGGCAGCTGATATTTCCGGTAACTTCATGATCCTTAATGTAACTCCCGGCACATATACTCTGATTGTTAGAATGATCGGGTACGGGACAGTCGAGTATAAGAACCTTAGAGTATCAATAGATCTAACAAGTTCAGTTGATTTTTCATTAACAACTAAAACTTTGACAGGCGAAGTTGTGATTGTAATAGGCAAGGCGCCGTTGGTTCGAATGGATCTGACTTCATCCAGTGTTTCGATCAGCGCCGAACAAATTGAGGCATTGCCTGTCGATAATTTCACTGATATTGTTGCGTTACAAGCGGGAGTGGTGGAAGGACATTTCAGAGGAGGACGTGCCGGTGAAGTTCTTTATCTTGTTGACGGCATTCCGGTAAACGATGTGTTTTCCGGCAATTACGCTTTCCAGGTAGAAAATAATGCCATTCAGGAAATGGAAATAATTAGCGGCACCTTCAACGCCGAGTACGGTCAGGTACAGTCCGGTGTAATTAATGTATTAACGAAGGAAGGGGGACAGAACTACACGGCACAATTTTCGACCTATATCGGGGATTATTATTCAGGTCATGATGATATATTTATAAACATCGATGATCTGTCTCCGACCGCGATAAACGACGTAAAAGTAAGCTTGAGCGGACCGTTTCCTATTTTTTCAAAGAATCTTACATTCTTCACATCAGGCAGACAACTGCGAAACGAAGGGTACATATATGGAAAAACCGTTTACAATCCTTCTGTGATAACGAGTGTGACAGATGTATTGCCTACTTCCGAATGGAAATTCCAATCAATGAATCGCAGCGAGAGAAACTCATACCAGGGGAAGCTTACGTATATTGTCAATCCTGCAACGAAAAGAGATAAATTTAACTTCGATGCGAATTGGCAGGATGAAGAAGATCTCGGAGCTAATTTCAACCACCTATTCAGGTACAGTCCCGATGGAATGTTGAAGAGGAATAAAACAAGCTGGTCCGGCGGGATAAGATGGTCCCGTATAGTTAGTAAGAATACGTTTTTTACCGCCAATTTGCATCATCTGCAAAACAGGTTCAGAGATTCTGCTTTTGAGGATCCTCTTGATTCCCGGTATGGATCAGATGATCGATTGAGGCAGAGAGGTAATTTTTCGTTTTATACCGGTGGAACCGACATGCGGCACAATCGGCGGGAAACAAGAACGAGTCTAGTAAAATTTGATATTACAAGTCAGGTAAATTCTGAGCATCAAATAAGGGGAGGATTAGAGGGAAAGTTTCACAGACTTTGGCTTCATCAGATTAATGTCAGGAAAAATGCGGGAACGGCGTTTCAATCGCAAATACCGATTGAAGGAACTGCATTTAATCAGGAGTATATACATCGTCCGAAGGAATATTCCGCTTATATTCAGGATAAGATAGAATTGGATTTTCTTATTGTTAATGCCGGCATACGCTTAGATGTTTTTAATCCTGCTGACAGCGTCTTGCAGGATTTTTCGCGACCACAGGAATTTGATGCCAATAATCCGACAAAGAGTATTCCTCGATTCGGAGAAGCCGCTGATTATAGTTATCAGTTGAGCCCAAGAATTGGATTGGCATATCCTATTACTGACCGTGGAGTAATACATATATCTTACGGGCACTTTTTTCAGACGCCACTTTTTGAATTTTTATATACTAATCCAAGTTTCTCTCTTAATACGGAGGGGGGGAGAGCATCTGTATTCAGCGCTCCATTTGGTAACGCGAATCTTAAACCACAGAAAACGGTTTCTTATGAAATTGGATTACAGCAACAAATATCAGAAAATATAGCCGTTGACATAACAGGGTACTATAAAGATATACGAAACCTTTTAGGTACCAAGATTGAAACAATTGCAACAGGAGAAACTCATAGCGGGATACAATATGGAAGGTATATCAATAGAGACTATGGGAATGTAAGAGGGTTAATTTTTAGTATGGAAAAAAGACAGAGTAATAATTTTTCAGCCACCCTTGATTATACATTACAAATTGCAACGGGAAATGCCTCTGATCCTCGTTCGGTACTAATAGACAATGCCGCTGTGCCTCCTGTTCAGAGCGAGAAACAATTAGTACCTCTTGATTGGGATAGAACACATAGCCTGACTTCTTCTATAGCTTTAGGTTCAGCGAAAACACAAATGATAAGTATAATTGGGAAAATGGGTACGGGACTTCCTTACACTCCGGCTTTTCTTGATCAACGAACAGGTCTTGAGAATAGTGAACGTCGTCCGATTTCTATGACGTTTGATCTTAATGCAAGAAAAATGTATTCATTTCAAGGATATAGGCTTACCCTGTTCGTCAGAGTATTTAATCTGTTTGATCGGTTAAATGAGAGGGAAGTATATAAGGATACGGGCAGAGCGACCTATACGCTTGAGCAAAATCGACCCGGTTTGGTTCAAGGACTTAACAGCAAGGAAGAGTTCTTTAACCGCCCTGAATGGTACAGCTCTCCCCGCGAAATTAATATAGGTTTTATAATCGATATCAAATAGGATGGCCTTAAAAAGTTGAAATTGAATCTTAAAATACTTGTTCCGATCTTTACCGTTCTCATCCTCAATGATCAAGTATATTCGCAACGTATACCTGATCCGAATCAAGGGGACGAACGATTCACTCAATGGGGGATCATGGATGGTAATCGGGTACGGACTTTGTATTCCAACCATGCGGAAATAACCAGATGGCCGGACCAACCCTCGGCTGAATGGCCGAAGGGGACGGGTCACTCATACGTGGATGGAATCGCGGTCATGGTGAGCGCTGAGACAATAGACGAATTTGGACATACCATACATCCGATGAGTACCAACTATAGAGAATTTATAGACACTGACCCCGAAACAGGAATTCCATGGGGGTGGGCTCCCGTACCGGGGTATTCCAACCCGAGACAAAGTTCTCCAGCCCGAAGTGATGATCCCGGTACATGGCCGAACAGTTGGCCTGATAAAATGTCCGATGCAACTGATCCGGGATGGCCCGGAGTGTGGAACGGTTTTTTTGGGAAAGGGATAAAAAACGCTGATCTCGAAACTTATTTTATAACGGATGACAGTCCGGATAAAGAGTGGAAGGTAGAATTACCTCCTCAAAGTCACCTCTTTCATCCCGATCCTGATGATACAACAAGAGGAGGATTGGGATTGGAAACTGCAGTGAGGGGTTTTCAATGGTCACATGTTCTTGCTCAGGATGTAATATTTTGGTTCTATGAAATTACTAACGAGGGAAAAACCGACTACGATAAGGTCATCTTCTCGCAATATATTGACTGGGGAATAGGCGGCACGGATGATTCAAGTGATGATGAAGGAGCGTTTAACGTGCTTCTCGATATGTCTTTCGCATGGGACCGCGACCTTATAGGTACTCCGGGAGGATGGGGTCCTGTAGGCGTAGGCGGTTATGCTTTCCTTGAAAGTCCGGGTAAATCTCAAGATTTGATAGATAATGATGATGACGGATTAGTTGATGAGAATAGAACTAACGAAGCCGGTGAGTGGTTGGATACTCCTCCCTATGGAGTTGATGACCCTATAAAATTTGAAGCATTTTACAAACGTCCGCCGACAGAACACTGGGAAGGGGATGAAGATGATGACTGGATAGGGTTTGAAGACCTCAACGGAAACGGAGTATGGGATGAAGACGAAGCGCTAAATAATGATGTCGGATCAGACGGCATAGGACCCTTAAATGAAGCGTATGAAGAGCCGGACATAAACGGCACACAAGGTAATGGTAAGCCGGATCAAGGCGAACCGAACTTCGGTCAAACAGATAAAGATGAATCTGATCAGATAGGACTGACAGGATTTGAGATATTCGGAGTTCACGAATATGAGCTGACAGATGATGAGGAGAATTGGAGAATATTCAGTCAGGCGCTTCCTCCATTGAGAGATCTTATAAACAGAGGGGGTCAGAATCTCGGAATGTTCTTTTCCTCGGGCAAGTTTCCTTTGAAAGCTGGACAAACAGAGCGGTTTTCCATGGCGATGCTTTTCGCGGAAAAAGATTTTATTGATGTACTCGACCAAAATCAAATACTTAATTCTTCGATGGCGCGGAAAAAAGAAACGGTACAACAAATTTATAATGCGGATTACCAGTTCGCCAAACCGCCGGATAAACCATCTCTAATAGCAGTGGCAGGTGATAAAAAAGTAGTGTTGTACTGGGATACAAAAGCTGAAGATTCTTTTGATCCTTTCATAGGCGAGAAAGATTTCGAAGGGTACTTTATCTATAAAAGCACAGAACCAAATTTTTTAGAGAATCTTACCATAACAAACACTTTTGGAGAGCTAACATTTCAAAAACCTATTGCGCAATTTGATCTTGCAAACGGTATCTTCGGACTTCATCCGGTTGATGTAGGCGGATTGAAATTCAATCTTGGAAGAGACAGCGGATTAAGACATTTTTTCATAGATACGGATGTTATCAACGGGAGAACTTATTATTATGCTGTCGTTTCCTATGATAGGGGACTTGTAATAGTCGATATAGACGGAAATCCTATCGTCGATTCGGGTGGACACGCAAGGGGAATTTCACCTTCCATATCGACCGCTATAATTAAATCGGATATTTCCGGTAACACCGTTCCTGACAAGAATACGGCTATAGTTACACCTCGTTCTCCATCAGCGGGATTTGTTGCTCCGTCATTGAATGAAGAAATAATCCATTCCGGTCCGGGTACAGGCAAGGTAAATATAAAGATCCTATTTGAAGAGGAAGTCAAAGATGGCGCTGAGTATGAATTATCATTTAATAATACAGGTTCGCATTTCAACAGTAAAATTCCAACCTATTCACTTTTAGATATAGCTGACGGTTCAGTTATATTTTCAGGTATTGATATCCGGCTTGCAGGAGAGGAGATACAAATATTTGATGGGCTTGTCGGTACTATAGATAATGATAGTTTAATTTCAGTTATTGATTCCTCGACTAATTGGTCAGAGGGATCAAAAGCCAATGTATTGGTCACCGTAAAAGAAGCGCATAATGAAGAGCGTTCTAACGGGATATTCAAACTTGCATCGGGTAATAGCATACCCTATCCGGCTGATTACGAGATAATTTTCGAGAGTGACTCGGTGGATGTGTCACATTCATTTTCATTTGGAAGACCCTTAATCCCTCTAAATTTCAGAATATGGAACAGTACGGAAGAAAAATTCGAGGTTATAGGTATAATTGAAACGATCAAAGACGGCGCGATAAACAAGGAGTTTGATTGGGACGAAACAATACTGATAATGGGAGGTGACAGCGCGCATTTAGCGCCGGAAAAATGGAGCGGAAACGCTTATTGGGCGATAAGGTTCCACGAACCTGAAGATACGTTGATCACCCCAATTTACCCGCAGCCGGGAGATGTTTACCGCATAGGGACTACAAAACCATTCAGAACCGGAGAGACTTTTCGATTTAGCGCAAGGTCGGGTAAATTCACTGATGAACAAACTACATTTGATATGGATAGGATAGCAGTGGTACCAAACCCGTATGTCGGAGCCTCAATTTTTGAACCGACGAATATTTATAAATCGGGAAGAGGTGAAAGAAGGATTTGGTTTATTCATTTACCCGCTGAGTGCACGATTAGGATCTATAATGTTAGGGGTTTCCTTGTCAAAACTCTTCATCATAGCGGGACTTCGAATAACGGTGAAGAGAATTGGGATTTGACCTCTAAAGACGGTATGAATGTGGCTTATGGTATCTATATATATCATATTGAATCTTCGGTAGGTGAAAAAATCGGTAAACTTGCGCTAATTAAATGATGAGAATGCTATGATGAAATGGTTACAGCCGCTCCTAATAATACTTTTTGTAAATGTGAGTTATTCACAGAATTTCGTGAGTAATGTTTCAAAAGTAGGTACATCCTCTGCGCCGTTTCTAAGTGTACCTATCGGTCCGAGAGCCAATTCTCTCGGCGGCGCTTTTGTTGCCATCTCGGATGATGCCTCCGCTCTCTACTGGAATCCAGCCGGCATCGCCAAGCTGAACAGAAATGAGTTTATAGCTGTCCATAGTGAATGGATAGCCGGTATAAATCATGATTTCGGAGGGTTAGTAATTCAATTAGGCTCAGGCGGAACTTTAGGATTGAGTATCACTTCCCTTACCATGGACGAGATGGAGGTAAGAACGGAGCTGCAACCGGAAGGTACAGGCGAATTTTTCAGCGCCAACGATATGGCTATCGGAGCGACTTATGCTAAGAATCTAACCGACCGGTTTTCTATCGGCTTTACCGGAAAATATATCTTCCAGAAAATCTGGCACTCTCAAGCAACCGGTTTTGCTCTTGATTTCGGTACCCTGTTCAAGACCGATCTTTTCAACGGTATGAGAATTGGTGCCGTTATCACAAATTTTGGACAGGATATGAAAATAGATGGAAGAGATTTGCGTTATTTCTTAGACCCTGACCCGAATGCTATAGGGAATAACGATCAAATTCCTGCACGTATCGAAACAGATGGCTGGCCCCTGCCTCTTAACTTTCAATTTGGTTTGTCAACGGACATCATAAATCAAGAGAATTCCAAACTCACCATATCAGTTGATGCATTACATCCGAGCGATAATTTTGAATCAATAAACTTAGGCGCCGAATATGCGCTGAACGGAATGATATTCTTACGCGGTGGCTATCGCGATCTGTTCCTTACGGATAGTGAGGAGGGAATCTCATTGGGCGCAGGATTGAATATTTCGCCTGCGGAAGGAACGAACCTGATAATTGATTATTCCTATCAAGATTTTGGTAGATTCACTTCAATTAATTCCTTTGCATTATCGTTACACTTTTAGGCGGCTTCGCAGCAAATTGATCTATAGAGCTCTAGCTTCTTTCTATCCCATAGCGCTGCTGATACTTTTTGTTTCATGTTCCGGTAACGAGCGGGAGCTAGGTGAAAAATATTTGACGTATTGGCCTGCGGCAAATCAACAAGAAATTGATCTCGCCAAAAAGATAGTAGAAAAATGGAACACCCTACATCCTGAATTTCCCGTGCGTATGGAGCCGATACCATCGGGACAATCAAGCGAAGAAGTTCTTCTTGCCGCAATAGCGGGTAAAACGACTCCGGATATCTGTTCAAATATATGGCCCGGTGTGATGGAACAATATGTGGAGGCGGGCGCGGTTGTAAATCTTGACACAATGCCCGGTTTTGACAGTTTAATGACAGCTCGAATTCCGGAATCTTTGATGGAAGGATATAGTTCATCGGATGGAAAATATTATCAAATGCCATGGAAATCCAATCCGGTACTATTTATTTACAATAAGCGTTATTTTGATATTTTAGGGATAGATACTCTGCCGCAAAGCTATTCTGAATTTTATGAAATCGCTCGAAAGATCAAAGATATGCCCGTAAATGATGGACTTCCTTTACAGTGGATACACTACCGGAATATCTTACCGATATGGTGGCAGAGGCTATTTGATTTTTATCCATTCTACATAGCGGCGTCCGGCGGCAAAACTCTTCTTAAAGACGGAAAAGTAGATTTCGATAATGAAATTGCCGTGAAAGTATTCGAATTTTTTGCGGAGGGATACGAAAAGGGATATGTGTCTAAATCTATCCTGCAAATGGAAGACTTGTTCATAAAGGAAAAAGTTTTAGCCGATATTGTCGGTCCGTGGAGAGTATCACATCTAGCTAAATTTGCTCCGGATTTGGAATTTACATACGGTCCGCTTCCAAGACCGGACGGTTCGGAAGGTCCCGCACTCTCTTACGCCGATCCGAAGTCTATCGTGATCTTCAACACCACACCCTATCCGAAAATGGCGTGGGAATTCGTTAAATTTTTGGTTTCTGAAGAGAGTGACAGAATGCTGCTTGACATGACCGCTCAACTTCCTATAAGGAGCGGATTGCTCGAGAAGAAATTATTTAGTGAATTTTTCGAAGCTAATCCCGGACTGAAACTGTTTGCCGATCAGATTCCTTATACAGTCGGCGTGGACAAAACGATCTACCTGCAAGAGATATTTGATATTATAAGTCAGGAATTTGACGCAGCGAGCGTGTACAGAGTGAAGACTCCTAAAGAAGGCATCAGAGATGCCGCTAAAAGGGTCAGATTGCTATTGGAGAGGGACCGGTAGTGAATCGAAAACTAGCTATGATGGGCTATCTGATGTCAGCGCCGTACCTCATCTATTTTGCCGTGTTTTCGGCATTCCCGATATTCTTTTCTTTCTTTCTTATTTTTCACAGGTGGAACATTGTCGGACCAATGAAATGGGTCGGCTTAGCTAATTTCAATATGATGTTTTCCGATCCGTTATTCTGGACCTCTATATATAATACTGTTATATTTTTACTAATACACATCCCGCTTCAGGTAGTTGTAGCGCTCGTTTTAGCGGAAGTATTGAATCAAAAGATCCGAGCCAGGGCTTTTTTCAGGGCAGCGTTTTTTCTGCCTGTCGTCGTTTCCGGAGTAGTTGTGACGATATTATGGAAGCAACTATATTCGACAGATACCGGGTTACTGAATGCCTTATTATCGGCTATCGGTTTCGGTAAAGTCGAGTGGCTGACGTCAACTGCGATGGCGATGCCTTCTATCGCGATAATGGCAACATGGAAAAATGTCGGGTTATATATGATACTCTTTTTAGCAGGTTTACAAAGTGTGCCGGCTCATATGTACGAGGCAGCTGATATTGATGGCGCAACCACATTGCAGAAATTCCGGTATATAACTATTCCCGCGATCAACCCGGTGATAGTTATGGTATTGATACTTTCAACTATCAATGGATTCTCTCTGTTTATTGAGCCATACGTAATGACAGGAGGAGGGCCGCTTAATAGTACTTTATCAACGGTATTATACATTTACAGGCAGGGATTCAGCTTTTATAAAATGGGATATGCCGCGACTCTCGGATTCACGTTGGCAGCAATCATTTTTACGGTAGTGATAATTCAACGAAAATTTATAGAGCGAATGGATTGATGGGTATTCTTAAAAAGACACTTTTCTATTCAGTTTTATTTATAGGGGCGATAACGTTTCTATATCCTTTCATCTGGATGATATTAGCAACGTTTAAACCTGAAATCGAAATAACGGAGCTAACGCTGCTTCCAAGCGAGTTTACTCTCAGATCATACGAGCTTGTCTTCAATAAAATTCCTATAATCCGGTCATTTTTAAACAGCCTGTTCGTATCACTGACAGCGACAGCATCAGTATTGTTTTTCAGCAGCATGGTCGGTTATTCGTTATCACGTTTAGAGTACAGGGGAAGGGAATTGATATTCGGGGTGATACTTCTCACCATGATGATTCCTGCCCAGATTACCCTGATACCTATGTATATACTTATGGTTAAGCTTGAATTGACCAACACCTACAGGGCTTTGATATTTCCTGCTTCGATAAGCGCATTCGGAATACTTCTTTTCCGGCAGTATTTCAAATCATTTCCGCAGGAGATAATAGATGCTGCGAGAATAGACGGCGCCGGCGAATTCACAATTTTATACAGGATAATCTGGCCTAACTCGATTCCAACGCTTATTACGGTCGGAATTATAACTTTTATGGGGATTTGGAATGATGTTCTCTGGCCGCTGATAGTTATTAAAAAGGAAAGTCTGATGACGATGCCGCAAATGGTTACGCTGTTTTCTGTCGGCGGAAGAGCAGAAGCTCAGCTTGGCGCTGTCCTGGCGGCTGCAACGCTGTTAGCGGTTCCTGTAATGTTGATTTATTTGTTTTTCCAAAAATATTTTATCCGTAGTATGGCTACAAGCGGTCTTAAGAACTAAGATTATATGGAGAAAAGGTTTGCTATGAGATTATTACTTATGCTGTTATTTTTCTTGTCCTGTTCGGATGAAAACGATAATACAACCGAAAGTAATTTCAATATCAATCTCGCGCACCTCGATTATCTGTCCGAAACTATCTCGTTAGATTCAACTGAAGTCCTTATCGTTTATATATATGCCGATGCTCCCGATTATGAAAGGATCGAAGCAGCGGGTGAGGGTATTACGGCAGTTGACGATGTAGCCAGAGCCGCATTGGTGTATCTGAAATATTATGAGCAATTCGGCGGTGAAGAAAACCTTGAAAAAGCCAAAAACGCTCTCAAATTTGTTCTATATATGCAAGCGGAAGACGGGCAATTCTATAATTTCATATTCGATGATCATACTATCAACAGAGACGGCAGAACGAGTATAAAGTCTTTTGATTATTGGTCTATTAGAGCAATTCGCGCTATGTCTTACGGATATTCCGTATTTATTTCTAATGATCAGGCATTTGCCGGACAGTTAAAGAGCGCTGTCGAACTGACATTTCCGCATATAGAAAAATGGATGGCCTCGAAGGGTCAATATATTTTAAGATTTCCGGTGAATATTCCGCTTTGGCTGATCAATAACGCAGGTGACCAGAGCTCCGAGTTAGTTCTCGGATTGATAGATTTTTATATAGCTACCGGAGATGTCAGGGCAGAAGAATATATCCGGAAGTTAACGGATGGTCTTGTTAAATTTCAGATTTCTACGGGAGAATATTCCGGCGCGCACCTTTCCTGGCAGAATCTTTGGCATGCCTGGGGCGCTCATCAGGTGCAGGCGGTTTCAGAGGCTTACACTCTTTTTAAAGAAGAGAAATGGCTGACGTCTTTAACCCGGGGAGCAGATTTTTTATCTAAAGTGGTCGCTGAGGATAATTTGAATGAACTGACTTTTATTGGAACCGATTCCGTAACGGTGAATAAGTATCCTCAGATTGCCTACGGAATTCATGCGGTCAGCTCCGGTCTGATGGAAGCGTATCTGGTCACAAAAAATGAAGAATATAGAGAAAGCATGATGAAAGGACTTGATTGGTTTAACGGCGGCAACTCAGCCGGAGTGGTGATGTATGACCCTTCTACAGGAAGAACCTTTGACGGTATAGACCTGAACGGAGTAAATATGAATTCCGGCGCTGAATCAACAATCGAAGCGCTATTATTGTTTTTAGAAATGAGAGAAAACGGGTTTCTCTACTGATTAAATGAAAAGTGATTAAAGGAGGGCTGATTGCCAAATTCAGAACATAGAGAATTATTTTCACGAAATGAAAATAATCCTATAATAACATATAAAGATCTGCCATATAGGGCAAATTCGGTTTTTAACGCAGGAGTAACAGAGTTTGAAAATGAAACCTTGTTACTGTTGAGGGTGGAGGATTATCGGGGTCAGTCACATCTGACTGTCGCGAGGAGTAAAGACGGTATTTCAAATTGGCGTATAGAGGAAAAACCCTCCATTGCGCCTGATCCGTCAAATTTCCCTGAAGATAAATGGGGGGTGGAAGATCCGCGAATCAGTTATCTTGAAGAAATAGGAAAATACGCTATAACTTTTGTTTCTTATTCTGAGAAAGGTCCCCTCGTGAGTCTTGCGCTTACAAAGGATTTTAAGTCATTTGAACGGAAGGGGGCAGTACTACCGCCTAACGATAAAGATGCCGCTTTATTTCCCAAAAAAATCAACGGAGAGTGGGTCATGCTGCACAGACCGTATCCCGGAGATGCCGACGATGGAGCTCATGTGCATATATCATATTCATCAGACCTCGTGAATTGGGATCGGCGGAAAATAATTCTCAAAGCGCGCGACGGAGGCTGGTGGGACGCGAAGAAAATAGGATTAAATACTCAGCCGTTACCGACAGAACACGGGTGGCTGATCTCCTATCACGGTGTACGGCAAACTTGCGCAGGATGTATCTATAGACTCGGATTGGCGTTGTTGGACACTGAAAACCCTGAAATTGTCACGCACAGAAGCGAAGAATGGGTGTTCGGTCCTAAAGAATCTTACGAACTTCAGGGTGATGTCGGTAATGTGGTATTCCCGTGCGGCTGGCTAAAAAAGGATAATGAACTCCGGTTATATTACGGCGCCGCGGACACTTCAATAGCTCTGGCTACGGCGAAGTTTGATGAGGTTTTAGAACAGTTATTGCTGAATCCAGTTGATTAGGATCAATAATATTTACATTGTTGGTCGCTCACCCGGAATAATTCTCTACACGGACCGGTCTTTCTTCCTTGAGAGATTGTTTCGCGGCGAGGGCAATCAGTACCGGAATCAAGCCATCACGTCCGGTTACGGCTGCTTGCCGGTCTTCTCGTATGACCCGGATAAAATCCTCGATTTCTGCCTTGTACGACTCTTTGTAACGTTCAAGGAAGAAATCCATCGGTTTATCCGTGACGACGCCTTGTGAGGTTTTCAGAACTGTTTGAAATTGAGTTCTGTTCTCCGTGGAGATACTACCCTTAGACCCGAATACCTCAACCCGCTGATCAAAACCATAGACAGCCTGTCGACTGTTATGTATAAGAGCCATTGCTCCGTTTTCTAGTTTCAGAGTGGTCATTGCAGTATCGACATCCCCAATCTTGCCTATGGAGGGGTCTATCAAGACCGCGCCGGCTGAATAAACTTCTTCTACTTCACTTCCCGACAAATAGCGTACTATATCAAAATCGTGGACTGTCGTATCTAAGAATATACCGCCTGATGCGGCAAGATACTCCGCAGGCGGGGGCGCCGGATCAAGGTTAGTGATACTTATAAGGTAGCTCCTGCCAATCGTTCCGGAATCAACGGCTTGCTTCAGTCGTACCAAGTCCGGATCAAAGCGGCGATTGAACCCTATCTGTAGTTTGACTCCTTGCTGTTCGACCACCCTGAGAGCTTCGGCGATAGTTCTCGGGTCAAATCCTAAAGGCTTTTCGCAGAAGATGTGCTTTCCTGCTTCTGCTGCTTTGACGATCTGGTCAATGTGGAATCCGGATGGGGAGCAGATAATTACGGCGTCGATTTCGTTGTCAGAGAAAATCGCATCCGTGTTGTGAGCATAGTTTAGTCCGATATTTTCCGCCCATGCTTTATCCACCTTTGGGTCTACGGCGATTTTGAGACGTGTGCCCGGAATTCGGAGGATATTCTCCGCGTGCAATTTGCCTATTCTACCTGTGCCGATTATCCCGAGTGTGACGTTTCTCATTGCTCTACCTTAACGGGTCTGTTTTTCTTAAACGATAATTCAGCAGCCCGGGCGATCCTGACGGCTTGCAGGGCATCTTGCCCCGTGACCGGAGGAGACGACTTATTTCTGATTGAGGCAAAAAATTCCCGTAGTTCCGTGACATAGGCTTCTTTATAACGCTCAACGAAGGAATAGTGCGGTTTGTCGGTAAACACGCCTTCAGCGGTGCTCAGCGCCGCAGTGGTAGGCGTAGTATTGAACGCCCTTATGGTGCCTTTCGAGCCAAATACCTCCAACTGCTGGTCATATCCATAATTCGTTTCCCTGCTGACGTCTATGACGCATAATGAGCTGTCGGTCATCTGAAGAGTGATTAAAGCAGTATCAATATCGCCGAGCTTTTCGATTTCCGGATCGATCAGCGCTGCGCCAGCGGAATAAACCTTTTCTACCTCACAGCCGCTGATGTGGCGCGCCATGTCGAAATCATGGATGCAGAAGTCGAAAAAGAGACCGCCGGATCTACCTGCGTAGGCAGCGGTTGGTCTTTTCGGGTCGCGATTGGTTATCCTGATGACATGAGTTTTGCCGATTTTTCCGGACTGGACGACTTCACGGACGCGCATAAAGCTTGGATCGAACCGACGGTTAAATCCAATCTGGAGCACCACGCCTGCCGCTTCGACCGCTTCAATGGCTTCTGCGACGCCCTCAGGTTCAAAGGCAACAGGCTTTTCGCAAAAAATATGTTTGCCGTTCTGCGCGGAGCTTTTAATTAAGGCTACATGAGCCGCAGAGGGAGCTGCAATAATCACTGCCTCGATTTCCGAATCGTTTATGACAATATTCTCGTCGAGGAAATGTCCGGGAATACCCATGGTTTCTGCCCAGTTCTCATCCAAATTGGGACCGGCAACAGCCTTGAGCAAAACATCCGGAAAGTGGAATATAATATTTTCCGCGTGCATCTTACCGATGTGTCCGGCGCCGATTAGTCCGGCAACGATGGGTTTAGAGACCATGGATATTGATAACGCCTCTATGCTTTGGTAAGTAACTAAGATCATCCGACGGAACTTGAAAAGATAGGAACGAAAGAGGTAAATGTCTTAGCATTCGATTTGTATCAGCAAGTTGTCGTAGGCGGGATATATTCGAATAAGGATTTCTCTCCCCATTCCGCTCTACACACTCTGAATTGAGACACTTTATTAAAGCTTGTAGCCATGGTAATTCTTACTGTTTCATCCATGATCAAAACCTCTAATTGAGACTTGCCGCCGGCTATCCGCGTCATCCACTGAACATTTCGCAGCTGCGCTTGGCGAAATATACTCGACATCCTACACGCATGCAACAGCAAATAATCCTAAACTTATTGCCATTCGGCATTTGACTTTCGCAAGTGGGAGCTCCTACCCAATGATTGTTTTTGGTCTTTTAGTGAGTTTTATGCGGGTACACTAAGAGTCACACGGAATACATGGTGCAGAAAATGGGGGCAGGGCAAAACTGTTTCAACTTTTGGGGCAAGGTCAATCACCATACAAGTTGTGACCTGAGAGTGACGTTTTTTTGTCAATATAAGTCCCATAATGCCTTTTGGGACACTTTTTTAATTCTCGTAATAAAAACCAGCGAAGCCTTGAGAACAAAGCGTTACCAGTGCTTTTGAGTGGTACGCCCGGGTGCCTCAAAGAGGCTCCCTAGGAGGACTCCTCCCGCGGAGTTCCTCCGGAAGAACCACCGGTCAATGGCTTAAAAGAACATCGCCCTATGCAGAGTATCAGCAACTTACAGCGATAGGGCACTCAAAAGAGACAATAGATTCAAAACGGTAATTTTAATTTCCGTTTAACACTTATTTTCACGGAAACCAAAATAAATCCTTGACAATTGAAACATATATCGTATATTTACGATATATAAGATAGGTGAATATAAATGATGACTGAATTAAAAGAAAAATTGGCAGAGAACAAAACTCTTTCCCGCGTTGAACGAGAACGATTTATCGCAATGTTCAAAGCGATGGGAAATCCTATCAGGTATGAAATGATGGAATATATGTTAAAGTTTCCCGGATGCAACACAACCAATATAGTCGATCATCTACCGATAGCACAGGCAACTGTCTCGCAGCACTTGAAAGTATTGAAAGAATCTGGGTTGGTTTCCGGGGAGCTTGAAGGCCCCGCGACCTGTTATTGCCTGAATGATGAAAATGTTAACTGGTTCAAAGAAACTGTACAAAAGATTTTTTAGTATATTTTTTTGACTTGAGGTATCGTAATAATACGATACGATTTATGGAGAAATGAAATGATTGAGCAGCTGATTGAAGTGCTTATAATGTTGAAGGGAAGTTTTTTACACCTCCTTCCGTATATGTTGATAACAATCCCGATAGCCGTGGCGGTAAATATGAGTGGCGCCTCGAAATACATTAGTAGTGCGATGAAAGCGAAGCCGCTGACGGCGATATTATTGGCTATGGTTATCGGTGCATTCAGTCCGCTCTGTTCATGCGGAGTTATTCCCGTTGTCTGGTCTCTATTGGTGGGAGGTGTGCCGCTGGCTCCAGTTATGGTATTCTGGTTAGCCTCACCGTCCATGGACCCGGAGCTGTTTTTCCTGAGTGCTTCTATGATCGGCTGGAACCTCGCTGTTTGGAGGTTGTTAGCGACTATGTTCCTCAGTTTGGGAGCGGGATTTATCATTCATCTAATGGTAAAGCGAGAATGGTTAGGTAAAAATATAGTGCGCGATCAGCCTCTGCAATCAGATTTCTCGCTGAGTGGTATATATAAAGCTCCTCTGAATCTTACAAAGAATTTATTTCGCCGGATGTTTCCAACTCCGGAACCCTTACTATCCACGTCTGTGGCCGCAGCCGAATGCGGATGTGGCAGCTCGGTGGACGAACCAGCAGCTGATGTTGTGCCAGCTCAATCCATAGGAACAGAAAGATCGGAAGAGATTACCGCTGAAATTGTTTCAAATAGTTTCCAGAGTCGCTTACTTACCGAGTCAGGTAAGGCTACATGGATGATCTCGAAGTTCATGCTGCTGGCGCTCTTTTTGGAGGTTTTGATAAAACTTTATGTACCTTCAGAATGGATCTTAGGTGTTCTTGGAGCGGAGAACGATTTTGCGATATTGAACGCCGCCCTGTTGGGTATACCGGTCTATACGAACACATTAGCAGCTTTAGGGATGGTAGGTGGTTTGTTGACTCAGGGGATGAGTCCCGCAGCGGCGCTTGCATTTCTAATAGCCGGTCCGACGACAACTATTCCTGCGATGGTTGCGGTCTGGTCACTCGTAAAAAACAAGATATTTGCGCTATATGTAGGGTTCACCCTATTAGGAGCAATTCTATTTGCATGGATATTCAACATTGCAAATTAATACCAAAACAAGAAAAAAGGAGAATAATATGAATAACATGAATAAAGGATGCTGTGATGGCAGTGGATGTTGCGGCGATGGTTGGGTAGAGCTTGATGATCTTACTTTTAACGGGAGACGTAAAACAGTTAGTTTCTGGGTAAATAATTTCACATGTTACGGATGGGCATACTAGTTGATCGCATTCTTGATCCAAGTAATATTTGATTAAGAATTCTTGATACAATTCTAACTGATACCAATTCAAATTTAGTGTTGGTTAAGAAAAACGCATCTAATTAATATCTGAATTTTACCGAAAAAACGTGTCACGTATATGCACTCAATAAGTGAAAAAGTTGTCCCATAATGTCCCGTAATGCCTTTTGGGACACTTTTTTAATTTCGGAAAATTGTAGCAGAAAATCTTTTAAAACCATTGATAGCAGTAATTATGAGTAGTACGCCCGGGTGCCTCAAAGAGGCTCCTTAGGAGGACTCCTCCTGAGGAGTTCCTGTGGAAGAACCACCGGTCAATGGCTTAAAAGGACAGCGCCATATACGGAGTATCAGTTACTTACAGCGATAGGGCACTCAAAAGTGACATAAGTTTGTAATACAAATCAAAGCAAAATAAAAACAGAACTTGCAAGCAAGAGTGATTTGTTACTAGAGAATATATTCTATCGAAAACACTGCGTTGTTGACTGAAGAGATTCCAGATTTGCATCATTAAGAATCTAAACTCGAAAATTTGCATAACTGGGAAATAATCAGTCCGAATATTTTAATCAGTTAAAGCATAATTAAAGCCATCACACTGTTAATCAACGTCTTAGACCGAGAAATAATCTGAAAGTTTAGATATGGCATAATAATTGTAAACTGTAATTCCAATGGCAATATAGTTATGCCGTTTTAACTATTGATTACATATATAGGAGAATAGAGTGAGACCAACAGATATACTAATAAAAGAGCACGATGCGATACTTGTTATGCTGAAAATCTTAGAAAAGGTCTGTCTCAGGCTTGATGTAGGAGAGCGAGTCGAAGAGACTGATCTTGAGAATATTGTAGAGTTCTTCAAAGAGTTTGCTGATAAATGTCATCATCGTAAAGAGGAGGATCTGCTGTTTCCCGCCTTGGAGGAGTATGGTATACCCAATGAGGGCGGACCGATAGGGGTAATGCTTTCTGAGCATGTCATAGGACGAGATAATGTCAAAGAAATGAGCAATTCTATAAATGACTATAAAGAGGGAAAAGAATACAGTTCTAAAGAGTTTGCGGGCTACGCAAGGAATTACATTGCGTTGTTAACGGAGCACATTGATAAAGAGAATAACATTCTTTTCGTAATGGCTGACACGCGTATTCCGGAAGAAAGACAGCAATCTCTTTTATTGGAATTTGAAAGAGCCGAGGAAGAGAAAATCGGTCCGGGTGTACATGAAAAATACCATCGGCTATTAGACGAATTAAGCGAGGTCTATTTGAATAATCATGATTGCCAATGCCATTGTGATCATTGATGGGTAGTAATAATTGAAAATTCAAATCAGGGGTAGTATAAATTAGATTGACAATGTTGAGAAAATACTCTAACATAAGACATAGAGGTCTTTTTATCCTCTATATCAAAAGGGGAACTACTTTGATTTTTAGTCGGTCATGTGAATATGCGTTGCAAGCAGTTACATACCTTGCTTCGCAGTCCCAAAGTTCTTCTGTACTTGCAAGAGACATCTCAGGAGCGTTAAACATACCACCACATTATTTAGGTAAGATTCTCCAGACCTTGGTAAAACATAATATATTAAGTTCCCAAAAAGGTAAATCGGGAGGGTTTATTTTAAATCGTTCCCTGAAAGATATTATGCTTAATGATATAATTGAGATCATGGAGGGACCCGATTATATGGAGCAATGTATCTTGGGATTTCCGGGATGCTCCGATAAAAATCCATGTCCGGTTCACGATGAGTGGAGCGATGTAAAAACAAAACTGATGAAACTGCTCAAAGGCAGGGGTATCACTAATCTGAGTTTGGATCTGAATTCGAAGTTGAACTATATAAAAACGATGGAAGCTGATGCCAGTTCGTGAGAAGTGGCTTAAATAGATCAATGATCTATATGTCGAATGGCACATTTAGAAAGATTAATCGGGGGAAGGAAGGAGTCCCTATAACGTAACTCACGGAGATGTTGTTAATAGAATGCTTATTGATTCTCTAAAAAGAAATATAAATTATCTACGCTTGTCCGTAACGGATAGGTGTAATCTCAGATGCTCGTATTGTCTTCCTAAATTGTATTCAAATTTTAGTTCTACCTCCGAAATCATGTCAGACGAAGAGATAGTTTCTCTTGTCAGATCTTTTGCCGAATTAGGAATCTCGAAACTTCGTATCACAGGCGGAGAACCACTCCTACGTCCCGGACTCCCCTCATTAATTAAGAAATTGAGAGAATTGAAATCAATAGATGATATTTCTCTGAGCACTAACGGGATATTCTTAAAAAAATTCGCTCCTGAATTATCGGATGCCGGCTTAGATAGGATCAACATCAGTATTGATTCTCTTAACGCTGATAAATATAAGAGTATAACTTCATTTGGCGAGATCACTGATGTATTAGAGGGGATCGAATGCGCCTTAGAAAACGGATTCTCTCCGGTAAAACTGAATGTAGTTGTATCGCGTGGTATGAACGAGGACGAGATAAACGATTTTGCAGCACTGACCGAAATCTATCCTATCCATATTCGATTTATTGAGCTAATGCCAATGGGCGAGACCGGATATTTCTCATTTGACAAAAGAGTACCATTAGACGAGATGATGAAATTAGCTCAACCCTTGGATCCAATACCTGTAGAAAATTGGCCTAAGGGATCAGGTCCGGCAAAATATTTTCGTAGACCTAACGGCATAGGTACGGTTGGATTTATAAGTCCATTGAGTTCGAATTTTTGTTCTGATTGCAATCGGATGCGGCTTTCGGCAAAGGGAGTTCTTATTTCATGCCTCGCAGACGATCAGGGTATGTACTTGTTAAGAATGTTGAGAGCCGGCGCGAATGAAAAAGAGATCAAGGATGCTATCAAACTTACAGTATCCTGTAAGCCGGAGAAACATTTAATGATGGAAACGGCCACAGAGGGGAAGTCTTATCCTCAATTCATGTGTCAAATGGGAGGATAGAATGTCAATATCCAAATATAAGGGAATGTTATTATGATATATCGCCATATGAAAAATTATCCTGTACCACTAATACTAATAATAGGAATCGTTCTATTAACGTGCGCGCAACCCAAAACTCCCAAAGATACGATAATATTCGAAACGGGTGAGATTCCAAGAAATCTGAGTCCATTAAATTTTGTAAAGTCTACTCCGATATTGTTGACAGCCGGCAAGATTCTGTACGAAAATAAATGCGCCCCATGCCATGGATTGGATGGAGCTGGGGAAGGCAAAGCAGCCTACTTATTATATCCGAAACCGAGAGATTTTGTAGCTGCTCGATATAGGATGGTATCCACATGGGAAAGAGTACCAACTGACGACGATATCTATGGAACCGTTTCGCGGGGGATTCCGGGTTCTTCGATGCCCTCGTGGGCGCATCTATCTGAGAAAGAAAGATGGAGTCTTGTTCATTACATCAAAACATTCGCGAATGAAGCGATACTGCCTAACACGGTTGTAGGAGATAGTGGCGAGGGAATGTTGCGTATTCCTCCTGAAGCTGAGTATACGTTAGCAGGTGCAAAGTTAGCCTCTGAACGGTTTCGGGATGCCTGCGCCTCATGTCATGGAGCTACGGGAGAGGGGGATGGAGTCACCGATCAGACAGATGAGAAGGGAATACCGACCCGACCGAGAGACCTCACTATGGGAGTATTTAAAGGTAACCCCGATCCAAAGGAAGTATACCGCAGGATAGTGTTGGGGATGCCGGGAACCCCAATGCCTATGAGCGATTGGTCTTATGGAGATGACGCATGGCATCTGACTAACTATATCCTTGGAATGTCAAGCGTGGAACAGCGTGAAATAGCCGAAATGAAGAAGTTCAGGATCGTAGCGAATAGAGTGAAAAAGATCCCCGAGCATCCCGATGCGGGGATTTGGAGGGAAGCGGGAACTATCAACATCCATATGATGCCATTGTGGTGGAGAGTTGACAGACCGGAAATATTGACCGTACAGGCTCTTCACGATGGGAAAGAGCTATCGCTTAGATTAACCTGGACAGATGCTACAAATGATCATACAGCGATTCGGGTTCAGGATTTCCGGGACGCAGCAGCCATCCAATTTTCGGCTGAAAAGGACCCTCCGTTTTTCGGAATGGGTGAAAAAGATCAATCTGTAAGTATCTGGATGTGGAAATCTGAACGACAAGCCGACCTTGAACCCGTATTCCAGGATATAGACAAAATGTATCCTAACTTGGGAATCGACTCGTATCCCAATCTAATGAAATCCGCATTAGAGCAACCGGCGCGTAACGCGCTTACCCTTGAGTCTGATCCAGATTTTATAACCGGATGGGGAGCAGGAAATATAGTATCCGATCCGACAAGAAAATCTGCTGTTGAAAATCTTACGGCGACGGGTTTTGGTACGCTAACGGCACGACCCAAGATAGAACAAAGCGTAAAATCATTCGGTGTATACGATATGGGAACATATAGTGTGGTGTTAAAGAGATCTCTGAAGGCTAATGGTCAAAACAGTATAGATTTTAATCCGGGACAACATCTTTCCGTTGCTTTTTCAGTATGGAACGGAAGCGCAGGCGACAGAGACGGGAAGAAATCAGTGACGATCTGGCAAGATTTGATAATTGCTCCTTAATAATCAGATGAAAAGGAACGGTAATAGCAAAAGAATTTCAAGCATAACGGGGAAGCTATAATGACTAAAAAAAATGAAGGAAAAAATGGTAACGGGATGGAGCGGAGAGAATTTCTCAAGTGGATGGAAATAGGCGCCGGAGCATTAGCCTATACACTAAGCACTCCGATGCATCTTCTTTCGTCCGTGAACCCGGGCGAAAATCCATTGGCGGGGTCAGTTAAGAGGGGATGGGAGAAAGTGTACAGAAACCAGTATAAGTATGACAGCTGGTTTGATTGGGTCTGTTCGCCAAACGACACTCACGCCTGTAGAGTGAGAGCATACGTCCGGAATGGAATCGTCATTCGGATGGGTTCGACCTATGATTACCAAAATTATTCAGATCTTCAAGGAAATCACGCAACGAATAACTGGAACCCGAGACAGTGCGCAAAAGGCTATACTTTTCACAGAGTTCTATACGGTCCTTACCGGTTAAAACATCCTATCGTGCGTAAGGGATGGAAAAGATGGGCAGATGCGGGTTTCCCGGAGCTCACTCCGAAACTCAAAAAGAAATATAAATTCGATAGTCGTGGTGATGATGAGTTCGTTCAGATATCATGGGACGACGCATTGGATAATATAGCGAAAGCTTTAGAGGCGATCTCAAAACGTTATAGCGGAGAGAAAGGTAAAAAGAAACTTTTGAAGCAAGGGTATCAGCCTGAGATGGTAGAGGCGATGCAAGAGGCAGGTACAAGGACTATAAAAATCCGTGGTGGTATGGGTCTCTTAGGAGTTATCGGTAAATACGGAATGTATCGTCTGAATAATACGCTCGCTCTGCTTGATGCGAAGAACCGGGGAGTGGGGAAAGACAAGGCTCTTGGCGGACGGAATTTCTCCAATTATACCTGGCATGGCGACCAGGCGCCCGGACAGCCGTTTGTTCATGGACTCCAAGCATCTGACTGTGATTTCAATGATCTTCGCTTTTCGAAGCTCATTATCATGGATGGGAAAAACTTGGTAGAGAATAAACTGCCCGATTCTCATTGGTTTATAGAATGCATGGAGAGGGGCGCAAAAATTGTGGTGATAGCTCCTGAATATGGACCGCCGTCAACCAAAGCGGACTACTGGATTCCAATTCGCCCGGCTACGGATGCGGCTTTTTGGTTGGGAATCACAAAGATCATCATTGATAAGAACTGGCATGACGAATCATTCGTGAAGAGATTCACTGATTTCCCGCTTCTGGTCAGGAAAGATAATTTGAAGAGACTGCGTGCAGCGGAACTGTTCCCCAATTATAAGAGTGATCTGTCAAAAGAGGGTCCTTCAGTAAGAATTCAGGGATTTACCGATGAGCAGCATGAGAGGTTAGGTGATTTTGTAGTCTATGATAGAAATTCTAAAGAGTTTAAGGCACTGACCCGAGACGATGTCGGTGATACAATGGAACAAAAAGGGATAAATCCTGTTTTAGACGGAAATTTTACGTTGAAGCTTGTGGACGGCACGGAGGTAGAAGTAGCGACTCTCTGGTCGTTATACAAGATCCATCTGAAGGATTACGACATCGACACTGTTGTGGAGATTACTCAGGCTCCGAAGAAATTGATTAAGCAATTAGCGGAGGATATCGCTAAAATAAAACCTGTTGCCATTCATCAGGGTGAGGGAATAAATCATTGGTTCCATGCAACGGAGATGAACAGAGCGGCATACCTACCGATTATGCTCACGGGGAATTTGGGTGCACCGGGCGCGGGTTGCCATACCTGGGCAGGAAATTATAAAGCCGGGCTTTTTCAGGGTTCTCCATGGACAGGACCCGGGTTTAAGGGATGGGTCGCCGAGGATCCGTTTGAGCCGAATCTTGATCCGCTCGCTCATGGTAAGGATGTAAAAGTCCACGCTTATGCAAAGGGCGAGGAACCGGCGTATTGGAATCATGGAGATAAAGCTTTAATCGTTGATACTCCGAAATACGGAAGGAAGAATTTCACAGGTGATACGCACATGCCGACTCCGACTAAAGCGATTCTTTTCAATAACGTGAATCTAATAAATAATGCGAAATGGGTTTACGAGATGATCAAGAACGTAAATCCGAATATAGAAATGATAGTCTCATTCGATATTCAGATGACTGCCTCGATTGAATATTCGGATATTGCGCTTCCCGCAAATTCATGGCTTGAATTCGATGATCTTGAGATCACTGCGAGTTGCTCTAATCCATTTTTACAGATATGGAAAGGAGGGATCCCTCCGGTATTCGATAGCAGGGACGATCTGGCTATAATCGCCGGTATCGCTAAAAGTCTCGCCAAGGTGACCGGCGATACGCGATTTACGGATATGTTCAAGTTTGAGTATGAAGGTAAACGGAGTATTTATATCCAGCGCCTTTTGGATACGAGCACTACAACTTCCGGATATAATTTAGATGATATAATGGCAGGCAAGTACGGACCATCCGGCGGAGCGCTCATGATGTTCAGAACCTATCCGCGTATTCCGTTCTTTGAACAAATAAATGACAGTGAACCATTCCACACCGATACGGGGAGATTGAACGCGTATTCCGATATTCCGGAAGCGATAGAATACGGTGAGAATTTTATAGTGCACAGAGAAGGTCCCGAAGCTACTCCATACCTGCCGAACGTTATAATTAGTTCTAATCCATATGTACGCCCGGATGATTACGGTATTTCGATAAAGGCAGAGCATTGGGATGATCGGACTATACGCAACATTAAAATGAGCTGGAAGAAGGCGAGAAGAACAAAGAACTTCCTCTGGGAGAAAGGATTTACATTTTACTGTTTAACACCCAAGACTCGTCATAGAGTTCACAGTGGATGGTCAAACGTTGACTGGCATATGCTGTACGATTCAAATTTTGGCGATCCGTACAGGCTGGACAAACGGTCACCGAGCGTAGGTGAGCATCAGCTCCACATAAATCCGGCAGCAGCGCGTGACCTTGGAATTGAAGACGGGGATTATGTTTACATAGACGCAAATCCTGCCGATAGACCTTATATAGGCGCTAAACCGGGAGATTTTTTCTACCGTGTTTCAAGATGTATGCTGAGGGCTAAGTACAATCATGCTTATCCATATAATATTGTGATGATGAAGCACGCTCCATTCATCGCTACCGAGAAAAGCGTGAGAGCTCATGAGTCACGACCAGACGGTCGAGCGTTGTCCGCCAATACGGGATATCAGGCGAACCTGCGTTATGGGTCACAACAGTCAATCACTCGTAATTGGCATATGCCGATGCACCAAACTGATACCTTATTCCATAAGACGAAAGCTTACATGGGGTTCATATTTGGTGGTGAATCGGATAATCACGCTTTAAATACCGTCCCGAAGGAAACGCTTGTGAAGGTGACAAAAGCTGAAGACGGAGGGATGGGAGGGCTTGGAATTTGGCAACCTGCTACGACAGGATTCACTCCGGACAATGAGAGCGAGTTCATGAAAAGATATATCGCCGGCAGTTTAATCGACATGAAAGAATAGAAGGAGAAGATATGCCCTACAATGATCCGGATCCAAGTGATCCTAACGTATTAGTCGGTGTCGAGCTCGAAATTGATGAAGACGCTGCAAAAGATATGGCTTACGTCTTTGCAGAAGAGTTCGCTCGACTTGGGATGGGTAAAAAGAAACTGATGGGAATATTCAGCAAAAGCGAATATGCAGGAGCTCACCGAGCTTATCTTCAGCTTGGAGAAAATGAGATCGAAACTATAGTAGACGAATGTATCTCAGTATGGGGCAGCGTCAGAATAATTGATCGTGTAAACAACAGCAATCTAAATCAAGAATAAGAAATGAAATTGAGCAAACACAAATATTTAACGAATTATCAGCAAAAGGGGGAGTACCGTGCCTAAAGTTAAAAATTGGCAGCTGAATCGAGAAATGGATTATCCATACGAAGGAGCGTATCCCGATCGCCAGTTCGCATTCGTGTTCAACATAAACCGCTGCATCGCATGTCAAACGTGTACGATGGCTTGCAAATCCACCTGGACGTTCAGTAAAGGGCAGGAACAGATGTGGTGGGCTAACGTGGAAACCAAGCCGTATGGAGGATATCCTCAATTTTGGGATGCGAAGATCCTTAAACTTCTTGAGGAAGCTAATCCGGGTAAACAGAACTGGAGGAAGAGAAACGGAAAATACAGATTTGAAGGAAAGACGATCTTCGAAGCTATCAAAAGAAGATTGCTGCCGAACAGCTCACGTGTTTTAGGTTATCTTCCTGAAGACCACGAGTGGAATTCTCCGAATATTTATGAGGATAATCCTCAAGGAAAACTCGGAAAGGTCAACGAGCTGGATAAAGAAGGTGTTGAACTGCCAACTCACAAAACCTGGTTCTTCTATTTAGCGAGAATATGTAATCACTGCAGTTATCCTGCCTGCCTCGCCGCTTGCCCCCGTGAAGCGATCTATAAAAGACCCGAAGACGGCATAGTTTTAATTGATCAGGAGAAATGCCGCGGTTATAGAAAATGTGTGGAAGCATGTCCATATAAAAAAGCGATGTACAGAGGCAATACGCGAATCACCGAAAAATGTGTTGGATGTTATCCGCGTGTTGAGGGAACCGATCCAGAGTCCGAAGGAATTCCTATGGAAACACGCTGCATGGCGGCTTGTATCGGTCAGATGAGGATGCAGGGGTTGGTCAAGATGAACAACGATGGGACTTGGATGAAAGATCGGTCCAATCCTTTGTATTATATGGTTCATGAAGCGAAAGTGGCGCTTCCGCTTTATCCGCAGTTCGGAACTTCACCGAACGGCTTTTATATTCCGCCCAGATGGGTGCCGAGGAAATATCTTAAGCAAATGTTCGGTCCCGGAGTCGATCAAGCTATAGAAAATTATATGAATCCCAGCAGAGAGCTATTGGCAGTGTTACAACTCTTCAGGCGTTCAAATCGGATAATTTTCAGTTACGAGTTTGAGAAAGGACCAAAAATCTATGAAGGTACTATCAGAGGTAAAGCCGTCAATATTTATAACGATACGGTCATAGCGTACGGTAAGGACGGTACAGAACTTTTCCGTACAACCATTGAAGAGCCGATTTATGAGAGATCAAGAAAGTATGCAAACTCAATTTAAACAGGATAGTGATATGACTGATGGAAGAAAAACTAATGACGCTGAAATTGCTCTTTGCAGAAGCGGGATATATGAAGCATTAACTCTCGGATTTCGACCTCCGACTGAAGAGACCGTCAGAAGGCTCATATCGAACGAACAGAACTCGATGTTTGCCGAACTGGTTTCAATAATTGACGAGAATCTTATGGAAGATGTCTCGGATCTGGCAGTGGAAGTAGATGCTGATTTGGTAGATAAATTGGAAAGCAAGTATTACAATTTGTTCGGTCACAGCGCACGTTCAAGCGTTCCACCGTACGAGACGGAGTATGGCGATAAGAATCTCTTCCAACAACCGCATCAGCTGGCTGATATTTCTGGATTCTTAACTGCTTTTGGCCTGGAATTAAACGTCGCCAAGCACGAGAGAATCGATCATGTCGCCTGTGAATTAGAATTCATGTGCTTTCTCACGAGAAAAGAAGCATATGCGATACAAAATAAAAAATCGGCAATGTTGAAAGAAACCCTGAAGGCTGAACGGTCTTTTCTGAAAGACCACTTCGCGCGGTTTACTCCAACGTTTAGCCACCTTTGTATAAAGGAAGACCCGGGCGGATTTTACGGCAATCTCGGAAGGTTGCTGCGGAACTTCGTTCAATTCGAGTGCGATAAATTCAATTTAAAATCCGGTTCGGAAAAGCTTCATCTCAGATCAAGCGTTGAAGTTGATGAATGTTATGATTGTGAATTTAGCGGCGATGTTAAAGAATTGGCAGGAGAGGGTAACACAATGGAGCAATTTTAACGCTGATGCATGAAACTGCAATAGAACATAGCGAGGAAGCAGCTGTCGATATTTCAGATTCACAGGATGATAGGCGTAAGATGTATGCTGAGGTAAAATCCATTTTGGAATACTCGCCCACACTGATTGAAGAAGTAGTAATGCGTTTCATCTCCGAAAGGGAGGAAGAGATGAAATTTCGGGATAAAAGAAATGCGCTATACGAAATGAAGGATAGCGAACAAAGAGATTCTGCATTTCAGAATTTTCATTTCTCATGGTTTTTAAAACTTGAGTTGGATGCTCCTTTAGTAGAGTCTATATGTTCTTATCCGCATATTATTTCAAAGGTCGACCGTGTAGCAATTATTCAGGCGCCGTCTAAGAAAAATAAAGGCGCCGAACTTTTTCGGAAGAATTACAAGCTATATTCCAAAGATGAAAAGAACACTTCAATCCTCATTACGCTAACGCCCGAACAATTTTGTAAACCGGACAGACTTCTTGATTATCTTAAACACGAACTTCAGCATATTGAAGACTTGCTGAACCCCTGCTTCGGATACAAGCTCAATTCATCGAATCCTAATGTAAGCTCGTTAATTGACTCACTCTTCCTGCAAAGGTACAGCATATTATGGGATTTAACTGTAGACGGACGCTTGTCGAATAAAAATTTGCCAACTTCATTATCGAAAGATACGCATTTTGAGAAATTCCAACAAACATTTCAGTTGCCGCCTGGTGAATCTTCAAGATTGTTTGACTATTTTTTCGATAATCCCAACCCTAAGCATGAAAAATTAGAAGATTTTGCTGCCGATCCCTTTGATTGGCTCCAAGACCGTAAGAACGCCAAAGATGCCAGTAAGGGAAATTGTTCGCTGTGCACTTTTAGTTCAACTGACCTCACAAGCGATACGGAACTAATTTCCGAGGAGATCATCGAATTGATTCAAAAAGAAAATCCTGATTGGAAATTATCAGATCCTATATGCGGTCAATGCATTGATATTTATGAATCACGGTACACGGTAGCCAGGTCGCTTTAATAAAATATTCTAAGAAGATAAAACGGCTATATGAGCCTTTTAGGTAGTACGCCCAGGTGGACTCGAACCACCGACCAATGGCTTAAAAGGACAGCGCCATATGCTGAGTATCAGGCACTTACGGGGATAGGTCACTCAGAAGTGACGTTGGGTTAGTAAAACCAATATTTACAATTCTTCATTTGAAATCTATTCATATTCAGTGTAACTTTCGAGCGCACCATTAATATGATCTTAGAAACAGGGGGGGAACCTATCAAGCGATCAATAGGAATATTCGATATCAGCAGTCGATGTCCGCTTCGGTGTAATCATTGTTATTATTATACCAATATTCAGGAAATTCCTACAGAACTGCCCGATGCAATATACTTGAAAAAGCTTAAACTGGTTAGAGACCGGTACGAGATACAATCCGCTTTCTGGGTAGGCGGTGAGCCGTTGCTAAAGTTAAACTTGCTAAGAGAGGCTATAAAACTTTTTCCGAGAAACGCTATTGCTACTTCGGGTATTTTACCTATTCCCGAAGATCTAAACGCCTCTATCTTAATTTCAATTGACGGTTCCAAAGCTATTCATGATTCTATACGCGGCAAAGGATTGTACGCAAAGACCATGAAACAAATAAAAAAGATGCCTCCGAAATCATTCGCAATTTTCACCGTTCTCACCTCTGAATCGATAAAACAGATCGAAGCATTACCCGATCTGATGGATCGTACCCAAGCGCAGGGAATTTTGGTTGGATTTCAAGTGTCAGGGACGAATGGTTCTTCTCAACTGAAGGCGGAATCACGAGAAATGGCGGTGAATCTGCTTCTTCAATTAAAGATAAAAACCCCGGAAGTATTACTTAACACCGAAAAATCTCTTGAGCTTTTCAGACCATCTCGTCAAAGAGCTGTAGAGATGAATTGCATTTACAAAAGTTCAGCCATTTCTTTTGATGTCCGATTTAAGATAAAAGAACCTTGCACTTTTGAAGGGAATGCGGATTGCAGTTCGTGCGGATGTCCGCTGGTGATGATACAAGAGGCTAAGAGGAGGGGAGATAAAGAGAGTGATATATTATTGCATGCACTATTTCCGAATCGCATTAATTCAATGTCGTAACTTTAATTTCACATAGTATTTCCCAACAGTGAGAATGTCGTTATTCATGTATTGCAAAAGTAAGAATTCATATCATTCATAACCATAATTCTCCTATTAAAAAGGTTATGTATCATGTTGAAAATAAAAGATTTAAACATACTAATACCTAACTTATCACGTTTTTGGCACAATATTTGGACTTTATATAATACGCTCGTTGTTTTAATAGTGATGAATGGATAAAAAAATACCTATAAAGTCGGCTAATAGAAGTTTAATAGTTTTAGGAACTGTTGCAAACACATCAGGATGGTAATGGATATTCAATGACTTTTGACCGAATAATATCTGAATGTAGAAGAAAAGTCGAATCACCTTTTCAAGAGATCAACAAGTGGAAGAAGAAGAGTAGAACAGGGTTAGCTGTAGGAACCTTCCCTGTTTATACACCTTGGGAGATTATTGACGGCTGCGGTATGTTCCCGATCGGAATATTCGGAGGAGGTTCCGATATTGAAATAGAATATGCTGATTCGCTTATACAGTCTTTCATCTGTTCCATAGCACGCAGCACTCTTGAAGTCGGACTCAAGGGAAAACTGAAGGATGTGGATGCCATGGTATTTCCTTCGATATGCGATGTTTCAAAAAATTTGAGCGGAATTTGGGAAAGGAATTTTCCCAATCTCCAGGTTGAATTCATTCATCTGCCACAAAATATGTATTCAGAAAGCGCAGTAGATTATCTGGTTCACGAATATAAACGACTTGCTGATAATCTGTGCACAATGAACGGTTCTACACCGAAGGAAGATTCAATTCTCGAATCCATATCTGTATATAATGAGAATAGGGCTAAGCTTCGGGAGCTTTACGAGTTTAGAAGTAAAGAACCTTGGAATTTGTCAACATTAGAATTGTACATAATAATTCGATACGGCACACTCGTTCCCCAGTCCGTTTTCTCGGAAACTCTTGACAAGTTATTGGAATCTGTATTGTTGAGAGATAAGGGAGAAAGAGACAGCGTAAGAGTCATATTAGAAGGTTCATTCTGCGAACAACCCCCCTTGGATATGCTTCATCTTCTTGAAGAGGCCGGCTGTTATATCGTGGACGATGATCTGTTGGTAGGATACCGCTGGTTTATGGAGGATGTTTCAACTGAAGGGTCTCCTTATAGGAATCTTGCTGAAGCTTATATCAATCTGAGTTATCCCTCTTCAGTAAGACATGACGGTAATCGTTCGAGAAGCGACCACTTATTGGAAAAAGTTGAAAAAAACGCTGCCGCGGGAGTGCTGTTTTGCGCCGCAAAGTTCTGCGAGCCGGCTCTGTTCGATTATGTACTCTTAAAGGATGCGCTCGAAAAGAACGATATTCCGTATCTGTCATTTGAATTTGAAGAAAAAATGGGGGTATTTGAATCTATTAAGACTCAGGTCGAGACTTTTGTAGAGTCTATACTTTTCTTTTCATGATGGACGAAATTAAATTTAAATATCAAGGTGTTGCCCGGACTTATCAACGTGAGTTGCTTGATAACTGGTATTCGGGAATATCTTCTGCGAAGGAGAAAGGCGAAAAAGTCGCTTATCTCTTTATTAGCGGGAACATAGCCGAACTATTGAGGGTATTCAATTTTCACCTTGTATATCCCGAAGTGAACGCTCTGCAATGCGGAGTGAAAAAGGTCGCCGGCGATTTTATCATGAAAGCGGAAGATGTAGGATATTCTTCCGATGTATGCGGATATGTAAAAAATGATGTAGGTCTTATATTGTCCGGCAACAAAGGTCCGTTCGGGACACTTTCTCCCCCTGACCTGCTCGTATGCACCTATTCAGGATGTATGACCTATGTGAAATGGTTTGAAGCATTAGCAAAAACTTACGGAGCCGAATTATTCATATTGGATGTGCCGTATTTGAGAGAGGGAAAACCCACAAAAGGTGATATGAAGTATATATGTTCGCAACTTGAAGAACTCATCGAGGTATGCGAGCGGAAGACCGGTATACAATATGATGAAGACAAGTTGAAAGAGATTCTCGGAAATTCCGTAAAGGCCGAAGATCTTTGGGTAGACATACTACAGTCAGCGAAAAATGAACCGTCTCCTTTTGATGCGTTTTTTGAAGCAGTCTTTTTCATGGCGCCGATCTATGTACTTAGAGGAACCGAAGAATGCGTCGAATATTACCAGAAGGCAAAATTAGAAATTGAAGAACGAATACAGCATAAAACCGGTCCGATTCCGGAGGAAAAATTTCGTATCGTAATGGAAGGACCTCCCCCATGGCCCCATTTCAGAAGCTTTTGGGAGTTATTTAAAAAGTGGGATGTATGTGTCGTTGCATCCACTTATTCAAAGGTCGGCGGCATTTGGGATTTCGGATTCAGGCATGATCCATCTCGACCTCTCGAAAGCATAGCCGAATACGCAACGAATTGCTATACCAACTATAACTGGAAAATGCGTTCTGAAATGATAAAAAGTTATATCGATGATTACCACGCAGACGCTCTTGTCATTCATTCGGTAAAAAGTTGCAGGGCATTTTCTGTCGGTCAAGCGGATGCGAGAGAGCGGTTCATCAGGGAGTATAATGTTCCAACGCTCTTCATCGAATCGGATCTCGCAGACCCGAGATACTTCTCAGAAGCGCAGATGCGAAATCGGATCGACGCATTTTTTGAATCACTCGAACATAGAAGGTTAGTAGAAGTTTGAGGATAAATTTATGATAGTGGCAGGAGTAGACGTAGGATCCACCGCGACAAAATCAATTCTGTTGAATGAAAACGGTGAAATTATCGCGCGTGGATTAACACATACGGGCGCGAATGTTGTAAAGGCGGCTGAAAGGGTATTCAATCAAGCGTTGAAGATGGCTGATGTGGAAGAGTGGGACATAGCCTACACTGTGGGGACTGGCTACGGTCGATTCCGCGTACCGTTCGGAGATACGCAGATTACAGAGATAAGCTGTCATGCGAAAGGCGCTCACTATCTTCATCCCGGAACACGCACTATTCTTGATATAGGCGGTCAAGATACAAAAGCAATTAAAGTCGGCCCGAAAGGTGAAGTGATTGATTTCTGTATGAATGATAAATGCGCTGCGGGAACCGGAAAGTTTCTCGAAGCTGCGGCAAAAGTTATGGACATCTCTTTAGACGATTTGGGAGTAATATCTCTAAAATCCAAAAAACCATTGAGGATAACCAACGTTTGCACCGTCTTTGTTGAATCGGAAATAATCTCTCATCTCGCCTGGGGTAAGAAACCGGAAGATATTCTCAGAGGCGTGCACAATTCGATTTCGGGAAGGAGTTCATCTCTGTTGCGGCGGGTCGGATTGGAACCGGAGCTTACGTTCACCGGTGGAGTGTCAAAAAATATAGGGATGGTGGCGGCGCTGAAAGAAAAATTAAAATTAAAAATTAATGCCACTGAAGACTCACAATATACCGGAGCAATTGGGGCAGCGCTCTTCGCTCTTGAACGAGCATCAATAAAATCGGTTACAACTAACTAAATGGAATTCATCGGAGGCATAGACGTTGGTTCGCGAGTGACGAAAGCAGTCGTGATTGACAAAAAGGGAAAGATTCTCGGCAGAGGAACCACAATGACGGGAGCATATTTAGCCCAATCAGCGGAAACGGCATTGAATAAAGCGTGTCAAATTGAAGGTATTAGATTTAATGAAATAGAATATATAGCAAGCACAGGTTTCGGGCGGTATCAGGTTCCGTTCAGACATATTCAGATTACCGACATCACAAGTAATGCGTTCGGCGCATTGTATATCTTTCCCAAAACCCGTTGTATTATTGATATAGGCGCAATGAACGCGCGCGCCATGAAAATCAACGAAGAGGGAAGAGTTCTTAAATTCCGTATGAACGATAAATGCGCATCGGGCGCAGGCCGATTTTTGGAAAGAGTCGCGCTCGCTCTTGAACTCGAGTTAGACGAATTAGGAAGTATCTCTCTCGGTTCGAAAAATCCGCAGACTATCAGCAACATCTGCGCTGTACTGGCTGAATCCGAAGTTATTAATCTCGTGACCAAAGGTGTTGACGTCGAAGATATTGTTCAAGGCGCTCACAAATCCATTACCGATAGGATAGTGGCGCTGCTACGGCAGGTAGGAATCGAAAACGAGATCACTCTTACAGGCGGAGTGACGAAGAACGTAGGGATGATAAAAGCTCTGGAGGAAAAACTTGAAGCGCCGTTAAACGTAAGCGCAGACTCGGAATTTGCCGGAGCGATAGGCGCAGCGCTTTTAGGCATAATGCGGCTTGAAAAGAAAAACCTTGCTGAAAATTAGCAAGAAAACTTATTAAAGGAAATATAATGGAAGAATTCACTCCAAAGACAGCAGAAGAACTTGAATTGAAAGAAATCGGTTATGAAAAAACGAACGGTGTGGCGACAGTTACATTAAACCGACCGCATAGCTACAACGCATATAGCACAGGGTCTCTTATCGAGCTTGCAAAGGCTTTTAACGATGCGTCCTATGACGATTCAATAGCGGTTATCGTGATGACCGGAGCCGGTAACAAAGCATTTTGCACGGGTGGAGATCTGAAGGAATATGAAAAATTATACACCAAAAGACCGCACGATTATTGGAAGTATATGGGATTGTTCCGAAGTTACATCGAAAGTATCATGAACAACGGTAAACCCACTATTGCGCGCCTGAACGGTATCGTTGTTGGCGGGGGTAACGAATCGCAATTGGCTTGTGACCTGTCTATCATTGCTGAGCATGCTTACATAAAACAGGTAGGCACAAGCGTAGGTTCTGTAGCGTGTGGAGGAGCTACCCAATGGCTTACTCTATTTGTCGGTGACAGACGGGCAAGAGAGATCCTTATGTTCAATGAACCTATCTCCCCAAGCAAAGCGCTTGATTGGGGACTGGTAAATCAGGTCGTTCCTTCGGTAACAAAAGACGGAGAATTTATAGAAGGCGCAAGCAGTGAAGAGATAAGAATGGCACTGAAAGAAGAAAACGGGTATGCGATCGACTTGACCAAACTTGATGAAGCGGTTGAAACGATGACCGATAAACTCAAAGACAAGTTCTATGAATGTACCCGATATACGAAACAGCAAATGAATTTCTTCAAAGATTTCGCCTGGCACAGCACAATCGGACACGCGCGGGATTGGCTAAGCCTGCACTTCACCTCCTTGGAGCCATATGAAGGAATGACGGCATTCGTTGAGAAACGACAACCGCGTTACAAAGAGCTCAGGGATAAAATGGCAGATGGCGGTTCTATTGAATTTCTATGGGGTCCCTACGAACACGAATGTCCAAAATGTAATGCGAAAGGCATCCCGTCTGAATTTGAATACTGCGGTAAATGCGGCTCAAAACTCGATCTGAATGGTTCTTCTTAAAGATAAAAAAGCTCTCATAACCGGTGGTAGCACAGGTATCGGCGCTGCGATAGCCATCGGATTTGCCCGTCATGGAGCAGATGTGGCAATAACGTTTGTTGGAGAGAAAGAAGATGCCGCCGAACTATCTGCACAAATATCATCTCTCGAAAGAGAATTTATTTCGATTGAAGCCGATGTAACTGACTATAGCGTTGCTGGAAAGGTTGTAAGCAGCGTAGTAGAAGGATTCAAGGGATTGGATATTCTCGTTTGCAATGCTGGTATAAACATTGACAGCGCTGTTTGGAAGATGGAAGAAAACGAATGGGACAGTGTCATAGACGTTAATCTCAAAGGTTGTTTTAATTATATCAGGGCTGTATCGCCTATATTCAAGAATCAAAAATCCGGTAAGATCATTACTATTTCATCCATTAACGGTCTTAGAGGTAAATTCGGACTATCGAACTATTCAGCGTCAAAAGCGGGGATCATAGGTCTTACAAAATCAGTAGCGAAAGAGATGGGCAGATACGATGTGAATGTAAATTCTGTGGCTCCCGGATTTATAGAAACAGCTATGACCGCAAAATTGTCCTCTGAAATTCGGGAAGGAGCAATAAAAGAGAGCGCGCTCGGACGGCTCGGTAAACCCGAAGATGTCGCGAATTTGGTTCTCTTTCTTGCAAGCGATGAAGCGAAATATATAACAGGTCAGGTGATACAGGTAGATGGCGGACAATTGATATGAGGGCTGCGGTTTTTTACGGGGCGGGGCAAAAACTCGTTATAGAAGAAGTGCCGACCCCTGTTCCGACAGATGGGGAACTACTGATCAAGATAGCTGCCTGCGGAGTCTGTCATACCGACCTTCATTATATCGACCACGGGGTGCCTACTTTTAAAAAACCTCCACTGATCCTCGGTCACGAAGCTTCAGGAATAGTAGCTGAAATCGGCGAGGGCGTTAAGGGATGGGAGATAGGGGATAGAGTCTTAATTCCCGCGGTTATCAGTTGCGGTAACTGTGAGTTCTGTCTGTCCGAAAGAGAAAATATCTGCGCAAACCAGATAATGTTCGGCAATAACGTCAACGGCGCTTACGCTGAATATGTAGCGGCGCCGGCAAAAGATTTAATACATTTACCTGACAGACTTGATCTGAAAAAATCTTCAATTATCGCCGATGCCGTTTCAACTCCGTATCATGCTGTTAAGAACCGCGGACAGGTGAAATCAGGAGATAAAGTTGTCGTGATAGGATGTGGAGGGGTTGGTATCAATGTTGTGCAAATTGCCGCCGCATTGGGCGCTTCGGTCTATGCCGTTGATCTGAGTGATTCTAAACTTGAACTCGCAAAATCGTTAGGCGCATATAAGACGGTAAATCCCCTTGAAGATGTAGAGTACGTCCGGAACTTAAAGAAAGAAACGGGTGGCGGGTTCGAGATTGCGTTTGAGGCAATCGGAAATCCCAAGACCATTTCAGACGGCTACTCTCTCATTAATAGAGGGGGCAGATTGGTCGTCATTGGCTATACAGCTGAGGAGATGACCTTTTCGCCTGCAAGATTAATGTATTATGAACTTGAAATGATAGGCTCTCTTGGCTGCCGTCCGGCAGATTACTTGCCTTTGATAGAGATGATCGAACGGGGCAAGATCAAGTTAGAGCCGCTTATAACGGGAGAGTATCCTCTTGATAAGATAAATGATGCCTTGGATGAACTGAGAAACGGCAAGGCTTTGAGGTCAATTATCGTTCCGTGAAAATCTAACGCAACATTGCTACGTCATTGAGCGAGTGAAATATAGTCGATACGGAAAAAGAATTAGGAGGTAATAATGGGTATGATGGACAAAATGATGGAAGGTATGATGAAGCGGAAGATGAAAAGCATGGAAAAGATGGATCCTTAGGAGATGATGAAGAACATGCATGAGATGATGCCCAAGATGATGGATCATTGCATGTCTTCGTTCAGCGATGAGGACCGTCGAAATATGCTTGGTTTCTGCAGAGGGATGCTGGACGAGATGGAAGAAAAGTATCTTCCAACAAAAGGGTAAGTGCAACTATTCATACAAAGATTGAAAAGAGAATCGTATAATTGAAGAAGGGAGCGATTTCTCAATACAGGCAGATGGTACTTAAGGAACCTGCCCGGCTCGACGGAAGGAATATTCGGGCTGCCGATGAGTCTCGGATTCAATCTCCAGTTTGATAAATTTACACTCATTCTGGAATCTCGATTCCTCCCAGGTGGAACCGCTTCTACAGACTGGGAACCCACCGGGAACGTCCCTGAAGCGAACAATAGTCCTGGTTTTGATGATTAGCTATTAAGACAAAACTTTTTATCTAATAGACCATTATTTGTAAGACTCATATTTCACGTGCAAGAACAGATCCGCTTATATCACATGTCGCGCAATGAAGAGAACGGTTCACTTTCATACACGGGAGATACTTCACACCGATGCTGAACATGACGAAATTCGTCAATCTCAAATTCTATCCCTACTTACAATCGCACTGCGCTCAACGATGGTTGCTCTGTCATGTGTAGAAGATCTTCCATGGAAAACATTTTTGTAGACTTATAGAATCCTAATTAGCGTCATTAAGAATCTAAACTCGAAATTTTGCATAACTGGGAAATAATCAATCCCAATATTTTAATCAAATAAAATATTACTAAATCTATCACATTGTTATTCAGAAGCTTAGCGCGAAAGATATTTTAAAAAATAGAAATGCATAATAATTGTATCCAGTAAATCCGATAGTAACATTGTTATATCAATTTACGATAGGAATACATATACAGGAGAAAAAATGAAACCAACAGAAATACTGATAAAAGAACACGATGCAATACTGATTATGCTGAATATATTGGAGAAGGTATGTCACAGGCTCGATAAAGGAGAGCATGTTAAAGAGACTGATCTTGAAAAGATAATAGAATTCTTCAAAGAGTTTGCTGACAAATGCCATCATGGTAAAGAAGAGGATCTACTGTTTCCCGCCCTGGAAGAGTATGGTATACCCAATGAGGGCGGACCGATAGGGGTAATGCTTTCGGAGCATGTCATAGGACGAGAGAATGTCAAAGGAATGAGCGATGCTATTGCCAATTATAAGAAGGGAAAAGAATCTGCCCCGGAAGAGTTTATCCGATATGCGATGAATTACATTGCGCTGTTAACGGAGCACATCGATAAAGAAAATAATATTCTGTTCGTAATGGCAGATAAGCATATCCCGGAAGAGAGGCAGCGATCTCTTTTAATCGATTTCGAAAGAGCCGAAGAAGAGAAAATCGGTCCGGGCGTACATGAAAAATACCACAAGCTTTTAGATGAATTAAGCGTGGTCTATTTGAATAATCATGATTGTCAATGCCATTGTGATCATTTATAAATCAGAAAGAAACAGTGATCTGGTTACGAAGAACTGATAGTATTGATGTCAATGTTAATGAGTTACTGGCATAAATCAGGGAGTATGAATAGATATGATTCGATCGGGAGAAAAGAAAGTCGTGACAAAGTAGATGGGAAGCTAACGGGGTTGATCATAAAATCTTCCACAATGTCGAAAAATAGAAGAACTCGCTAATTACCTGTTAAATTTTCTGCACATTGGTATGATAATATAAGCCGATACAAATTCAGGTCGCGAAAATGATTTCGTTTATAATTCTCGGACATAAGAATCCAAAATCAATTTCTTAGCAAATTTAAGAAATCAGCCTTAGTTTTACCACTCTATTATACCCTATAGATCCCTTTCTTATCATGCTGATAAATAAGAAGATAAGCTTGTTATTACGATAGTATGAAGCAGTTGGTACAATAGTTGAATGATAGTTTATGGATTTTTAAAACAATATGGATGGTCAAGTCCTGCTATGTATAAAGTCAAGCCTCTTATAGTTACTTTTTCACGTCCTTACATTTATGAATCCAAACCACCCTGCTATTCGTGGTCGCCGCGTTTACGGAGCCACATGTAATCAATCCGAGGTATTCAAATATGAAGCTGGCACACTAAATATAACGTGGTCGCCGCCTCCCGTATCCTGAAGAAAATTGAAACTTCAGGAGAGGCGGCGCGCACAGGGACTTGTACGCCATACTACAATACCTTAAGTCTTATCGGTTTCAAACTCTTTTCCCATAAATTGATTGTCTCACCTTCTTTGCTATGCTATCAACCCTGATACATACTCCGTATTATCCAGAAGCATCCGTCTTGTGCGAAGAAGCAGGATGCGCGCAACCGCTACGATGGCTCTTTTTGATCCTGCGCGCAATTGTATCCGCTCGTATTTCGCTAGCATCGCTCCGTCCTTTTTTATCAATATCCATGATGCCTGGATGAGCGCCCCTCGAAGCGCGCTCTTACCTATACGGGTGATCCTTCCCATCCTTACCCTATCTCCGCTCGAATATTGCGACGGAGTTAAACCTACATAAGCCGCTAATTGTCCTGAACGGCGGAAGCGAGACATATCCTGCAATTCTAACAATATCTCCATTGATATTATCATACCGATACCGTGCGCGCTGCGTAGAATCGCTACACGCTTCTTGTAACGCTCCGTCTCGGAAAGATCCTTTAAAAGCCCTGTCTGCCTTACTATCAGTTCGCTTATAAAATCATACTGCTCCAAAAGCAGCGCAAAACTCTGCTGCATCCACTGATTGTTAAACCGGAAACGACGTAAGTTCTCAATGTAACTCTTGCTCCATTTCCCCTTAGGCTTGGTAATATCAATTCCGTAAAACGAAAGCTCTGAGGTTATACGGTTCTGTGTTCTGATTCTATCTCCTATCAAACGACGGCGACGTCTAGCAACCTGCCTGTGAAAACGCTCCTCTTCACTCGGCACCCAGACCCGCTTGAGCATTCCCTTTGCTAAAAGATGCGCCAACTTCCTGCTGTCTTTGCGATCGGTCTTGACACGGTTGCCGTATTCCCGCGGTATTAAACTCGGCGGCGTTACTATGCAGTCTGCTCCCCAGTTCACCAAGTGGTCATGAAGACAAAAGCCAAAGTAACCCGCTTCGTAAACAGCCTTGACGTTACTACCTTCATAACGCTCCAATAAACTTCTCAGCGCCTCCCACCTGCCGGGAAGACTGCCACTGAATAATTCCGCCTCCTTCGTCAACACCGTCACATACCAACTCTTTTTGTGAATATCAATCCCAACATAAATTTCCTTGCCCTCAATTGACCTTTCTTTGTATTTTACCATTTGAGCCTCCTTTGACTATTAGTGGTTATAGTGAGCAGTGGTAATTTAGGAGGCTCACTCCTTTTATAACATAGTTACTAAAAGTTCTGTAATTTCATCATAGTCGTCTCAGGTTGTTCCTCTTTAACCTCCTCATTTTCGAATAAATTCATATCGAGATAGATTTTTCCCGTCAGCCATTCTTCTGATTGTTCAATACATAAAGCAGATATCAACCGTAGGCATGATTCGGCATTGGGGAAGATCCTGATAACTCTCGTTCGTCGTTTTATCTCCTGATTCAGCCTCTCAAGACTGTTTGTTGTCCGTATTCTCTTTCGATGCTCTACAGGAAAGTTAAAATTGGCAAGTGTATCCTCGCATTCCTCTTCGAGGAACTCAGACAAGTTTGGGTATGTTGTTCTCAGCATCTCTACCATATTCTGGAGACGCTTCCATGCCGCCTTAGAGTCAGAAGCGTCAAACACCTCTCGGAGCATCTGTTTAACTCGAGCCTTATCCTTGGGACGCACCTTATCCAATACGTTCTTCATGAAGTGTGTCTGACACCGCTGCCACGAACAACCCTGAAAGTATCTGTCGATCGCCTGCTTCAAGCCCTTGTGATTATCCGATATAACAAGCCTGACTCCATGTAGACCCCTGTCAAGGAGTCTGCTGAAGAGATCTCCCCAGTTGGAGACATTCTCCGTATTAACTACCTCAACTGCAAGTAGATCCCTGTAACCCTCTTCGTTGATGCCTTTAACTATCAGCACCCCATTACTTTCGACTTTATGATCCCGGCGAACTTTCTCATACCGGGCATCAACGATCAAGTAGGGATATGCCATTTCTAACGGCCTGTTCAGCCACGCGCCTATCTCATCGTCTAATCTCTTACACCAATCTGATACGCACGACTTCGAAAATATAGTGCCACATAACTCCTTCGTTATCTTCTGAACCTTCCTCGTAGATACACCCTGGATGACCATCTCCTGCAGTGAAAGAATTAGAGCCTTCTCCGAACGCTGATACCTCTCAAAGAGTTCCGTCCTGAAAGTACTCTCCCGGTCCTGTGGAACATCGAGAAAGAGTTTTCCGACTCTG
Source organism: Fidelibacterota bacterium (assembly GCA_022571215.1). Lineage (GTDB taxonomy): Bacteria > Fidelibacterota > SORT01 > SORT01 > SORT01 > SORT01. Next base: position 570 of record JACZYG010000001.1, on the reverse strand, counting down.
GTATTGAGTCTCCTTGGTTTATAGCCGTTCCTGTGCCCTACTCGTGATGATACACGTTCATGCTTACCGGCGCCTAAGTGCTCGGATATCTCAGCTTCTAAATACTCTTGTAGAAAAGTCTGCACCAAACTCCTTAAAAAATCGGGGTCGTCGATATATTTTTCTTGTTTACTTTCTTCTGCATTATTACCATTATTCCGGGTCATGGTTACCTCCTATTAGTTGTATTTTTTATTCTACTAATAAAATCTATACAACCTGAGGGACTGTGACCCTTTCTATTTTCCTCCTAAACCGAAATTACAGAAATTTACGGACGTAACTCAATTGTTTAAAAAAATATGTCTTTTTTAGTAGCTTTTTAACATAGCGTAACCCCTCGTCCGTTCACATAAAGCTCACTATAAAAATGCTCAATAAATACTAAATCCCTATAAACGTATGAGTCATGCTACACTGTAGATGTGTATCAAAAAGGGTCGTAAGGCTCTTTTTATCTTTAATTGGATACATAAGACGTCTAATATAGCCAATTAGTGCTGAATTAACTACTATCGGATAGTAATAGAT